>JBEKFX010000009.1:0-92342 GCA_050013115.1 Polyangiaceae bacterium
CGGACGGCAGCTAACTGACCGCAGGGGGGGTCGAAGGTTTGGAGCGCGGTGCGGGATGAAGCACGCGGTGCGGGATGAAGCACGCTGCGCGGGATGAAGCACGCTGCGCGGGATGAAGCGCGCTGCGGGATGAAGCACGGTGCGCGGGCAGGATGAAGCGCTTTGCGGGACGATGGGGCGTCGGACCCCCCGCGGCAAAATGGCATTCCGGTCTCGCTGGAACTGCGCGGCTCCCCTGGACACACGACGCGACGGGGCGCAGTGTAACGTCACGATGTCCGCTGACTCGCTCTACGGCGAGCGCATCGTCTGGCAGACGCGCTGCCGGGCCGTGTCCGTCCCGCTTCCCCAGAAGGCCGCTGCGGTCGGCGCGGCCGTGATCTCGGCAGTCGTGCTCTGCTACGCGGTCGTCGTGGCCAGGTCGCTAGGAACCCCGGTCGGAGGGATGGTCATGTTTGCCGCCTGGTGCGCAGGCATTGCCCTCAGTGCCTGGCGATTGCCGATCTGGTGGCGGTCCCAGGTCGAATATCTGGTCACGGATCGACGCGTCGTCTGGCGACGCGGGCGCATTCAGCGTTCGATCGACATTCGACAGATAAGCTATGCGCTGGTCCGGTGGGGTTCGCGCGACCCGTCGGTTGGCGATCTCGTATTGATTCGCGCTGTGCCGACGGGCGCACTTCGTCGAACACTGTCTCTCACGCTGCACGACGTCGAGGCCCCGGATCGGCTCTGGGCGATGATTCGTGGCGTCGAGCCGAGCGCTCCGTTCGGAAGTGGTGAGCGTCCGCTCGCCCAACGACTTGACCCCGGCGAGCGTGTCTTATGGTCGGCCGCGCCGATGGCAGCCCCCTGGACGAATCGCCGTCTTGCGACCGCGGTGACGGGGGCGCTTCTGTTCGCCTTCTTCGCGCGGTCGTTGACCCGCTCGCTCCCCCCACTCGTCGAAGTCGTCCAGGCGCTTCCGCCGGCCACGGCAGGGTTCTTGTTGGTGGGCGCCTCGCTCGGCATGTTGCTCTTGTTCGCCGTTGCAACCGGCGTCGCCTATGCCGCATTTGTGCGTCCTTCGCGGCTCTCGAGGCAGACTCGCTATTTCGTCACCGACGCGCGCGTTCTCATTCGGCGGGGAGAGGAAGAGCTATCGCTCGATCGATCGCGTATTGCCTACGTCATCGACGCCCCGTCGCGCAAATTGCACGACGTATTCTTGGTCCTCGACGGTCCACAGGCCCGCGCTTTGGCGCCGAGCGGCGCGTTCGGAGACGAGGCGAACAGTGTCGAAGGACTGCGGCCCGTGTTTGCTTCGATTGACGACGCGGACACGGTAGGCCGCATCTTGGCCGATCGCGACATCGAGAAGCACGCCGCCTAGCCAACACGCCGCCTAGCCAAATGGTGGAGAGCGCCCGGGCTCGTGGCCCGGGACCTTGGTGCTACGCTTCCGCCTTCGCGTGATCGACATCGGAAGCGTCGTCAACGGAAAGTACCGCTTGGTGCGCCTGCTTGGGGACGGGGGCATGGGGTCGGTCTACGAGGCCTTGCACGTCGGGCTGGGAACCCGTGTCGCAATCAAAGTTCTGCACCCCGAGCTCAACCGTCGCACCGGTCTCGTCGAGCGTTTCCTTCAGGAAGCGCGTGTGGCGGCGCAGATCCGAAGCGTCCACGTAGTCCAGGTGACGGACGTCGATCGAACACCGGATGGCCATGCGTACATCGTAATGGAACTCCTTGAAGGCGAGGTGTTGTCCAGCGTGCTGGATCGTCAGCGAAGCCTGCCGGTGTCGGTCGCGAGTGAGTATGCTGCGCAGGTGCTCGAAGCCTTGGAGGCCGCGCATGCGCTCGGGGTCATCCATCGCGACTTGAAGCCGGAAAACGTGTTCGTCACGTTCAGTGCGGGCAAACCGGTTCTCAAGCTCATCGACTTCGGCATTGCGAAGGCTCGGCGAGTCGACGCTCGGCAAAAGAGCCTGACAGTCGCCGGCGTGGTGATGGGAACGGCGGAGTACATGGCCCCCGAGCAAGCCCAGAGCGCCGACAGGGTCGACCCCCGCTCGGACATCTACGCAGTCGGCGTCATGCTCTACGAAATGATCGCCGGCGCGAGGCCGGTTCATGGGGAAGACGCGCGCGTCATCGCCGTCAGGGTGCAGCGCGGAGAGGTCGTGCCTCTCGTGCAGGCAGCTCCGGATGTGCCCCCTGAGGTGGCGGGGTTGGTCCACCGGGCCATGGCTGGACGGCCTCAGCTGCGCTTCGCGACGGCGACCGAAATGCGACTGGCGCTCCTCGCAACCGGCGGTGGCGCGCGCGGGGCGCCGAGGCCGGTCCTGTCCCCGGTGCCTGGCCCGCGGACGGCTCCGAGCGGGACCGTCGAGTGTTTGGGGGAGCAGGTGCGAGCGGCGTCTGTGCCTGCCCCCGTCCGCTCTTCGGCGGAGCCAGAGTCGCCGCACGCGGATACCATCCGAGCCCCTCCGCCTGCCACGGCGCTGACGGCCCCCTACATGGGGGGGGCCTTCCGGGTGGCGGGCGCTCAGCGACACGAGCGCAGTCCCCCCCGGGGCCGTGGTCCGCTGCTGGTGCTTTTGACGCTGCCGGTGGTCGTTGGGGCCGGTCTCGTGGCGCTCTTCGTTGCAACCGGGACCGGCCAATCGGGTCCATCGGCCCCCGCGGTCCAGGTGCCGGCGGCGTACGGCGTGAGCAATCGTGCCGTCGCGACCGCTGACCCGGCCGCGATGGCTTCGGCAGGGGGCGGGCAAGTCCCCACGCTCACGCCGACCCGCATCGTTGGCGGCGCTGCGCTTGCCGGGGTTCGCCCAAGCGGGAGCCGGTCCTGGAGTCCATCGGCCGCAACGGGTCCAGACGCGGGACCGCCGACGCTCGGCCTTCCTCCCGGCATGGTCACGGTTCTGCCCCCATTTCCGCCCGTCCTGCCGAGTGGCGTCGCCATTCCGTCGGGCTTTCCGACTTCCTTTCCGGCCGCGCTCCCGAGCACGCTCCCGACGGCTCTTCCGAGCGGGTTCCCCAGCGTTCTGCCGGCCTGGCCGCCGCCGATGCCCACGGCGCCCGGAGCCGCGCCGGCCGCTGGCGCAGCGGCCCCGGCCTCCTACTGAAAGTCTCGACGACGGAGGAGGCGGCCATGGCGCCGTACCTTGCTACGCTCCCTCGGTGCCGTCGTCGCTGACCGAGCCGCTGACTCAGCTGACGGAGGCCTCCCGCGCGCCTCTTCGCGCTTCTTCGCTCCGGGCGGCTGTGACGCTTTGCGGGCTCGGGTTGCTCTTGGGCTTGCTCGGTGCGCGCGCCGGGACCTCCCTGGCTCGCGCAGGGGCCGGTTCGGCGATCGCGCTGAGCCTCGTGTGCGTCGTTGGTTGGGAGGCTCGGCAGCGCAGACTAAGCGGCGACTCGGCCGGTCTCCTCCGGGGACCTGTGAGCCGGGTTGACCGAGAACGGGCCGCACGAGCGATTCGTGCTTTGTCGTTGCTCGATCCCGCCGGCGAAGCGCGCGTCGGACGCGGATCCCCCGACCTTGTCCGGGCGCACGTCGCGCGGGTCCTCGCCCGGCTTCCGGCAAAGGAAGTGATGGACAACGCGGAGCGCACGGCTGCGCGCGTCCACCTCGCGGCGGTCGTCGTGGCCGTGTGCGTCCTCGCGCTGGCCATCGCTCGCCTCTCCTCGATCCTCGAGGGAGCCGACGTGCTCGTGGCGCGCCGTGGCGTCGCCCCCGTTTCGATGACTTGGCTCGATTCGCCGGTCGTCACGACGCGGCCGCCGGAGTACTTGCATCAGGGTGAAAGCCAAGGAGCTGGGCTCCAATCGCTGACCTTGCCGTACGGCACTTCCGTCACGGTGCGCGGAATTCCGGTCCGGCCTGGACGCCATATCTTCTTGAGTGACGGTTCGAGCGAGGTGCCATTCGTCGAAGATGGGTCGGGGGGATTGGTCGCACGTTGGTCGTTGACACGGACCGTAACGCTCGGAATCGTCGCCCGCTTTGGTGACGTGGTGATCCCGTCACCCGAAACGGCCCAGATCGAATCCGTTCCCGACGAATCGCCGCTCGTGAGACTCGAGGGAGCGCCCCGCCAGCTGAAGCTCATCGACGTGACCGATGACATCCCGATTCGATTTGAGGCATTCGACGATCATGGCCTTCGCGAGGTCCACCTCGTCCTGCGCGCCGGCGCGCGGGAGGAGCGTCGCGTGCTGGCGCACCTCGACGGCACGAGCACGAGTTACCAGGGTGGTCAGGTGCTCAAGCTGCGCGACCCATTCGTTGCGCGAAGCCGGGTTCCCGTCGCAGTGACGGTGGAAGCCAAGGACAACGATGTGCTGACCGGGCCGAAGTGGGGAAGGAGCGAAGCCTTGACCATCGTTCCGCCGGTCATCGGCGAGCCAGAGGCCCGCAGGCTCGAGGCGTTGGTCCGGGTTCGTGACGCGCTCGTCGATACGCTGGCGTGGCGACTCGAGTTGAAGCAACACGACGAAAAGGCGCTGGCGACCGAAGACGCCAAGCGGACGGAGGACGACGGGCGGCTCGTCGAAGCCGCAATGAGTGAAAACTTCAGCGGCATCCGCGTTCCGCCGCGAATCCGCGCACTCGTGGGAGCTCAGGAAGAGGCGACACGAAAAGCGATTCAATCGCAGCTGGCGTCCCCGACCTCCGTCGTACGAGCGGCGGCCGTCAAAGCGAGGGAGCGATTCGCGCTCGTGGTCGACGCGGTCATTCGCGGTCTCGGAATCCGCGATACCCAGTCGATTGCCAAAGAGCTCGCCGATGTCGCCGACGACCTGGCTCTTGGCGCCGCGCAGTTGCAAAACCAGGCCGCCGACGTTCGCTCTCGCGGCCAGGCGCGCAGTGACGCGGCCAGCGACGTGTTGACGGCGGGTGGCTCGGTGATGCCGAGGCTCGGCGAGCTCGGACAAGACCTGGGCGAGATCGTCGCCGCCGACCTCCTACGCGTCAAGCGGGCCCGAGATGACCGTGATCTCGTCCATGCGGAGCTCGCCGCGCGAGACTTGGCCGCGCGGCTGCGGCAGCCCGACCCTTCGTTCGGGTCTCGCGGCAGCAGTCGAGGGGGTGTCGGGGGCGGAGGGGACGAAGCGGGCGCCGGCGGAGGCTTGCCGGGCGAGGGTGACGACGTCCCGGACGAGGTCGCCCAAGCATTCAACGAGGCCGTGCAGGATCTCGAGCGCTTGGCTCAGGAACATGCCGGCCAGATCGCCAAGACCGAAGCGGCCTTGTCCGGCGAGGCGAGCGACGACGAGATGAAGCAATGGCGTGACGAAGCCAAGCGCCATGCCGAGGCCGTTCGCGGCGCGGCACGCCGGCTCCCGAGAGTTGGCGCGGGGAGCGACTCGTGGACGAGCAAGGGGTCGGCTGCGCGCGAGCTCGCCGAGCAAATGGCCCATGCCCTCGAAGATGGGCGTCCGGCCGACGCGGTAGAAAGCGGACGCAGCGCAGCCGGAACGCTCGATGAGGCCAAGAAGATGCTTCAGCGGAGCGGATGGTTCGAGGATCCGAGCGGGGAACGACAGCGTGGTGTGGAAGATGCGCGTCGCAAGCTCGAAAACGAGGCAGAGTGGGCTGAGGACGAGTTGAAGCAGCTTCGTCGCCACGCCGCTGAACGAGCGCGCGGTCCCCTCGAGCAGGATGGCGCGGATGAGCGGAAGCTTGCCGAGCGCGCGAGCGAATTGGCAGAGAGGGGCCGCGACAAGACTTCGTTTCCCGAGGGCGCAGTCGAGTCCATCGAAGAGGCTGAACGGTCGGGCCGCCAGGCCGCCGAAGCGCTGCAGCGCGGTGACGCGGACGAGGGCCTGAGATATCAGCGCGACGCGCAAAGGGAGATCGAAGCGGCCCGCCAGGAGCTCGAGGGTGAGGGCGACGACGAGGGCTCGCGGTCGAACGAAGAAGGAGACGGTCGGCAGTCGAGTCGAGATTCCGTCTCCATCCCGAACGCGGGCGAGCACCGCGGGCCTGAAGAGTTTCGGCGGCGCGTATTGCGTGGGCTCGCGCAGCGTACGAGTGGCTCGCTGAGGGACGCAGTGCAAAGGTACGCGGAAGGGCTGCTTCGATGAAGTTCACGCGCCTGCGACCAGTCCTCTGTCTGCTCGTTCTTACGATCGCGGTCGTGGCCCCGACGTCGTCTCGGGCGCAAACGAGCACGTTGGCGAGGGCCGTCGAGACGCTCATCGCGGGGCTCGATTTCGACGACGCGCGCGCCATGCTGGCCGGAGCCGCTGCGGTCGCCCCCGACGATCCCCGCATGGCGCTGGAGCGAGCGCGTCTTGCCATCGACGAACTCGATTGCGACGGAGCGGCATCGATTCTCGCTCGACCCGAGGTTCAGAAGGTCGACCGCGACACGGCTCTCGGAGATATTGCCCGCGGCTGTCAGCGAGTCACCGCGGCAACCGTCGTTCGAAGGGACGAAGAGCGCCAGATCGAGGTGCGATTTCAAGACGAGCATGATGCACCGCTCGCCCCGCTCATCTTCGAGACGGTCGCGAGGGCCCGCGATGCGCTCTCGCGGGATCTCGGGGTAAGCTGGCCGCTGCCGACGCGTTTGGTCGTCGTTCGTGACTTGCTGTCGCTGGCCGCGATGACGGGTCTGCCGTACGACAGCGCAAGGACGACGGGCACCGTGGCCGTGGCCAAATGGGGTCGGGTGACCTTGCTGAGTCCGCGCGCCGCACGGCATGGCTATCCGTGGCGCGATACGATTGCCCACGAGCTCACCCATCTTGCGGTGACTCGTGCCACACGAGATCTCGCCCCCCTGTGGCTGCAAGAGGGCGTTGCGAAACGTCAAGAAGTACGCTGGCGCGATCCGGGGCCATTCGACGATCGACCGTCCCCGGAGGCGCTCGTCGAGCAGGGGATGGCCCGAGGACTGACCCTGCCGCTCGACAAATTGGGCCCGAGCATTGCAATGCTTCCGAGCGCCGACGCCGCGACCGTCGCGTTTGCGGAGGTGACAAGCTTCGTGGGCTATTACCTCGAGAGCGTCGGCCGCGATGCGCTTCCACGCCTCCTTCACGAGCTTCGCACGGGCAAGGACTCGAATGCGGCGCTCCTTGCGACGAGTGGTGCCGATCTGAAAGCGTGGGATATCCGCTGGCGTGCGTCTATCGAAGCGCGATCCCGGATTGCAGTTCCCGCATTGGGCGGAGGCATGGCGGATCGCGGGGGAATGCGAGATGTGCGGGACAGGTCACGGCTTGCGCAGCTCTTGCTTTCACGTGATCACGCGGACGCCGCCATTGATGAGCTCTCGGAGATTTCGCTGGGCGCGGCTCGCACGATATCGTCGGACGCGGGATTCCGCTGGCTGCGCGCCAGGGCGTATGAAATGGCGGGTCGGCCAGCCGAAGGGGCGCCACTCGTCGCCGAACCGCGCGACGTTTCGTCATCCTACGGGCCGTGGTGGGCACTCCGGGGGAGATGGGCGAGAGAGAGAGGAGATGAGGACGAAGCCATTGAGTCCTTTGGGGAGGCTCTCGCCGTCGACCCGCTCGAGTCGGAGGTTGCCTGTGAAGGTGCGACGGTTGACGCCGCACCGCGAGAGCCATCGCTCGAGCCGTTGTGCGAAGCCGCACGCGGTCGCCCAGAATCACCGCTGGACGACTTCGAATGATATGTGGGTCTGAGCCGGCAGGAGAGGGGGAGGGGAGTTGCGAACGGGCGGCCGCAGGTTGCTGCCATGGCCTCCAGCGCGACGCGCGGCGTCGATTCGGCGTGTGAGCTCGAAGTCCTGCTCCGGCGTCAGGCTGCTTCCTTTCGTGGCCATCGTCGGGGTGGGGGCCGGCATCTCGGGCGACCTCCTGGCAAGAAAACCGGGAAGGGGTGGTGAGAGGAAGAAGGTCGGGGGAGCTGAGGAAAAGATGCTTACCTGCTCGCCCGCTGATTCGAAGGGTCGAAGGAAAGCCCCGACGCGCCCCTTGCTAAGGATAAGGCAATTGACCCGCTCGGACCCGGGCGGCTACCATGCTTAGTCGGCCGGGTCATTGCCTTTGACTCTTCTTGCCCTCGACGTTCTGGCGGTTCCTCATTCGCGTGGAGCGACAGGGCCCCGTCACCCATGAGCGCCGCAACCTATGTCACCGCTCAGATTTTGCGCGCACTCCCACGTGCCCGGATTGGGCGCGCGGTCGGTCGCCTCGCCGACCACCCGTGGTCGCCGTCTATCGCTCGAGCCATCGTGGGCGTCTACGCTCGCGCGTACGACGTCGCGCTCGACGAGGCAGACACCCAGGGCGGCTGGGCGAGCTTCGACGCGTTCTTCACTCGCAAGCTCAAGGGTGGGCTCCGTCCGATCGATGCGGACCCACGGGTCGTGCTCAGCCCGGCGGACGGGCGTCTCGAGTCGATCGCTCGCATTGATGGGCGGGGAACCTTGGTGGTTAAAGGAAGACCGTACTCCGTCTCCGACCTGGTCGGTGGCGAAAGCGAAGCCGGCCGCCTGCTCGGAGGCACGGGGCTCGTCATCTACTTGTCGCCGAAGGATTATCATCGCGTACACGCACCCGTCAGCGGGTTCATTCGGCGTATTCGTTCGATGCCAGGCGATTACTATCCGGTCAACGACGTGGGTGTGCGTCACGTTGCAAACCTCCTCTGCCGCAATCGCCGGGTCGCGATCGAAATTGATGCCGATGGGGGGCGGGGCCGCGTGACGGTGGTGATGGTGGCTGCGATGATCGTCGGACGCGTCACGGCCATTGGAGTCGACGCGCGGGACGTGCCGATGGGCGATCACCATTTCGATCCGCCTCTCCGGGTCGAGCGGGCGGATGAAATCGGCGTCTTTCACTTGGGGTCGACAGCGGTGCTGATGCTTGAACCTGCGGCTGCCGGTGAGTGGCTCATCCAGCAGGGAGCTGTTCGTTACGGGCAGGCGCTTGTGCGTGCACCGCTCGCGTCGGTGCAACCCGGAGCGCTCAGATGAGCGATGACCGGCGAGCAGCGCCGATGGCGGTCGACGGGGTCGCCGGGGACGGCGGTGCGGAGGTCCCCCCGCGCTCGGCACCGGCCATCGCGTCGGTTCCGCCGGCGCGCGACAGCGGCGCGACGCGTCGACGGCTCGCCCTTCGAATACCGGACGACGAGATTTCGCGTCCGAACGTTGCGGGAGGCGACGGCAAGCCGAAAACCGAACGATTGCCACCCGATCCGCCGCCGGTGCAGGGGTCGCTCAATACGCCGCTCACGCCGATGCGAATCATTACGATTTCCGACGCGCCGCCCCCCGTCGTGGCCTCGGATGCGCTCGGCGATCCGAAGGCCGAGGCGGCCGTTGCGTTCGATGACTCCGTCCCCCCACCTGCATCTTCGCAGAAGGCGCGCCTCGAACTGCATCCAGAGGACGAATTCGACGTCGACTTCGACGACGAGGTACTGACGCCCGTCGTAGCCCGCGTGCCCGAGTCCGTTCTGGCGGAGGCTCGCGGCTCGACGCCGACGCTCCCCGTAGACCATCCAGAAATCGGTTCGGACGAACTCGTCGCAGTCGACTCGTCGCCGAGTCCCGAGTCGGTTCTACCGCCGATGAGACCCCGCGCGGTGTCGCATCCCGGCTTTCCTCCGCCGTCGAAGCGCGGTCCCCCGGTGCCGCCGCGGCCTTCCCTGGTGATCGTCCCTCCCCACGTCGGCAGCATGCCTTCGCAAGGCGACCCATCCGGTGCACGTCGCAAGGGCCGGCTTTGGTGGGAGGACCTCTTCAACGACGATTATGTCCGCACGGGCGAAAAGATTGCCGACGACCAGCTGGCTCGAGAGGTTGCGTTCATCGAAGAAAGCTTGGCCGTCGAGCGCGGAGGCGCCATCCTTGATCTGGCTTGCGGCACGGGTCGACACGCGACCGAGCTCGCGAAGCGAGGCTACGAAGTCGTCGGCTTCGACTTGTCACTCGCCATGCTCGCGCGTGCGGGCGAAGAAGCGCAAGATCGGGGCGCCAGACTGAACTTCGTTCAGGGCGACATGCGCGAGATGTCGTTCGATGAACAGTTCGATGGCGTCTACTCGTGGAACACGAGCTTCGGCTACTTCGAAGAGGACAAGAATGCGCAGGTGATCGAACGCGTGTACCGCTCTCTGAAGGGCGGCGGTCAGTTTCTTCTCGACGTCGTCAACCGGGACTTCATGATTCGGCAGTCGCCCTCGCTCGCTTGGTTCGAAGGCGACGGTTGCGTTTGCATGGACGAGATGTCCGTCGACTTCATCACGAGCCGCATGAAAGTGAAGCGGACGATGATGCTCGACGACGGTCGCTCGCGGGAAATCGAATACTCGGTGCGCGTCTACAGTCTGCACGAGCTCGGGCGCATCCTTCACGAACAAGGGTTCAAGGTGCGCGAGATAAGCGGCCGCATCGCAACGCCGGGAGTTTTTTTCGGAAACGAATCGCCGCGCGCGATTATTCTGGCGGAGAAGCGGTAGCTTGGTAGTTTCGTGGGCATGGCCCTTCGCAAAATCGCGACGATTGGGCACCCGGTGTTGCGTCAGCCCGCCCGCGAAGTCCCCCGCGAAGAGCTTTCCAGCGTGGCGTTCCAGCGGCTCGTCGAAGACATGATCGAGACGATGCGGGATGCGGGTGGAGCCGGCATAGCGGCAAATCAGGTCCACGAGCCGGTGCGCGCTTGTGTGATCGAAGTCGCGAACAATCCGCGGTATCCATACAAGCCCAACTGGCCTCTGACCGTGCTCGTGAATCCCGTCGTGCGATCCGTGACGGACGAGACATTCCTCAATTACGAAGGGTGCCTCAGTGTACCGAACTTGCGGGGCGAGGTGCCGCGCTATACGGGCGTGCATGTTCGTGCGTGGGACCTCAGCGGAGCGAACGTCGATTTCCGTGTGATGGGGCTGACGGCAGGAACATTCCAGCATGAGCTCGACCATCTCGATGGCAAACTGTTCGTCGACCGTGTGGTCGATACACGTTCGCTCTGCACATGGGCCGACTTCGACAGATTCCACAAGGAGGAGTTCGTCGGGCGCGCTCGATCGCTCGTGGCTCGCTTCGGCTCCTGAGCCAAGACGGGCCGTTGAGGGCTCTTGGGTGGCGAGGGACGTCGGACGCGGATGATTCCGTGCGCTCCCCCGCCGCCGTGGCAAGTCCGGCGTCGGGGGCATGGGGCGTAGCCTCGTCGTCCGACGCCGGCATGTCGTGCCGGCTCGTCGTGCTGAGGTTTGGCTAAGGACCGTTTCGTTCATTCGTCCAATGGACCGCCTGACCGGCCTGGTCCGAGCGCGCCGCTTCATGGAGTCGAGTAGCGAATCGTGACGATGATGAGCTGCACCGGGCCGCTCGGCCGGTCCAGCACAACGGCGTCGCCCGTCCGGCGTCGCAAGAGCGCACGCCCCATCGGCGATCGATACGACACGTGCCCCCGACCGAGGTCGATTTCGTCCTCCCCGACGATGCGGTACGTGATCCGGGATCCCGCGTCGTCCTCCACTTCAACGTAGGCACCGAAGAAAACGAGGTTGGGGCCGTCCTGCCGCGGGTCCACAACCGTGATGCTCTCGAGCCGTTTGGTCAGCCAGTGAATGCGACGATCGATCTCGCGCAGCTTCTTTTTGCCGTAAATGTACTCGGCATTTTCGCTGCGGTCCCCTTGAGCTGCGGCGTCGGCCACCTGCTGAACGATGGGCGGTCGTTCGCGGGATCGCAGACGCGCGAGCTCTTCTTGCAAACGCTTGGCGCCCTCGCGAGTGATGTAGTGACTGGGATTCTCGCTCATGCGGCCGTCGATGCGCATGCCTCGTCGATCAAAACATCCAGTGCATAGGCCCGCGGTTGCGAAGCGAGTCCGGTGACCGCGAGCGCGATCGCACGCTTCGAGGCCCCGCTTGGGATTGCGAGTACGGCCCAGCGGCGATTCGGACGTCCCCAGGCGGGGCCCGATTCGACGCGCATCCGGCTTGCGCCCTCGCAAATGACGATGGTCGTGCGGGAGGGGCCGACGAGGTCGATCGCGCGACGCGCAAATGCCATCCGGTCGAAAGCCTCGTCCGTCCTTTCGTCGGTTGCCAGCACCGAAGCGGGTGCGAGCTCGAGCACATGGTCCGAACTAGAGAGCGGCACTCGACGACTCCACGGCCGTCGCTGCCGTCGAGGGTTCGGCCGGGGCCGGTTCGCTCAGCGCGCGCTTGTATCCGCACTCCTTGTTCACGCACACGATGGCGGGTTTGACGCGTGTGCCACCCACGACGAGAAAGGGCGCCCCGCAGCTCGGGCAGGGTTCTCCGATGGGTTTCTGCCAAAGCTTGAACTCGCACTTGATCGATTCGCTCGCGTAGTTCGAACAGCCGTAAAAGGACTTCCCGCGCTGCTTCTTCGAACGAATCTCGATGAGGTCTCCACCGCACTTAGGGCACTTGACCCCGAGCGGAACGGGCTTGGCGTTCTTGCACTCCGGGTAGCCCGTGCACGATAGGAATTCGCCGAACCTCCCGCTCTTGATCACCATCGCCTTTCCGCACTTGTCGCAGTCGATGCCGGTTTCCCGCGGCTGCGATGGTTGCCCGTCAGCGCCCAGATCCCGCGTGTTCTTGCAGTCGGGGTAGTTCTCGCAACCGAGAAACCATCCGTTGCGTGACCACCTTTTCAGCATGGTTCCACCGCAGAGATCACACTTCTGATCGGTTGGTTCCGGATCCGGGTTCCAGCGCTTTCCCTTTTTGCTCTGGTCGAGCTGAGATCGGAACCGCTTGTAGAAGCGCTTCAACAAGTCGACCCGGTTTTCCTTTCCGGCTTCGACTTCGTCGAGCTCCTCTTCCATTTTCGACGTGAACGCAGGATCCATGAAATCGAGTTCGCTTCGGACCAGGCCGTCGACGACGAATTTCCCCAGCGTCGTAGGACGAAATCGCGTCCCATCCATTTTTTCCACGTAGTCCCGCGCCTGCACTTTGCTGATGATTTCCGCATACGTGCTCGGGCGACCAATGCCGCGCTCCTCGAGCTCTCGGACGAGCGAGGCCTCGGTGTAGCGGGGGGGGGGCTGCGTGAACTTCTGCTCCGTGACAACCCCCGGGGGCGTCTCGAGCTTCACCACCTGACCTTCGGCGAGGTCAGGCAAAGACGAATCTGCATCGTCGGCCAACAGGTCCTTCGGGTCGCGCGGTTCTCCGTTCGACGGATGCGAGTCCTCGCCCTCGCCTGCGAGCGATCCCGCGCGGCCGCTGGCGCTGGCCTTTTCGTACGCCTCGAGCCATCCACTGAACTTGAGAACGCGCCCGCTCGCACGGAGGCCATAGAGTAAAAGGCCGCGTTTGGCCTCAATGTCGATGCTGGTCTGATCGTAGACCGCCTGAGCCATTTGGCTGGCCACGAACCGGTCCCAGATCATCTTGTAGAGCTTGAACTGGTCATCCTTGAGGTGGCGGCGAACCGTCTCTGGGGGCAGGTCGACGGACGTCGGGCGGATGGCCTCGTGCGCGTCCTGGGCGTTCTTTTTCGATTTGTAGATGTTCGGTTGGGCCGGCACCCATTCCGGCCCGTACCGTTTGGCAACGAGTTCGCGCACCGCGTGAACCGCATCGGGCGAAAGCCGGGTCGAATCCGTGCGCATGTAGGTGATGAGACCGACGGGCCCACCGTCCTTGCCGAGATCGACGCCCTCGTACAGACCCTGGGCGATTTGCATCGCCCGCTTGGCGCCGAATCCGAGCCGATTGACGGCATCCTGCTGGAGCTTGCTCGTCGTGTAGGGCGCGGGCGGATTGCGCTTGCGTTCATTCTTCGTGACTTTGGTGACCCTGTAGTCTGCTCCCTCGAGATCCGTGCGGACGCGTGCTGCTTCGTCGGCGTTCTGGACCGTGAGCTTTTCGCCCTGCCGCGACGCCAAACGGGCAAAAAAGGTCTGGGTGTTTCCGCCCCCATGGGGGGCAGCGAGTGCCGCGCCGCAATTCCAATACTCTTCGGGTACGAACGCTTCGATTTCGCGTTCACGATCGACAATGAGCCGGAGCGCGACGCTTTGAACACGCCCGGCGCTCAGGCCGAACGCAAGCTTATTCCACACGAGGGCCGAGACGTCGTAGCCGACGATTCGGTCGAGAACGCGCCGGGCCCGCTGGGCATCGTACAAATTCTTGTCGAGCTCGCGGGGATGCGCCACCCCATACTCGACCCCCTTCTTCGTGATCTCATGGAATTCGACACGCTTCGTCGACCTTTTGGCCGACTTGAGCTCCTCCGCGATGTGCCATGCGATGGCTTCTCCTTCGCGATCGGGGTCCGTCGCCAGCAGAACTTCGTCGACCCCTTTGGCGGCTTCCTTCAGCTCAAGGAGGACCTTTTCTTTACCCGGGACGACCTCGTACGTCTCCTGAAAACCCTTCTCGATGTCGACCCCGAGTTTTTTGGGCAGGTCTTTAATATGTCCCTTCGACGCCACGACGTCGAACTTCGAGCCCAAGTATTTCTTGATGGTCTTGGCCTTCGCGGGCGACTCCACGACCACGAGTGTCTTTCCCATCAGAGGCGTCTCTTTCGCATTACCCAATAGAATTCAATGGTTGCCAGTGTTCAGTCGGCGGAAAAACCCCGGGGGGCCCTCTACTACTACGTTTTCCAAGGCGAGCGTCAAGAGCGCCGCGGCAATCGCCTTCACCGGCGAGTCGACCCGTGCTGCAATTTCGTCGATGTGAAGTGGAACCTTTGACATTGAACGTAAGATATTGATATAAATAGAAGATTCAAAGTTTAATGGTGGCTCCGTCGTGCGCGCTTGAGCAACCTCTGCGGCGAGCGGGAGCACGGAGAGGAGGCGCTCAACGGACGCGAGCGGTCGAACACCCTCATCGAGAAGTTTTCGTGAGCCTGCAAAGTCGTCGCCTGCCCATGGAGCGGCAGGAACGACCCAAAGCGGTTTGGCCAGCCGTCGGGCCCAGGCGCTCGTGTGCAAGGCGCCGGATTGGGCCCCGGCCTGAATGACGATGACAGCGTCGGCGAGTGCCGCAAGAACGCGATTGCGGATACGAAAGGCCGAGCGGTGCCGGTGGTTGGCGCCGAAAGGCCACACCATGGCGCCCGGCCCGCGCGCGATCGTCTCGAAGAGCCTGTCGTGTTCAGGTGGGTAGCAGTGCGCGTGCCCTGTGCCGGCCACGACCCATGTGCGCCCGTTTGCTTCGAGCGCCCCCCTGTGCGCGGCCGCGTCGATTCCGAGCGCGCCGCCGGAGACAACGACCGCTCCCGCACGGGCGATGGATTGCGCAAGCTCGTGACTGAACTTCGCCGCAGCCGGATCGGCGTGGCGCGCCCCGATGATCGCCACCGTGCACGTCGCTTCGAGAGCCCCACCGCAGACGCTCAGCGACGCCGGCGCATCGCGTAGGTGCCGGAGTCGAGAAGGGTATCCGGGATCGAGCCGGGTTAGGATCGCGGGTTTCGCCACGCCGACCCCTCGGCACCGATCCGTCTTGGGTTGCTTGACGGCGCCCGTCGTGCGCGGCTTGAGGTAGGCCTGCGCGCGGGCCTGCGCGCGCGGCTTGAGGTCGCTCGGCGCGCGCGGCTTGATTTGCGCCCCGCGCCCCGTCGCGTCCGCGGAGCCACGGGCTCCGTTTGTCGTCGGCGAGCGGGAGCCACTCGAATCGAGTTCCCTGAGCTGAGCTTGCGAGACGGCTCAACCTTTCGATTTGGAGTAGAGCTGCACGACGACCGGTCCCGATCCGGACCGTGCGAAGACATCGAGCTTGTATTGCAACGGAATGGCAATCACCGGGCACATCGCATTCGGCGTTGCGCCGATCGCGGGCGTGTTACTGTGCGCCAGATCCTGGCCCGCAAGCGTAATGTAGAGAGGTGGCGCCAGCAGATTCAGGTCGAGCTCTCGTACGGCCGTCGGCGACGAAAAACCAAGGACCGCGTAGCACTTGCCGGCTTGGAGCGTAAGCATGACCACAGCATGCTGCCCCTCGGCCAGATTCTGCTTGAGCTCGTCGCCTTCGGGCTTCATACCCGGCGCGGTGCGCAAAGCGTGAGCCCTCAGCCCCGCTTCGGCAAGATCGACAGGCAGAGAGCCCGGAGCCACCAGGACGCCCTGGATAGCTCCCTGAATTCCGGCGAGGATCGCCTGTAAACTGCTCGGGTCTGTGGCTGCGAGGGGGCCAGCCGGGCGCGGCGTGGGCGACGTGGCCGTGGCGGGTGGCGGCGCGCCGCCAAGAGCACCGGCGTAGGGTTGAGCCGCTGGCACCGGTTGGGTCTGTACCTGCCCGTTTGCAGGGGGGTAGGCTGGCGGCGACTGTGCAGTTGAAGCGGGTGGAACGCTCATATACCCGGGCGTGCCAGGGTAGCCGGGAGGAGTCGACTGGGCCGGGTAACCCGCGGCTGGCGCTGGCCCCATCGGAGCTTGGGGTAGCCCCACCGACACGCCGCTGGGCGGAGGGCTGCTATGCGTCGCGCACGCGCCGACGAAGAAGGCCGCCGATCCAATGACCGAGAGACTCTGCAGTCGTTCCCCGCGCGCCGCTCGGCTCGACCCACCGTCGGGCGAGACACGCGAAGGCTCCCCTCCAGGCTGAATCTCCCCGTAGGATCGGGTCTTCGGCCGAGGCGCGGCTCGGGTCGACCCACCCCGCGGTCGAACTGGCGCGGGCAGCCAAGACGCACGTCCTTTCATAGGAAACCCTCCACAAGAGGTCGGCCGCAATGGGAAAGACCGGCCGACGCGTCAACATAATCCGGCCAACCTCGGCAGGCGAGGGGCCCCCGCCAGCCTATTGGCGTACGAACTTGAACGGGACCATGATCTTTTGTGAGCAGCCCATCGGTGGAAAGTGCCAGGTGCGTACGTCCGTTTCGATGCAGTGTGCAACGGACAGGTCCTCACCTTCGGTGCTCACGCTCTGAGGATTTCCGTCGGGACCGATCGAGAGCGACACTTTGACGTTGACGGACCCTTTCGCCGATTGGTTGCGTTCCCAGCAGGTACGACGGATGCCGGCCTGGTGCTGTCCGATGACCTGGGCAACCTGCCCCTCCGAGAGGCACTGCCCGGCTGCTTTCGGCCCCTCCCCGTTAACGTCGTCGGTTGGGGCGATCGTAAGTCCGCCTGCCAAGCCATGCAGGTCGAGCGACCGCCCGCCGGCGGACGGGCTGGGTGATCCGGCGCTTCGCGCCCCGGTCGTGGCCGTTCCCGCACTCTTTGCGGCATGCGACGGGGCGCTTTCGAGGGGCGCTGGCGTATCGTTTGCCCCTGACGCGGCGCTGGTCGTCGTCGTCGGGGGCGGAAGTGCTGCCGCGACCGGCACTTGAACAACGACCGGTGGCGCGGCGCTGGCGGGCGGTCGCACGAAAATGACGATCGCGGCGGTGATTCCGAATGCGATGGCCATGGCAAACATGGCAATCAAAATCCACGGCGGCCCCTTTGGGGTGAGGTTGACCTCGGGCGCCGCAGTCGACACGCTCGGCACCGTCGCCGCGGGCGAGGCGTAAGCCGGCTGAAAGGGGTCCACGACAGCAGCCGCTGTGAACGGCGACGCGTCGGGCAGCACCGACGGAAGGGCAGAGGCTTTCATGCTGAAGGGCGGCTCTTCGAGCCTTTCCGCCGTTGCGAGCCTCGATGTGATCGGGACCACGTTGCTCCGCGGGGCGGTCGCGGCGGGAATCGGCGCGAAGCGCGGCTGCGCGGCGCGCGGTCCGACCGGCGCGGGCCGACCCGAGATCGACCGAGGAGCAGGAATGGCGCTCGGTCGTGCGTCAGCCGGGGGCGGTGTAATCGACGTCCGCCCCGCGGACGCCGCTTCGCGCACAGTCGAGGCCAGCTCCGGAAAGGACCGCAGGGGCCGCCATTCGTCGAGCCCTTCTTGCCAGACGAGCGAGTCCTCAGTCACCGCACCGAGAGCGGCCTTACGGCGGATTTCCGCGATGCGGATGGGTCCGACGGGCACGCCGTTGACCGCGACGTACCAGTCGTCGCCGGGCGCCAGTTCCGACATGTCGAATGGGGCCGAAATCTCGTCCTCGTGTTGGACCGCCGTCTTGAAGGTTCCGGCCAGTGCGCCGGGAAGCCGGTCGGGCTTTGGGGCTGGCGCCTTGGACGCGAGGTTCGCGGCAACTGAGGTCGCGCGGGGGGGCAGCGGCTTCTGCGGAGCCTTGGGCTGCCCGGGCGATCCGCCCGCTGCGGGAGCTTCCGCCGGCGGGACGCTGGAGAGGCTCGTGTCGGCGACTGCGGCACGAACTTCGATGAGATGCCCGCACTTGCGGCACTTCATGCGCACAGTCTTGCCGACGACCTTGTCGTCCGCGATCTGGTATTTCGCCTTGCACTGCTCGCAGAGAAACTTCACGCGCGGGTGCCCTTGGTAGCGTTTTTCGAGCGTAGCAGGGAACGCCATGTCGGCGCGAGCGTCAGATCAGCCCGCGCAGATGTTCTTTGATCGATTCGCGGGTCGGCTCGTCGGATGCGACGGCTGCGCATCGCTCCCACATTTCGACAGCTTTGTTGCGGAAGCCGGCTCGTTCGTAGAGCACGGCCAAATTCTTGAGGGCGGCGAAGTGCTCCGGGTTCAGATCGACCGCTCGTTCGAGCTCTTGAATTCCCTCGTAGACCTGTCCTTTCTTGCCGTGGAGGAGGCCGAGGTGAAAGTGCAGTCGGTACGAGAGCGGATCGATTGCAATGCCGTGCTTCAAATGGTCGATGGCTTGGTCGATCGCACCGTCCCTGTACGCCGCGACGCCTTCGCGAAGCGCTCTCTCGGCCTCCGTCGAGAGATACTCTGGGTCCCGCCCTTCGGCTGCCCGGCCTCTCGCACCGGCGAGGAGGCGTCCTACGATCTCGAGGACCTCCGAGATCCGGAAGGGCTTTTCGAGATACTCTTCGATGCCGTAGTTCTGTTTCAAATCGGCAGCGATGCGCCAGCCGCGGTACACGGCGCTCATCATGACGATGGGGATCGCGCCGTACCTCTCGCTTCCGGTGATGCGTCGCGCGATGTCGAAACCGTGCAGCTCAGGGAGCATGGCATCGAGCAAAATGAGATCGGGCACGTGATCTTTGACCAATCTCAGTGCAAGGAGGCCGCGATCTGCTTCGAGCACGCGATGACCTTTTTGCGTGAGCAGCCGCTTGAGGAGGTGACGAATCTCGCTGTCGTCGTCAATTACGAGAACGAGCTTGCCCCCTCCTGATGAGGCGGCGCTTGCAGCGCGGGTCGCCCCGGCTTGAAGTGTCTCGGGCAGATTCGTGATCGCGGAGACCTCTTCATCGACGACGCCGAATTCGGTCGTCGAAAGCTCGGAGGTCCGAGCGGCCGACTCGACCGCCTCGTCGACCACCATTTGAGGTAAATGGGGGGCTATCGGCGGCGGCATCGAAAGCGGCGGAGTACGCGGTAGCGTGGGCCTCGTTGAAGTGCTGGGGGGAGGCGCTTCCGTTCGCGGTGCGAGTCCGAGCTGGCGCAGTGTCTCGGCAGGAACGCGAGGGCCGAGGTGGTGGCGCTCGCCGCGGGCCTTCGCGTCGTAGGCAGCGGCGATCATTTTCACGATCGTGGCGTGCACCGCGATGTACGCGTAAACCTTTTTGCCGGTCACGAACTCGAGCTCGTCGATCACCCGCTTGTCGTGCGGGTCTGCCATCGCGAGGAAGATGCGGTCGCCTCGGACGAGGACCGGCAAAATGCGGTTTGTCTCTGCCAGGGCGCGCGGCACGACGTCGAGATGCTCGACGACGAGCGCGACCTGACTCAGGTCAATACCCGGCACCCCATGCTGTTCGGAGAGCGCGCGGAGCGCTTCGACTTCGTCGACCGTGCCTTCGTCGACGAGCTGAGACGCCAGCGGGGCAGGGGTCGGTGAGTGGCGCTGCGTGCGCAGGGCGGCGTCGAGCTCTTGCTGCGACACGAGCTTCCGCTGCAGCAAAATCTTGCCGAGCGGCCGCTTCTCGTCGCTGGACATGTTCGCTCGCTCGTCGCTTCCCGCCCATGGAGTGAAGACGGCGCAGGTGGCGCGTCTCGGGCGTCCCTTTAGATTACGCGACCGCGGGGTTCGCTTGCATACTGAAAAGAGTATCCCGCGCCCAGACATCGAACTGTCCGGTCGAGATCGCGTCGCGGGCGCCTGCCATGAGCTCGCCGTAAAAGTGAAGGTTATGGAGCGAGAGCAGCCGCAGGCAGAGGATTTCGCCGCACATGTAGAGATGCCGCAGGTAGGCGCGCGAGAAGCCTTCCGTACAGCAAACGCAACCGCAGCGGTCGTCGATGGGACGGGGGTCGTCCCGCCACCGGCTGTTCTTGATGACCAAACGACCATTCCGTGTGAACGCCTGGCCGTTTCGCGCGTTGCGCGTCGGAAGGACGCAATCGAACATGTCGACCCCGGCTCTGATTGCGAGGACGAGATCGCGCGGGGTTCCGACGCCCATAAGATAGCGCGGACGCTCCGGATCGAGCGCGTGGGCGATCTCCGAGAGCGTCTCGTGCATTTTTTCGTTCGATTCGCCGACGGAGAAGCCACCGAGCGCAAGCCCGTCGAACGGCAGGGTCGAAAGCTCGTCCGCATGTTCTCTGCGCAAGTCGCCAAAGCAACCACCTTGGACAATTCCAAAAATGGCCTGGCGTGGGCCGCGTGGCACGGCCAGGGCTCGACGGGCCCAGCGCGTGGTTCGGGCGACGGCCCTCGCGACGGCCTCTCGCGGCGCGTCGCCTGGAGGACATACATCGAGCTGCATCTGGATGTCGGCGCCGAGAAGCGCTTGAATGCCGACTGCGGACTCGGGCGTGAGCGTTCGAGTCGACCCATCGAGGTGCGACCTGAACGTGAACCCCTCCTCGCTCTCGCCGACCGCGCCCGGGCCCGAAGAGCTTGCTGCCAACGAATACGCCTGAAATCCGCCGGAGTCGGTCAACATGGCATGCGGCCACCGGCAGAATTCGCGCAGGCCTCCCATCGAAGCAAGGACTTCTGCGCCCGGTCGCAGCATGAGGTGGTAGGTATTTCCGAGGACGATCCGGGCCCCTGTCGACGCGACCTCGACCGGCGACAGCGTCTTGACGGCGCCCTGCGTTCCGACCGGCATGAACGTCGGCGTCTCCACGATCCCGTGGGGCGTTTGCAGGACGGCGCGTCGCGCGTATCCATCGACGCCGACCACGCGGAACGCAAAGCCAGCCGCGGCCGGCGTCAATCGCCCCTCCCGACGAGCATCGCATCGCCGTACGAGAAGAACCGATACCCCTCTCGAATCGCACGCCGGTATGCGTCGAGAACCCGCTCTCGCCCACCAAAGGCGCAGACGAGCGCAAGGAGGGTCGATCGCGGCAAGTGGAAGTTCGTCAAGAGCATGTCGACGACACGAAACGAATAGCCCGGCTGGATGAGCAATCGGGTCTCGCCGCTTCCCGGAACCACGCAGCCGGTTCGTTCCGGATCGGCGGCGCTCTCGAGCGCGCGGACCGTCGTCGTGCCGACCGCCAGCAAGCGTGCGTTTCGAGCGCGAGCCCGGGCGATGGCGTCTGCGGTGGACTGCGAGATGACGTAGCGCTCCGCATGCATGGCGTGCTCGTCGAGATCATCGACCTGGACCGACTGAAACGTTCCGAGCCCCACGTGCAGGGTCACACTCGTGATTTCGCATCCTCGGACGGCGAGCCGTCCGAGAAGCGCATGGGTCATGTGCAATCCCGCTGTTGGAGCGGCGACGGCGCCGTCGTGGCGCGCGTACACAGTCTGGTAGCGTTCAGCGTCGCTCCCCTCGTCTTCGCGCTTGACATAAGGGGGAAGGGGCACCCGGCCGCACGCGCGGATGCCTGCCTGCACTGGTTCCCCTCCACGCGTGAAGATCCCAAGCTCGAGCAGGCCATCGTCCGTACGGCCGAGCAAACGGACGATGAGGTGAATGAGAGGGGCTCCGTCGCGGGGCGCCACGTCGATGTCCGAATCAAATCGGAGCGGCTTGCTGGCTTTCCCGATGCCGTGCCAAATTTCGACGACGCGGACGTTCCCGGGTGTGACCTCCAGCTCGCGCGGTCCGATCGATCGCACGAGGAAAATCTCGGCACGGCCCCCCGTGTCGTGCTTGCGGCCGAGAAGGCGGGCCGGGATGACCCGCGTGTCGTTGACGACGACGAGCGAGCCTGGGGGCAGAAGGTCGGGCAAATCGGCGACACGCCGGTGCTCGCACGCGTCCGGGACTTCGCCGAGGCCCATGAGCCGAGCCTGCTCCCGTTCCTCGGTCGGGTGCTGCGCGATGAGCTCCGGAGGCAGCTCATAATCGAAAAGGTCTACGCGCATGGTCGCCGGCGCGATAGCAAGTCCCCCCGGTGCAAGCCAGGCGAGCCCTCGCTTTTCAAGAGACGGGAGGCAGGCGACTACGTCAGGGCGGCGGCTGCGGGCGCGCAGAACGGACGTTCGCCGTCCACGCAGGCCAACTTGGCGCGTAGAAAACGTGCAAGCTCACCAAGATCGAAGGGCTTCGGCACGAAGCCGACCGCTCCACAATCCGCGCGGATGAGTTGTCGTTCGCTGAGATGGTAGGCGCTCGTCAAAACGACCCTCGTGCGGGAATGCTTTTCTCTAACGATCCGCGCAAGCTGGATCCCATTTATGCTGGGCAACATCAGATCCACGATCGCGGCGTCGAACGGCTCCTCCTCGAGCACGCGCAACGCGTCGTCCGCATTGCAGGCGATCTGAACTTCAAACCCCTCGATGCGAAGGCCGATGGCCATCATCCTCGCATGGCTGGCTTCGTCTTCCACCACAAGCAATCGCGGCAAGAGCACCCCGCTTCTCGACCAAGGCTTCGGCGCGGAGCCGGGGATCCACGAAGTGGCGCCCGCTCCGTGCCTGCTACGGCCTGAGCAATGTGCGTGCCTGAAATGCTGCGTGCCACATTTCATGGAGTTGCCTCTGCTTCAGCCACCTTTTTCGTAACGGCACTGTTTCAACTTTGAATCGTCCGAATTCAAAGGTGAACGAAGGAGCGTCCGAGAAGGTGCACAGAATACATCGGCATTTAGCCTCGGCCATCGAAGGTAATGCCGAGACGCGTCATTTTGCGCCAGAGCGTTGTGGGCGAGATATTGAGTAGCTCTGCAGCCCGTTCCCGGCTGCCATCGTTCTCACGTAGGGCACCCTCGATGGCGGTCTTTTCCGCAGCGTCGACGACGTCCGCGAGCGCTCGACCCCCTTGGGCCGGCGTGAAAAGCGGCGCGCTCGGCGGCGGGGGCAAGAGGTCGTCGGACGTGATGACCCCACTTTGAACGAGCGCGACGGCTTGCTCGATCATGTGTTCGAGTTCCCGGATGTTCCCCGGGAAGTCATAGTGCATGAGGGCCTCAATGACGTTGTCGTGGAGTCTCGGCCGGAGCCCCATCTTGCGGGCATACTTCTCGAGGAAGTAACTGATGAGGTCCGGGATGTCCTCGCGCCGCTCGCGCAGCGGAGGGAGCTGAAAGCGAGCGACGTTCAGACGGTAGTAGAGGTCTTGCCGGAATCGCTTCTCGGCGACCGCCGAGAGCAAGTCCTGGTTCGTGGCGGCGATGACGCGCACGTTGACCTGAATCGGCTTGTTCTCGCCGACGCGCCGAATCTCGTTCTCTTGGATTGCCCGCAAGAGCTTCGCCTGGAACGTGATCGGCGTCTCGGCGATTTCGTCGAAGAAGAACGTCCCGCCGTCCGCCTCTTCGAACAAGCCCTTTCGGGCACTCACGGCCCCGGTAAAGGAGCCCTTGGCGTGCCCGAAGAGCTCGCTTTCGAGCAGCGTCTCGGTGATGGCTGCGCAGTTGACGGGTACGAAGGGGCGTTCGCCCCGCTTGCTGTTTGCGTGAATGGCCTTTGCGACGAGCTCCTTGCCCGTTCCGCTTTCGCCCGTGATGAGAACGATGGCATCCGTGGGCGCGACGCGCACGATGCGCCCGAGGACCTCGCGAACCGCACGCGATTGGCCGATGATGTTCTCGAACTTGTAGCGATCTTTGAATTCGCTCGCCAAAAAAGTGACTTCGCCGGCGAGGCGCCGATTGTCGAGCGCTTTGGCGACCTTGACGAGGAGCTCCTGCTCGGTGAACGGCTTCTGGATGTAGTCGAACGCGCCGAGTCGCATCGCTTCCACGGCGCTTTCGATCGTGCCGTAGGCGGTCATCACGATGACCTCGGTGAGCGGGTGTGCGTCCTTGGTCGAGCGGAGTACGTCGATCCCGTCCTTCGTGCCCATGCGCAAGTCCGTCAGCACGGTATCGTACGCGCCCGTGGCCCCTCGATCGGCCCCCTGCTCTCCGTCTGCCGCTTCGTCGACCTCGTAGCCGGCGTTGCGGAGCATCATCGCGAGGGTTGTGCGCATGTTGCGCTGATCGTCAACGATCAGGATCTTCGCCATCCCCTTTCGCCCCCTTCACTGGCCCGGCGTGCGGCCACGAGCCCACGCTTGGATACGGCTGAGATTTTGCGCCGAGAAGGTGTACGCATGCGTTATTTTAGGAATTTCCGTCCTTGTGGCACCCGCTCCTCGACGGCCGTCGCCCAAACGGCGGCTCCGCGCGGAGCCGCTCCGGCTCGCGCGTTGCGTTGCGATCGGGCAGCGCGCGATGCGCGAGCTCGCGACTTCTTCGCGGGGGGCGCCGGGGAAGGGTGCGGTGGCCGTGATCACGAGGGATGGTGCGTTATAGCGCGCCGCTGGTCCCTTGACGGATTAGAACACGACCCCGAGGTAGAGGCGCACGATCTGCGCCGCCGACAGAGGAGCGCCCGCTGTCCCGAGCGACGTCGTTTCGCCGCTCAGATAATCGAGGCCGCCGAGCGGGAAGAACACACCGTACTGCAGCATCGTGTAAAACCCGCCGATCTTGGTCGGGTCGTCGTTCAGCGACCCGTCTTTCGATTGGTAATAGATCTGTGCATCGAGTTCGACGCCGAGGTCGCTCGCATGGCCGGGGGTCTGCACGAACTGGCTCGCACGGCTCCAAATGATTGAGGCGCCGCCGCCCAACTTCTCGCCGTCGGCATGTCGAATGAAATCGTAGTCGACGCCGGGCTTGAAATAGTAAGCGCCTTCGACGCGAGTCAGGATGTTGCGGAAAAAAATCAGGTCAACGCGATAGTCGGGGTGAAACCGAAATGTCGAAATGGGTCCGTAGATGTTGAACTCGTTCTGGACGCCTCCGTTGCTTTGAGGCTGGAGGGCCCCTTGACCTTGGGTCGATCCGTTTCCGAGCGGATTGTTGTTCGCCCACGGGTCGCCGCTCGCGTAGCCGAAGTCGAACTGCAGGTGAAGTTTGTCTTCGAGCGCTCGATACTCGAGCTGCGTGGCCAGGCCGAACTCGCGAATGTCAATGGGATTGCCGACGTCTTCGTTGAGGGGCGGAAGCGAGCCGATTTCACCCCAAATCATTGCGGCTTCGGCCTCGAACCGAAGTTTGTGCCAAAGGATCTGCAGCCACAAATCCGGGGTCAACGACCAGGCCCGCCTCGCTTCGAGGTCGTTGTTCACCGCTGAGGCGTTCAGCGTGAGCGGCGCGGCGTTCGTTGTGCCGTTGCCCGAGGCTCCTGCGCTGGCGACGTCGAGCTGCTGAGATCGAAACTTGGCGTAGAGACCCCCGTTGACGACGACGTCGCCGCGCGAGAGCGACAGACGCTGCAGATCGGGACTCGTCTTGTGAGCCACCCAGGCAGCCCATTCGTTGACGTTGCAGAGATTGCACGTGTCGTACGGCTGCCCTCCGTACACGTCCCAAACGGGGGAAGTGTTCGCCCCAGGAAGAGCCGTTGGCCCGGTGGATACGAAGTCCCAGGCGCCGCCGAAGTAGAGGTCGAATGGCTTGATGCCCGTCACGAACATGATGCGATCGACCGTTGTCTGGTAGTCGCTGTCGATTCCATCTCCGGCGTTGTCGACCATACCGAGGCCCCACTGACTGGGCATCCGGCCGAAGCGCACCTGGCCGACGGGCGTCATGTATTCGGCCCAAACGCGCTTGACACTGATGGAGTTGGTCGACGAATTCACGCCTGCGGTCGGCGTCCCTTGCGTCGTCGCGAAGAAGCTCGCCGGGGCGTAGGCGTTGTAGCCGGATGGCAAGCCCAGGGAGGACGGCGTATTGCTCGCCGAGGTCGCGTATGAATCGGGCGTCGAGCCGAGCACGACGTTGTCCAGCAGATCGACTTCGGAGACGATGCGCAGATTGTCGGAAATGTCGATCTCGGGATCGAGTCGCAGACGCATGTTCGCGCTCGACTCGCTCTTGTCGTAGCAGGGCTGGTTTGGCAGCGGTGTGGCCGGCCCGCAGAGGCTGACGCTATGGGAGACCCCGTTCGTTTGCGTGTAGCTCTGGTCGAGTGATGGAGGCCAGAGGTATTGGGGGTCGTTGCCCTGCAAGCTGCTGTTGTGGCGGCCAAGGAAGAGGTTTTGAAAGAGCTCCGCCCGCGTTCGGAAAAAACCGTGCATCTCGATGACGGGGCGAGCTCGGGCCCACCAGTCTTCGCTGAAAACCTGTTGCGGTGCAGGCGCGAGCTCCCCTGCTTCCGGTCGCTGTGACCCCTGCGCTGCGAGCTCTTGCTGGTCGTGCGATGGACTGGGCACGGCCGGGGTGATCCGAATGGTCGGCGGTGGTGCGGCCTCGATCGGTGCCGACGGGCTGGGCACTGGCGCGATGAGCGGGGGGCGGGGAGGCTGCGGCGGCGCAGGCACCGTGGGGTTGGAGGAATCGGTCGAGGTCTCGGGGCGCGCGGCAGGCGCACTCCCCTGTGCGCGTGCGACAGAGGAAAGGAGCGCCGGCGCCAAGAGCGCCATCGAGACCAGCACGTGCGAACGGCAGCGCCGAGGCATGGGGCGCGCGTTGTATCACTTATTGGCTCGAGCGTAAGCGCGATCCGCTAGACCTTCGTCTGAAGAAGCGTGCGCGCCCACCGGAGAAGGGGGCTCGATCTCGGCCAAGAAGGCTTCGATATGGGCCCGCATCACCAAAAGTTCATCCCGCAAACGGGTGTCACGGATCTGGTTCGCCGCGGTCAGCGTGTTGACCATCGGAACATTCGTATCGCCCGGGGCATGCGAGGGTCCGGGGCCCCTGGCGCGCTGGCTCGGGCCGTCGACGAGCTCGGACCCGTCCGGGTTGGCGGCGGAGACGTCGATGGGTGCTGCGGCCTCGCCCGTCCTCCTGACGGCGTCGTCGGCGGCCGGCGCCTCGGTCGCGGGGGCGTCGGGACGTGGCGGCCCGGGGGCGTTGATCTCGAGCGCATCGCCGGGGGCCGGCGCCTGGGATCCGATCGCCGGCATCGAGCCATCGAGCGGCCTCGCCGAGGCGGCGGCACGCTGCAGCATTTTTTTCTTGGCGCCGGCGATCGTGAACCCCTCCTTGTAGAGGAGCTCGCGAACGCGCATCAGGTTCTGAACGTCGCTCCTCGAGTAGACGCGCTGGCCCTTCGCGCTCTTGGCGGGTCGAATGGCGCGGAATTCTCGCTCCCAGTAGCGCAGCACATGGGGTTCGACGCCGACGAGTTCGGCGACTTCGCCGATGCGGAAGTAAAGCTTCGGGGGAAGATTTGCGAGATCGGCGTCCACCATCGACCTGCCCGGGTGGGGGTGCTCAGTCCTTTGCGCTGAGCGCCTCACCTGCGCTCGCCGCCATGGCGACGGGGGCGGCGGTCGAGCCGCCGGCACCGGCCCCATTCGACCCAACGGCCACCGATCGCAGATTGAGCGCTTGCTTCAAGATCTGACTTGCTTTGAAGGTCAGAACGCGCCGTTCGGTGATGTTGATCGGCTTGCCGGTCTGGGGGTTGCGGCCCGGCCGCTGGCGCTTGTCGCGGAGGACGAAGTTGCCGAACCCACTCACCTTGATCTTCTCGCCCCGCCCGAGTGTCTCCTTCATCATTTCGAAGACGAGGTCGACGAGCTCGGCGGACTCCTTGCGAGAGAACCCGCCGACCTTACTGTAGAGCGCTTGGACGATCTCCGCTTTCGTCATGATCGTCTCTCACCCCCGGAACGAGCTGGACGCGAGTCTAAACGCGAATCCTGCCGAAGGCTACATCGGGCTCGCTTTGCCTCGAATTCGCGGCGGCTCAAAAATCGAGGTTGTATACGCCGGCCAGCCCGGCCATGAGAACCGAGTGCCAATACGTTGATCCGCCCGCATCGGCCGCTGACGTGTCCGGGAAGGTTCCGACACTCAACGTGATTTCTGGGAGCAAACGGACCGAAGCGCCGGTCGGAATCCAGACGCCCCCACCGAACGACAACTCCGTGCCCGCGCAGTCCCGGCTTAGCCCCGTCGCGCTGAAGGAATACCATCGCTCCCCGAGTCCGACGTCGCCGTAGAAACTCACCCGGTCCGGATTTCCGATGAAGGCCAGGGTCACGTCAAGGAGGGTCGTGGCCGAACGAGCGTAGGTCGCAGGCAAGTTCGTGCCCGGCTGCATCAGACCCGACAGGTCGCCTTGGCCGAAATTGGCGTGCTCCAGGGTGCCGCCGACGACCCAGTGGCGAGCGAAGCGGAAACCGGCGTCCAAGCCGTACGCGACGCCGGTGTTCGAGATGGACGAGGCGTCGACTCCCTGTCCGTCGAGCGGCACCGTACCTCCGATGACACCCGCCCCCAAGTGTCCCCCGATAAGGAGCCCAAGTCGGGAATTGTGGCGACGTGGTGGTAAAAGTGCGCCATTGCCGTATAGATCGCCAGGTCCCGCGGCCGCAGGTGGAGGCGGCGCGGGCGGCGCGGACGGCGCGGCCGCAGGTGGAGGCGGCGCGGGCGCCGGAGATGGCGGGAGCCCGAGAGCGGTCGAGAGGGGCCGCAGGGTCAGCGTCGCCGTTCGGGATTCGCGCTCCTTGAGCGTCACGGCCATCTCGATTGCGCGGTACCCGGACGCACTGGCGCCGATCTGGTGCGGGCCCGGGTCCATGGGAATGGCTTCGCCAAGCAGCGCCGAGGGGGCGTTTTGGCCGTCGATCTGCAGCTGGACCTTCACCCCCGGTGGTTGCAGCTGCACGATCAACCTCGGGACGCGCGGTTCCACTTGACCGAGCTCGGCGCGTGCCTGTTCGACCGCCGCCTGGAACGCGGCAGGCGCGCTCGGCCCGAGCGACGCACGAGCCACGGCACGGTACGCCTCCGCCGATTCGACGAGGCGGCCGAGTGCCGCTTCGCACTCGGCAATGCGCAACAAGTTGGTCGGGGCGCCGAAGGTCTCTTGGGCGCGCTGGAACTTGTCGAGTGCGTCGGCAAAACGACCGGACCGCTGGAGCTCGTCTCCTTCCTTGAAAAGCTGACGGGCCGTCGCCCGCTCCGCGTCCGTCAATTGGGCATCCCCCACGCCGGCCCAAGCCAAAACCAAAATCAGGCTGACGACCGACGAGGCAAGGGTGCGCATGTTGGGCACGGACCTTGTCGCGCCAAGCACGCGTTCAGTACCCGGGATCCGCCTGCGCTGGCCTGACCGGCGGCGTGGGTCTGGCCGCCGCCGTCGGGCCAGCGCTCGCGTGGGCGTTCGCTCCGATTGGCAGCGGAGGCTGGCTGCCCTCACGAGGAGCGTCCGTGCGAACGCGAAGAAGGGCCTGGTTTGGGGACAGTGATGGTCCGCTTGATGCGCCCGGCGCAGGACTGAAGGAGGCCGTTGCCGAGGCCCCGCCCCCGGCCGCCGTCGCGGGGGGCGCTGCGTTTCCCGCCAGGGTCGGGACGGCGCCATGGCCGGGGCCCTGGGCTGACGCCGTCGTGGGGGTCATTATCCCGAATGGTCCAGCCGTTGCGGCACCGTTCTCCGCCTTGCGCGGTGGTCCCGGCGCCGTGGCGGCCATACCCAGGCCGGCGGCGGCGACGGCCGTCGCCGCGGCGCTGTGCGTTTCGGTCCCTCTTGGATCGGCAACGAGACGGCCGGTCGGGGGCATGGCGCCCTTCATGGGCGTCTCAAGAGATTCCAAGTCCACGGGACCGACGCCCTCCGAAGCTGCCGCCGCCAAGGCCGGGCGCGCCGGCTTCGGCATTTCAGCCAATCTGGCGACCGTCAAGACGCCGACCAGCCCGCCGATGGTCGCTGCGGCAAGGGCGCCCACGAGGATCCCGCGCGAGGGGGTCCTCGGCACTCCGGCTGCACTGAAGGGGGTCGACGTCCGGGCCCCTGCCGCCATCGGGGTGACCATCGGGCCGCTGGCCTGCCACGGGGCTCCCATCGAGCCTACATCGTGGGGCGGTCGGCGCTGGCTGACGCCCGCCGCGGCATTCAATGCCTCGGCCAGCTCGGCGGCGGTAGCGAATCGTCGCTGCGGGTCTCGTTCAAGCGCCCGCGCAAACCATGCGTCGAACGGCGGGGCAAGTCCGGGCAGGTTGAGCGACGGAATCGGAAGCGGAGCTGTGCAAATCTTGACGAGAAGGTCGCCCACACTTTCGCCGTCGAATGGCAAGAACCCCGTCACGCACTTGTAGGCGATGACGCCGAGCGACCACAGGTCGGTCCGCTGGTCGATGTCTCGGAGGCCCCGCGCCTGCTCGGGGGACATGTAATAAGGGGTACCGAGCACGGCGCCGGTCTTCGTGCTGCTGGTCAGTCCGCTCCCGCCGAGAGGTCCTTTGAACTTGGCGATCCCGAAATCGAGCACCTTCGCGATTTCTTCATCCTCGTCCGGGGAGCGGACGACGAAGACGTTTTCCGGCTTGAGATCTCGGTGAATGACGCCGGCATCGTGGGCGCGGGCGAGGGCGCGGCAGACTTGGCCAATGAGACGAGCGGTCTCGACGAGCGGCAATCGCCCCAGTCGATCGAGTCGCCGATCGAGCGACTCGCCGAGCAAAAGTTCCATGACGATGTACGGGCGCCCGTCGGTGACGCCGTGGTCGAAGATCTGGATGGCGTGCTTGCTCTGGATGGTTGCTGCGGCGCGCGCCTCCGTGTCGAAGCGCGTCCGGGCCTCCGCGCTTCCAGCGTGCTCGGGGTCGACGAATTTAATGGCGACCCGCGTCCCGAGTGTCACGTGCCGCCCTTCCCAGACAGAGCCCATACCGCCGCGGCCGATGAGGCCTACGACTTCGTACTTACCTGCAACGAGGCCGCGGGCGGGGGGAACCTGGTCAGTCATGGCGCCGACGTGTTAATCTCTACATTAGACGAGAGTCCCCCGCGCCGCTAACAAGCCTCGTGGCGAAGCTGCCGGAACGCGGGGCGAGTTCCGCCCTTTATCTCATAGACCTCTCTGGGTACGTCTTTCGCGCGTACCACGCCTTGCCTCCGCTATCGAACGCTCGAGGCGAGCCGACCCACGCGGTTCTCGGGACGGTCAACATGCTCCAGAAGATTGTCGCGGAACGCCGTCCCCATCGGCTGGCCGTCGCGATGGACTCGAAGGGCCCCACTTTTCGCCACGGCGTCGACGCTCGATACAAGGCGACGAGGCCGGCGCCACCGCCGGACCTGTCGAGCCAAATGGCGCGAGTCGAGCAAATCATCCGGGCCTGGGACGTGGCCTGCTTCGCGCGCGACGGCCTCGAGGCCGACGATCTCGTTGCGGCCGTCACGGCTCGTGCGCTCGGCGCGGGATGGGATGTCGTCATTGTGAGCGCCGACAAGGACCTCATGCAATTGGTCCGCGACGACGACGATCGGGTCGTTCTCTGGGACTCGATGCGCGACAAGGTCTATGGACCGGGCGAGGTTTGCGAGAAACTCGGTGTACCGCCGAGCCGCGTTCGCGACTTTCTCGCACTGACGGGCGATACGAGCGACAACGTGCCCGGAGTGCCGGGGGTTGGTCCGAAAACGGCCGCGGACCTGCTGTCGCAGTTCGGTTCACTCGACGCCGTTTACGCCCAAATCGACAAGGTCTCGAAACCGAAGATCCGCGAGAGCTTGCGAGCACACGAGGCGGACGCGAAAGTGTCGCAAAGACTCGTCACGCTGGACGGAAGCTTCCCGATTGACTGGGACGAGCGTCGGCTCCTCTGGGGAGGGGCCGACGTCGCCGAGCTGCGCCGCCTCTACGCAGAGCTGGGATTCAACCGACAGCTCGACCAGCTCGACGCGGTTGCAGAGGTCGCCCGGGAAGTGGTCGGGACGCCCGGTTCCGCGCTTGCGGGTGCGACCACGGAGCGCAGCTACGGCTGGATCCTCGACGTCGACGCCCTCGACCGCCTCGTGTCGGAGGCTCGCGCGGGTGGCCGCTTGGGCATCGGCGTGGAGGCGGCCGGGCCCGATGCGATGCGCGCCGAAGTCATCGGACTGTCATTGGCTTCGCGGGAGGGGTCGGGATTCTACCTGCCGCTTCGACATCGCTACCTCGGTTGTCCGCCGCAAATCCCATGGGAGGCCATGCGCACGCGGCTCGGACCGGTCCTCACGGACATCAAAGTCGTCAAGGTTGGCTACGACCTCAAGCGCGTCTCCATTCTACTCGCCCAAGCGGGGCTTGCCCTCGAAGGCCCAGCCTTCGACGTGCTTCTCGCCGCCTATCTCCTGGACCCGGAGTCGCCGAACGGGTTGAAGGAGCTCGCTCGCCGAGAGCTCGGGGTCGTGACCGGCCGCCACGACGACGCTCCTCCAGCCCGGGGCCGCTTCCCCCTTCCACCGTTCGAAGAAATGGGTGTCGAGCGAGCCTCAGACTTTGCAGCTCCGACCGCGGATCTCGTCTTGTCGCTGCACGAGCGGCTGGAGCCGAGGTTGGCAGCCGAGGGGCTCGAGCGATTGATGACCGACGTCGAGATGCCACTCGAAAAAGTGCTCGCCTCGATGGAGATGGAAGGAGTCCTCGTCGATATTCAAGTACTCGAGCGGCTGGGCCGTGACGTGCAGCAGCAGCTTCAGGAGCTCGAGGCGGAGTGCAGGAAGATTGCCGCCCACGACTTTGCCCTTCGCTCCCGCGACCAGCTCGAAAAAATCCTCTTCGATGAGCTCAAGCTGCCCGTGGTCAAGCGAACGCCCAAAGGTGGCCGGTCGACCGATGCGGATGTTCTCGAAGCTTTGACCGAACGGCACGCTCTCCCCGGACGAATCCTGGAGTTCCGCGAGCTCGACAAGCTCAAGGGCACGTACCTCGACGCACTGCCCAAGTACGTGGGTTCCCGCACCGGGCGCATCCACACGCGCTTTGACCAGGCTGTTGCGGCGACGGGGCGACTGTCGTCGAGCGATCCGAATCTGCAGAACATACCCGTCCGCACGGAGCTCGGCCGCGCGATCCGATCGGCCTTCGTGGCTCCGCCAGGCCAGGTCATTCTGAGCGCAGACTATTCCCAAATCGAGCTTCGGGTGCTGGCCCATCTCTCCGGGGATCCCGAGCTCGTTGATGCCTTTTCGAGTGGCGAGGACGTGCACGTTCGTACGGCCGCCCTCATTTTGGACAAGCCGCGCGACCAAGTCAGCCTCGACGAGCGGCGTGCGGCCAAGACGATCAATTTCGGGGTCATCTACGGAATGGGCGAGAGCGCCCTCGCCAAGCAGCTTGGCATTCCTCGGGAGCAGGCCGCACGCTTCATCGCTGCGTACTTTCAGCGTTACGCCGGAGTAGCCCGGTTCATGGAAGCGACGGTCGAAGCCGCACGGCAGGGCGAGGCCGTTCGCACGCTGCTCGGGCGACGGCGCTTCTTGCCTAATCTGCACTCGGCCAACCGTGCGCTTCGCTTCGAAGCGGAGCGGGTGGCACGGAACACGCCGATTCAGGGCACGGCGGCCGACATCTTGAAAGTTGCGATGGTGGATGTCGGCCGCCGCAACCTGGCGACCAACGCGCGAATGGTGCTCACCGTCCACGACGAATTGGTCTTCGAAGTCGATGAGCCGCAAGCCAGCGATGCGGCGGTCGAGATCCGCGAGCGCATGGAGCGAGCGATGAAGCTCAAAGTGCCGCTCGTTGTCGACGTGGGGTGGGGGCGCAGTTGGGCGGAGGCGCACTGACCCGGACATCGGGCGGAGCAAGCCCTCTCTTCAGGCCTCACCGGCCCAAAGGTTCAGGCCTCCGGTGGCGGTCCATGCGCGTGAAAAGTGCTTTAGAGTGTCGGGACGTGCACGGGCGCTCGTTCTTCGCGGCTTCGCTGGTCACAGCGCCGCTCATCACGGGATGTTCCCATCGCGGGCCTGCAGGGCCGCTGTGCGACTCGCCCGCAGAGCTTGTCACGACCCCGCGCGAGACGCCGCCGCGATCGGAAGTTCAGGCCGGCCTCGCCACCTGGTATGGCGGCCGCCTCGCAGGTCATCGGACGGCAAGTGGCGAGCTTTTCGATCCCCGCCGGTTCACAGCCGCCCATCGCAGTCTGCCGTTTGGAACGTGGGTCGAAGTCACCTGCCTTGAAACCGGCGCCCGGGTCCGTGTGCGCATTACGGACCGCGGGCCATTCGGCCGCAATGACAGGATCATCGACCTCTCTCGTGCAGCGGCTGACAAGCTCGGCATTCGCGGCCGCGGCGTCGCCCGCGTGGAGCTTCGTGTGGTCGCACAGCCCCAGCCCTGAGGCGTCAGCCCGCGGCGACGATGCGCCCGACGGCACAGCAGTCACGGGCCCTTGGTGAGGCGCCTCGTTCGAGGACCCGACAGCCGTCAAGAATCATCCGGTGCCGAGCCCTCCTCGAAATTCGATCGCGAACTCGACGTAGCGGGCCGCAGACTGGCGAATGTCCGTCACCTCGGCGTCGCTCGCAAGGCGAAGCACGCGCGCGGGCCGGCCGAGGACGAAGCTGCGCGGCGGAATGGTCGTGCCCGGCGTCACCAGAGATCCGGCCGCGACGAATGACTCCGCTCCGACCTCGGCGCCGTCGAGAACGATGCTGCCGATCCCGATGAGGCACGCGTCGCCGAGGGTGCACGCATGAACGACGGCCCCATGCCCGATGGTGACATCATCGCCGATCGTCGTACCCGAGCCGTCCGACGCGATGTGAACGACGGCATTGTCTTGAATGTTCGTCCGCCTGCCAATGCGGATCGGGCCGTAATCGCCCCGTAGGACGGCGGAAAACCAGACACTTGAACCGTCGCCGAGGTGCACGTCGCCGACGATCGAGGCCGTGTCCGCCACGAACGTGGCGCTTCCAACATGCGGCCGCTTTCCGCGAAATGAATGGATCGGCACGGCGCTTGACTCAGAAAAGGGGCAGCCGAACGGGGTGGGTTGTCCGGTGGCCGACCGGGGCGACTTGGGTCGAAGTGCCCGCCAGCGAGTGCCTGTTCGCACGAGTGATTTCGACGTCGGCGATCTGCCCGACGAGCTCCCGGGCACGGGGCCCTTCGACATGAACGATCTCGTTTCGCTCCGTTCGGCCCTGCACCCGGTCGTGTGAGAGGTCCCCCTTCTCACTTTTGCTCGGCCCTTCGACGAGCACGCGCTGCCGCGTGCCGACGAGCCGACGCAGGTGAGCGGCCCCGATCGCATCGGCGATCTCGAAGAGGCGCGCCAGACGTTCCTTCTTCGTTTCCTCGTCGACGTCGTCGCCGAGCCGCCTGGCCGGTGTCTGGGGGCGCGGTGAATACTTGAATGCGAAGAGAGAGACAAAGCCGATCTCACGAATGAGCGTCAGGGTCTGCGCAAAGTCCTCCTCCGTCTCGCCCGGGAAGCCCACGATGACGTCGGTCGAAAGGGTGAGATCAGAGCGCGCCCGCATGAGCCGCTCGGCTCGCGCCACGTATTCGGCGCGTGTGTAGCGACGAATCATGCGGCGGAGGACCCGATCGCTGCCGGACTGCACCGGCAGGTGAACGTGACGGGCGAGCACGTCGAGTTCGGCGTGCGCCCGCGCGAGCGACGACGTGGCATGACGTGGGTGAGGACTCGTGTATCGGAGGCGTGCCAACCCGGAAACCTCACGTGCCAACCGCTCGAGCAGCGCCGGGAACTGAGTCTCATCCGGATCGTCGCTCTCGGGCGGAGGGAGCGCGGGATCACGGAAGCTGTCGACCGTCTGCCCGAGCAGGAGCACCTCACGCGATCCCGCCCGAACGAAGCCGGCCGCCTCCCCGACTATTTCTGCCGTCGGGCGATAGCGTTCGGGCCCGCGCGTGTAGGGGACGACGCAAAAGCTGCACCTTTCATCGCACCCTTTCATTGTCGTCACGAAGGCCACGACGGGGGCTCGGCCCCTCTCGGGCATGGCCGTCAAGAACCGCGGAGCCGACGTGTCGAATTCCGTGTATGCAGCGCGCGGCGATCCCGCCATTTGCTCCAAAAGCAGGGCGGGAAGCTCCGGAACATGGTCCGGCCCGACGACGAGGTCGACGTGCGGGATCCGCGCGAGCAACGCGTCGCCTTCTTGCTGAGCCAGACAACCTGTCACCGCGATGACGATCTCCGGTCGGGACCGCTTGAGCGGTGCGAGCTTGCCGACTTCGCTCCGTAGCTTCTGCTCGGCTTTCTCTCGAACGCTGCAGGTGTTGAAGACAACGAGGTCGGCTTCCTCGGGTCGCGACACGGGGCTTCCGCCGGCCGCGCCCAAGACGACAGCCATGCGGTCGGAGTCGTGCACGTTCATTTGACAGCCGAAGGTCTGGACGAAGTAGCGAAACTTCACGAGCTTGGCGCCGCCTATAGCGCGTTTTGGCCGCCGCGGCCCGGGCAGGCGTGCACATCCGCCCATCCTTGCGCCGTGGATGCCACCCGGTTTTTCCCCCGACGCCCCCTCGTGCGCCGGTCGCGTGCGTCCGAGGCGCGTGGCGCCGCTTGCAATGGCGAGCGCCGCGCCGTTAACTCTCGGGCATGCTCTGGGAGCCGCGTTTCAAAACGCTGGTCGATCTCTTTCGGACGTCGGTTGACGCATTTGCGAATCGGCCCCTTTTCGGATCGAAGAAGGCCGGGTCGTGGACTTGGTTGACCTACGGGGACTTCGCCAGGCAGGTGGACGGGCTACGCGCGGGTCTTGCGAGCATCGGCATCGAGAGGGGCGATCGGGTGGCGATCATCGCGAACAATCGCGTCGAATGGGCTGTTGCCGCGTACGCCTGTTTCGGGCTGGGGGCTGCATGGGTCCCCATGTACGAAGCGCAGAGCCCGAAGGAGTGGGAATTTATCGTTCGCGATTGCGAAGCCAAGGCCATTGTCGTGGCCAACGAGGTCGCGTTCGCGGCCGCCAGAGGGTGGCTGCAGGGCGGGGCGCTGAGACATGTCATCGCGCTGGACGGCGCAGCGGCTGACGGCGTCGACCAAGGGTCTTTTCACCGGTATGGCGCTCTCGTCAATTCCGCGGCGACCACCCCATCGAGGGAACCGGTTGGGGACGATTTGGCCGCCCTCCTTTATACGAGTGGAACGACCGGCACTCCGAAGGGAGTCATGCTGAGCCATCTGAACATCGCCTCGAACGTCAGCTCGATTCGCGAGAGTTACCCGTTCGGCCCCGACGACCTCTCGCTCGCGTTCTTGCCCTGGGCGCACGCGTTCGGACAGACCGCCGAGCTTCATCACATGATCGCGGCCGGCGCCTCGATGGCCATCTGCGAAGGCAACGACAAGATTCTCGAAAACCTCGCCGAGATCCGACCGACGGTCATTTTCGCCGTTCCACGAATTTTCAATCGGATTTATACCGCCGTACAGCAACAGCTTGCGGCTCGGCCGAAGGTCGTAAGGCGGTTGGTCGCCGCGGCTTTCCGCATCAGGGGGCGTGAGCGCGCAGGGCAGAGCATACGCTGGCACGATCGCGTGCTGCTCGATCTCGTGGATCGACTGGTCGCGTCGAAAGTGAGGGCGCGTTTCGGCGGTCGGCTCAAGTGCGCCGTCTCCGGGGGGGCAGCCCTCTCGCACGAAGTGGGCGAATTCATCGATTCGCTCGGTATCGTGGTCTACGAGGGCTACGGGCTGACCGAAACGAGCCCAGTCGCCGCGGTCAACCTGCCCGGCGCACGGAAAATGGGAAGCGTCGGCCGCGCCCTCTTGGGCGTTCGCGTGTCCACTCTCGACGACGGAGAGCTCGTCGTTTACGGCCCGAATGTGATGAAGGGCTACTTCAAGCGGCCCGAGGAAACGGCCGCTGTGCTCACGCCGGACCATGGGTTCCGAACCGGAGACTTGGCAACGATCGACGCCGAGGGCTTCGTCTTCATCACGGGCCGTATCAAGGAGCAATACAAGCTCGAGAACGGCAAGTACGTCGTGCCGACGCCGCTCGAGGAACAGCTTAAGCTGAGCCCGTTCGTCAGCAATGCCATGGTCTTCGGCGACAACCGACCTTACAACGTCGCGCTGATCGTTCCGAACATCCTGGCCATCCAAAAGTGGGCCGAGGAACGGCACCTGCCGCTTCCGAAGGATCCATCGGCCCTCATTGCGGATTCCCGGGTGCGAGAGCTCGTCGGCGGCGAGGTGGAGAAGCACAACGCTCTCTTCAAGGGTTTCGAGTCCGTGCGAGACTTCGAGCTTCTCGCCGAAGACTTCACGACCGAAAACGGAATGCTGACCCCCAAGCTCAGCCTGAAGCGTGGCAAGGTCATCGAAAACTACGCGCCGCTGCTCGACCGCATGTACGAGAAGCGAGGTGACAAGCGAAGCCGCGCATCGGCAGCATGACCGACCAAGGGGGCGTTCAGCCCATCCGCCGCCAGTCGACCATGCAAAGCGCTCGCGGCGATGCGCGATATTCGACCGTGCGTCGCATCCCGAGCGCGTCTCCGCCGACCTGAAGGGGGACAGGACGAGAGAATGTCATGCGGACGTCCGTTGCCAGCCAGTCGTGCATGCCGCGCAGCGGGTGAAAGCCGCGCCAGAGCCTCGGGATCGACGCGACGGCGCCAAGCGCTCCGCGGGCGAAGATGCGCACGCTGATGAAGCCCGGCATCCTTTCGGCGAACGGAAACGCGCGAAAGCCGTACCCGAACTCCGGGCATGTGCCGACCGACGCGGCTCCGGCCGGGCCGTCATAAAGGACGGAGCCGTGAATCGCGTCGAGGCGGTGCGGCCGCCCGCTCGGGTCGAGCGTATACACGTCCCGGCCCAAATTTTCGACGAGGACGCGAGGATTTCCAAGCAGTACCACCTTCGGCACGGTGCGCAAAAGGGCGGCGGACAGGTAGCCGAGGACGCTCTTCGTCAATCGCCTTCCGGGGCCCTTGGTCGTATCGACCTGTCGCCTGTAGTCGTCGAGGATCATCGCATCCCAGCCGGATCCGGCAAAGTGGGCGAGGATGCCTTCGACCTCCACGAGACCGGAGCGGTGGATGGGCAGAACCCCCGGTGTCGATGCGAGAAGCTCGAGACATCGGTGCAGCTTCGGGGCTCCGAGGGCATGCGCCCATGCGTTTCCGGTCCCGAGCGGCAAGATGCCCATCGTCGGGAGGGGGGCGTCGGTGGGGGTCACGCGTGCGAGCGCATTGACGAGGCCGATGGCCGTACCGTCGCCCCCCGCGGCGAAGACCCCGCGGGGCGCAGGCCATGCACGAAGCCAATTGTCGATTTCCTTTGGGGATCTCGTTAAGCGTACCACGGCGCCCGGGAGCGAAGAGGCGATTTGAGCGGCAACGCGTCGGCCCCCGCGCTTCGCATTCGCGTTCACGAGAATGGCCAGGCCGGTACCCGGCGCGGAGGCCGTCGCGGCGGAGGGTGCGGGCGAACCGGCCTGCAAGACGGCGGTCACAGGGCGCTCTCGATGAGTCGTCGGACGTCCTCCATCAGTTCGAGGCGCGCGGCCTTGCCGCGCTCCGAGTAGGGCCGGGGATCGACCCGGCCGTGAATCGTCACGTGCACGTGGGCTCCCGCACGGGAGCGTACGCCGTGGGCCGGTAGAACGTCACGGGTCCCCCGGAGGGTCACGGGAAGAATGGGCAACCCGGCCTCGAACGCGAGGTAGAAGGCGCCCTTCTTGAACGGAAGGAGCGCTCCGGTTTGGCTTCGCGTGCCCTCCGGCGCGATCCAGACGTGTGTGCCGCTCGCGAGAAGTTGGCGTGCGCGCTGCAGACTCCGGATGGCCGCGTTACGATTGCTCCGGTCGATGGCGATGAAGCCCGAAGCGGCCAATGCCCCCCCGAAGACGGGTACACGAAAGAGCTCCTTTTTTGTGATCATCCGGATGTTCGGCCCCACCACCCTGAAGAGGACCGGGATGTCGTAAAGAGACTGATGGTTACTCATGACGAGATAGGTCTCGCGGGTGGCCAAGTGCTCTGAGCCCGTGACGTCAAGCTCGATTTTGGCGTTCCGCAGGCACGCCTTGGCCCATCGGTCGAGCCGCTCGTCGCAATCCGTTTTGCTGACACGGCCCCGTACGGCATCGACCACCGTCGGCGCCGAAATGGCGAGTGTCGCGCACACGTTCCGGAGGGAAAGAGCCAAAGAAGGGTTCACGTTGGCGTTGCGACCGTCCTGCCGCGTCGCCCTTTCCAGGGAGGGTTCCGCCCCGCCGTAGAGCCGCGCACGGGACAGCCGTACAAGAGAGTCATTCGAAGCACAACCTGAGGAACGTAAGACCGGAGCCCAGTCGCCCTTGCTATCGCTTATCGGGGTCCGTAGCATGGCCACGCCCGAGGCAGCGATTTCCTAGGCGGATTTCGCGCGGTTTCGCTCGCCTCGGAACGACCACGGTTCCCCCCCCGCCGCCGACTTTTTTCAAGGTGATGGATGAGCGCGAAGAGCATCAAGAGCGCCCTTGGTGTGCTGCAGGACGATCCGGAAAGTACACAAGCGTGGCAGAGGCTGCGCGACGAGGTCGGAGAAGACCCCGGAATGGAGCCCGAGCTTCTCACGCAGTTGCTGGAGGCCGCCCGCCGGGCGCACGAAGGGCGCCGTGAGTACGACGCGGTCGCCCGCCTTCTCGGGATCGAAGTCGACGCGGTGTCCGGGAGCTCGCGTGAAATCGAGCTTCTCATCGAGCTCGCCCGTGTGCTCGACGAAGAACTCCTCGACGACGAGCGGGCCTTAGCCGTCTACGAGCGGCTGCTGGCGCTCCGTCCGGACGAGATCGACGCTTCGGACGCGAAGGAGCGGAGCGCGGCCAAGCGCGCAAAGTGGCGGGAGCTCGTTGAACGATACGAGCAAGAGGCGTCGCGTACGGCCGATCCCGCGTTTCGGAGCTCGCTCTTGGTCAGCGGGGCCGAGGCCATGTACCGCTACGGTCGAGCGGAAGGCGGACAGCCGGGGGTCGACAGAATCATTTCCATGCTACGCGAGGCCTTGCAGCTCGACCCGAAAAACCGACGCGCCGAAATGCTCCTCGAGCGCGTCCTCGGTGGGGAAGGTCGCTGGGATGATCTGGCGGCGGCGCTCGAGCGCTTTGCGACGGAGGCAACCCAGAAGGACGAAAAGATCGCGGGTTGGGTCCGGCTGGCTCGCGTGCTTGCAAAAAAGCTCGGATCACGAGAACGTGCCGCGGCGGCGTACGAGCGCGTGATCGACCTCTCGCCGGGTCACTCCGAGGCATACAGTTTTCTCTCCGACTACTTTACGTCGAGGGAAATGTGGGAGCACCTCGTGGCCCTCTACGAGGAGCAACTCGCGACGGGCGTGCTTCGGGGCAAGGAGGAGGAGTTTGGCGCGACGCTCCAGATCGCGATGGTGCACTGGCGAATGCGCAGCCGCCCGGACGCTGCCGAGCCATGGTTCGAGCGTCTCCGCAAGCTCGAACCGGCCCACCCGGGAATGCTGTCGTTTTTTCGCGAATGGTGCTCGGCGAGAGGTGAGACGCACCGGCTTGCTGCTGTCCTGACGGAGGCGCAGCGAGCCATGCCGGATGGCCCCGAGCGGACATTGGTCGTGGCGGAAGTGGCGAAACTGGCGGAAGAAGGAGCGAACGCGCAAAAGGCGATCGAGCAGTGGCGCGCGGTGCTTCGGCAAGATCCGCGCAACCAGCAGGCTCGCGAAGCTCTGAAGCGCCTCTATCGAAATACGGCGTCGTGGAACGCGCTCACCGACCTCCTTCGGCAGGAGCTGGAGAAGCTCGCGCCCGAAGACGTCGCGGCTCGTTTGGCGACCTTGCGCGAAATCGCAGCCATTTACCGGGACGAGATCAAGAGCGACTCCGCGCTCGTGACGATCCTCACCCAACTCGTTCAGCTTGACCCGAACGATCTCGCCGCCGTGCGCGAGCTCGCTCGCGTCTACGAGGCCTTGCAGCGCTGGCGCGACTTGCTGGCCATTCAGGGACGACAGGCTGAACTTGAACCGGACCCGCGTGTCAAGACGGAAATTTGGCGGGCGATCGCGCGAAGGTGGCTCGATCAATTTTCGAACGTCCAGAATTCTATCGAGGCGTACGAGCAGCTCCATTCCGTGGACCGCCTCGACGTTGAAGCGGTGGATCGCTTGCGCGAGCTCTACGCCAAGCGCCGCGCCTATCGTCCTCTTTACGGCTTGCTGGAGGAAAAGGCCGAAGCCATGGAGCCCGGCGCCCAAAGACGGGACCTTTGGATGGAGATGGCAAAGCTCGCTTCGGAGCGCCTTGACGTCGGCGCGCAGGCGACGGCCCTCTACAAGCGGATCCTCGAAGAAGAGCCGACCTCGGCGACGGCACTGGACGCGCTCGAAAAGCAGGCGGAGCGGGACAAGGATTTTGCGACTGTCGCCGAGGCGCTCGAGCGTCGGTCCGTCCTCGCGAGGGACACGGCCGCCAAGTTGACGGTGCTTCAAAAGCTCGGTTCCGTCTATTCGGATCGGCTTCACGACCTGCCGAAGGCGATGGGGGCATGGCGACGCGTGCTGGGCGCGCAACCGGGTCACCCGAAGGCTCTTCGCGTGCTCCGCGACAGCTTCTTGGCAAGCGGAGACTTCGCAGGGCTGACCGATCTCTACGCAGAGAGTGGTGACTGGGAGAGCTTGGTCGAAGTGCTCTCGGGTGCCGCCGACAAGACGACCGATCCGGAACTCAAGGTGGAGCTCAGCTTTCGATGCGCCGACATTTACGTCACGCGCCTCAATGCTCCCGAACGTTCTTTCAGGGCCTATGAACGTGTCCTTTCCGTTCGATCGGACGATGCCAGAGCCGCGGCTGCGCTCGTCCCGCTCTACGAGCAAGACGAAAAATGGGGCAGATTGCCCGGTCTCTACGAGATCCTCCTCGGTCACGCCCGGACGCCCGAATCGAAGATCGAACTCCTCGACAAGCTCATTCAAGTAACCGGCCAGCAGCTCCAGGACCGGGCGACCGCCTTCGTTTGGGCGGCTCAGGCCTACGAGCTGGCGCCCGATCGGCCCGGCGCACTCGACGCGTTCGAACGGGCAGCACGCGCTTCGGGCCAATGGGCAGGCTACGTCGAAGTCTTGGGCGCCCGACTCTCGGTCCTCGAGACTTCGGTTGGAACGGCAAGGCCGAGGCGACGAAAAAAGAGAGAACAGGAAAACGGCGGGCAGGCCCGAACTGAGGAGCGCCGCGTGCTCCGGGCGAAGCTGGCCGAGGCGTATGCCCGAGAGATGGGCCGCGTCGACGAGGCGGTGGCGACTTATCGCGCGCTCGTCGAAGAGGACGATGGCGATGACGCGGCCGTCCAAACGCTGGATCGGATCTTGCGGGAGACCGATCGCCGAGATGACCTCCGCTGGCTCTTCGAAATCCGTGTCGAACGCGCCAATACGGCACTCAAGATCGATCTGCTCTCCGAGTGGGCGATGCTGGAAGAAGAGGCCTTTGCGTCTCCAGACCAGGCCATCGCCCTCTACCGGCGTATGCAGCAGCTCGTCCCCCACCACGGCGCAGCGCTCCGGGCGCTCGCGCGACTCCTCCGCGCCCACGGCGATGCGGAAGGGGCGGCCGAAGTCATCGCAGTCGACCGGGACCAGCGCGAGGGGGCTGAGCGCGCGGCCCGTGAAATTGAGCTGGCGAAGCTCTTCGTCGAGCCCCTGCACCGGTACGGCGATGCGCTCGCAGCATGCGAGCGGGCGCTGACCCTCGCCCCGAACGACCCGCGGGCGACGGCTGTCGTCGAGCAACTCTTGGCCATACCAGAGACCCGAGCGCGGGTGGCCGTCATTTTGGAGCGCGCATATGACGAGACCGGCGCCGCGCGCCAGCAAGCAGAGGTTCTCGAAGTCCTGCTGGGCATCACGGCCGCCCGGGAAGATCGTCTTTTGCTCTATGGCCGGCTCGCCGACGTGCACGAACGAAAGCTCGCGAACGCAGATGCGGCGTTTGACGTTCTGGCCCGAGCGGCTGGCGAGTACCCGATCGAGCTCTCGCTTTGGGACCGTCTGGCGGCCTTGGCGGCCAAGACGGGGCGCGCTCAAGCTCTGGCGGACGCGATCATGGTCGCGGTTGCGCCCGAGGGCCCGACGGGGCTGCCGCAGCATGTAGAGCTCGACCTTGCAGAGCGCGCGGCCACCCTGTTCGACGAAAAGCTCGGCGACGCAGTTCGGGCTCGGCCGTACCTCGAGCGAATGCTCGCCCGCCAGCCGACCAACGAGAAGGCATTTCAGCGCCTCAAGCAGATCCTGACCACCCAAGAGCTCTGGAGCGAGCTGGGGACGCTTTACGAACGCGTTGTCGCCGCGACCGCGGAAGCATGGAGGCGCTCGGAGCTCCTCGCCGAAGTGGCGCTCGTCGCCGAAGAGATCACCGGCGACCGACCGAAAGCCATCGGATACTACGAACGCATTCTCGAGCATGAACCGGCTCACGATCAGGCGATTCGCTCGTTGGACGCCCTTTACGCGGCCGAGCAGCGTTGGGACCGCCTCGCGGCGCTCCTCGAACGGCGGCTGCAGAGCGCGGCAGGCGACGATCGGCTCGACCTCCAACAGCGCCTGGGCCTGCTTCTGTTCACGCGGCTCGGGGATGCGGCAGGAGCTCTTTCATACCTCGAAGGCGTTCTGAGAGAGCGCCCGAATGCCACGGAGGCGAGGCAGCTCGTCGAAAAAATTCTCGACGTCCCCGAGCTTCGCTCTCGCGCAGCCATCGTTCTCGAGTCCGTCTACACCGACCGTGACGAGATCCCGGAACTGGTGCGCATGCTCGAGATTCACCTTGAGTTTGCGAGCGAGACGAACGAACGGCGCGACCTCCTCCGTCGCGTGGCCCATCTCCGTGACGAGCGGTTGCGCGACGACCCGGGCGCGCTCGAGGCATTCGCAAGGCTTTTACCGCTTGATGTCGACGACGCACGCGCGCGCCAGCGCATGCTCGAGATTGCGCGGCGGGTGGGCGGTCACGAGCAAGCCGTCGGAGTGCTGACCGCGACGGCGGCGGCCGCGTCGGCGCCGCTGCCGCGCGCAGAGATTCTGACGGACTTGGCGAAGTTGTGCGAGACCCAGCTCGACGATGTCGGCCGTGCGGAATCCGTTTACCGCCAGGTACTCCAGCTCGCGCCGAACGACGCCGCCATCGCCCTGCCAGCGTGCCGGGCGCTCGAGCGCATCTATGCACGTGACGACAGCCGCCAGTTGGCGGAGATCCTGCGGCTCGAAGTCGGCCTCGAGCGGGACGGTGAAGCCCGGCGCGAGCTGCGCGGCCGCCTCGGTGAGCTCTGCGAGACGGTCCTCGACGATCCCCGGGGCGCGGTCGAAGCCTGGCGAGCTCGCCTCGAGGACGATCCGTCGGATGCACAAGCCCTCTCGGCGCTCGATCGCCTCTACGCACGCACCGAGGCGTGGCGCGATCTGGTCGATGTCCTGCGGGCCCGCGAACGGCTGACCGACGATGCGCCAGTGCGGCGCGAAATGCTCACTCGAATCGCCTCGATACTGGCCGATCGAATCGCGGACGTGGACCAAGCAATCTCGGCGTATCGCGACCTTATAGACGAATTCGGAGCGGACCGTGCCTCGCTCTCTGCGCTCGGTACGCTTTATCAGAAGGCGGATCGATGGGGGGATCTTGCTCTCACACTGGAGGCCGACCTCGATCTAGCGGATTCGCCGGCGGATCGTCTCTCTCTTCTCGCGCGCCTTGGCGAGGTGCAGCAAAGCAAACTCGGCGACGTCGCCGCGGCGATCGAAGCATACCGCCGCGCGTTGACGCTGGATCCCTCTCACGCTCGCTGCCGGAACGCACTCGAGTCGATGTTGGAGGATGAAACGGCACGTCGGGCGGCCGCGGCGATTTTGCGGCCTCTTTACGAAGCCGATGCTTTGCACGAAAAGCTCCTCCGCGTGCTCGAAATCGAGGCCGAGTACGCCGACGGCGTGGGCGAGAAACTCGCGCTGATTTCTCGCGCTGCGGATGTGGCCGAGGGTTCCTTGCGCGACTCCGTTCGCGCCTTTTCCTATGCGGCACGCGGACTGCGCGAGGCGGTGGCGGAGCCGGAGTTGACGAGCTGGATCGAACGCGCCGAGCGACTTGCCGCGGCAACGGGAAAGCACGGTGTGCTCGTCGACCTCTTCAGGTCGGTCGTCGGCGACATCTTGAACGGCGATCTTCAGTTAAGGCTGACTCTGCGGATTGCCGATATTGCCCGTGCCCGACTCGGCGAGGTGGCCTTGGCGACGCAGTACTACGTGCGCGCCCTCGATTTGCGAAGCGATGACCGCGCGGCGCTCGTTGCGCTCGAATCGCTGCACGAGGAGACCGGCGATAACGAAGCGTTGCTTTCGATCGTTAGGCGCCGGGCCGATGCCGCCGAGAGCGAAGCCGAGCGTCGGCAGCTTCTATTCAAGCAGGCTCGGTTGAGCGACGAGAAGCTCGGGGATGCCCGCGCGGCGATTGCGGTCTACGAGCAAATTCTGGAGTTTGGGCTCGACGCCCGTGCAATTGAGGCTCTGGAGCGGCTTTACGCGAGCGCAGGTCGCTGGGATGACCTGGTTGCCCTCTACGAGCGACAAATCGTCGCGCCGGCGACGTCGATCGAACGGCGTGCTGCGCTGCATCACGCGCTTGGAACCGTGCTCGAGAGGCAGGTGGGCGAAATCGAACGAGCCTTCGACGAGTACGCGGCGGCGCTCGCCATCGATCCGAAGCACCCGCAAACCGTGGCGTCGCTGGAGTCTTTGATGGGCAGACGCGAGTACGCGGCGCAGGCTGCGGCCATGCTCGAGCCCGTCTACCTCGCGCGCCTCGATTGGAGGCGCGTGATGGCGACGCTCGAGGCGCGTCTCGCCGTGAGCGAAGACCCCGATGAGCGACGGCAAATCCTGCGCCGCTTGTCCGAGCTGCACGAGGAGCAGGAGGAGAACTACGGCTCTGCGTTGGAGACGACCGCGCTGCTTTTGGGCGAGGATCCAACCGACGAGAGTACGTGGTCGGAACTCGAGCGCCTGGCCCGTGTGGCGAACTCCGAAACGCGCCTCGCCCAGATTTACGCCCAGGAACTCGAAAAAGTCACAGCCGACGAACCAGCGATCGCCCGTCTCGCCAGACGCACCGGCGAGCTTTTCGAAGCGCAACATGAGATCGAGCGCGCGCTGCATTTCTACCGCCGCGCCTACGCCTTCGATCCCGAGGCAGACGCAGGCAGTTTTGCGGCGATCGATCGCTTGCTGCGCCAGGCCTCGCGGCCTGCGGAACGGGTGACGCTCTATCGCGAATCACTGGACTACAAGAGCATTCCTCAGGAGCGCCTGCGCGCCCTGCACGTCATCGCTCGCATCCAAGAGACGGAGCTGGCGGACGATGCGGCGGCGATCGAGACGTACCGGATTGCGCTGGACGTGGACGAAGGGGACCTCGCGGCGCTCGACGCGCTCGCCAGACTCTATGCCCGCGCGGAGCGCTGGCGCGACCTCGCGGATCTCGCGCGCCGAAGGGCCGAGCAGAGCGCCCTCCCGGAGGACGAAGCCCGATTTCGCCTGGATTTCGCGAAACTCTTGGTCGAGCGGTTGGGTGAGCCGTTGGCTGGAATCGAGGAGCTTCATAGTGTCGTCGAGCTCACACCTCCGCTTGGTGCCAACGCGGGTGCGGAAGCGGTGGTCATGCTGGAGACCATTTTGCGCGCGCCGGAGCACAAGGCGCGTGTCGTCGACATTTTGCGTCCGATCTACGAACGCGCAGATGATTGGCGCAAGCTCATCGACCTGAACGAGCAACGGCTCACCATCGCCACCAGCGATGGCGATCGGGTCGGCGTTTGGCGCGAAAATGCCGTACTCTGGGAAGAGCGAGGCGAAGACCGGCAGAAGGCCTTCGACGCGATGAACGCGGCCTGGACGCTCGATCCGGAGGATGGCGAGGCGCGCGAAGAACTCGATCGCCTGGCTGGACTGACGCGACGTTGGGACGATCTCGCCGCCGCCTATGAAGTCGCGATCGCGAAGACAGGTGGGTTGCTCAAACGCGAGCTGCTGTCGGCTCTCGCCCAACTGCATGACCGTCGGAGGGATGACCCCCGACGCGCCCTCGCCGCGTGGGAGCAACTCTTCGCCCTCGACGAGACCGAGCTACAGCCGCTCGACGAAATGGACGCACTCGCCACGCTGCTGAGCGATTGGCGAATCCTTGTGCGTGTTTTGACGAAGAAAGCTGAGCTCGTCCCCGATGACGAGACGCGTGCCGCCACGTGGCGTCGCATCGGAGAGGCCCGCCGCGACATGCTCGAGGAGATGGGCGGGGCCATCGACGCCTACGAGCGCGCGCTCGAATTCGAGCCGACGAGCACCCTGACGATCGATCAACTGCTCGCCCTCTATGAACAAAAGAACGACGCCAGGCGCCTCGTCGACTTGTATCGACGTCGCGTCGAGCTTTGTGGCGCCGACGAACCGGATCTCCGCTTTCGAGTTCTCGTCGAAGCGGCCACTCGCTACGAGCGGGACTTGTCGGATCGCCGTCAAGCCATCGAGTGCCTTGTTCAGGCCCTCGCGGTCGTGCCGAGCGACTCCGCCGTCCTTCGCCGCCTCGACGCCTTGTACACGCAGGAGCGGCTCTGGCCGGAGCTTCTCGATAACCTCAAGATGCAGGTGGATTTGGCCGGCGAAGAGTCGTCGAAGCGAACGCTGAAAAAGCGAATCGCGGCACTCTTTGCGGTTGAACTGCAGGACCCGCAATCCGCTCTCGACTCCTACCGGGACGTGCTCGCCGCCGGCTTCGACGAAGAGTCGGTCGCAGCGATCCGCAGCATCGGCGAGTCACGCGACGACCTGCGCGCCGATGCGGCAAACGCCCTCGAGCCAGTTCTTCGCGATGCGGGACGCTACGCCGATCTTGCATCCGTGCTCGAACTCCGCCTTCGAGCGCAGAACGAGCCGGCCGATCGGGCGCGAACGCTCAGGGCGCTCGCAACCGTAGCCGAGGAAGCTCTCGGCGATCTCGTGCGCGCGCAGTCGGCGCTAATTAGAGCGCTCGCCGAAGAGCCACAAGACGCGACCCTTCACTCCGACATCGAGCGTCTCGCCGAGCGCGTCGGCGTTGTCGGATGGGAGCGCTATGGCGATGCGCTCCAGGAGCGCGCGTCCACCATGTTCGACGCCGGCGTTGCCGCGGATCTCTTCGTGCGTCTCGGGCGGCTGAATGAAGAGCGGCTCGGGCAGACGGCCCGTGCCGCGAAGGCCTACGCGGCGGCGGCCGAGCGGATGGGGGACGACGCGGGAGTCCTCGCTGCGCTCGATAGGCTCTTTGACCGACTCGGAGACTCGCATCGGCTCGCGGAGGTGCTCGAGAGGCGCGTGGCCGTAGAGGCGGACAAGAAGGTCCAAGCGGACATTCTCTTTCGTCTTGGATCGCTCCAGTGCGGGACCTTCGATCGAAAGGCGGAAGGCCTCGCGACCCTTCGACTGGCGCTCGAACGGGTCCCCGGTCATTCCCCGAGTCGGGAGGCTCTTGCGTCACTGCTCGAGACGGACTCACTCTTCGACGATGCGTTCGAGGCGCTTGAGTTCGTCTACCGAGCAACGGGGGCGAGCGAAGAGGTCGCCCAGCTCTATGGACGCCGGATCGTTCGTGCCCAAACCGTAGAGGGTCGAACGCGAGCGCGGATCGACCTCGCGCACGTGCTCGAGCAACTTGTCGGCGATCCGGTTCGGGCCCAGCGAGCGATCGAGGCGGCCATTGCCGAGGACGCCTCCGACGAAGATGCGCTGTCCGAAATGGAGCGTCTTGCGTCTGCGAATGGGCAGTGGGCCGAGGCGGCGCAGGCTCTGGGGGGAGCGCTCGACGAGGCGGTCGACCTCCCTGCGGCGACGCGAATGGACCTCTGGATAAGGCTTGCCGCGTGGCGAAGAGACAAGCTGGGCGACGGTCGGCGCGCCGAGGATGCGTTCGGTAAGGCCCTCTCCATCGATCCCGAGAACCTCGACGTTCTACGCGCCCTCGAACACCTTCGGCGCGTGCCTGGGCGTGAGCGTGAGCTCGTTCACACGCTTCGGACGCGCGCACGGCTGGAGTCGGGGTTGACGAGCAAGCGGAAGCTTCTTCGTGAGGCCAAGGCACTCGCCGAAAGGCCGGTCGGTGATCGCGATCTGGCGGAGTCGACTCTGCGCGACCTGATCGCCGAAGACGAAGGCGATCTCTGGGCGCTCGAGGAACTCACCAAGATTCGGTCGGCTGCGGGCGACGACTCGGAAGTCGTGAAGCTGCTCCTTCGGCGCTCGGAGCTTGCGAGCAACGAGGCGGAGGCAGTGGCCCTCAAACACGAGGCGGCGCGCATCCTTGCCGAAAGGATTCATGACTCGGGCCGCGCCACCGCTCTTTACGAAGAGATTGTCGAGTCGGATCCCGACGACACCGCGGCCGCCTCGGCCTTGCGATCGCTCTACGTCGACGCGGGCCGCGACCGGGAGCTCGGGCGCCTGCTGGCGCGTCTCGTGGACGTTGCGACGAGCTTACGGCAGCGAACAGAGCTCCGGCTGGAACTGGCAAAGCTCCAGGCCGAGCGTTTCCACGCACCCGAGGATGCAATCGAGACCCTTCGCGCAATTCTCGAGGAGGATGCGGTCCAGCCGGAGGCCGTGATCCTCCTCTCGCAATTCTATGAGCTCACGGGCCGGGACGCTGAGCTGGCGGAGCTTCTCAAAGCACAGCTCGAAGCGAGCCGTGAGCGTGCCGACGTCGATGTGGAGCTGACGCTCCTCGTTCGGCTTGGCGAAGTGCAGGAACGGCGTCTGGAAGACGTTGCCGCTGCGCAGGAAACCTACGAGCAAGTCCTGCGTCGCGATCCGTCCAACCGGCTGGCGTTGGAGAGCGTCGCTCGCTTGGCGGAACGACGGGCGGACTGGGAGCGGGCAGCTGCGGTCCTCGTGTCGCTCGTCGACCTTTCGAACGATTCCGCTGGCGTCGGCTGGGCGCTGCGATTGGCGGAGGCGCGCGCGAAGGCCGGCGACGTCGCCGGTGTCGAAGAAGCGCTCCAGCGTGGCCTGCGGCTCGATCCAGGCAACCCCGTTCTCCGGACGATGCTCCGGGTGAGGTGGGAACGAGCGGAAAAATGGGACGCTCTCGCCGACCTACTCGTCGGTGACGCGGACTTGATCGCTGCACGAGGCCAGATCTCTGCGACGGCGGAAGTGCAGCGCACCCCAGTGCCGTCTTTGACGCGCACCTCACTGTCAACACCACCTCCGGGGGTGCCCGCGCCGATCGCCGAGCAGGTGAGGCTCCTCAAGGCGGCGGCCGAAATTCACCTGACACGTCGGCGGAGTCCGGATCAAGCCATCCCCGTCCTCGAGCGCGCGGCGCAGCTCGTCCCGCAGGACCGTGATCTCTTGCTCGCACTGTTTGACGCGTACAATGCCGCACATCGTGGCCGAGAGGCAGCGGATGTGCTAGAGAAAGTCATTGCCTCGTTCGGCAGCCGACGGACGAAAGAGCTCGCCCTCTACCACCATCGTCTGGCGCGCGCGCTTGCGCAGCTCGGAGAGAAGGACGTCGCGCTCGCGCAGCTCGACATGGCCTTCAAAATTGATCCCGGCTCGGTCGGCGTGTTGCGAGACCTAGGTGTGTTGGCGTTCGAGACGAACGATCTCGAGCGCGCACAGAAGACATTTCGAGCTCTCCTCCTTCAGCGGCTCGATCCGGCGGCCGGAATCTCGAAAGGCGAGGTCTTCTATTACTTGGGCGAAATCAGCGCAAAACAGGGAGATCGGGTGAAAGCCGTGCAGATGTTCGAGCGGGCCATCGAAAACGATCCTGCACTCGATCGGGCCCGCGCAAAGCTGAGCGAGTTGAAGGGTTGAAGCGAGCACGCGAAGTTGCGCTTTCCCTCGTCGGCTGGCTTTTGGGCTTCGTGGCCCGCGCATGGCTGAGCACGCTTCGCGTCCGCCTGGTCACGCATCCCGCGCTCGCGTCGGTCGCAGACCGACCTTGGGTCTTGGCATTCTGGCACGGGACCCAATGGCCGCTTTTGGCTTGGCGGCGCCGACGCCGCACGGTGGTGCTCGTGAGCTGGTCCAGGGACGGCACGATTCAGGCGCGAGCGCTCGCGCTGCAAGGATTTCGGGTCGTACGGGGTTCGAGCTCGCGGGGTGGAGCGGCTGGCCTCGCTGCGGTCGTGAGGGCCATGCGGCGTGAACACGCGGACGCGGCTTTCGCAGTCGACGGCCCGCACGGGCCACGCGCCGAGGTGAAGCGGGGTGCGATCGCCGCAGCGGAGCTCGCCGGCGCCGTGCTGGTTCCCATGGCGGGCAGGGTGCCGTTTGGGTTCGTTCTCGAGCGGGCGTGGGACCGCTTCATGATCGCCTGGCCGTTCACACCGGTGTACGTCACGCTCGGCGCACCGATCGACCCGGGTTCCGCGGACGACGCGCGGCTCGAGGTCGAGCAGACGCTCAGAGCATTGAACGGCGTCTACGCGTCGTCGGAAGGCCCTTTTGAGCCTGAAGTTCCGCGGCTTGCCACGCATGATGAGCGCTGATCCGAGCCGTGGAAATCGAGGCTAGCGGAGCGCTGTCGTGGCGATGGCATCGATCTCAACGAGTGCCCCGCGCGGGAGCGCCGCCACCTGAATGGTCACCCGGGCCGGGTACGGAGGTACGAAATGGCGAGCGTAAACGTCGTTCACGGCGTTGAAATGGGCGAGATCAACGAGGTAAATCGTCGTTCGGACGACGTTCGAGAACGTGCACGACGCCGCGGCGAGCACGGCGCGAAGATTCTTCAGGACCTGCTCGGCCTGTGCGATGACGTTCCCCGGCACGATTTGGCCAGTGACAGGGTCGAGGGGAATTTGGCCGCTGAGGAACACAAGGTCTTCGGCTCGAATGGCCTGCGAATAGGGCCCGATGGCAGCCGGTGCGTCCTTCGTGACGATGTCTTTCATCGAAGCCCTTCATAGCGCACGGCGCCCCGCGAGTGCGCGGCCCATCGTGATGGGGTCGGCGAACTCGATGTCGCCCCCGTGCGGGACTCCGCTTGCGATCCGCGTCACGGCAACCCCGAATGGGTCGAGCTCGCGTTTGAGCAAGAGCGCCGTTGCCTCGCCGTCGACACTCGGAGGGGTCGCCACGATCACCTCGGCCACCCCGTCGGTTTGAATACGCTCGACGAGGCGGGGCAGTGGAAGGTCCTCCGGGCCGATACCCTCGAGCGGAGAGAGCAGTCGACCGAGCACGAAGTAGCGACCGCGCATTGTGCCCGCCCGCTCGATGGCCATCAAATCGTGAACACGCGCTACGACGCAAAGGATGCGTGCGTCCCTTTTCGTGTCGGCGCATATGTCACAGATCGCTCTTCCACCGCTCACTTCAGCGATGTTGCCGCAGCGCTCGCACGGAGCGAGTTCGTCGCGCAGCGTCGAAAGCTCCGATCCGAGCGCGCGAGAGAGGGACTCATCGGCCGTGAGCAGCCAAAAGATGTACCTCTGCGCCGTCTTTTCCCCGACGCCGGGCAGGTGTGACAAGAGTCTCACGAGGCGGCGGATCTTTTCGCTCAGACGACCCCCGGAATTTTCACGCCACCCGTAATCTTGTCGAGTTCGGCTTCCATTTGCTTGTCCGCTTGCTCGATCCCCTGATTGATCGCAGCGCAGACGCCGTCGAAGACGAGGTCGATGTCCTCCGATTTCAGAAATTCCTTTTCAACCTCGATGCGCTTCACGGTGCGGCCGAGCGTGACGACGACCTTCACTTTCCCACCCAATCCGTCGACCGTCAGTTCTCGTTCTTTGAGTTCACCTTTGACTTGCTCAATCTTTCGCTGCATGCGCGCCGCTTGGCGCATTAGCTCTCCCATTCCACCGCGAAATTGCATGCAGATTGTGTAGCTTATCCCTCGCCGATCGGCAGCTTGACATCGCGGATCTGCGCGCCGAAAAGGCGGATCGCGTCGCGCACGAGGGGGTGGCTTTCGATGGTTGAGCGCGCCCTTGCGAGCTCTGTGGCTCGCTGCTCCGCGTCGATCGATGCGATGGTTTTCCCGGCCCCAGGACTCCTTCCGAGGGTCTCGAGAGCAAGTTCGACGGAACGTCCGAACTGTTCGCGAACTGCGCGCTTTAGCGTATCGATCGCATCGGGTTCGTTTGCGCGAGCCAGGAGGAAGGCGGCTCCGGGCTCGAAAGCAACGACCACGCGCGTCGGGCCTACGTCAACCGGAACCGCATGCTCGAGCACGGACGCGAGCGGTGGACGAAGCGTCCGTACGCGCTCGACGATGGCCCGCCAGGCTTTGACGCCCCCGTCCGGCGGAACGTGGAGGGGCCGTAGGACCTCGGGCTCCGGTACGGACAAGATCGGCACGACCACGGGTCGTGTTGTTTCGCGCGGCCTTACGCTGGGCATGGATGAGGGCTGAGCGTCGGCGAGGGCGAGCGCCCCGATCGTTCGGGTCGGGTGATTGTCGGCCGCCGGTGGCGGTTGAACCAAGCCCGACGTCGCGGTCCGAGGGGGGGGCGCCCCGCCCGCGCCTCCTGAACCACCGCGCGGCAGCTGACCAGGCGAAGGAGCCCCCCCACCGCTCAGCCGACGCTCGAGATCGCCGACCCGAGACAGCAGCTCATCGAGCGAAAGCAAAGGTGGACGGCGAGCGAGGCGAACAAGGGTCATCTCGAAAGCCATACGCGGCTGTCCGCTGCGTACGATGTCGTCGAATGCGCGCGAGAAACCATGGAACAGCCGTGACAGGTCCTCCGTTTCGGCCTTTCCGGCCAGTTCGAGGACATCGCGGACCTCCTCGTCGGCCAAGTCCAAGAGCTCGCGCAGCGAGGTCGCGCTTCCTGCAGAATTTTCGACGTCGGCACGGGGTGTGCGACCCGGTGACGCGTTCGCACAGACCTTTGCGACGACGAGATTGCGGAGATGTCGCAAAACGTCCTTGGCCACGTGAGCCATATCGAAGCCCTGCTCGGCTACCCGTTCGACGATGCCCAAACAATGGGCTGCATCGCCGGTCACGAGAGCGGCGGCGAGGTCGTGCAGAATCTGGCGGTCCGCCACGCCGAGGACGCGCGTGACGTCGTCCTCCGTCATCTTCGAACCGCTGAACGCAATGACTTGGTCGACGATGCTCATCGCGTCTCGCATCGACCCCGCCGCTTCGCGTGCGATGACCTGAACGGCCGTGGCGTCGGCGGTGATGTGCTCGCTCACAAGCACCTGCTCGAGCTTGCGGACGATGGTTTGCGTCGTGATGAGCTTGAAATCGTAACGTTGGCAGCGGGATAAAATCGTGACAGGAACCTTGTGCACCTCCGTCGTTGCGAAGATGAATTTGACGTGCGGCGGAGGTTCCTCCAGCGTTTTGAGGAAGGCATTCCACGCTGCCGTGGACAGCATGTGCACTTCGTCCACGATGTAGATTTTGAATCGATCCCGAGCGGGACGAAAGCTCATCCCTTCTTGGAGGCGACGAACCTCGTCGACACCGTTGTAACTCGCGCCGTCGATCTCTTGAACGTCGAGGTCCTGTCCCGAGGTGATTTCACGGCAGGGAGCGCAGGTGTTGCACGGGGTGGCCGTCGGCCCGGTCAACGACCCTTTCGATCCGAGGCAATTCAGGCATTTGGCGAGCAGGCGGGCGCTCGTCGTTTTTCCGACCCCGCGAACCCCCGTGAAGAGGAAGGCGTGGGCGATTCGCCCCGTCGAGATCGCGTTGGCGAGCGTACGGGTGACGTGCTCCTGGCCCACGAGATCGTCGAACGTTTGGGGCCGGTACTTGCGGGCGAGGACGAGATAGCTCACGCCTTGCGACTACAACGCGGGCGCCGGCGATGCCAGAGCGGGCGGCGGCGACGACGCAAGCCGACCCCGGTCGCGCATGCCCGAGTCATGACTTCCCCGAGTTTACCTGGGGAAAAGCTGTTCGCAAACGTGGACAACCGGACGCCGTCCAGGCTCACCGCTGAGATTTGATTTCCCTGACGAGTTCGGGCACCGCAACGAACAGGTCCTGAACGAGCCCGTAGTCCGCAATCTGGAAGATTGGAGCTTCGGGGTCCTTGTTGATCGCGACGATGACCTTCGACCCCTTCATCCCGGCGATGTGCTGAATGGCGCCCGAAATCCCGATGGCGATGTAGAGGAGTGGTGCCACGGTTCTGCCGGTTTGTCCGACTTGAAGCTCGGCGGCTGCATAACCGGCGTCGCACGCCGCCCGGCTGGCGCCAATCGCCGCACCGAGTGCGTCCGCGAGCGGCTCGAGGACTTGCTTGAACTGCTCCTTCAAAGCCCGGCCGCCCGAAACCACGACGCGAGCTTCCGCGAGGTCCGGTCGCTCGGTTGTCGCCGCGTCGAGCCGCAGAAACTCGATCTGAGCCGCGGCCGGGTCCGTCGGCGCTGCGGGGGCCTGTTCGATGGGGCTCGTCCCGCCTGAAGGTGTGGCCGCGGCAAATTCCGTCTGACGGACGCTGACGACATGAACGGGGGTCGTGACTTCCAACCATCCGAGCGCATTTCCCGCATACATCGGCCGACGATAGAGGCGCTTTCCTTCGTCCACCTTGACGGCGTTGATGTCGGGGGCGTACCCGGCGTCGAGCTTCGCGGCGAGCCGCGGCGCCAGGTCCTTTCCAAACGCGCTGGCGGTGAATGCGACCGTGCCGAATCCGCCGACCCTCGCGATCTTCGCGAGGGTCGGCGCGTAACGTTCGCAGACCTGGTCTTTGAGAGAAGGGTCCTCGACGGCGAACACCCTCTGCGCGCCGAAGCCGACGAGCTCCGGCGCCGCCCGGGAAGCGCCCTCTCCAGCCACGACGATGGCGAATGGCTCGTTTAGCAGCTTCGCGAATGCGATGGCGCTGTAGGTCGACTTGCGAACCGCGCCGCCCAGCTGTTCGGCAACGACCAGAGTTCCGCTCATGCGATCACCTTCGCTTCCGTCCTTAGCTTGGCGACGAGATCCTTCACGTCTTTGACTTTCACTCCTGCCGATCGCTTGGCTGGGAGCTCCGTTCTTCCGTACCGAACCGTGAGGCTTGCGTCCGAGACCAAGTCGGAAAGCTTCAGCTCCGCAAGGGGTTTCTTCTTCGCAGCCATGATGGCCATCAGAGCCGCGAAGCGAACGCCGTCTTGGTAGGCGTGGCTTGGGGGCGTGTGCTTGGAAAGAACGCTCTTCGGATGCACGACCTTGTCGATGACCGTGACCACGCCCGGCAGCCTCAGTCGCACCTGGGCCGTAGCGCCCTCGACCTCTCGCCCGATGGCGAGCGCAACGTCGTCTTCGCTCTTGATGCTGCCAGCAAACGTAGCCTGTGGCCAACCGAGGCGCTCCGCCAGCATTTGGCCGACCTCGTTCGACTCGTGTTCGGCCTGCTGGTAGCCGAGGAGGACAAGGTCGGGCTTTTCCCGTTCTACAAGCGATTTCAGGCCGCGGGCGACCAGGTTGCCGTCCAAGACTTCATCGGTTGCATCGACGCGAATGGCACGGTCGGCCCCGGTCCCGAGCATCGCTCGAAGCATCGACTCGGATGGTTTCGGTCCGAACGTCACGACGACGACTTCCCCGAGCCGTTGCTTTGGATTCGTGCCGTTTTCCGTCAATCGAAGCGCTGTCTCGAGGGCATACTCGTCGTATGGGCTCGCCTTTTGCTCGAGACCGCTGACGTCGAGAGAGCCCTGGGCCGAGAGCTTGACCTTGTTGAGGTTCTCAGGGTCTGCGACCCGCTTCACGGCAACGAGGATCTTCACGGCGCGCCCTCCGATGAATGACGATTCAGCTGAAATTCGTAGGGGGAGCGGAGCCCGGTGTCAACCTGCTGCGACCACGGACAGATCGCTCGAACCGGCGCCCGCGGTACGGTGGCACGTCGATGCCCCAGCGCCTTGCGCCCGGTGCCTCAGAAGATATCGCCGCGCCCGATGTCTCGCTTGGTTGCCGTGTGAGGGGTAGTTTCACCCTTATGCCCATTTGCACGGACTACCTCGTCATCGGCAGTGGCGTGGCTGGTTTGTCGTTCGCGCTCGAGGCGTCCTCGAACGGAGATGTTCTCATTCTCACCAAGCGTAGCGCCGACGAGTCGAACACCAAGTATGCACAAGGGGGAATCGCGGCCGTGCTCGCGGAGGGCGATTCATTTGAGGCACACATCGTCGATACCGTCACCGCAGGCGCCGGACTTTGCCACGAACGAACGGTCGAAGTGTGCGTCAAAGAGGGACCAGGCCGCATACGCATGCTGCGCGACATCGGCGCACGCTTCGACACGGTCGAAGGCGGTACGAACGATCACGACGAGCTCGACCTGCACCTCGAGGGCGGCCACAGCGCGCGCCGCGTCGCCCATGCCGCAGACACGACCGGACGCGAGGTCGAGCGAACATTGCTCGACGCCGTTTCACGCTCACCGCGTGTGCGGACCCTCGAGGGACATACGGTGGTTGACCTCATCACGCTCGCGAAGTACGGAGGGCCCGAAGCTTGCGCCGGGGCCTACGTTCTCGAGGAAGCGACGGGCCGTGTCATCACGATCCTCGCGCGCGCGATCGTCCTTGCCTCCGGGGGTGCAGGCAAGGTCTACCTTTACACCACCAATCCCGACGTCGCGACCGGCGACGGCATTGCCATGGCCTATCGCGCGGGCGCGGAAATCTCGAACATGGAATTTTATCAATTCCATCCGACGTGTCTATTTCACCCGCAGGCCCGGCGCTTTCTTATCACGGAAGCCATGCGGGGTGAAGGAGCGGTGCTCCGACGGCTCGATGGGATGCCGTTCATGAAGAGCCACGATCCGCGAGGCGACCTCGCTCCGCGTGACGTCGTCGCCCGAGCGATTGACTACGAGATGAAGAAAAGCGGTGCCGAACACGTATTGCTCGACATCACCGACAAGCCGCCGTCGCTCGTCCGGGAACGATTTCCGAACACGTACCGCGAATGTCTGCGCTGGGGGGTCGACATCACGCGGACCCCCATCCCGGTCGTGCCCGCTGCGCACTTCATGTGCGGGGGCGTCACAACCGATCTGGACGGTCGCAGCACGATTCCGGGCCTCTGGGCGATTGGAGAGTGCGCATGCACGGGGTTGCATGGCGCCAATCGACTCGCTTCGAACTCGCTGCTCGAAGGGCTCGTGTTCGCGCATCGCGCTGCCGAAGCTCTGCGAGATACGCTCGAACGAACGAAGCCGTGGCCAGAGGTTCCCGAATGGGAGGTCGGCCCCGCCGTGACCAGCGACGAGGCTGTCGTAATCACTCAGAACTGGGACGAGCTCCGGCGGCTGATGTGGAACTATGTCGGCATCGTGCGGTCGAACTCACGCTTGCGCCGCGCCGCGCGACGGATTGCGTTGTTGCAAGAGGAGATCGCGGATTACTACTGGAGATACGTGGTGACTCGCGATTTGCTGGAGCTCCGGAACATCGCGACGGTAGCGCAGCTCATCGTCGAATGCGCCGCGAGCCGAAGAGAGAGCCGGGGGCTTCACTACACGATCGACTTTTCCTCGGTTGACCCAAGATATGCGCGCGACACGGTCGTCAAGCGAGGCGTCCCCGCGCATTTGCGCGGACGCTGAGCGTTTCGGGCCACGCGCGCGAAGAACAGCGCTAGCTACGCTAGGACGCGGCGGCCGAGCTGAAGAGTGGCTCGATGAGCGCGAACCGGACGGTCGGCGCGAGTCGATAGCGCGTCCTGCCATGCTCCCCGGCGTCGCGCGCGCGCTCGATGGCTGTGGGGTCACCCAGCAGATCACGCACGCGCGAAATGAGGACTCGAACCCGATGTTCGGCGTCTGCGCTTTCAGGTCCAGGTCCCCCGGCGGCGCGAAGGATTTCGTCGGCACTGAGTCCTTCACGTGCGCGCCGCAAAAGTTGAACAACCAGCGGCTCGAGGGCGCGACGGCGTTCAAGCGAGACCTCCCGGTCGTGGACACGAAGGGCGTGCGCGAGCGTGTCGACGACCAGCGTCGCCCCCTCCGTGGCGCGCGCGACCTCTTGGAGCGGGACGCGCGTCACGCCCTGCGGGGTGGTGACGTAGATGAGTGTTTCACCCCGGGCTGGCTCGGACGGATCCTCCAGGTCGTCGGTCGATGCGGGGCCCGAAAGGTCCCGCGCGGACGAAAGTTGGGCGGCCGACACGATCGCCTCGGCTGCGTTGCCGTCGGCTTGGAGGAGCGCAATGGTTCGCTCCGCATAGCGCACGACCCGACTGTCGCCGCTTCGGAGCGCGAGCTCCCAGAGCGTCAGCGAACGCAACCGGTCCGGATAAACCCATCCGTGTCGATCGCCCGACAATGCAGCGCGCTCGACTGCCGCCCGAGCGGTCGCATCGTCGCCGAGCGTCAGCGCACATCGGCCGACAATCATGTTCATCACCCCGGTCACGAACGCTTCGGGGATGCGATCCACGTGATCAAGTCCGTGCACCATCGCTTCGCGGTGCGATCCGGAGGCCTCCAAGGTTCGGGCACGTGTCGAGACCAGGTCTTGCTCTTCGATGACATCTACCGCCCCAAGATCGGCGCGGAGCCGTTCGGCTCTTGCGAGCGATTGCTTGGCGGCTTCGAAGCGCCCATGCATGGCAAGCGCCCATGTCCGGTGCTCCGCAAGCTGGAATCGGAGCATGGGATGGTCGATGTCCCCGAGAACGGCGATGGCTTCATCGATCGCGGCAAGTGCGGCCGCGGGCCGGTCTGCCGCGATCTCGACGATCGCCAGCACGTCGTATGCGTCCGCGTGGCGCCAGCCGGCTGCAACGTCGCGGGCGATGGCCAGGGCTTGAAGCGCATGGTGGCGGCCCTCCTCGAAGCGGCCGATGCTGCCGAGCGCGATGGCCAGATTTCCATGGGCCGTCATGGCCGAACTGCTGCGCGCGGAGGCGCGGACGAGTGCGGCCGCGTAGTGGCGTGCGGCGCTTCTGGGGTCGGCAAGGCGCATCGAGAGGTGCCCGAGGGTCATGGCCACAGGTCCACGCCATGCTCCGTCCTCGAGCCTCTCGGCCACATGCTCGGCCAGCCGGAGCGCCTGAACGGCGTTGGCGGCGCGGTCGAGCTTTACTTCGAGCTGCGACTGAGCGAGGTGCATGTCGAGTTGCTCTCGCAACCCTGAGCCCTTCGGTCCGGCGGCAAGCGCTCGCGAAGCGAGGCGCAGCTCCGCCTCGGCATGGTCGGTGCGACCGTCGACGGTGGCCAGAATGGCCCGTTCGATCGCAAGGCGCGCTGCGTCGAGCGCCTGCCACGAAGCGGGCGCACTCGGCAATGACGAGGCCAGATCGCGTGCCCGATCGATCCGCCCCGTCTCGCGGTAGGCGCGCAGCAGGCGAACCGCGAGGGCGGGTTCGGCCCGATTGCGGCCGGCCATGGTGCTCTCGATCCAGCTCGCGACGAAATGGGCCTGATCGGCCGCAGCAAGGCGATCGATGAGTTGAACGCAAGCAGCGATCGAAATGCCGTCCAGACTCGGCAGGGAGGTCGGCGGCATCGAACGACGCGCGTCCGAAAGGGAACCCGACCCAGGAGGGGATGGGGCGATCGACGCACGGAGGGGAGGGGTACTGGCCCGCAGGCCCGCCGCGAGACCCGATCGCGACGGGGGCGGCAAGGCGCTCCCACCGGAGCGGGGCGCAGGCTCGGTCGAAAGAATAGGGGGCGGTACGAACGCACGCCGCGCCATGAGTTCAGTCTAGCCGAAAGCCGGGCCTTCGTCCTCCTTGAGTGGATCCAATAAACGGGTCCTTGAATGAACGGGCCGAGGTCCTTGAACGGCGGCGATGAAGGTCTTGATGGTTGGCGTGAGCGGAGGTGAAAGGAGGGGGCGACAAGAACGTCCCGCTCGCCAGCGTCCACGTGCCCCGTCGCCGCGCTGGCGCCTTTCGGCTACCCTGCGCCGACCATGACGCCATGCCCTCGGTTCCGGCGCCTCGAGGCTCCGGTCGGGCAGGGCCCGGCCCCACCGACGGCTGATCCTTGAACGTTTTCCTTGGAGAGCGCCCGTGACCGAGCGAACGATGGTGCAAGCCATCAACGACGCACTCCGTCACGAGATGCGCCGCGACGAACGGGTCATCGTCCTGGGGGAGGACGTTGGCAAGTTCGGCGGGGTGTTTCGCGTGACCCATGGGCTTTGGGACGAATTTGGTGACGATAGGGTCATCGACACGCCCCTCTCCGAGGGTGGCATCATTGGGGCGGCCATTGGCATGGCCCTCTACGGTCTCGTGCCTGTACCCGAGATTCAGTTCGCCGACTTCATCTTCCCTGCGTACGACCAGATCGTCAGCGAACTGGCCAAGCTCCGCTGGCGGTCCGGCGGCGAATACAGCGCGAAGGTCGTCGTACGCGCCCCCGTCGGCGGCGGAATTCGCGGAGGGACCTACCATTCGCAATCTCCAGAGTCGCTCTTCATTCACGTCGCGGGGCTCAAGGTCGTGTGTCCCTCCAATCCGTACGATGCGAAGGGTTTGCTTTTGGCCGCCATTCGCGATCCGGATCCCGTGCTGTTCTTCGAGCCGAAGCGGATCTATCGGGCGGCGAAAGCCGATGTGCCCGAGGGGGAGTACATCGTGCCGATCGCGAAGGCGGCCCTGGTCCGTCTGGGAAAGGACGTGACCGTCCTTGCCTGGGGAGCGATGCTCCACGAGGCCATCGCGGCAGCCGACGTCGCGCGGGGGCACGGCGTCGAGTGCGATGTTATCGACCTTCGTACGCTCTGGCCCGTCGACATCGACGCCATCATCGAGAGCGTTCACAAGACAGGACGGGTCGTTGTGGTTCATGAAGCCCCGAAGACATGTGGCTTCGGTGCCGAACTCGTCGCGTTGATCAATGAGCGTGCATTCCTCGAGCTCGAAGCGCCGCCCCGTCGAGTTTGCGGGCTTGACACGCCATTTCCCTACACGTTGGAGATGGAGTACTTGCCTTTGGCGAATCGAATTTTACCGGCCCTGCTCGAGACGGCGAGGTTTTGAAGGTGGGGCCGTGTGTTCGTTTCGGGTGAAACCGATCATCAGGTGAAAACCGATCAGAGGAGAGGACAGCGAGCGATGGCGCGTTGGGAATTCAAGCTGCCGGACATCGGCGAGGGCGTCACGGAGGGGGAGATCGTCGCCTGGCTCGTTAGCCCGGGCGACGAAGTCGAGCACGACCAGCCTGTCGTTGAGGTGATGACGGACAAGGCGACCGTCACGATCACTGCACCCAAGGCCGGCAAGGTCCTGGAGACACGCGGCCGGGTCGGCGAGACCATTCCCGTTCACGCCGTTCTCGTCGTCTTCGAGCTCGACGAGGAGCCCGCGCAGGTGACTGCGCGGGGGGCTCCTCTCGCGAATGGAACCATCGATCATGCTCCATCCCTTCATTCAGCGGTCGCGTCGGGGGTCCCCGGCGTTACCGGGTCGGGGGTGCCGGGCGCTGCCGCGACCCGGGCGGTCGCGATCCGGACGCCGGCGCCCGAGTCGGCCGGTGGGGCCTTAGGTCACAGCGACGATGTGTTGCCGGGCTTGCATGCGGCTGGCGGCTCCGGGGCCATGGGCCCGGCCGGCGTCGGGGCGTACTTCAACGACAAGCCCCTGGCGACCCCCGCGACGCGCAGACTTGCTCGGGAGCGGAACGTAGACCTTAAGCGCGTTCCGCCGTCGGGTCCGAGCGGACGAGTGACCAAGCGCGACGTCGATGCATTCGCCCAAGTTGACCCGGCGCAGCCGGCGGCGTTGCCGGGGAGCTCTGCGGATACCGACCCGATGGGCGGCACGTCGGCCGGGCTGCATGCGCCCGGCGCTTTGCGCGAGGACCGCGTACCGATGGCTGGGGTGCGGCGTCGCATCGCACAAAAGATGGCCCTCTCCAAGTCGACTGCCGCCCACTTCACGTTCGTAGAGGAGTGCGACGCATCGGAACTCAAGTCACTCCGTGGTCGGCTCAAACCGTTGGCCGAAGAACGCGGCGTCAAACTCAGCTTTCTCCCGTTCATCGTCAAGGCCGTCGTCGCGTCCCTTCGACGGCACCCCATGCTGAACGCGTCGGTGGACGACGCGACCAACGAAATCGTATTTCGTCGCTACTACAACATCGGGGTCGCGACGGCGACCGACGCGGGCCTGCTTGTTCCAGTCGTCAAGGACGCGGACCAGAAGGGCCTTCTCGACATTGCGCGTGACATCGATCGAATGGCTTCTGATGCACGGGCGGGCAAGGCCAAATTCGAGGACCTTCAGGGCTCGACGTTCACGATTACTTCGCTTGGCGCGCAAAGCGGGCTCCTGGCGACGCCCATCATCAATTTTCCCGAGGTCGCCATCCTCGGTGTCCATCGAATCAAAGAGCGGCCCGTGGTCAAAGACGGGCAAATTGTAATCGGCGAGGTGATGTTGCTGTCGCTTTCCTTTGACCACCGGATTGTCGACGGTCACGTCGGTGCGGCGTTTGCGTACGAGGTCATCGCCTATCTTGAGCATCCCGATCGCTTGCTGCTCGAGATGGCGTAGGCCGGCGAACTGGATACCTTGCTTCGAATGCTCGGCGCCCTGCTTCGTTCGCGTGCTGGCGGGTACGTCGGCGGCGCATGCCTGTTCGCCGTCGGGCTCTCGCCCGCGTGTACGTCGCCCATGGTCAGCGGCGCGCTCGACCCAAGGTTCGTCGCGGTCCACAACACCCTCGCTTCGCTGGGAATGGCGGAGGTGGGGCCGATTCAAGAAGGCGTGCTCGCCGAGGGTCGCGAGGCGCGCGTTTCGCTGCCTCTGCCCGGCGGCTGCATCACGGTTGTGGCCGTCGGGGGCGACGGTTTTCGCGATATCGACGCAGCGTTGCTCGATCCACGGGGCGCTCCGATTGCGCATGACGTCACGCAGGAGCCTTTGGCCGTCCTTCGGCCCTGCTTGGAAGCTGCGGATACCTACGTCCTCGTGGTGAAGGCGGCTGCGGGCGGCGGTTCATGGGTGGCCGCCACGTGGGCCGGCGGAGTCGGCGCCGTGCCGAGCTCGATGCCGACGCCGGCTCCAGCGGCGGAAGCCAACGGAACCTGCCGGGCGCCGATTCCTCTCGCTCCGGGTACCGTGTCCGGGTCGACGACCCACGGCGAGCACGAGAACGCCGGGTCCTGTGGGCCGAGTGACTCGCGTGAACTGGTCTACGAGCTTGATGTCATCCAGCGCGAACGAGTGACCATCGAGGTGGAGGCTCGCTTCGACTCGGTGCTCTACGTGCGCAAGGACGACTGCAGCGAGGCTGGCGCTGAAGTCGAGTGCAACGATGACGGGCCGGATCGAACGCACTCGCGAATCGAGCGTGTACTCGACCCCGGCAAGTACTTTGTCTTCGTCGATGGCTATGGTCACGAAGCAGGCAGCTTCAAGATGACGGTAACGGCGGCCGAGGTGCTCGCGCTGACGGATACCTGCAGGCGCGCGTCCCCACTCCTTGACGGGGTGGTTACGGCTGGGACCACGGCAGGTCTGGCGGACAATGCCAGGGCTTCCTGCGGCGGCGGAGCCGAAGGGGGCGACGCGGCGTGGTACGCTGACGTCAACAGGCGCTCGCGCGTGCGCGTTGTGGAACGGTCGAACGCGATGGCGCCGGTCATTCATGTGAGGCGCGCCTGCGCGGACGAGCTGAGTGAGGTCGGCTGCGGGGAATCGGGTGCCGGTGCCGGAGAGGCGTCGTGGGTGGGGCTGTTCGATCCTGGCCGATACGCCGTATTTGCGGACTCGCACGACCGAGACCGAGGCGGCGCGTACACCCTGCTGCTCGAGACCGCACCGCTCGGCGGCGCTGGCGCGGCGTCCGATGCGTGCGGCGATGCGCAGCGGCTGCCGGCTGGACCGACGGGCAGCATGAACGGCGACACGTTCGCCGCGCGCGACGACGTCGCGGGGACGTGCGGCGGGGTCGGCGCCCCTGATCTCGTCTACCGCCTGGACGTCGCACGGACGTCTCGCTTGGTCGTCTCGGTCGATGGCGAAGAGGCGCCGCACTTGCTCGTTGCTTGGCGGCGCTGTGGTGATCGGTCCGCCGAAGTCGGTTGCGGTCGTGCTTTGAGCGAGATTGTCCCGGCAGGGACTTATTACCTCGGTGTCGACGGGTCCTCGCCCGGAGCGATGGGGCGATTCACGATTCACTGGTCGCTGAGAGATGTTACGGGTCAAGCCGCAGCGTGTATGCAGGCCGCTTCGCTCACGGAGCGTCGGCCGCTCACCGCCAGCACAGTCGGCGCGGGCGATCGATTCGAAGCATCGTGCGGTCCCGAAGCGGGCGCAAGCGGGGCCGACCGCGTCTTCCAAATGGTTGTCCGCACGCGCTCCACCGTGCACGTGTCCCTCAAGGCGCCGACCTTTCAGGCAATCCTTGCGCTCCGTAAAGCATGCGTGGACGCTGCTCGAGGCCCACTTCCTGAGCTCGCCTGCGCCCAAGCGACCGATTCGGGTCACAAGGCCACCATGGAGCGGGTGCTCGAAGCCGGGACGTATTGGCTTCTCGTCGACGGCGCCTCGACGCAAGAAGCCGGCCCGTTCACGCTCGAATACCGTGTGATTCATTGAGCTCACCTCCGAATCGAGCCTCGCCGGCCAGCCTGCGGGCGAAGCTTCTCGCGTGGTACGACGAGGTCCGGCGTGATTTGCCGTGGCGGAAGACCCGCGATCCGTACGCTGTCTGGTTGAGCGAGACCATGCTGCAGCAGACGCGCGTCGAAACGGTCATTCCGTACTTCAACCGTTTTCTTCATGAATTGCCGACCGTTTCGGCCCTGGCTCGAGCTCCGGAGGAGCAGGTGCTCGCTCTCTGGAGCGGCCTTGGCTATTACCGGCGCGCTCGGATGCTTCATGCCGCCGCGCAAGACGTCGCGCGGCGACACGGTGGCACTCTGCCGAGTGAATTGTCTGAATTGCGAAGCCTTGCGGGCGTCGGTGCTTACACCGCCGGTGCGGTGGCGAGCATCGCATTCGGTCGTCGAGCAGCCGTCGTCGACGGCAACGTCAGTCGCGCTCTCGCCCGAATCTATGCTGTCGAGGAGGACGTCAAGACCGCTCGAGGCCGCGCGCGTCTCTGGCAGCTGGCCGACAGGCTTTTGCCGGACGGGGACGTGGACCCTGGTGATTGGAACCAGGCCCTCATGGAGCTCGGCGCAACCGTGTGCCTCCCTCGCGCTCCGCAGTGCCACGCGTGCCCCGTTTGCGGCGAATGCGCGGCGAAGGAGAAAGGCCTGGTCGATGCCATACCGCGCTCGTCACCGAAGCCGCGCCCGCGCGAACTTCTCTGCGTCGCTGTCGTTCTGGCGTCGAGTCGGGCCGTCGTGCTGGCGCGCCGTCGCCCCTCGCAACTCTTCGGAGGTCTTTGGGAACCACCGACGAGCAGCGTGGGGGTTGAGGCCATGAGCGCCCGCCTCGGTATCGCCGCCGACGAACTCCGGCCGATGGGGCAAGTCACCCACGTCCTCACTCACCGTCGCATGCTGGTCGAAGTCTTTCGAGGGGCCATCGGACGCCGCAGGCGCTTTTCCCTTCCCGGCCCCGAATACGATGCCATCGAAACGGTTGACGTGACCCGCGTTGGCGACCGAGGCCAGGCCGCATTGGCGCGCCGAATCCTCGAAGTGGCCAAAGTATAGAGGAGCGGTTTACTCTGAGGGGGAGTGGCCGCATCCGGTTCCGGGCCGACGCCCGTCCTCACAATCAGTGCCGCGCCGCCGCCCCTCACGCAGGACGCGAGCGCGGTGCACGTGTTGGTTGTCGATGACGAGCCCGCGCTGCGGCGCAGCCTCGCCCGAGTCCTCGAAACACGCAACATGAAAGTCGGTCTCGCCGAGGACGGCGAACGGGCGCTCAATTACATCGAACGCTCGCCCCCCGACGTCGCACTGGTCGACATGATGATGCCAGGTGTCGGAGGCCTCGAGCTTCTCGCACGCATCAAGGCCAGCGATACCGCAGTCGAGGTCATTTTGATGACCGCCTTCGCCGACGTCGACTCTGCGGTGTCCGCGATGAAGGCAGGCGCTTACCATTTTCTCACCAAACCGTTTCATTCGAACGACGCGGTTGCGCATGCCGTTCTGCGCGCGGCCGAGCACCGCCGCCTCGCGGATCGGGCTCGGCAGCTCGAGCAAGTGCTCCTTTCGAAGGAGCGTTTCGGCGAAATCATCGGGGACTCGCCGAAAATGTTGGAGGTCTACCGGCTCATCGAGGGGGTCGCACCGACCTCTTCGACGGTTCTCGTTCTCGGCGAGAGCGGCACGGGCAAAGAGCTCGTCGCTCGCGCGATCCATCAACAGAGCCCGCGGGCGAAGCGGCCATTCGTAGCGGTCAACTGCGGTGCGATTCCGAAGGAGCTCGTCGAGTCCGAGCTGTTCGGGCACGTCCGCGGTGCGTTCACCGGCGCGCAGACCGCACGCACAGGCCTGTTCGAGACGGCCGATGGCGGCACGATCCTGCTCGACGAGGTGGGCGACTTGCCCGTCGCCGCGCAGGTCAAGCTTCTGCGCGTGCTTCAGGAAGGGGAAATCAAGCGCGTCGGAGCCGACGAGACGAGAACAGTCGATGTTCGCGTCCTCGCTGCGACGAACGTCGACCTGATGAGTCGGATTCAGGCCGGTCAGTTTCGCCGAGACCTTTACTATCGGCTTCATGTCATCGCCATCGAATTGCCTGCGCTTCGGGACCGCGGCGACGACGTGCTCCTCTTGGCCAACCACTATCTGCAAAAGTTTGCGAGGAGCATGGGCCGCGAGCCCAAACGTCTCGGCCCAGATGCCATTCGCGCGCTCGGGGAATACGACTGGCCGGGGAACGTTCGGGAGCTCGAGCACGCGATCGAACACGCGATGGTGCTCGCCCAACGCGAAGTCATCTCGTCGCAGGATTTGCCCTTCTTTCGACAATCGCCGCTCTTTCGTGATGCCCAGACGTTCGTCGCGAATGGCCCGCCGCGACAAGCCGAGGGCGATGGGTCGTTCGCGGCGTCCCCTGGGGCCGACCGCGGCTTTCTGTCCGATCTTGCCGAGCTGCCGTATGCGGACGCGAAGCGCCGCCTCGTCATGCTGTTTGACGAGACCTATACCCGCGAGCTGCTCCGGCGGGCGAGCGGCAATATGTCGGAGGCCGCCCGACGAGCCGGTCTCGATCGTTCGAATTTTCGACGCCTTCTCAAACGCAACAAGAACGACGTGTAAGGTCATGCTTCGGGGTGGCAGGTCCGGCTGCTCCGTTCTAAGGTCGGCGCAACCGATGACTCGGCGCTGCCGCGTTCCGCTGCTTGCCGCCGCCGCCGTCGGAACCTTGTCTTCCTTCGCAGGGGCCGACGATGGTCAGCCGTCCTCGACCCGGGCCCCTTCGGCTGAGAGCGCTCCAGCGGCGGTCCCGGCCGCAACGGCATTTCCGAGGGACGCCGATGTCGACGAGTTCGGCGAGCCACCGACGGCGCGGGCCACGATTCGCGCCCACGCCTATACGCTGTCCGAATGCCTTGCCCTCGCCGATCGCAATTTCCCGAACCTCTGGGCAGCACGGGCGCGCCTCGCATACGCCCACGCCCAGCTCGCGGAGGCAACGTGGACGCCATGGTTCCAGTGGTCTGCGCAGTCCGCGTTCGGCGTCGCTCCTCCGATACAAGGTACGGTCATTTATCCGCAGAGCACGGAGTTTGCCCGTAACATCACGGGGTTCGGCAATCTGCAACCATTCGTGCAATTCGGGATAACGGGCACGGTTCCCATCTACACCTTCGGCAAGATCGAGACCACGCAAGAGGCGGCGGCCGCGAACATCCGCGCCTCCGAATGGGACATGGAAAAGTGGCGCCAGTCGACCCGCATGGATGTTCGACGCGCCTACTACGGGCTCCAGGCCGCACGCGACGCAAAGTACGTCGTCGACGACGCGCTCGAGCGGTTGGACAAGGCGATCGCAGGGATCTCCGAAAAGCTGGCAAAGGGAGACACGGCCGTGGCCGAGGTGGACCGCCTTCGTCTCGAGGCGTTCCGCCAGGAGGTTCTCGCGCAGTCGCTGCTCGCACCAAAAGAGGAGGCATACGCCGAGGCCGCTCTCCGCTTCCTGACCGGCGTTCCGATCGACATGGACATTCCAGACGAGCCGCTGAAACGCCCCGACCGCCCCCTCGCGTCGGTGGCGCAGTACCTCGAAGCCGCCCGTCTGCTTCGGCCCGATGTCAACACGGCCCGCGCAGCGATCGTCGGTCGCCGCGCATTGGTTGGCTGGAATCGTGCGCGGCTCTTTCCGGACATCGCACTCGGCCTTGGAGCGGACTTCGTGTCGACGCCGAGTGCGGTCCAGCAAAATAATCCATATGCGAACGATCCCTTCAACCACTTTTATTACTATTTTGGGTTCGGACTCAAGTGGTCGCTCGACCTCTTGCCACAGGCTGCTCGAGAAGACCAAGCAGAGTCTCAGCTCGAGGAGACGAGATCACTCGAGCGGCTTGCCCTTGGAAACGCCTCGTTCGAAGTCGAGCGAGCGTATGCCGATGCGGTCGAAGCCGAGGGCCGTGAAGAAGCTTGGGATAGGGCGGAGCACATCGCAAAGCGCTGGATATCGACCGTGGAAGACGGGATAGACATCGGCAACGGTGACGAGCGAGCGCTGCTCGAGCCGCTGCGCGTGTACGGCAACGCGCGCGTCCAGCACCTGAGAGCGCTGATGGATTGCAACGTGACGATGAGCAATCTCGCGTTGGCGAGCGGATGGGACGCGGTCGCTCCGAGCCGGTAGGCTGCCTCCGTCACCAGGGGCAACTTGCGAGCGCCAAGAGCGCGAGGATGCGCGCCTTGACCACGTTGTAGTCCTGCAAGGCAAGATTAATTTCGGCCTGGCGGTGAGCTTCCGATGCCGTGACGAGCTCAAGGCTCGTTCCCTGTCCAGTGGCGTAGGCGGTTTGCGTCATCGAATCGTTTTGCGCCGCCAGATCGCGCTGTTCGATCGCGACGGTGTCCGAACTCTCGGCGACGACGAGCTGACGCTGCGCCTGCTCCACCTGGATGATCGCCTGACGCCGCAGCGACTCGAGCTGTTGCGCAGCGATGTCCTCGGCAGCCCGCGCGTTTCGGAGGTTGCCGTATCGGGTTCCTCCGTCCCAGATCGTCACGTCGAAACTTGCCTGGATGTTCCAAACGGGATCCGGGTAGCCTTGGGGAGTGGGCAGCTGCGCGCTGAGCACGCTTCCCACCCCCAGGGTCGGCAAGAACGAGAACCACACGTTGCGAAGATTGCGCTTGGCCACTTCCACCTGCATGCGCGCGTTCGCGATGTCGGCCCGCTCGTCGACGGTCGAAACAGATCGGCACGATTCCATCGCGCTCTTGGCAAGGTCTGCGACGTTCACGTTCGGCGCCACCCCGGTCTCCTCGGGGATGCCGATGACCAGGCCGAGGGCCTCCCGCGCCTCTCGAAGGGTCTCGTCGCCGCTCACGAGAGTGGCCCGCGCGTTTGCGGCATTCTGCTCGGCCCTCACGACGTCGAGGCCGTTTGCAGCTCCGAGCTCACGCTTTCGGGTCGTAATTTCGAGCTGTTCGAGAGCCACACGGAGGCCTACGCGGTTGATTTCCGCCTCGCGCTCCGCCGTAACGACCGACACGATCTGATTCGCCAAGCCGAGCGCGAGCGTCCGCTTTTCGGCGTCGACCGAGAGGTGGGCCGCGTCTTCGCTGAGCTCGTTGATGCTGATCTGATCGAAGGCCTGCACATTGATGAGATTTTGTTGCGCCACGATGGCCGCCGAGAACGTGTCGGGCAGCGGCACACGCGTCGTGGCCACTTGGCCGCCTCCAGCGATGCCTATTCCGGAAGCCACGCCGCGCGTGATGAGCTGGTGCGTGTAGGTGCCTCCGCCCGCGTTGTTCACGTTGATCTGCGGTAGGTATTGAGCCAACGCGAGCCGGGTCTGGGCTTCGGCTTGGAGAACCTGGTCGAGCGCCGTGCGAAGATCTGTCGATCGGCTGCGCAAATACCCCATGGCCTCTTGCCAGGACGATATGACCCGCTTCGGAGGCGGCACCGGTACGAGCATCGGGTCGTCGACCGGCGGGGGCGCTGGAACCGTGATGGGGGCTACAGGGGCCGCGTTGGCGGAAGGAGTTGGCCTCGGGCCGCTTTGGGCCATCGCAGGCCGGGAGGCCAAGACCAACAGAAGGGGCAACGCTCGTCGCATGCGACTCTGGCTAGCGCAGGTCGAGAGGGCACGGAAGCGTATGCGGTGAAGACGTCGCGTTGCCGCTTTCGATTAACGGTGCCGCAGGGTCGCGTATCGTGCGTCCCCCGGCATCAGATCGAGATGAGCACGAAGTTCGCCGAAGCGGCCGCGCAGGCTCGCGACCCCGACGCGAAAGCAGGCGGCAACCTCCGACTGCGTCAGGGGGACGTGATCCACGTAGACGATGGCGTACGCCACGGCCGCAGCAATCGAATCGACGGGATTGCGACTCGAGCCGCCGCCTCGGCTGGCGGTCGGCTGCGCGAAGTACGCCGCCGCTTCGCGGGCGAGCGTCTTGGCGCGCGCTCGCTGCTTGGAGTCGAGCGGCAGGCTGGTCATCCCCCGACCGAGGACCGCCTCCAGCTCGGAGACCGTCGGAAACCGCATCGCCCGACGCGTCGACGAAACGCTGTCGGGACGGCGCCCTTCGCCTGGCCGGGGCGCAGGTTCCCTTTGCGCCGCGTTCGCGTGCCTCTCCCGCGCACGGATGGCGATGGTGTGCACGGGCGCCGGGCGGGGCAGGGGATGGTCCATGTCGGGCGGTGCACCCTGATCGAGCCACTTCAGCAACGCGGCGTGCTCGCGTGATGAACCGCGCCGCATCGCCTTGGCCAGGACCTTGCGCGCTTCTGGAATGCGCCCCACGCGTGCCAACGCGTGGGCATAGCTGGCTGCGACCTCGCCGCTTTGGGGAGCGCTGTCGTACGCCCGCCGGAGCCAACCGATTGCGTCGCCGGCGCGCCCGAGCGCCACGTCGAGCAGGTGCCCCAAATTGTGTGCGTACCAAGGATTGTGCGGGGCACTGGCCAGCGCTCGGTGGTAGGCGGCGACCGCAAACTTGTAGTTACCAAGCAGGGTTTGGCAAAGCGCCAGGGTGGCCCACCCGCGGTCGTCGTCCTGCCGGTGGGCGAGAACGCGCCGAGCAGATAGCGCCGCTCTCCACGGATCGCGTTCGACGAGCAGCTCCGCCAGGTGAAGGTGCGCGAAAGCGCTTTCTTCCGAGCCGTCGTCCGCAAGGCGCGCGAGCCGATGAAGCATCGGCAGGAGGTCTCCCGGATCGGTGGCTCTTGCCAGGGTCCATTCGATCTGGCGCCGCAGCTCCCGCGCTTGTTGACGATGGCCGTCCATTCCCTTCTTCAGGGTGTAGCTTTCACGACCTGCCCGCGCAACGCGCAAAACCGCCACGAGGTGCTTCTTGCGTGTGGCGTTGAGGTTTCGCTTGCACCTTGGAAATTATGGGTCACGGGCTCTGTCGAAAGGCCACGATCCGCTGATCCACGAGGTCCTGAAGGATCCGAAGGGCATCGAGTTTGGGCATCCCGGAGACATCGAGGATCATCTCGACCGAGGATGCGCCGTCGACGAGGGACAGGATGAACCCCGCTCGATGATCGATTGACAACCACCGCATCTGCGCTCTCGGCACGATCACGACGGGCACCCGTTCGAGCGCTCCGATCTTCGCGGCAAACATCTTCTCCAGTATGGACCGGCAGTTCTCCCCGCACTCGGCGGCTTCGAGACTTCTGGGATCTCCGACGAGGATGAGCTCTGCCATCTCGAGCGCGCCCGAGTAGTCTCCGAGGGAAAAGCGTTCGCGCATTTCGGAGAGAGGATCTTCGATCGTCCTTTGGGTGATCTCCGGCGGAGGCGAGGATCGGGTCACATCGAGCACGGCCCCCACCTCGATGCGGGATCCAGACGGGCTTCCCGGAGCCGGCACGCTCGAGGCACGCGCATCGGCTATGGAGAGCGCTCCGGACGATCGGGTCCGTGGCGGCTGGGTGCTTTGAACTGAACGCATCCGTGCGAGTTCGAGCTCGACTTCGTTCGTGATCGTGGCGCGCTCGCCCGTGGCACCCGTCTTCGGGTCTTCGGGCACGTCGACGGAATCGAGAGCTGCGGTCGATCGCGCGAAGGCTTCGATGTCAAATGGTGGACTCACCGTCGGGCGCTCCTCGTCCCTCTCGGGCGCGCACTCGATCGGGGCGGGTGCGGGTTTGGTTGGGGTCGAAGGGGGGTCGTCCGTCACGTGGGTGCCGCCGTTCGAGTCGACGCTCATCTGCGTCTCCTCGATCTCAATGTGTCTTGGCCACGACGCCCTTGAACATCCGGTGTGTTCGCGAGAGCCCTTCAATCTCGGTGCGAATCGCAGCGAGATCGCGTTTTGCAATCGCTGTGCGAGCCTTCGCCACGATCGCGCGCGCCTTGTCGATGGCGTCTCGCCCGAAGTCGCTTGCCGCGACGATCTGTTCGACTTGCGGTAGCAAGCGCTCGACTTCGCCAACGATTCGCTCTGCTTCTTGCTTGGCGGCTTCGAACTCTTCGGTCGACCTGCGCTCGACCATATAGTCCTTTGCCCCTTCCATCATGTCTTTCACTTCGTCCCGGGTGAGGCCGCTCGAGGCCGTGACCTCGATGGACTGCTCCTTGCTCGTCTCGAGATCCTTTGCGTGCACGCTAACGATGCCGTCCGCGTTGATCTCGAAGGTCACCTCGATTTCAACACTGCCCTTCGCGGCGCGACGGAGGCCGGTTAAGATGAACTCTCCGAGGAGCTCGTTCTCCTCGGCGCGCTCGCTCTCGCCCTGCATGACGACGATCTTGACCGCAGTCTGGTGGTCGCGGCTCGTCGTGAAGATCTTCGTCCGATGGGTCGGCACAGTCGTATTTTGTGGGATGAGCTCCTCGAAGTAGCCGCCCTGCGTCATGATGCCGAGCGCGTGAGGGGTGACATCGAGCAAGACCATCTCCTGCTTGTCATCGATGAGGGCCGCCCCTTGAATTCCGGCTCCGAGGGCGACGCTCTCGTCCGGGTGGATCCCCTTACATGGATCACGCTCGAAGAACTCGGCGACGGCTTGCTGAATTTTCGGGACCCGCGTCATGCCGCCGACCAGGATGACTTCTTCGATGTCTTCCTTCTCGAGACGCGCATCCGAGAGAGTCTGCCGGCAGATGTCGATTGTGCGTTCGATGAGGTCGGCGGACAAATCCTCGAGCGTCTTTCTGTCGAGTGTTCGCTGCAAATGCAGCGCTTCGTTGCGCCCGCTCGAGATGATGAAGGGCAGGTTCACCTCGGTGTCGCGAACGCTCGAGAGCTCGCACTTGGCTTTTTCGGCGGCATCCTTCAGCCGCTGGAGCGCCATGCGATCTTGACGCAAGTCGATGCCGTGCTCGTGACGAAAGCCGTGCACGAGCCAGTCGATGACTCTGGCATCGACGTCCTCGCCCCCAAGGAAGGTATCGCCGGCCGTAGCGATGACCTTGAAGACCCCACTCGAGCCAATCTCCAGGATCGAGATGTCGAACGTGCCCCCTCCGAAGTCGTACACGGCGATCGTTTTTTCGACGTTCTTGCCGAAGCCGTACGAAAGGGCCGCAGCGGTCGGCTCATTGATGATGCGAATGACGTCGAGTCCGGCGATCTCCCCGGCATCCTTCGTCGCTTGGCGCTGATTGTCGTTGAAATAAGCCGGCACCGTGATGACGGCCTTGCTCACATTCTCGCCGAGGTAGTCTTCTGCGATCAATTTCATCTCTTGGAGGACCATGGCGCTCACTTCCGAGATGCTGTATTCCTTGTCGCGAAGGACGATGCGGACGTCGCTGTGAGGGCCTTGAACGATGCGATAGCTGGATGTGGCCACGGCATTTTTCACCTGCGGCGAGTTCCACTTTCGCCCGATGAGACGTTTGGCCGCGTACACGGTATTTTCCGCGTTGGTGATCGCCTGCCGCTTTGCAATGTGCCCGACGAGGCGCTTGCCGGCTTCGGTGATCGCGAGCATCGACGGCGTTGTCTTGTAGCCCCCGCGGTTGGGGATGACCGTTGGAACCCCGTTCTCGATGATGGCGACGCACGAGTTCGTTGTTCCGAGGTCGATTCCAATCACCTTCTCCATCCGCACGCGTCTCCTTCCGTTCGCAGGCTTCTCGATTGGGGCCGCCTGCCGCCGCGGCAGGTGATACTCAGGTTGCGTCGCCGAGTTTCACCATCATCGCTTGAATCGTACCATCGTGCGGCGCAAGCCGCGCGGCCGCTTCGAGCTCCCGTCGCGCGTTGAGCCCGAGGCCCGCACTCATGTACACTGTCGCCAGGGTGATCCTCACGCCCGAACTCGCGGGAGCAAGCGCACAGGCTCGCTGCGCCAGCCGTGCCGCGGTATGAAGGTCTCCACCGGCCTTTAAGATCGCGTTTGCCGCTCGCTCATGGGCATAGGCATCGTCGGCGCGCCCTCGACACGCCTTGACCCACGACCGGGCGGCTTCTGGCCACTGTCCATTCTTTTCCTCGTATTGGGCCTGGTGAGTGTAGGTCTCACCGAGGAGCTTGTTTGCCGCATCCTGCGCTTCGTTTGCTTTCCGTTGGAGATCGACATCCGACGGAGCGAGTCCACTCGCGACCCGCAACGAATTAGCGGCGACCGCCAGATCGCCTTCAGCCTGGGCGTCCGCCGCCCGTGCGGCGTAACGCTGAGCCTGAACCACCTTCGCCTGCTGCACCCGGTCCTCGTACCGGCGTCGCAGCGTGGCCATCGCATCGGCTGTCGTGGGCGCCGTCGTGGGCGGGGTACTCGAAGTCGATGGCGGTGACCGCCCACCGCCGGGTGCTGGTGTGCGTCCGCCGAGCAGCCGCGACTTTAGGACATCGCGTCGCGCGTTGATATCGACATTCGCCCGCGGCGCAGGCACGGGTGGTGTGGCCGGCGCGCCGCGGGGCGGGACCGTAGAATCGACTTCTTGCTCTACCCTCGCCTCGGCACGACGAATCTCGGTTGGGGCATTGGCGAGTTGCTCCTCGATCCCATGGGCCAGGCGCTGCTCGCGCAAGTACGCGTCATACTCTACGCGTCGCGCCCGATCCGAAAGCGTATCGTGCGCCAGGGTCGTCCGGGCGAAGATCGCTTCCATCTTGACCTTGTAGGAGCCAAGCCGCTTTCGAAAATATTTGTCGGGGTGAAAGCGCGCCGCAAGCTCGTAGTAAGCGCGCTTCACCCCTTTTCGGTCGGCGTCGGCCGCGATCCCGAGCAGCGTGTAATGGTCCAACTGTTCGAGATTTAGATAAAGTGAGAGAACGTGTTCCCGGAGGTCGAGCTCGAGATCGACGTCCTCCGCGAGTGAGGCAGCGCCCCCGGGAGCGGCGCCGCCCGAAGTCGGCTCGTTCGGTTCAACTAACGGTGTGCTGCGCACGGGCGCGTCCGCCAAGAACTCCTCCCTCCATTTAGAGCAACTGGGGAAGGCCGAACGGCGTGCTCGACCCTCTCCTCTCCCTGGGCTCATCATACATGGTCCGGTGCCGTCCACCGATCATGCATCCAGACCCATGCGTGGGGCAGGCGAAGAATGCGTCGAGACAACTCGGCGTTGATTCGCGATGTGAGTTCGAGTGCACCGGCGTCGTCTGCCGCGAGCCCCTCTGTGTCGATGGGCGTGGCCGTGACGGTGAGTCGCATTTCATCGTCAGACGGTTCCACGGTGCCGACGACGACTGCGCACTTCGCGCGCAAGGCGATTCGTGCAGGCCCAATCGGGGTAGGTGCGGGTTGGCCGAGAAACGGCACCGACCGTGATGGCACGCGAGACTTGAGATCCATGGGGATGCCCAGGATGGCACCGCGTCGGAGAGCGCGCACCAACGCGAATGGCGCGGTCGCTCCGGACCGCCAGATGACCGGAATGCCCGCGCGGCGCCTGATTTGTTCATAAAGTGCGGAGAACCGTGGATCATAACTCTCTCTCGCGAGGACGACGAGCGGCATACCAGCCGAGACGAGCGATCCAGCCACGCGCTCCCATGGACCGAGATGCGCTGAGACGAAGAGGACCCCTCGTCCTCGAGCGAGGGCTTCCCGCAATGTGTCCAGGGCTTCGTCCGACACGGGCAGAGGGGCCGGGCGCCCATCGTCACGAAGGAGGGACGTCGTTTCCCCGAGAAGCTCCCCCATCGTAGAAAAGCAGAGACGGACAAAGGCGCGTCTCGCGTCGGGCTCGAGCTGCGGGAGCACCCGCTCGACGTTGGCCAAGGCCCTCCGACGGGCTCTCGCCGAGAGCGCGTGCACGATAATCCCAAGCAGCCGACCGGCGGCACGGAGCACGCAGAGCGGCAGCGGTCGGGCCATCGCCAAGGCCGTGCGGCCGGCAGCCCACAGGAGGTCGTTTTTCAACCGCTGTCGGCGGCTCCATGTTCCGCCCGAGCGCAAGTCTCCCGACTGCTCGCTGGCCGTCGGGTGGGATGCGCTCGTGACGAAGTCAGGACCCACGCCGGCTCGCGCGTCCGCGGAAGGCTCTGCCTGCTCATGGGGTCTCACCTGGCGCACGGCCGTCTCGCCGACTACACGTTGGACGCATGCGTTTTCAAGCGTCCGGTCTTGCGCTCGCTTTCGCGTCCAGCTTGCTTGCGATTCCGGACGCCAACGCTCAAGACGTGAACATCCCGTATGGAAAGACGGCTTTGCCGAACGGCCTCGTCGTCATCCTGAGCGAGGATCACTCGGTTCCGCAAGTTGCCGTCAACATTTCGTATGATGTCGGATCTCGGATGGAGCGGGCCGGACGCACTGGCTTCGCGCATTTGTTCGAGCATCTGATGTTCATGGGCACCGATCGCGCCCCCCCCAAGGCATTCGATTCTTGGATGGAGGCTGCGGGCGGCCGAAACAACGCATGGACGGCCGAGGATCGCACCGACTACTTCGACATTGCGCCGCCGACGGCGCTTCCGCTCATCTTGTGGCTCGAAGCCGACCGGATGCGGGACCTCGGCCCTCTCATCAATCAGGAGAAGCTCGATCTCCAGCGAGAGGTCGTTTTGAACGAACGACGACAAAGCATCGAGAACCGGCCTTATGGCGTCGAAGAACTGGTGCTGCCCGAGCTCTTGTGGCCAGAAGGTCACCCCTACCACCATCCCGTCATCGGATCCCCCGCTGACCTGCAGGCTGCAACCGTGGCCGACGTCAAGGACTTTTTTGCAACCTTTTACGATCCCGCCAATGCATCGCTCGTTGTGGCCGGCGACTTCGACCCCCAAGAAGTGCGCTCGGCGATCGACCGTTGGTTTTCGACGGTTCCGACCCGCGGCAAGCCGGCGGATCCGAAGACGGGCCCCACCGCGGACGACAAGTTCGCCCGCCCCTCCGGTGTCGTGCGAAAGACCGTGAGCGACAACGTCCCGATGACCAAGCTCATCATCGCGTGGCCGTCGCCCCGGCACTTTGCCGCGGGGGACGCGGAGCTCGATTTGCTCGCCAACGTGCTCTCCCAAGGCAAGGAGAGCCGTCTTTACAAGGCCCTCGTTTACGACTCGAAAATCGCACAGGAGGTCTCGGCGCGCCAGGAGTCGCGGGTGCTGGGGTCCGACTTCGTCGTCGAGGCGCTCGTGCGTCCGGGAGTCGATCCTTCGAAGGTGGAGAAGGCGCTCTTCGCTGAGGTCGCGAAGGTTCGCACCGAGGAGGTTTCGGCCGAAGAGCTGGAGCGAGCGCGCAGCGGGTACGAGTTGGAGTTTGTCGATCGCCTTCAGAGCATTCCGGAGCGCGCTTCGCTACTCAACATGTACGAAGCGGAGACGGGAAACCCGGGGTTCGCGCAGCAGGACCTCGACCGCTATCGAAAGGCCACGGCGCCCGCGCTGCTTTCCTACGCAAAGACCGTTCTCCTGCCCGACGCCGTTGTCGTCTTGACGATTGCCCCGAAAAAGGAAGCCAAACGATGAGCTATGCCTTGCGATCGCCGTGGGCGGCTGGACCTCGTCAGGGCTTTGGTTTGGCGGCGCTCGCCTTCCTCGCCGCTTGCGAAGCCAACGCACCGCCGCCGGCCACGCCCAAGATGTCCGCGCCCCTCGCGGCGAACCCCACAGAGACGCCGGCCCATGCGCCCGATCCGCTCGGGCCGCGGCCGGACGTCCCCCCTCCGGCGACCTATCTGCCCCCCTCACCAGCGCTCTTCGCTTCGACCGGCGGGACCGCCGTCTGGCTCCTCGAGCGCCACGAGGCGCCGATCGTCTCATGCAACCTCACTGTGCCGACGGGGGCCTCGAGCGATCCGAAAGGGAAAGCGGGGCTCGCGTATGCAACCGCAAGAATGTTGAGCGAAGGAGCGGGAAAGCGCGGCGCGATCGACCTCGCACGCGCACTTGACGACATCGGCGCACGCATTCACACGGATGCGAATGCCGACGCGAGCTTCGTGTCGCTGACCGTCCTCAGAAGCAAACTCACCGATGCATTCGCGATTTTCGGCGATGTTGTGGCCAGACCGCGATTCGATCCGCTCGAGTACGGTCGCCTGAAAGATCTCTGGAATAACGAGTTGCTCGAGCGCGAAAAGGACCCGGACGCCACGGCGCGTGTCGTCTATCGTGCGGCACTGTTCGGTCCCGATCATCCGTACGGCCATCCTTGGGATGGCACACTCCAAAGCGCGAGGGCGATCACGCTCGAGGACATCAGGCATTCCTATGCGCAAGCCTGGCGACCCGACCGCGCCACGCTCGTCTGTGCGGGTGACGTTTCACGTCCGGAACTCACGGCGCTGCTCGATTCGTCGTTCCGCAGCTGGAAAGCGCCCGCCGGTGCGCCGCCGGCCCCGCTTTTGCCCCGGCCGCCGCGCGGGCCATGGCCCCGCCTGGTGCTCGTCGATAGGCCCGACGCTCCACAAGCCGTCGTCGCGGCCGTCAAGCCCGGCATCGCGGCGTCGGACCCCGACGAGCCGGCGCTCTGGCGCGTCAACGACGCGCTCGGAGGTAGTTTTTCGTCGCGGTTGAATCAGGACCTCCGCGAACAGCACGGGTACACCTACGGAGCGCGTTCTCGGTACTCGGTATCGCGTGGGGTTGGGCAGGTCGTCTCGTGGGCAAACGTCGTGACTCCGAAAACCGGCGAAGCCTTGAAGGCCATGCTTCGCGACCTCGCTGACTTCGCGTCGGGAGGGCTCACGGACGAAGAGCTTTCGCGGACCCGCTCCCAAGCGCGCGGAGAGCTCGTCGGGGTTTACGAATCAGTCGAAGGCATCGCCGGTCACCTCGCGGGCGATGCATCGCTCGGATTGCCGCCCGATTGGGAGGCGCAAGCGAGCGAACGACGGGACGCGGCGACCAAGCAGGAGCTCGATGCGCTCGCAAAGCGATACTACGACCCTTCGGACGCGATCGTGGTCGTCGTCGGTGCGCGAGCCGTCGTTCAGCCTCTCATTGACGCTGCCGGACTGCCTGCGCCCGAAATACGCGACGCCCAGGGCGACGTCCTCAAGTAGACCGGCGTTTGCTCTTCGACCGCGCTCGCGGCGAAGTGTCAGCAAGTCGGCGTCGCTGGGAAAATAGGCGACGCGGAGAAGGACAGGCTCAAGTAAAGCCGCGTTGTTCGTCGACCATGCTCGTGGCGAAGGCCAGCAAGTCGAGATTGCCGATCGATACGGTTAGCTCCGGAGGGAGGCGACACACGTGCCATCTGACCCTCCATCGGGCGGCGGCGCCGGGCTGGATTCTCGTGTACGGCCCCTGGACCTCGACCTCGACGTAATGGTTGTTCGCGTAGATTTCGACTTCACCCTCTCCGGGGGCTTGCTCCTCGGGAGGGAGGTCAACGAAGCTCTTCGCAAACAGGATGCGGCCGCCGATGTGTGCAATAAATCCCCCCGCACCATCGGCGAACATTTTGTCCCCGGCGTCCGTGAGACCGTCGGGCTCATGCTCGTACCACGTGGCGCGACCGATTCGTCTCACGTCGAGCGACCCGCCCGCGCAGAGTCCGGTAGGAAAAAACGTGAGCCCGTTGGAGAGAACACGTGTGACCTCCCATGGCGAAAAAGTCTTCGGTTTGCGACTCTCGTTGATGACCCCGTACTCGAAGAGGAGCGTGCCTCGGGCGGGTTCGACCGAAATGCGCTTCGTCAGCGATACGCCTAGACTTTCGGTGGCGGGCCCAGAAAGGCAAATCGCCCCGGGCTCGAGCTGTACGGCGTAGGCGACGTCGTCGAACTCGGCCGGGGGTGGCCAACCCCAATCGCTTTGCGGACTGGTCCAAAACGTAGAGCCCCAATTGGTCGGGTGAACGAGGCGGGTGGCGAGGATCTCGACGCCCCCGCACCGAAGCGACGCGATGCGACCGCCGTGTCTCGGCGAGACCTCAACGAGCAAGTCGCCGACCCCGAGTCTGTAAGTGCCCGTCTCGGACGCCACCGGCACGACCATTGAGTTTACCTCAGAAATGTCGGGGATTGACGGGCGGGGGGGCGTCGGCGTGTGCGCGCGACCCGCTCCTTCACACTTCGCAGTCGACGACCACCCGGCCGCCAGCCGGCGCATAGGGAACGAGGTCACCTTCCACGGCCTTTCCGTTCACCGTCAGCTTCGGCGCGTTGACGCCGCCGCCGCCGTTCTTGACGCGCACGACGTATTCGGCGCCCCGGCATTTGCGGGTGACGGAGAACGCCGAGATTTCCTTCGCGATGACCGGCGAGATGCGCAGGCCTTCGAAATCGGGCCGGATTCCGATGAGGTATTGCGAGAGTGCGACGAAATTCCATGCCGCCGTGCCGGTGAGCCACGAGTTTTTCGCTTCACCGTGACGGGGCGCGTCTTTCCCCGCGATCATTTGAGCGTAGACATAAGGCTCGAGGCGGTGCACCTCGCTGATGTCCTCGAGATATGCGGGGGCGATTTTCTTCCAGTACTCGAACGCCCGATCCCCGCGTCCAAGCACCGTCTCTGCGATCACGACCCATGGGTTATTGTGGCAGAAGATCCCGGCGTTTTCCTTGTATCCGGGCGGATACGAAGAAATTTCTCCGAGCTCGACGTGATAGCGGGTGTACGGCGGGTTGTTGAGAACGATGCCGTACTTCGTATCAAGAAATTCTTTGGTCGAGTCGAGAGCCTTCTGGGCATGCCCCGTAGCCTTGCCGATACCGGCCATGACGCAAAACCCTTGCGGTTCGATGAAAATCTTGCCCTCATCGCACTCTTTGCTGCCGACCTTGTTTCCGAAAAAGTCGTAGGCGCGCAGAAACCAGTTGCCGTCCCACCCGTGCTTGAGCACCGCTTGCTCCATTTTTGCCGCTTCGGCGCGTGCGAGCTTCGCTTCGGCCCCTTGCCCGGAGCGCTCGGCGAGGTACGCGTAGTCGCCGGAAACGCCGACCAGCATGCCGGCGATGAATATCGATTCCGCCGTGCGGCCGGTACGGTTCCCCGTCGTCTGAAACGACTCGTCGGGCGTTTCCGAAAAACAGTTGAGATTCAAGCAGTCGTTCCAGTCCGCTCGCCCGATGAGCGGGAGCCCATGAGGTCCTAAGTTTTCGAGGACATGATGGAATGATCGCTTCAAGTGTTCGAACAAGGATGCGACGTCGTTGGGATCATTGTCGAAGGGGACGGGCTCTTTCAGGATGTCGAAGTCGCCCGTTTCTTTGATGTAAGCGGAGACTCCAAAAATCAGCCAGAGGGGATCGTCGTTGAAACCACTGCCGACGTCGTTGTTCCCTCGCTTGGTTAATGGCTGATATTGGTGATAAGCGCTTCCGTCGGGTAACTGGGTCGATGCGATGTCGATGATGCGCTCTCGCGCGCGTGCCGGTACGAGATGAACGAAACCGAGCAAGTCTTGGTTCGAATCCCGAAAGCCCATCCCGCGCCCGATTCCGGTCTCGAAGTAAGATGCGGATCGGGACATGTTGAAGGTGACCATGCACTGGTACGGGTTCCAGATGTTGGCCATTCGGTTGAGCTTTTCGTCCGGCGAAGCAACCTGGAAGTTGGAGAGCAGCCCCGTCCAATGGTTGGCGAGCTTGTCGAGGGCCGCGTCGACCTGCGCGGACGTCGAGAACTGATCCATTAAGGACGCAGCGCGGGTCTTGTTGATGATGCCAGGACGCTCCCACTTTTCTTCGACGGGGTTTTCGACGTACCCGAGCAGGAATACGAACGTTTTCGTTTCTCCGGGCGCGAGCGAGATGTCAAGGCAGTGCGAGGCGACTGGCGCCCACCCGCTGGCCACCGAATTGCTGGGCTGGCCGGCCGCAACGGCTCGAGGCTCGTGCATACCGTTGTAGAGGCCGATGAACGCCTCGCGGTCGGTGTCGAAACCGGAGATGGGTGCATTGACATGATAAAATGCAAAATGGTTGCGTCGCTCTCGATATTCGGTCTTGTGGTAGATGGTGCTTGCGATGATCTCGACTTCGCCAGTGCTGAAATTGCGCTGGTAGTTCGTCATGTCGTCGTACGCGTTCCACAAACAAAATTCGATGTATGAAAATAGTCTGATATTTTTGGGGTTGGTGCCCGTATTGGTGACGGTGATGCGGTGGACCTCCGCCGTATGTCCGAGCGGGATGAAGAAGGACTCGGTCACCCGCACGCCGTTCCGCGCGCCGACGATTTGCGTATACCCCAGCCCGTGACGGCATTCGTAGAAGTCGAGCTCGCGCTTGACCGGCATGAAGGACGGAGACCAGTAATCGCCATTGTCGTAAACGAAGAAATAGCGGCCGCCGACGTCGGTCGGAGCGTTGTTGTAGCGATAGCGGGTGAGTCGCCGCAGTCTCGCGTCACGATAGAATGCGTACCCGCCGGCCTGATGGGAGATCAACCCGAAGAAGTTCTCGCTCCCGAGATAATTGATCCAAGGGTAAGGCGTCCGTGGTGTCGTGATCACGTATTCGCGGCGAGCGTCATCGAAGTGGCCGAAGCGCATGAGACTGTCCTCCAACGCGGGCGATGCAAGGCGCGAAGACTACACCGAAAGGTGCGGGCTCGTCCAAACCCGACGATGGCTTTGCAGACGCCCGTCCGGACGACTAGGCTCGTGCTCTTGATGCGCGTTGCCCAGTGACGCCGGGCTCCGACTTTGGGGCGCCGGGCTTGCGGAGCGGGCCGAGGCAAGGAGAGCGAATGTCGAGCGTCGTCAGGTTTCCGAAAGGGTTCGTCTGGGGCACGGCGACGTCGTCCTATCAGATCGAAGGCGCTGCACACGAGGATGGGCGAGGCGAGTCGATTTGGGACCGGTTCGCGAGAACCCCTTCCAATATTAAGGACGGATCGAACGGCGACGTCGCGTGCGATCACTATCACCGCTGGCGTGACGACATCGCGCTCATGAAGAAGCTCGGCCTACAGGCGTACCGCTTCTCGGTCGCCTGGCCGAGGGTGCTGCCGGTGGGGCGCGGCTCGCGCAACGATCGAGGGCTCGACTTTTACTCCCGCCTCGTCGATGGGCTTCTCGAAGCTGGGATCACACCCTTCGTGACCCTCTATCACTGGGACCTGCCCCAGCCGCTGCAGGACGAAGGGGGCTGGACGAATCGCGCGACCGCGGAGGCGTTCGCGCTGTACGCGGACGTCGTCACGCGGCGTCTCGGAGATCGAGTCAAGTTCTGGATCACCCACAATGAACCGTGGTGCGCGAGCATCGTGGGCAACCTGAAGGGACATCACGCGCCGGGCCTTCGTGACGGTCGCGCAGCCATCGCAAGCGCGCACCACCTGCTCCTTTCGCACGGCTGGGCCGTGCCCATCGTTCGGCGCAATGCGGCCGATGCCGAGGTGGGCATCACCCTGAATCTTTCCCCGTTTCACCCCGCTTCGTCGAGCCCCGACGATGCCGACGCCGCCCGTCATCAAGACGGTCAGATGAATCGCTGGTTCGCCGACCCAGTCTACCGCGCAGCCTATCCCGCGGACATGGTGGCCGACTACGTTGCCCTCGGATACTTTCCCGAGGGAGACCGCTCGTTTGTCCAGTTGAACGACTTGCGCTACATCGCCGCGCCAACCGATTTTTTGGGGGTTAATTACTACAATCGCGGCGTTTCGCGCAGTGATCGCATCGCGGAATCGGCGAACCGTCCTCGCACGGTCTTCGCGGCGCCCGAGTCGGAGCGGACAAGCATCGGGTGGGAAGTTTATCCTCACGGAATGTTCGAGGTGCTCATGCGGGTGCATCTCGACTACCGGCCGGCAAAACTCTTCGTGACCGAGAACGGCGCAGCATACGGCGACGGACCTGATTCGCAAAAGCGCGTGGCCGACGGCAAGCGCATCGCCTTCCTCCGCGACCACCTGCTCGAAGCCGGACGGGCCATCGAACAGGGCGTTCCCCTTTGCGGCTACTTTGCCTGGTCCCTGATGGACAACTACGAATGGGACCACGGATACACGCAGCGATTCGGGCTCACCTGGATCGACTATGCGACCCAAGAGCGCATCCCGAAGGACTCGGCCTTCTGGTTGCGCGGGGTGGTCGAGACAAACGGGGTGCCGATGGAGCTGTCGCCGTGACTCCCGAAGTGGCGCTGGCGCGCGGCGCAGACGAAAATGGCCTGGCGCTCATGCTGGCCGATTTGCTCAGGCAAAACATGCTGGCGAAGCCTCGCAAGCGGACTGACTTTGCCGGCCTGAACGGCGCTGTGGCCATCGTCGCGGACGATGCGGACGTGGCGTTGACGCTCTGCTTCGACCACGGCATCCGGTTGACGATCCACGATGGCATCGTGGGCATCCCAGACGTGACGATCCGCGGGTCGGCGGACGCCATCATCGCCCTTTCGAACGTGCCCATGTCGACGCCACTCGGTCTGCCGATCCCCCTCCCGAGTGACCGGGAAGGGCGGGGAGCGCTGCGGACGCTGTGGTTGGCCTTGCGGCAAGGCAAGCTCCACGTATATGGAATGGCCTTTCACCTGCCCCTTGTCCTTAGACTGGGAAGAGTCATGAGCGTGAACGGTTGAGGCGTGGTGCGAACGCGCGTGCCAAGCGCCCTTGACGACGGCATGTGCGGCCAGTACCGTTCGGGCCCCGAAAAAGAGAGTCCAAATACACGATGGCCGTTCACATTCGTCTTTCCCGTGCCGGGGCCAAGAAGCGGCCCTTTTATCGCATCGTTGTGGCGGATCACCGAAGTCCGCGCGGCGGTCGCTTCCTCGAGAACATCGGAACATTTGACCCCGTCGCGGACGATGGTCGCTTTTTGATCGACGAGGCCAGGCTTGCGTTTTGGCGCGGTCATGGCGCGGTTCCGTCGGCCACGGTAGACCGCCTGCTCAAACGACGGGCGCGCGATGCGGCAGTCCCTGCCGCCGAGACCAAGTGACCTCGGCGGGAGCGGAATCGGCAATGCCTCTCAAAGAGCTCATCCGGTCGATTGCGGTCGAACTGGTCGATCGTCCGGAAGAGGTCGAGGTGACGGAAATCGCCGGAGACCACAACAGCGTGATCGAGCTTCGAGTTGCGAAAGACGATGTTGGCAAGGTCATCGGCAAGGAAGGTCGCACCGCTCAATCGATGCGCACGCTTTTGACGGCCGTTTCGACCAAGTTGGGGCGAAGGGCGCACCTCGACATCGTGGATTGAGGCTGGCGATGGGAGCGGGCTGTGCTCCCACCTGAAGCGTGGGTTCCGGTGGGGAAGGTTGGTCGCCCCCACGGCGTGCGCGGGGAGTTGCGTTTGCGCCCCTTCAACCGGGAAAGCGATTTGTTGCTGGGGCTCGACGAAGTGCTCGTGCGCTTTCCCGATGGGGAAGAGCAAGAAGTGAGCATCGACGGTGCGCGCAAGACGCCGGATGCCATCCTGCTCAAGCTGCATGCAGTCAACGATCGCCGAGGGGCCGAAGAGCTTTGCGGGGCCGTCGTTTGCGCGAGACGGGGTGATTTCCCGCCTCTCGAGCCGGGGGAGTTTTACACGTGCGACCTCGAGGGCGCCTGTGTCGTTCTCGACTCGGGCGACGGGGTCGAACATTCGCTCGGTCGCGTCCGGGTGATTCGTACGTATCCGAGCGCGGAGGTGATCGTCGTGGACTGCGCCGACGGCTCTTCGTTCGAGGTCCCACTCGTCGATTCGGTCATTCGCCGCGTTGATCTCGAGGGTGGGCGGGTCACGATTTGTACGATGGACGGCGTCGAACGCGAATGACCGGCCTCCGGTTCGACATCGTCACGCTTTTTCCACAGATGTTTTCCGGCTTCTTGGAAACGAGCTTTGTCGCGCATGCGATCGACGCCGGCGCGATGTCTCTTCGATTTCGGAATCCGCGTGACTTCGGCTTGGGAAGGCACAAGAGCATCGATGACACGCCTTATGGGGGCGGTAGCGGCATGGTGATGCGCGTCGATGTGCTCGTTGCGACGATGGAGTCGCTCGATGCCGATGCGCCAGACGGACAACGCGCGCGCCGCGTCCTTTTGACCCCGCAAGGCAAGACAATCGATCAGCAGAGCATGCAGAGGTTCGCCGCCAGTCCTGCCCTCATGCTTGTTTGCGGGCGCTATGAAGGCTTCGATGATCGGGTGCGAGCGTATGTCGATGAAGAGGTGTCCCTTGGTGACTTCGTGATGACCGGGGGCGAGGTTGCAGCCATGGCTGTCATGGACGCCTGCGTGCGCCTTCTGCCGGGCGTGCTCGGCAACGAGTGCTCGACGGTCGAAGAGTCCTATAGTTCCGAAAGCGGCGGCCTGCTGGAGTATCCGCAGTTCACACGTCCGGCGGACTTTCGCGGTGTCCGCGTTCCCGACGTCCTTCAGGGCGGTCATCACGCTGAGATCGCGAAGTGGCGCTTTGCGCAGGCCGCGGCGCGTACCCAGGAGCGCCGGCCTGATCTTTGGGACCGTTTTGTCCATGGGCGGAGCAAATGAGGCGCTGCGCCATTGTGCTCCTGCACCACCCGGTGCTCGATTCGCGGGGCGCGATCGTGACGACGGCCGTCACGAACCTCGACGTGCACGACCTTGCCCGGAGCGCGCGCACGTTCGGCTGCAGTGACTATTTCGTCGTTCACCCGGTGACGGCGCAACGCGACCTCGTCAATCGCATTCGGGGCCACTGGCTCGATGGCCCGGGCGGCGACCGGATCCCCGACCGGCGGGAGGCCCTTGGCGTTTTGAGGGTCGTCGCTTCTCTCGAAAACGTGTTCACGGCTCTTGGAGGTCGCGACCGGTTGGAGGTTTGGGCGACGGCCGCCCGCGCGATCGGGCGCTCGACGAGCTTTGCGGTCGCGCGCGAGCGTTTCGCGACCGACGGGAAGACCGTCGCCCTGGTGTTCGGAACCGGGTGGGGTGTCGCGCCCGCCATCGTCGCGGAAAGTGATTTGCTCCTCGAACCGATTCGTGCGGTCCGCGGCGACTACAACCACTTGAGCGTCCGAGCCGCGTGCGCGATTGCTCTCGACCGGCTCTTTGGGGAGCGCTGACCCAAGGAGGCTCCTCCCAGGCGAACGAGAGCCCCGGTCTGCGCCCGATGAAACCGCCGCTCATCCACTCGCCAGAAGGGACTCCATTTCCGGCGTGTACCCACGCACCTCGTGTTCGACAAGGGGGGGCAGGATCGCGAGTCCCCCCGGCCGACCTGCGCGTGCTTCGACGAGCGCGATGCGCGCTGGGGCCTTCGCCAGCGCGTGGACGAAGCGCAGCCGTTTGGGGTGAAGCCCCTCGAGAGCCAACCGGGTCAACAGGGTGCTGAGCTCGTGCGCAGGATACACGAAGCAAACCCGGGCACGGCGTCCGGCCACTTGGCGAGCCGAGGAAACGAACGCTCCGAGGTCGCCGACGCGGGCGCGGGACTCGGCTGCCGACACGCGACCGCGCCCCGGCGCGAGGTACGGAGGATTGCAAACGACGAGTGTCGCTTCGCCGCGCCGAGCGCGCGCGACGTCACGGACGTCGCCACGGATCACCTCGCCACGATCCGCCCATCCGTTGGCGTCCAGGTTTCGGCGAGCCATCGCAGCCGGGGCCTCGTCGATCTCGATGAACACCACCCGCTTGGCCGCTCCGAAGCGAAGGAGCGCCAATCCGACAGCACCCACACCCGCCCCCATGTCGAAGGCGACGCCCGCCGGTCGAGACGCGTAATGACTCTCGCCGCGCGGCGCTGGAGCAAGGCGCGGGCTCGCGGCGAACCCCGCGAGGAGAAGCGCGTCCACATTCGTGCGGTAGCCGGCCCCTCTTGGGGGTTGGAAGAGGACGACGCTTCCCCCGAAGAGCGCGTCTCGCGTTACTTCGAGAGCAGCGCTGTCGACGAGGACGCCGCCGCTCAGGGTTGCCATCGCCTCAGACCTCCATTCCGATCGCGATCGGTCTCGCGCGGCCCGGCTCGGAATACCCGAGCCAAGCCACCATACTCGAACAAAGGGAGCCAATGGCAGGCGAGTTCGTCTCATTTCTTGATCAACCGACGGAAGCGCGGGGGCCCCTCACCCGGGCTGAGCTCACGGGCCTCGTTCGACAGGCCACACGGAGCCTTGGCTTCGATGCGGTCGGGATCGCGCGTGCCGACCTCCCGCTGACCGCCGAGATGGACCGCTACGCGGCGTTCCTGGCAGGGGGCTTGTACGGGGAAATGAAATTCCTCGAGCAGAACCGCGCTGCTCGCGCCCGCCTCGACGGGCCGGAGATCCTCCTGGGCGCAAAGAGCGTCATATGCGTCGCCCGCCGGTACCGGCGGACGCCCGAGGAGGAAGGCCGTGATCCCGAGCTCGCCCGAGCGATCGCCCGCTACGCGCGGGGACGCGATTATCACCGCTTCCTGCGCCGGCGTTTGCGTCGTCTGGCCACGCTCCTTCGCAAGTTGGGAACACCGAGCTGTCCGGTGCGTGCTCGGCCCTTGTGCGATGAAGAACCGGTGCTCGAGCGCGCGTGGGCTGCGCGCGCGGGTCTAGGATTCGTCGGAAAAAACGGGCTCTTGATTGTGCCGGGCGTAGGCTCGATGGTCCTTCTCGGTGAAGTCGTAACCACCCTTGAGCTCGAGCCGGACGTGCCCCTGGCCGAGCGATGTGGGTCGTGCACGCGCTGCCTCGAGGCCTGTCCGACCGGTGCCTTCATGAAGCCGTTCGTCCTCGATCCGAGGCGATGCATCGCCTATCTCACCATCGAGAAACGAACTGAGATGCCGATCGATCTCGCGCCAGCCGTGGGTGAGCACCTGTTCGGATGCGATGACTGCCAGACGGTCTGCCCCTTCAACGCCGGCCGTGGAGTACGCGCAGCCGCCGCTGAAAACCATGACCCGTTCGCGCCCCTCGAGCGTTGGTCGCGTCTGGCGCTCGAAGATCTTCTGATCCTCGACGAGGCACGGTGGCGAGAGATCGCCCAAGGGACACCGCTTAGGCGAGCCGGTCGCATCGGACTTGCCCGAAATGCCGCCATCGTGCTCGGCAATCGCGGCGACGTGGCATCACTGCCCGCCCTCCGCTCGGCTGCCTCCGCGCACGACGCAATCGTCGTGCGCGAGGCTGCGGCGTGGGCCTCCTCCCAGCTCGATCCTTAGGCCGTCCGGCTGCTGCGGCCGCCCCCAGCGGGTCCATGGGGGTGGTCGCCGAGCAAGCAGCACCGGCGGGCGCCGTCCTTGGAACGGTTCGGCCTCTCGCAATCGGCGCGGGTTACTCTGCGTGGGCCGTTCCGTTCGTCCCGTTCGAGGCGATCGCCGGAGCGCGCTCCTTTTCTCGCTCGGCCGCTCGGACGCTGCCGAGAGACGATCGGCCGATGAACACGCGCCGGTCGAACTGATCGAGATTTTTGTGGGCGACAACCTGAAAGCACGCCGCATTGCCCTGCATCCCGACACGCCAAGACCATGCCAAGAAAAGATGCCACAGGCGGTACCAGCGGTCGCCGTACGATTTGACGATGTTGCGCTCGTTTTTCTGCCAATTCTGATGCCAGCGTTGGATGGTCAGCGCGTAGTGAATGCTGACGTTCTCGGCAGAATGAATCTCAAAGCCGGCCTTCTCTAGGCCTTTGACCACGTCGCTCAGCGGAAGGGACGCATCGGCGCCGGGGAAGATATATTTGTTCATGAAGAGACCCCAGATGAGGTCTTCGGGCCGCAGTCCGATCACCGGAACACCGAGAGCCCCGCCCCGGCGCATTCCCGTCCACTGGAGAAGGAACAAGCCGTCGTCCTTCAGTCGGTCGTAAACGAGGTGGCAGAATTTCTGAAAATTCTTCACGCCCACGTGTTCGACCATTTCCAGACTTGAGATGCGGTCGTACTGCCGACGGGGGATGTCGCGGTAGTCGAGGCATTCGAGCCGCGCACGGTCCGAGAGCCCCGCCCGCGCGATCCGTGCATTCCCGAACGCCGTCTGGTTCTTGCTGATGGTGATTCCGGTGGAGCTCGCTCCGTAGCTCTTGGCCGCATGCAAGGCCAGGGTTCCCCAGCCGCACCCGATGTCGAGCAGCTCGTC
>JBEKFX010000010.1:0-138513 GCA_050013115.1 Polyangiaceae bacterium
TTCTCCCTTCGGCGCTCTGGTCGCGAAAAGCGTCGGCCGCGGACGCCTCGGCGGTGAGCGGCAAACGTCGATTCATGGCCTGGTTCGTTCCGAATGGCTTCGTCATGCCGAATTGGACGCCCGCCGTCGCCGATGGGCAACAGTGGACGGCCACCGCGGCCGCCTCGCCCTACACGTTTTCGGCGTCGACGGTCGGAACGTCATCCATCGCGTATCCGCTGGTGGCCGCCGGTGTGCAGAAAAAGACCCTCATCGTCACCGGGCTTGACCACCAAAACATCGCGATTCCCACGCCGGCCTGCGCGAATCCGCCGGGTGGGCACGGGTCCGGCACGGGCTGCTTTCTCAACATGTATTCGGTCAACTGCCAAGACACGATCGCCACGCGGACGAGTCTCGATCAGTTCTTGCTGCCGGTGCTCAATGCCGGGGCCAACCCGCTCTTGCCGGCCGGTCTGCAGGTCGCACTGCAGGGTGCCAACGGCCTTTGCGACGATGCGGCCTGCGACTTCTCGCGAAGCATCTCGTGGAAGAACGGCGCGGCGAATCCGCCCATCTACGACCCGCAACAGGTGTTTTTGCAGCTCTTCGGTTCGTCGCCCACGACCGGGACAACGACGCCTGCAACGACCGCCGCGGCGGCCGCCCGCTACGCCCAGCAGAAGAGCATCCTCGACGCGGTTCTTGCCGACTCGAATTCGCTGATGACGAAGTTGAGCCCGGCCGACCAGGTCCAGTTGCAGCAGTATCAGTCGACCGTTCGCGACCTCGAGACCCAGTTGCAGAACATGTCGACCGCAGTGCCCGTCACGTGCACCAAGCCGGCCGAGCCAGCCGCCTCCGTCGCGCTCAACTTCAACGACGGAATCACGCCGAGCACGGTCATCGAGACGAACATGCCGCTGCATGTTCAGCTCATGACGCTCGCTTTCACCTGCGACATCACCCGGGCCGTCACCTTCATGGTCGGCAACGGGACGAGCAACAACGATTACCAATTCCTCGTCGGGTCGTCGTTCCCGCACCACGGGCAGTCGCACCACGGCGGCAACCCAACCAAGCTGGCCGGGCTGACCATGGCCGACACCTGGGAAATCACGCAGGTCGCAACCGTCCTCAAGAGCCTCGACGCCGTGATGGACGACGAGAGCGGGAATACCGTGCTCGACAACACGACCTTCTACCTGTCGAGCGACATCGGCGACGGTGCGACACACAACCACTGGGACATGCCGGTGCTGATTGCCGGCGGTGCGAGTGGTCAGATGAAGATCGACGGCCGGCACATCAACTATTACAGCGCAACAGACGTGCCCTTGCCGAGGACCTCGACGGATTTGGTCGGGCCGCGAAACCCGAACCAATGTACGGCCCAAGTGTTCCAGACCATCATGCAGGCTCACGGCCTGCAGTCGGCGACGTTCGGCGATTCCGGAACCGCGGCGACGTACGGTCCGTACCCGTCCGGTCCGCTCACCGAGCTCCTGACCTGAGTTGAGAACGGCCGTCGGAGTGCGCCCGACCAGATAGACCCCAGGGCGCACAGTTGAGTCAGGGCCAGGGCCGCCAGTGTCGCGTGGATTCTTCACACGGGCTGGCGGCCTTCTTGTTGTATTCGCTTCGCAGAAGTGAGCGTCGGTAACTTTGTGTTCGAATTGGAAGATGGAGGCCGTGCCTCTTTCGCCTGTCGCATGCGTGCCTTCCATTGAATAATGGCCGAGGAGGCTTCTGGATGGTGAGGCGAGCACATGGGACGTGGGCGCTCGGGCTCGTCATCGCGGCGGGGTGCAGCGCAAACGCGCCGCAGGCGGAAAACACGACCTCGTCGGCTGCGGTTGCGTCGTCGAACGGCACGACGGCCCCGTCGAGTACGGGCTCGTCGGTGAACACGACAACGTCGGCCGGCAGCGGGACGACATCGAGTTCGAGCGGCGTCGGCACCGGGCCCGTCGTGGACGCAGGGGGAACGCCGGTCGATGCGACCGCGTCGCCGGAGGCGTCGTCCGGTGCGGACGGTGCGGCCGGCGGCCAGACGGGGAGCGACGCCAGCACCGCCAGCGACGCCGGACCGGGCGTGCGGTTCGTTGCGCGAGTCGACTACGAGAGCGCCACGGGGCCGCGGTTCGCCTGGTCCGGGAGCACGATCTTGGCCCAATTCACGGGCAGCTCGATCGGGATCAAGCTGTCTGGGCCGCCCACGTATTTCGATGTGACAATCGATGGCACCTTGCAGGCCACCCCGATTCTCCTCGCGACCGGGACGACGAATTATTCTCTCGCGACGAACCTCGACGGCGGGGTTCATTCGCTGAGCGTCTTCCGCCGAAATGAACCGAGCGTGAACGGCACTGGGGTCACGACGTACCTCGGGTTGACCCTTGACCCGGGCGGCGCGCTCCTCGCCCCGACAGCGCCCTCCGCCCGGCGAATCGAAATTGTCGGTGACTCGGTCACTTCGGGCTTCGGAGACGACAGCGTGAATGGAGCCTGCCCGGACGCCCTTCTCGCACAGAACTACGACCACGCCTACGGGCCTGTCGCCGCACGGACCGTCGGGGCCGACCTCATCACGATTGCGTGGACCGGTAAAGGGATGTACCGGAACGACGACGGCACGACCACGATGACGATGCCGGACATGTACGGGCTGTCTCTTCCGACGGTCTCGACGAGTACGTGGAACTTTGCCTCGTGGATCCCGGACGCGGTCGTCATCTATCTCGGCAACAACGATTTCGGTCAGGGCGATCCGGGACAGCAGTACGTGACGACGTACAATGCGTTCATTGCGCGCGTTCGGATGAATTATCCCAACGCGCTCATCATCTGCACGATCGGACCCAACCTGACGGACCCCAAGCTCACCGAGGAGCGCACCTACGTGCAGGGCATCGTCACCACGCAAAACACGGCCGGGGATATGAACGTGGTCTTCCTCGAAATGCCGCAGCCGCTGGCTTCCGAGGGTACGGGCTGCGGCGGCCATCCCCTCGCCGTCACACACGCCCGCATGGGTGCGGCCCTGGCGACGTTGCTGCAGACCAAGCTCAACTGGTAAGAGTGCGCAGCAACCCGGGGCGGCCCGCCCGCCCAGCGCCCGGTGGGCGATGGGGAGAGAGAGCCGAGCGATCTTGGGAATGGCAAATGGGGCCGTCCGTCCTCGAAGCCGGCGGCGAAAAGCGTAGGCTATACTCGGATCCGAAGTCGGAGCCGAGTCGCCTCGGGCCACGCAAGTCCGATCGGGCGGGCTTGGCGCGGTTTGGTGGACACCCGGGGCACCTCGGGCGCGCTTCCTTCGCCACGCGGCAGAAACTGAAATGCTCATGTTGAAGCAGCCGACCTCCTTCGCCGTCATTGTCGGGACGCTCGGGCTCTCGGGGCTTGCGGCCTGCTCGTCGGGGGGCAAGCTCGAGAGCACCAGCACGGCCAGCAGCACGAGCAGCAGCACGAGCAGCAGCACGGCCATCAGCCAGAGCGTGTCGAGCCGCGACCCGTATGCCGACGACCCGACTCTCCGGGTCGACGACGAGTCGTCGACCACGGGAACCCAGATCCACTTAACGGCCGTCGCGCTCCCGTCGGGCGAAGCGCCCGGGGCCTGGTACGCCTACGGGTCGGACCCGGGCACCAATGCGACGCTCACGCCCCCAGCAGGGGTCGAGCCGGCGTTCACCGCGCTCGACGCGGGCCCCTTTCCCCACGCGGCGTGTGTCAGCTCGTCGGGGTTCGACGGGGCCTTTGCCGGAGAGGGGTTCTACTTCGCCACGGTCGAAGACGACGCGGGCCAAACGCTGGCTGCACCCGTCGACTTCAGCGCATTCAGCGGCTTCACATTTTGGGCGATGAGCACGACCAATACGTGGATTCGCGTCAACGTCCCCGATGACCAAACGTTTGGCCTCGACCCGACCGCAGCCTGCCACGGGGTGGAAGCGGGAGGGTCTTGCGATGACGACTTTTCCCAGGACAATGAGACCCTCACCGGCACATGGACTCAATTTCTCGTGTATTTCTTGAATCTCAGCCAAAACAATTTCGGGGCGCAGTTTTACACGTTGGACACCCAAAACCTCTTCGGCGTCCAATTCCAAGTTGAGGGGTCGGAGGACGGCGGCGCCATTCCTTTCCAGTTTTGCGTCTCACAGATTGCCCTCTTTCGGTAGGCCGCCTCTCCTCGCTCATCGCTCCGGGATCTGCTTTCGGCGCGCGGCCCGGCGCCGATCGGCCTGGCCCTTGCCCATGGGTTTGCGGATGGATCCGCGCGGTCGCCGCCGGCGCAGCTCGCGCCACGGCCATTTAGAGTAGCCCGAGCTTGGTGAGCGGGCTGCGACCTGGCCCTGCGTGGCGCGCGTGCCATGCGCGTACATTCGAAGCTAGGATGCTCGCACCATGAACGCGAGTCTCGTGTGTCGATTGGTCCTCTTCGCTTCGTTCTCCAGCATCGTCGCCTCGGGTTGCGGTCGTCATGTGGACGAGACCGAGCTCACCGCCGGCGCGTCGAAGCCCGCGGCGTCGTCCCCTGTGACGAAGAGACCAAGCGTCACCGCCAACTTGCCCAAGGCGCCCACGCCTGTCGGGCCGGCCCCCCTCGTCACGTACCGGTTTGCGTCGGCCGCGTCGTCCATCAAGTTCACCGGCAGTGACGCCAAAGGGAGCCGCGAGGGGTCGTTCGGCAGCTTCTCGGGCGAGATCGTGGTGCCGGCCCCGAGCGTCGATAAATTTCCCGTCGAATCCGAGCGAAGCAGGTCCACCGTCACGGTCGACATCGACATGGCATCGCTCGAGACGGGTGATCCGGCGCTGACGGCCGAATTGAAATCGCCGCGCTTTTTCGACGTGGCAAAGTATCCGAAAGCGCACTTCGCTTCGACGTCCATGAAGTTGGGCGGGGTCCTGGGGGCCACCGACACGGTGACCGGCAATCTTGACCTCCATGGCGTGACGAAGACGATCGATATCCCAGCCACGGTTCATGTGGACGTAGGCGACGTGCTCGTGCAGGCCGACTTCCCGCTCAACCTCAAAGACTTCGGCGTCGTCTATGAGGGCAAAACCGACGCCCGGTTGAACGATCAGGTCGTTCTGGTGCTCGTCATTCGCGCCAATCGAACGTAAGGCCCGAGACGAGAGGGCGACCCGGGCGTTCGCCGGCACGCTGTCCCGGGCCACTTCGTTGGCCGAGCCTCGCCCGGACGGGCGCGACGCGCCCCGTCTCGACCGAACCGAACGCAGGGGAGGGCCTGCCGATGCGCCGCCGACCCGCCACTTTCTCTCTCTCGCATGCAGTAGCCACTTTCGGCGTTCGCAATGGGCGTGTTACCGGTACGCGGCGGAGGCCGCGGCATTGGCAGACCAAAGGAAACTCGCGAGAAGCTGGACGTTCTTTCGCGCTGGGACGGTCGACCAGGTGGTCCTGGCCGACGGGGGCGATCTGGAACGGCTCGATGCGCTCGACAAGAAGCTGTGGGTCGCTCTCGCCTGTCCCACGCGCGGCCTCGAGCTCGACGAGCGCACGCTCGATCTCGTCGACAGCAACGGGGACGGGCGCATTCGACCGCCCGAGATTCTGGGCGCCATCGCCTGGGCGCGCGAGGTGCTCCAGAGCCTCGATGACCTATTCAAAGGAGGTGACGCCGTCCCGCTCGCGTCCATTCGTACGGACACCCCGGCGGGACGCGAGATCCGAGACGCTGCCGCGCGGATTCTCAGGGCGCTTGGCCGCTCGAACATCGACGCGATCGCACTCGCCGACGTCACCGACACCGAAAAGACGTTCACCGAGCGCACGCTGAACGGTGACGGCATCGTGCCCGCCGACTCGGCGCGGGACGAAGGGACGAAAGCGGCGATTGCCGACGCCATCGCCGCCGTCGGATCTGTGGTCGACCGCAGCGGTAAGCCCGGCATCGATCAGCCCCGTCTAGACACCTTCTTCGGGCGCGTGCGGGCTTACGCGGCGTGGATCGGCCGCGAGCCCTCCGTTCTGACGCTCGGCCCGCAGACGCCGGCTGCCGCTCAGGCCGTCGGCGCCGTCCGGGCCAAGGTCGAAGACTACTTCGTCCGGTGCCGACTGGCCGCATTCGATGCGCGCGTCGGAGCGCAGCTGAACGGAACGGACGAAGGCATCGCGGCCCTGGCGGGTCGGGTCCTCGCGTTCGAAGACACGGACGTGGCAGCGTTTCCTCTCGCGCGGGTCGAGGGCGGGCGGCCGTTGCCGCTCACCCTGGTCAACCCAGCCTGGACGAGCCGCATCGCGGCGTTCGTGAACGCGGCCGTCGTGCCTATCCTCGGCGGACCTCGCGATTCCATCTCGGAAAAGGACTGGGCGACCATCGAGGAGCGCGTGCGCCCCTACGATGCCTGGCTCGCGTCGCGACCAACCGATGAAGCGGTCGAGAAGATTGGGAATGCACGGGTCATCGCACTTGCAGAGGGACGCGCATACGAGTCGATCTCCGGTCTCATCGCAGAGGACGCGGCATTCGCGGCCGAGAACGCGCAGCTTCAAGCCGTCGAGAAGATGATTCGCTTTCGGCGTGACTTCGTCCCCCTGCTCCGAAACTTCGTGAATTTTTCCGACTTTTACGGAAAGAAGCGCGGGGCGTTCCAGGCGGGCACGCTCTACATCGACGGCCGCAGCTGCGAGCTTTGCCTTCCCGTGCACGACGTGACCAAGCACGCGGCCCTCGCGGGCCTGTCCAACGCATACCTCGCGTACTGCGACTGCACGCGAAAGAAGGACGCCGAGAAACGGACGATTGTGGCCGCGGTGACGGCCGGGGACGTGGACAATCTGATGGTCGGACGCAACGGCGTCTTTTACGACCGCAAGGGCGACGACTGGGACGCTTCGATCACGAAGGTCGTCGAGAACCCGATCAGCGTGCGTCAGGCCTTTTGGGCGCCTTACAAGCGGTTCGTCCGCCTCATCCAAGAGCAGATGGCCAAGCGGGCCGATGCCGCGGAAGCGGACGTCAACAAGCGGCTCGCCGAAGACGCGACGGCGGTTGCGTCGGCGACCGACGACAAGAGGCCCGACGCGGCGCCCGAGCCGCCGGCCCCAAAAAAGATCGACGTCGGCACGGTGGCCGCCATCGGCGTGGCGGTCGGCGGAATCGCAACATTCTTCTCGAGCATCATTGCAACCGTCCTCGGTCTCGGGATGTGGATGCCGCTCGGAGTCGTCGCGCTCGCGCTCGCGATTTCCGGGCCGTCGATGCTGATTGCCTGGTTGAAGCTCCGACAACGCAATATCGGGCCGCTCCTCGACGCCAACGGATGGGCGGTCAACGCCTTCGCGCGCGTCAACGTGCCCTTCGGCGGCGCGCTGACCGCTGTCGCCGCACTTCCGCCCGGCGCCTCTCGCACTTTGAAGGACCCATTTGCCGAAAAAAAGCGCCCCTGGGCCTTCTACATCTTCGTCGTGATCGTGGTTTTGCTCGCGATCGCATGGTTTCTCGGCAAGGCCGACGACTACTTGCCGGAGGACTTCAGAGCCAGGGTCGTCTTCCACCGGCCCGTCGTGGCTCCGGTCGTCGTGCCCCTCCCCGCGCCCACCAAGTAAGCGACCTTTCGCGACGGCCGCGCCTTGGGCGTGACCGCAGCGGGCGAGGCCCGGCCATCCAGCGTGACCGCGCAGCGGGCGGGCCTGGCCAGCGTGACCAGAACGGGTGGGGCGTGACCACGCAGCGTGACCAGAACGAGTGGGGGCCTGCCCATCCACCGTGACCAGAACGGGTCGGGCCGTAGCCTCCAGCGTGACCAGAACGAGTGGGGGCCTGGCCATCCACCGTGACCAGAACGGGTCGGGCCGTGGCCTCCAGCGTGACCCTCGGGCAGCCTCGCCAAGCGACCGTGACGCGTCATTGCCAACTCGTCACCGTCGCGGCACCAAATCGTCGTGTCAAGTGAGCGAGTGCACGGATAGATTCGGCGCGAGGTCGACCCCATGCTCCAACCGAAGCTTGTCCTCGCACCCATCGACTTCAGCGCGCCGTCACGCCAAGCGGCCGATGCCGCGGCCGAGATCGCTTCTCGCTTCGGCGCCGCGCTTCTGCTCGTTCACGTCGTCCCCGCGCTGCCAAAGCTGCCGCCCGGGTTTCTGTTCAAGGAAGGCGAATACGAACAGTGTCTCCACGAAGAGGCGGCGGCCCGGCTCACCGAACTGTCGGCGAGATACGCGCAGGGCGGCATTTCGGTGCAGTCGGAGATCGGCTGCGCGAACGACGTGGGACCGGAGATTCTCCGGATTGCCGAACACCACAAGGTGGATCTCGTCGTCATCGCCACCCACGGCATGACCGGTTGGAACAAAATGATTTTCGGTTCGGTCGCGGAGAAAGTCGTTCGGCTGGCCAGCAGCGCAGTCCTGCTTCTCAGGGCGGCACCGGAACACCAAGGCTAGCGTCGGTCACTTTCTGTTGCGCCGGGCCCTACCCGCAGGGAGGAAGGCCGTTTCGTGCGACGAGACGCGGGCGGGGCGGCTCCGCTGAAAGGTCGCATGGGAGCCGCCCACGAGCCCAAGCCCAGGCGAGCGGGCCGGCTGGCACACCAGCGACGTGGAGGGATGCCGGGACCCGCGTCGAGCGATGGCCGGACCCGCGCGACGTACGGCCCGCGGCGGGCGGGCGATCAGCCTAACTTGCTGAATGCCCAGAAGAAGCTTCCGGAGAGAACGATGGATACGGGCAATGTCAGCACCCAGGCCATGCCGAGATTGCGGACGGTATCCCATTGCAGGCCCGTTCCATTGGCCGCCATGGTGCCCGCGACCCCTGAAGAGAGCACGTGGGTCGTACTGACCGGCAAGCCGAACGCGTCGGCAGCTCCGATCGTTACCATCGCGGTGATTTCCGCGGATGCTCCCTGCGCGTAAGTCAGGTGGTCCTTGCCGATTTTTTCGCCGACGGTGACGACGATTCGCTTCCAGCCGACCATTGTGCCAAGGCCCAAGGCGATGGCCACCGCAACTTTCACCCAGCCGGGAATGAACCGGGTCGCCTGATCGACGTGCCGCTTGTAGTTCTTCAAGACGGCCGCGTCCTCGGTCGCCATGGCCGGCTTGCCCGACTTCTCGAGGAGGCGAACGGCCTCGCCGACCAAATACAAATCGTTTCGAAAGTTGCGCGTTTGATCCGCCGGTACGTGCTTGAGCTCCTTGAACCGACCCATGTCGCCAGCGATTTCTCCAATAAAGCGTCCAAGTGCGGGGACGGTGTTCTCGGCGAGCGTGCGGTCCCGCACGTAAGAGCCCACGTCGGCGCGCGCGTCGCCGGCGTATGCGCCCGACGGCGCATAGTGGCCGAGTGTCTCGGCCGCCTGGCCGGAGACAGCGACGAAGTCCTGGGTGTAGGACGCCGGAAGCGCGTGGTTCAGCGCGTAGGCCGTCGGAACGGTACCGATCAGAATGAGCATGATGAGCCCCATTCCCTTTTGACCGTCGTTCGACCCGTGGGCAAAGCTGACGCCCGTACACGTCAGGAGGAGCAGACAGCGAATCCAAAACGGCGGCGGGTCGGTCCCCTCGGGGGCAGCGTACAGGCGCTTGTCGGGAATGACCTTCTTGCAGATGAGAAGGAGAAGGGCGGCACAGACGAAGCCGACGAGAGGCGACAAGAGAAGTGACTTGCCGACGCTGCCGGCCTGCGCCCAATCGACTCCACTCGTTGCCGATCCCTTGGCCGCCATGAGCTGGTTGGCGATGCCGACGCCGAGAATCGAGCCGATGAGGGTGTGGGAGCTCGACGAGGGCAAACCGAACCACCACGTTCCGAGGTTCCACACGATGGCGGCGGCCAGCAGTGCAAAAACCATCGCGAAGCCCGCGCCGCTGCCCACCTGGAGAATGAGCTCGACCGGCAACAGCGAAACGATTCCGAACGCGACAGCCCCGGAAGACACGAGGACGCCGATGAAATTCCAGGAACCCGACCACATGACCGCGATGTTGGGTTCGAGCGAGTGCGTGTAGATGACGGTCGCCACGGCGTTGGCTGTGTCGTGAAAGCCGTTGACGAACTCGAAAGCCAGCGCGATGAGAAGCGCGAGTCCGAGCAGGATGTAAGGGAAAAGGGCGGTACCCGGCGCGCGCGCGAGATCGTCGAACAGCTGGACGCCGACGTAACCGAGCCCGAAAAGGAGCACGACCACGAAGATCGCCACGCCAAGACGGCTTGGCTTCTTGTCGAGCTTTGTCCCGAGTTTGGAGGAAAATACGCGTTCAGCAGTCGTTGTCGTCATCGCAGAGCCTCGGGCTACTTGTACGGCGAAAGAGCTCTCGCTGTTCGTGACGATGTCGTGACGGGAATTTGTCTTGGCTGCGCCATCGACGATGGCGACTGGGTCCCAAGCGGTTCCGCCGCGACGCGACAAGCTCTTGGCTCGCGTATTCGCCCCAACGTGTCGGCCTCGAGCGGCGGCGTCGGTCGCGAGGCGTCTGGGCCCGGTTATACTGGGACTTTATGGCGTCTGCGATTTCCGTCCCCTTTGTCGGCATCGACCATGTGCAGCTCGCGGCGCCGCCGGGCTGTGAGACGGCCGCGCGACGATTTTTCGGTGAACTCCTGGGCATGCCGGAGCTGACCAAACCGGCCGCCTTGGCGGTTCGCGGCGGGGCGTGGTTTCAATGTGGTGTGCACCAGATCCACGTTGGCGTCGAGGCGGACTTTCGCGCGGCGAAGAAGGCGCACGCCGCATTTCGTCTCTCCGACGAAGCCGCACTCGATGCGCTGCGACGTCGGCTCGAGAGCGCAGGTACGCCGACCCGCGAAGCGGACGAGCTCGGAGAGACCGCTCGCTTCTTCGCCGAGGATCCCTGGGGAAACCGACTGGAGTTCGTGGCCGAGAAGTCCGCTCGCTGAAATCAAGGATAGAGCATTCGCTCGGCGCGAGGTTTCGTGTTCATCGAAACCGACGGAGGCGACGGGCGCGCAGAGAACCTGCCTTGCGGGTCGCGCCGCGCTTTGCGCTCATCGGACCCGTCGCGGCGCTCGGCGACAGGGGCGGCTCGGCAGGTGATCAGCGCGAAGTGCGCGCCCGCGCAGCCATGCAGTCGCGGTCCCCCGCCGGACAAACGGAACCCGGCGACGGGACGCGTCGCCGATCGAGGGCCGACGTTATCGGAGCACCTTGAAGGCGTGGACCCAGTCATTTTTCAAGAAGCCGGGAATGCACCACAACATGCAAAGCGGCTCAATCGCCCGCGCCCCCTCGGCCGACCCGACGTCTTCCGTTTCCCACCCGAACTTGTCCAGAATGGCGCGAACTTCGTTTTTCGCAACGTTCTCATTTCCGCAAATGAACATGGTCGGCTTGGCGGGGAGCTTGGGATTGACCATCAAGGTGGCGCCGACCGAGTTGAATGCCTTGACGAAGCGCGCTTTGGGCGCGCGTTTCTGAAGCCGTTCGAGGAGCGAATCGTTTGCGCCCGTGAAGTACGAAAGGACGCCGTTCGTCGGGGGCGCGTCCGCGATTGGATTCGTCGTGTCGATGACGACTTTGCCGTCGAGCGCGGATCCGCATGACGCAACGGCTTCTTCCGCGCCCGTTCCTTTGACGGCCAGAACGACCAAATCGCCGAATCGAGCGGCCTCGTCGACGGTTCCGGTTTTCCCGCGATCGCCGACGTCCTTCTTCCACGATTGGGTGCAGAGGCGGCTCAGAGAATCCGGTGGCCGAACGGCATCGGCCTCGGAGCGCTACGGACTCGGCACGAACGATTCGATTTCGGGCGCTCCGCCGAAGAGAAGGAGGCTCCCGGGAGGGCCGATGGGCGAAGGCACTGCGCTGGCGCCCGTGTGGATCACTTTCGTCGGCACCTCAGCGGCCGTCGGAGGCGGGACCGCCGCCGACGGCGTGAGGACGAAGAGGCGGGTCGTTTGCGTGAGAAGCTCGCTGCCGACGACGTACACCGCCGTCGCAGGCCCCGAGCTGCTTCGGTTCGAGAACGCCTGGGCCCAGCCGAGCGGCATCGGCAGCGACGTCCATGTTCTTTTGGGCGTGCACGGCGCTTCGCATGAGAGATCGATCACGCGAACTCCGGGATCGGACCCGTCGGGCAGCAGACCGCCAGCGAGCAACACGACCTGCTTGTCGTCGAGCGTGGCGGCGCCCGACGAAACGGATGGATCGGGCGGAATGTTGGTCAGCGGAACGAATGCGGTCCCCGTTGGGTTGGTGGATTCCGCGCCGGCGCCGGCATCGCCCGAGGCGGTCGGGTTGCCGCCGAGAACGACGAGCCCGATCGCGTCAATCCAAACCGCCGCTGCGCCCCAGCGCGGTTGCGTCAACTGAAGCCACGACCAGTTCCCGGCCGGATCGATCTTGAGAACCGCGCTCGTTGGGTTCCCATTCGTTCGCGTTCCACCGACGATGTATTGCGACCCAGCGGCTTGAATCGTCGCACCGCCAGCGATGTCGGCGGCCGTCGGCCCGGTCGGAAGAGTACCCGGCAGTTCGTAACCGGAGGTCAAGTCGAGCTGGGTCAGGCCCGCGTCATCGAAGGTGTCGGCAACCTGATCGCCGGCGTCGCTCTCGACCACCGCGAGCGACAGGGGCGGCGCGGACAAGGTCGGAGGGTTCGATAACGGCGCGAGCCCGGCGAGATCATATAGCTGCGTCGAGTCCGCGGAAGACATTGGAAGGCCGCCCGTGATGAATAGATAGCGACCGCCGACGACGGCCAGGACTGGAAAGGTCCGCGCGTCGTTTTCCTCGGGGTTGGGCAGGCGCGCGAACGCGCCCACCCTTTGGACGAAAATGGGAACGATGATGCCGTCGAGTGCTCCGAAGGACGTCGGAATCGATGAGCCGAACAAGACGATCCCCCCGTCCGCGTCCTCGCCCGTCACTTCGATCATGCCGTCGTCGCCCTGATCGAAAGAGCCGAGATCGATGCTGGTTGCCGGAAGCCCCGCGTCGACAATGGGATGCGCGACGCCGGACGAATCGATCCAGGTCACTTGGAGCGAGGCGACGCCGGCGAAGGTGACACCCGCCTCTTCGCCACCGGTCACGAGCTGGATCGTGCCGCTTTCACTCGAAGAACAAGCGCCAGTCGCCAAAAGGAGGAGAGCCAAGCACGTGCTGCGCTCGGGAGGTGTTTACCTCGGACGTTCGTCCTACCGCCTGAGAACGCTTTCGGCCCGCCGATCATCTTCGAGGACGCATTGCCGGAGGCTATCGAAGGGGGAGTGAACGAGTGGTGCGAGGGCTCGCAGTCGGGGCGGGGTGGATTGGCGCTACGCCGTCGTCGGTCGGGAGGTCGGCGCCCGAGCCGACCGCCGTCAATTCTGTGTCACGGCAATCGTGTAAACACATGTTTCGGAGAGGCCAAGGGCCGCCGTCGTATTCGTCGCTTGGCCAGTGGCAGAATTGACCCCGAAGGTTTCGCTGATGCTATATTGGATCGTGATACCGTCGGTGGTCTCCGAACAATTCACCGTCACCGTGCAGCCGGATGCAGACGTCGTGCAGGCGCCTCCGTCGAGCGGCGCCGTCATGGTCGCGCTGCTGAAGCTCGTCGTCGAGGCGCTTTCGGTTTGAGCCGACGGCGGAATGGTCGGACAGTTGGCTCCACTCTTCGAGGTGTTCAAGGTGGAGGTCGTGGTGTACGTGCCCGCGGCGAGCGAGCAGGCACCGCTGGCGCTGCTCGTGCCGGCGGTGCTCGCGGCGCTGCTGCTCGTGCCGGCGGTGCTCGCGGCGCTGCTGCTCGTGCCGGCGGTGCTCGCGGCGCTGCTGCGTGCCGGCGGTGCTCGCGGCGCTGCTGCTCGTGCCGGCGGTGCTCGCGGCGCTGCTGCTCGTGCCGGCGGTGCTCGCGGCGCTGCTGCTTTCGCCACCTGACGAGCCCCCGCCGCACGCGAAGCAAGCGGCGATCCCGCCGAGAGTGGCGAGTCTCGACACATACAGCGAAAGTCCAAAAGATCGATTCATGCTCAAGTTACCCCTTTTATGGATTCACGCAAAAGCACATCACAAGAAATCGGCCTCGTCACGCCCGAACACCCCTCGCCTCTCCGATCAACGGGGCGCGCGTCGCCAAACGTAAGACGAAGAAGCCCGCTCACCTTCGGGAGGCCGACCGCGACGCCCGAGCGGCTCCGCGTGCGGTCGAACCGGACAGCGAAGGGGCGCGTCGGGACAGCGACGTGACGAATTGGCTGTCAATGCTCGCTGTGATCCACCGCCGAGAGGCCAACCGCGACGCCCGAGCGGCTCCGCGTGCGGTCGAACCGGACAGCGAAGGGGCGCGTCCGGCCGGCGACGGGGCGCCCCTGACCGTCATGACCTGGAATATAGTGAGCCTCCATGGCACAACGGATCGCGCGGGGCCCGAAACCGGAACCCGGGTCGTCCACGAGCTTGGCGCCAACCGGCTCCCCGCGAGCGGTCACGTCGACGGTTACGTGAGCGATGGCATGGTCGGTCCGCGGGGCTTCGTCCGGCCAGGGGCAATCCCAGTCGACATAACCACCAATGCGTGGCGGGGTCGAGACTGCGCCTCCGCCGCCGGAGCCTTTGCCGTAGAGCAGGGCGTCGGCGGCATCGGGGTCGCCAACGAAGAGATCGGAAAGTCCGCGCGATGTCGTAAACCCGCCGGCGAATGACGGCGCAATGCCTTCGACGATCGGCGCGACGCTGCTCGCTGTGGCGACGACCGCGGCGCTCGCGCGCGCCGGGCGCGGTGGACCGAACGCTCGCGCTTTTGGACCGCTCGTGGCGGGCGCACTTCCACGGCCATCGCCTGCGGCGAGCGCCGGGAGCGGCATCGGGGTGACCTGGATCTCGAGCTCGCCCCTCGCTCCGGGTTCAATGGGCGTGACAGACCGAGAGAGCCCATGCGACCCGCCAAGCATGGCGATCGCCAGCCCTGCATGCGCGAAAAGGGCCAAAACCGAGCTCGCCAACAGGCGATGTCTCACGTCGATCAGCATGCGATTCCCCGTCCCTGCCGTCCAACCACACGACCATTGCATTCGCTGATCCGAGCGCTCCTCCAAGAAGGCTGCACCGGAATGCGACTCCCATGCGCTTTCCTTGTCGCGCGTTCCTTTGGTACCCCCAGCGTCGCCAGAGCAGTCTACGCACGGCTTTGACAAGATCGAGGCCCGATCCGAGCAGCTCTGCCGGACCGGAGCGCGCGCGGGCCCAAGAACGTGCGCGCCTGCAATAGCGGGGGCTTGCACCGAGGACATGCCCAGCGGTCCGAGGCCCGAGGGTGTTGGTTGTGTCTCTGGGCCGTGTTCCATGGACTGGACGGGGCGACGCCGGTTACAGTCTCCGCGGCGTCGGAAATTCCGCCGGCCCGGTGTGGAGTCCGTATGAAAACAGGCATCCTCGGTCTGCTGCTCTTCGGTTCGGTTGCCTGCTCGACCAAGACTCAATCGACCTCGGAGCGGACCGACACCCGCTCTGTCACATCGAGCGCGGCGATGTCCTCCTCCGGAGCAACGGCGGATGCTTCGGAGCCCGTGCCGGATGCGACGGCGGACAGCGGCGCGGTCGATGCGCAGGATGCGACGACGGACGCCGAGGATGCGACGATGGACACGAAGGAAGACCTGGTGGAGGTCGGCAACGCGGTATGTACTTGCGACGCCGATGTGGCGTGCCAGCAGGGTACGGTGCTCGAGTTCACGCCCAGCGAGCCGACGCAAACGCTCACGATAAATATCGTGGCTCCCGGATACGGACTGCAGGACTACGTCGGCTATGATTTGGATGTTTCGGCCTTCACGGCTGGAGGAATCCTTTCGATCTCGGGCATGGTCGGCGGTTCGGACACGGCCACGATGACGGCCGCGTCGTTCGACCTTTTCTCCGAGTGCACGATCTTTCCGACGGTCGGCGGACCCTTGGGTGCATCGATCTCGAACGCCTATGACATTCCTGTGGGGGGCAGTTTTTCGCTGATGCCCGTCACGATCTTTCCCCCGGGCACCCAGCTCTTCCACTTTGGTGCAACGGGGAACTGGTATAGTGAGGCCGGTCTCACAAACACGGTCACGGTGACGATCAGCGTCGCGGTCGATGATTGACCCGGGCGCCGCAGTGGATCAGCGTCACGGTCGATGATTGACCCGGGCGTCGCAGCGGCTGACCACGCACGTCGTCCGTCGTGCTCGAACGCGGACCGGGGTCGCCGGGGGAGGCTTTCCGCAAGGGGGTCGGGAGAACCAGCGCGCGCGGCCGCGACGATGGCCTGCTCTCTTCCCCGCCCGGCCGGGTTGCGGCGATTGGCGTTGCGGTGGAGCGGCATTCGAATGAAGATGCGCCCGGCCATACGCGCCCCGTGGAGGAATCGATGAAACGTCTTGCGCTACTCATTGTACCGGCCCTTGTTTCCGGATGCGCCGTTCACTTGCAGGCGACGGCGCCGGAGCCGGTCGTGGCAGCCGGCGTTGGAGCGCCTCCCCCAGCGCCCCCCCCTCCTCCCGCGGCGCCGGCCGCGCCGGAGCCAGCGGCCGAGGCCGAGGCCGAGCCAGTCACCGACAGCGATCCGGAAGAGGTCGCGGCCACGACGGAACCGCCCGACCCGGTTTACGAGGAACAGACGGATTCTCCGAACCCCGGCTACGTCTGGATCGGGGGGTATTGGGGTTGGAACGGCGTCGACTGGAACTGGTACTGGGGTCGATGGGCAGCGCCGCCCGAAGGCCGCGTGTACATCGAGCCGTACTACGAACGAGTCGACGGCCGGGTGGTTTACGTCCACGGATACTGGGGACGCCGGGATGCCCCGCACCGCAGCTACGGCGGCGAACGCATTCGATTCGCGCGCGCAGTACGACCCGCAAACTACCATCGCGGCGAACACGTGGTCGTCGAGCACCGGGCTGGTCCGCCACCCGGCAAACGACCGGGCAACGCCTACGAGCACGCAACCGGCACCGTGCGGCCGGTGCCGCATGAAACCGTCCCGCATCGGGTGGCTGCCGCTGGAATGACGACGCCCCGGTCGGAGCCGAAGAGGGAGACGGTGAGCGGGCATCAGGGCGTGGCGGGACACGAAGGCGCGGCGGGACACGAAGCCGTGGCGGGACACGAAGCCGTGGCGGGACACGAAGCCGTGGCGGGACACGAAGCCGTAACCAAGCACGACGCCGCGCAGGGACACGAGGGCGCGGCCAGGCACGAAGCCGCCGCCGGACACGAGACTGCAGCGGGACACGAAACCACCCACGAGGGACCCGCCGGACGCGAAACCGCCGCAGCGGGACACGAAACCACCCACGAGGGACCCGCCGGACGCGAAACCACCCACGAAGGCACCGCCGGACACGAAACCGCCGCAGCGCGCGAACCCGCCGCTTCCCACGAAGGCACCGCCGGACACGAAACCGCCGCAGCGCGCGAACCCGCCGCTTCCCACGAAGGCGCCGCCGGACACGGCTCCGCAGCGGGCCCCGCCGCCGGGCACGAGAGCGCGACACAAAGGCCGCAGTCGAAGAAGCCGACTCAGGCGCCGAAGAAAAGGGAGTAATCGAGCGAGCCTGCAAGCCGGAACCGCCACGCGCACGGCGCGGTCCGGCCGCGCCGCAGTTGCCGCGCCGGTGAGGGCTTCTTCGGCGACGACGAACCGACGGGTGGCCCAGCCGAAGCCGACAATGTGCCGACGGGACGGGCCGACCCGCGGTCAGGCACCCACGAGCTCCGCAAGTCGCGGCAGCACCATTCCGGCCCGGGCGAACAGCCTGGTGTGAAGGGGACCCTCGTCGGCGCGGGTCGGCCCCAGATTGACGATGGCGACAGGGCGTCCGCTCTCGCGAGCATCCCGCACGAAGCGAAAGCCGGAGAATAGGGTCAGGGAGGAGCCGACGATGACGAGGGCTTCCGCCTCGTCGAACATGCCGCGCGCCTCGGCGACCACCCGCCGCGGGACGCTGCCACCGAAAAAGACAACGTCGGGTTTGATGATTCCGCCGCAAACGCGGCAAGAGACCACGCGGAAGGCCTCGACCTCGGCCGCTTCGAGCTCGCTGTCGCCGTCGGGAGCAAACGCCGCAGCGTGCTCGAGCCAGCCCGGGTTTTCGTCGAGCAGGCGTCGCTGAACGTCCGCGCGCCGTTCATAGGCGCCGCAATCAAGGCACGAGACGTCGGCGAGGGCCCCATGGAGCTCGACGACGCGGGAGCTCCCCGCCCTGTGATGAAGGCGATCGACGTTTTGAGTCAGGATCCCGAGAACGGCCCCGGCCGATTCCATCGCCGCCAGAGCACGATGGGCCAAGTTGGGCTCGGCCCCGACGATCCGCGGCCACCCCAAGACCGAGCGAGCCCAATAGCGACGGCGCACTTCGGTCTGCCCGATGAATGCGTCGTGTTGAATGGGCTTGCGCGAAGGTCTCGGGCGACCTTCGCCGCGGTAATCGGGAATGCCGGATTCGGTGCTGCACCCGGCTCCCGTCAAGACAAGGCAACGACGCTGGCGGAGGAGGGCCGCGAGCCGTTCGATCTCGATTGGATAATTCGAAGCAGGCGCTTGCATCGGCCGACCCACTCGAGCATGACAGATTCCAATGGGTTGGCACCCCCGAGCATGGCGCAAGCCACCGAAGTCCTTCAGGCCGATTTTCGAGCGACCCTGCCGCGCGACGTCCGCGTTCGTTGCGCCGAGCCGCGCGCCATGAACAAGGGTCGACTCGAGGCATTCAGCGACGGCGTCATCGCGATCATCCTCACGATCACGGTGCTCGAGATCAAGCTTCCGCATGACGCCGACCTAACGGCTCTCGAACCCGTGCTGCCCGAGATCTTGAGCTACGCCTTGAGCTTCGTCTTCATCGGCACTTACTGGAATAACCACCACCATATGCTGGCGGCGACGAGGCACATCAACGGATGGGTGATGTGGGCCAACTTGCACCTTCTCTTCTGGCTCTCGCTCATTCCTGCGGCCACCGCGTGGCTGGGGGAGTTCCCCTTGGCGTCGTGGCCCGCGGCGGTCTACGGGTTTCTCCTCTTCATGGGAGCCGTTGCCTTCAAGCTCCTCCAAAAGGCGCTCATCGGCGCCAACGGCCAGGACTCACCGCTTGCTTCGGCGGTCGGCGCCGACGCGAAAGGGTGGTTCTCGCAAGGCCTCTACGTCCTCGGGATAGCCCTCGCCTTCGCGCGACCGTGGATGTCTGAGGTGCTTTATGTCGTGGTTCTCCTCGTATGGTTTATGCCGGACCGGCGGATCGAAGCAAGGTCGTCGGTCACCCCGCCCTCGCGTTGAAGCGGCCCATGCGGAGCTTGCTTCGTGCGAGCCAGAAGGTGGCGCGCCTTCGCTCGGCGGGATTGGAGCTTGAGCTCTTTCGAGAAGCGCGTAAAACTCGAGCCCAATGGCAAGCTCCAGGCGCCGCATCACGGCCGGCGATGGATAGAGGCGCGACGATCCACATCTCCTTCTTTCGAAAACGGCCGACCTCGGACGCACCGCGCAAGCACGAGGGCGACCGGTTGGGCGCCGGAGTCCCTCGATTTCGCCTCGCCGATGCCACGAGACGTCGAATCGTCATCCGCGTCGCGCTCGTCCTCGTCTGCGCTCTTTGCGCGACCCAGGCGGACGCGGACGGAGACGCGTCCTCGACGGCGCTTCCCCTGCGCCGCTACGAGCTCGCTGGCTTTCCAATCATCGGCGGGAGCACGGACATCGGCGTCCAATTCGGGGGCGCCGCGACGTTCACCCGCTTTTACGATCAGGCGTTTCCATATGCCTGGAACATCGACTTGCTGCTCTCGGCGAGCATCAAGGACGAGAATGGCGTTCGTCTCGCGCAGCAGAGTCACGTGCTGCGGCTCGACGCGCCGGATCTATGGTCGGGCAAGCTCCGCTTGGACACGCGGGCCAGCTTTCAGCGTACGATCAACCTCGGCTACTACGGCCTCGGCAATGCGGCGTCCGCCACGCCGAATCGCTACTATCAGTACTACTGGTACCTTCAACAGGAAGGTCGCGTCCGGTCCATCATGCGGCTCCACACGCCGGTCAGGGGGCTCGACGCGGCGATCGGCGCCAATCTTCGTTACGAGGCGCCGCAGCTCTATACATCCCCGGTTGATGGCCCGTCCAAGCTGTCGCAGGACGTCGCGCAGAGCCAAGCAGGCAGCGGGCCCCAAATCCTCGGATCCGAATCGGCGCTTCTGGCGAGCCTTTCGGCGGGCGTGATGTACGACACGAGAGATAGTGAGTTCGTCACCCGACACGGAGCTTTCTACCAGGCGGGCATGGGCGCTACGCTTGGTTCATCGGAGCGAATCGCCTATGGCGAGGCTGCGGCCGTGCTGGCCCACTACGCGTCGCTCGCCCGACCGCTCGTGTTTGCGAGTCGCTTCGTGGCAAGCTTCGAGTTCGGGCGAGTGCCCTTTTACGACCTCGCGCAAGGAGGCATTTTCGAGCCGCAGTACCTGCTCGGCGGAGAGACGGGCGTCAGAGGTGTACCTCAGGGCCGCTACGCGGGCCGGGTGAAGATCGTCTCGAACCTCGAGATTCGGGCGACTCCATTTCCCCGTTTCAAGGTCGTAGGCCAGTCTCTGCTCATCGGGACGACGACCTTTTTCGACGCCGGCCGGGTCTGGGAAGATTACGCCATCATCTCCCGCACCGACGGCGATCATCTGGGCTTGAAATTCGGAGTCGGCGTCGGCGCGTTCCTTCAGTGGGGTCAAGCCGCAATATTTCGAATCGAAATTGCTTATTCTCCGGACGCCGAGGCCGAGAACGCCAATTTGCCATTCGGCATTTACGTCTCCGATGGACTCATGTTTTGACGGCACTCGGGCGCGAAGAGATCCGCGACGGCGCGACTCGGCCGAGGCGGAGGAGTCCGGAACGTCCGGGTGATGTCCGGCGTATCGCGCGCTCGCTCAACGGCCCTCCGACAGGGAATTCAAATCGCCCAAGATCTGTTGAGCGTGTTGCGATACGTCAACGGACCGATAAACCTTGCGCACGCGACCGTCGGCGCCGATGACGAATGTCTGCCGGCGGTGATGGCCTTCAAACGGTACTCCGTACGCACGGCCAATCGAGTCGTCGGGATCGCTGACGAGCAAGAACGGCAGGCCGTAGTGCTTGGCGAAGGCCCGATGGGAGTCCATGGTGTCGGCCGAGACGCCGACGAGTGCGGCGCCGGTACCGGCAATTTTTTGCCATGCGTCCCGGAATGAGCAGGCCTCCTTCGTGCAGCCGGCGGTCTCGTCCTTCGGATAGAAGTACACGACGACTGGTTTGCCGCGCAGCGCGGACAGGTGGACCACGGTGCCGTCGTGGCCCACCGTCGTGAAGTCGGGGGCAGGCTTTCCGAGTAGGTCATCGGGTGGGTTCACGGCTGCAGCGACACTCGTGCGCTCCGTTGTCGTGCTGGTCGGGGCGGGCGTCGCCGCGGCGGCGGCCGTCGCCTGCGGGGCTGCGCCGCTCGGAACGGGCGCGCCCTTTGCGCAAGCGGCGTGCGTACCCAAGAGAAGGACAATTGCCCATTTCATGTTTGCGCGAATCTTGGCGCGCGAGGGAGCCCTCCGCAAGGGCTGGGCCTTCGCCGCCGGCCCCCAGCGTGCGGCTTTGCGCCAGGCGGGCCGGCGGCCCCTTGTCGCTGCCGCCCCGAGCGTGGCTTTCTGCGCGGCTCCTCGCCGACAAGCGACGGACTTTCTTTTCACTGCGCTCGAGCCCACGAACTGACTGGGCCCTAAGTCGCCTCGACGGCATACGCGGGTGGCGGCGCCGGAAGGCGCGCGACGGGTGGGTCCCTCTTGTCGGGTATCTCGTCGGTCCAAACCCGAAACCGCTTCAGCACGCTAGGCCCGAAAGCCGTGCTGATCGCAACGTCCGCTGCGTCGCGACCACGCGCGATGACGATGCGGCCGATCCGCGGGACATTGTGCCGCGCATCGAAGGTGAACCAGCGACCGCCGACGAAGGCTTCGAACCACCCCGAGAAATCCATCGGCGCAGCGGACGCTGGCACGCCGATGTCGCCGAGGTAGCCGGTGCAGTAACGCGCGGGGATGTTCATCGAGCGACATAGCGCGATGGCAAGATGTGCGAAGTCACGACAAACGCCGGCGCGCTCGCGATAGGTATCGCACGCAGTCTTGGTCGAGCGGGCGAAGCCGTAACCGAATTGAACGTGATCGTGAACGAAGTCGCAGATCGCTTCGACCCGGTCCCATCCCGGCCGTGTGCAGCCAAAGAGCTCCCACGCCACGGGGGAGAGAAGGTCGGTCTCGCAGTAACGGCTGCCGGCCAGGTAGAGCAGCGCCTCGGGAGGCAAATCTTCGACGGGCGTCTGCGGCGTTCCGCGCGCAACGAGGTCCGGCGCCCCGGAGTCTTCGACGAGGGCGTCGCTCCAGATGTGCAGGTCGCATGGCGGAGCGACGAATCGAGTGCACCAGTTTCCGAACGAATCCAAGTCGTGGCTCATCGAAACGAACGGGTCGAGGTGAATTTCATCCGGGATGACCAGGTCTGCGGAGCGACAACGGTGAATCTTGAGCGTCAGCACCATCGGCGTGGGTTGTGGAAAGCTGTAGACGAGGTCATAGCCAACACGAATTTGCATGGTCTCTTCTCAGTGGTTCGACTGGACGCGGAGACAGGCGGAGACAGCAAGACCCATGCCGCGTAGCGACGGATGGGCGGCCCATGCGGCACCACCAGAGGACGTGCACGTGGAAGCAGTCGGCCCCGGGGCCGCATCATGGCGAGGCGCCACGCGCTGTGACTGGAACGCTCGGCCTGGGTTCGAGTTCAGAGCGAACGCACGATCGCAGCGGACATCGCGTCGAGCGAGATGCTGCGATGGCTCAAGCCCGATTCGGCTACTGCCCGGGGCATTCCGTAAACGACACAAGAGGATTCGGCTTCCGTGAGCAAACTTCCCCCTTTAGCCCGGATTGCGCGCGATCCTTGAAGCCCATCCTCTCCCATGCCGGTGAGTACGACGCCGAGCACGTGGGGCCCCCATGTCTCTGCTGCTGTCGCAAACAGCACGTCGACGGCCGGGCAGTGTGGGGTATCGACCGGCGCAACGTCGAGCCGGACGCGCGCGTTGCGCGGGGCACCGGCGATCTTGAGGTGCATGCCGGCGCGCGCAATGACGGCGAGACCGGGCCGCAGGACGGCGCCGTCGTGGGCCTCGATGACATCGATCGCGCACGCCTTGTCCAGGCGATCGGCCAGCGGCCCCGTGTATCCGACGGGCAGGTGCAGGACGACGGCGACCGGCACCGGTAAGTCGCGCGGCAGCTCGCCGAGAAGGCGCGTCAGCGCCTGGGGCCCGCCTGTCGAGGCGCCAATGACGACGATCCCGACCGCCGTGGACTTGGCGACGACGAGGTCGGCCTTGGGAGCTCTCGTCGCGGGCTCGATCGGCTGCCGGACGCTCGCCGCCATCTTGACCTTGTGCACGAGGTCGCTCGAGAGCTCGTAGAGTCGATCGGTCGCAAGCGCCGTAGGCTTGTGGACAAGGTCGACGGCGCCGGCTTGCAACGCCTGGACGGCCAAAGGGCTCGCCTCGTCGCTCGTGCTGACGATGACGAAGCGAGGCCCCGGCTTGCCGCGCAATGCCTGGAGCACGCCGACGCCGTCCAGACTCGGCATCATCAAATCGAGCACGACGACATCGGGCTTGAGCTCGCCGATTTTTTCGAGTGCGTCGAGGCCGTCCCGCGCGATACCGACGACGTCGATCGCTGGATCGTTCGAGAGGACTTCGCGCAAGACCTTGCGCGCGAAGGCCGAATCGTCGACGACCAAGACCCGCACGGACGGGGTGTTCATTCAGTAGGCTTTCTATAGAAGAAAGAGCCTCCCCGTTCTTCGCACACGAGCGGGGATCCGAAGCGCAAAAGTGACTCTGCCGAGCCGACGAGCAGGAGCCCTCCCGGCCGAAGCGCCCTCGTCAGCCGTCTGGCGACGCGCTCGACCGTGGCATCGGCAAAATAGATGAGGACGTTGCGGCAGACGATGAGGTCGAACGAGCCGAGATCGCGCACGGCGGTGTCGTCGACCAAATTCACGCGCCGCCATCCGATGGCCTTGCGCAGACGGTCGTGAACGCGCTTTATGCCTCGCCCCTCGTCGATGAAGTGCTGGCCGTGCGGGTGCTCGCCGAGGACGCGGAGCGATCGACCGCCGTAAGCGGCTGCGCGGGCCTTGGCGAGTGACAGCTCGCTGATGTCGGATGCGACGATCGTCACCCGATCGAGCAGGCCCGCGTCCGAAAGCATCATCGCGATCGTGTACGGTTCCTCGCCCGTTGCGCAGGCGGCCGACCAGAGGCGGACCTCGGGTCGCTCGCGCAGGAGGCCAGGAATGATCGAGTCGACGACGACCCGGAGAGGCTCGATCTCGCGAAAGAAGTACGTTTCGCGAACGACGAGATTCTCCACCAGAGCGCTGAGCTCGGCCGAGCCTCCCTCGTCATATCGAAGGAAGTAATAGTAATCGAGCAGGGACGCGAGGCCGCGTTCTCGCGCGCGGTCCGACAGCTTTTCGGCCAGGGCATCGAGGTCGCCGGCATCGTAGTGAATGCCCGTTCGCTGTTCGATTAAGTGCGCCACGATTGAGAAGACCTGGGGCGAGAGCGGCAATTCCACATCAGCTCCTCAAGAGCGCAGCGCACACCTCGCGCACCTGGGCATCGGCGTCGTCGACGGATGCACGTTCGAGGAGCCTCCGCGCGGAGGCCGTGGCCAGAGCGGCCAGGGCAGGCGCGATGATACGCCGGGTCGTCGAGCTGACCTCTCCGAACGCGTCTTCGAGGGCAGCCGATGCGTCGGCGCGCCTTATTTTCGCCAATGCGGAAACGAGGTGCGGGACCACCTCGGACGCGGCCGTGCGAAGCGCGGCCACCAGGCCCTCGACGCGACCTTCCACAGGAGAGGCAAGCGCCGCGAGGACCCGATCGCGCAGGACGGGATTTCCGAGCTCGCCGACCAGCATCTCCGTAGCCTCCGGCCCGCGGTAGGACGCGAGCAGACCGATGGCCGCACTGCGCACGGCGTCGTCCGGGTCGCCCATGGCGTCGCGCACCCCTGAGAGGGCAGCCTGGTCCCCGAACTCGGCCAAGGCAGACAAAGCCACGAGCCGTGTTGCGGCATCCGGTGAAGAAAGCCCGCGCCGCACCAGGGAAATCGACGAGGGGTTGCGGACGCTTCCGACGGCCAGCAGCGCCGCCCGCCGTACGTCCGGGTCCTTTGACTGAGCGGCCGCGTGCAATGCTTCGAGCGCGCTGTCGCCGCGCAGGCGCGCGAGGGCTTCGATGGCGGCAATGCGAACGTGTCCGGCGGAGTCGCCGAGAAGCTGGCGAATCGCCTGCGGAGCTCCAGGCTCGTTGACGCGGCTGAGCGATTGGCAAGCGTAGTAGCGCACCCAAGCGTCCGAGTCCGCCAGCCCCGACCGGAGGCAAGCACCGACCTTCGGGCTGTTTGCGGCCTGTCCGAGAGCGCGGATCGCCGCCGCGCGCGTTCTCGGCGAGACGTGCGATGCGGCCTCGACGAGCGCGGCGACGGCGCGATCGCCGTCGATGGTGGCCAGGCCGACGGCGGCGAGATCGCGCAGGCGCTCATCGGGGGCGTTCATGGCTTCGAGGAAAAGGTCGAGACCGGACGGCCAACCAAAATACGAGAGGATGCGCAGCGCCGAGCGGCGAACGCCCGGGGCGTCCGATTGGGCTGCTTCGATCGCCAGTTGCTCCGTCTCGAGACCGCCGAGCGATTGAATGGCCGAAACGGCGGCCTGAGAGACGCGACCGTCGGTGTCCCCGAGAAGCCCGAAGAGCGCCGGAATGGCCACGACGTCGCCGATCTTGCCGATCGTGTCGCAGGCGAGGGCCCGAACCGCCGGATGGGGGTCCCTCAAACATTCGATGATCTCGGGCGAGGCCGCGACACCCCGAGAAAGGCTCGGCAAGAGAAGCAGGCGGCGCTCGCTGGGGCTCTCGCGGAGTGCAGCGAGAAGGAATGGTTCGGCCGCCCGGCCGAAATCGGAGATCGCCCGGGCCGCAACAACCGCCGTTGCAGGGTCGGAGTCGAGCATTCCCATGAGCCCCGACAGCGCACCGCGGCCGCCCAGCCAGCCGAGCACCCTGCAGATCGCCGTGCTTTCGACGACGTCGGCTCCGACCAAGGACTGCGTCAGGCGCCGGCTCGCGGCGCTCGCATCGAGGTCGGCCAGCGCGGAGAGAACCGCTCGGTTGGGACCAAAGCGATCGGTCGATCGATCATGGACTTCGACCAGGGCCCACGCGGCCACGCGGACCTGGGCATCGTTCGACTTGAGCAGCAGCGCCGCAAGCGTCGGCGCGGAGTTCGGTTGAGCGGCGCGGCCCAGTGCACGAGCCGCCTCGATGGCGTAGTGCGGCTGGTTCAGAAGGGCGGACAGCGGCGCGACGGCACGTGGATCCCCGGTGCGTCCGAGCACGTCGATCGCGGGGAAGGCGCGAAAGAAGTTGCCGCTGTGGACCGCGGAGACCAGCAAATCGACGGCGTCTTCGCCGCCGATGCGACCGATGGCCTCGAAAGCTGCAAGCGCCACGTTGTCGTCGTGGCCGACGGCGAGAGCGGCGAGCTTCGGGACGGCCCTCGTGCACCGGCGTCGGCCAAGAATTTGGGCGGCATCACAGACGACGGCGGGGTTTTGCGACCCGAGCAGTGAAAGGACCGAGTCGTCCACGTCGCCGAGCGAGCCGACGAGGGCGTCCACGGCCGACGCGAGCCTGTCCTCGTCGTCGCGCCGATGTGCGAGGACGTTGCAGAGCGAATCGAGTGCGCCAGCCCCGAGCCGCGCGAGCGCGGCCACCGCGGAACGGCGGACCGTCCAAGTCCGGTCACTCAGCCGCTCGATGAGCGCATCGACGGCTCCGAGTTGCCCGAGACGCTCGATCTCCGACGTTCGTTGCCGATCATCCACGTCGGATGCATGGCTCCGGGGATTCATGCGCGCCTGGTCTCTTCCGAACGGTTGCCGCCTCCATTGCCCTCGAGCGCGTTCACAGCCGCGGACATCGACTCGATCTGTTCGCCGAGCGTCCGCGCGAACTGGGCCACCCTCGTGCCGACTTCTTCGAGCCACTGTGCGGCCGCGCTCACCCGCCGGCCATGCTGCCCCGCAGCGCTCGCCATTTCGCGCGTGTGCCCTCGCATCGTCTCCATCGCACGCGCCAGTTGCTCGAGAATCGCGGCTTGCTCGACCGTCTGTTTCGTGACGAGTGAGGCGCCCGACGCGGTCTTCGAGGCGACGCTGGCGACGGAAGAGACGGCGTCTCCCTGCTCATCGACCGCTCGGGTGGCCTGTCGGGCGATGCGACGCACCTGATCGGCCGCCTTCGCGAGCGACGTCGTTGCTTCCGCCTGTTCGCCCATCGCCTTGGTGAGGTGCCCGGCAAGCCGCGACGCCTGCCTGGCGGCCGTGTCGATTTGCTGGACGGCTCGCGCTTGCTCGGCAACGGCTTTGGCGGTCATCACTGCCTGCTTGCGTGCATCGTCCATCGTGCGTGCAATTTCGCTCGCCCCTTTAGCCTGTTCGGTGAGGCCCGACGTCGTGCGCGCAGCGGCGCCGCTGATTTCCTGCGTCTGCATCCCAATGGCTCCGATGACGCGGGTCTGTTCCGCGACGGTCGTCGACGTTTGCTGAGTCACGGTCCGCATCTGCAAGACGGCCTTCGCAAGCTGCGCGGTGGCTCCGACCTGTTCCTGACACGCGCGCGAGACTTGCTCTGCGCTCGTCGAAAGTTGAGCGTTCGAACGAACGACATCGCGCATGGCTTGGGCCTGTTCGGCGGTTGCCTGGGTCGTCTGCTTGGCCATCTTTCGCATCTCGGCGCTTCCATGCGCCAATCCCTGGACGGCCTGCGCCTGCTCGCTCGCTGCAGCGTGGATGATCCTCGCTTGGTCGCTCACTTTGGCGATCGCTTGGGCAACCGCCTCGGTCGCCTTGACCTGGTCGGTCGTGGCCCGAGAAACCTCCCGGATGGACTGGCCGACCTCCTCGACGCCCGACACGATGGAGTTCAGCGCGCGCTCGGCCTCTGCCGCAAGCACCGAACCTTCGTCGGCCACGCGAACGCCCTCGGCTGAAGCCACGACGGCCTCGCGGGCCGACGACTGCAGGCCGCGCACGATTTTGGCGATCTCTGCGCTGGCTACCCCGGCGCGGTCGGACAGAGCCCGAATTTCCTCGGCGACGACGGCGAACCCTCGTCCGTGCTCGCCGGCGCGAGCCGCCTCGATGCTCGCATTGAGAGACAGCAAATTGGTTCGATCCGCAATGAGATTGATGGTCTGCACGATGTCGCCAATTTCTTCGGCGCGCTTGCCCGTCTCCTTCATCACCCCGGCTGAATCGCCGATCGCCTGCCGGATCTTGGCCAACCCGGCAATCGATCGCCCGACGATGCCGCCGCCTTCGCGCGCGGTCGTCATCACCCTCTCTCCGACGATGCGCGCTCCTTCGCTGAGCTGAGCGATGCGGCGGGTGCTCGCCTCGAGCTGGGCCGCGGCCCCAGCGCTGGCGACGGCGGTCGTGCTGATGGCTTCCACGTTCTTCGACACCGCCTGGGCAGACCGGGCGATCTGCTCGACCGCAGCGGCGGCCGATTCGATCGTCGCCGCGTTCTTGTCGGCCGTGGCAGCCACCTCTTCGACGGAGGCGGCGATCTCGGTGGCGCTCGACGACGCCGACTCCGCGAGCGTCTCCAGCTGCTTGGCGTGACCGGCGACATTGCGAATCGATCGGGCAAGCTGTTCGGTCGTCGCTGACGTCTCCTCGACCGAGCTTGCCATTTCCGAGGCCGCACCCGAGACCGAGGTCAGCGCCTTGCCGGTCGACGCGACCGCCGTGGCGATCTCGCCTGCTCGATCGTTCAAGGACTTGGCATCGGCCGCCAGACGCCCGATTCCCTTCGACATCTGCTCGACCGTCGCGGCGACCTGCTCGATTGAGGAAGCGTTCGACTGACCGCGGCTGGTCATCTCCGTCGTGCTCGCGACCGATTCGGTCGTGGTCGCCAGCAGCTCTTCGCCCGCGGCCGCGAGATCCTCGGCGCTCGTGCTCGCAACTTTGATCGAGCGGGCAACCTGATCGAGCGTGGCGGCACTCGCATCCGACGACGAGGCGAGCTCGCCCACGTCTTTCTTGATGGACGCGATGGATTGGCCCATCTCGGCCAACGAAGCCGCGGTCGACTCGCTGCCTTGGAGCAGAGCCAGTGCCGCCTCGGCCACAGTCTGCCGCGAACGCGTGAGCTTTTGCACCGATGTGGTCGTATCTTCGACGGCTGTCGCGAGAGCGTCGATCCCGCTTTGAAGCTGTCCGGCGAACACGGTTTGGTCGGCACCCGAGCTCGTGAGCCGCCGGGTCCCCTCTTGGATGAACGCGCTAAGAGAGGTCGTGTCGCGCAGGACACGGAGCGCTTCATCGACGCGCGTTTTGACAAACTCGAGCGGCTGCGCCGTTCCCTGTCGTTGTTCAGCGGCCATGGACCGCCTCCTCTCCGATGATTTTCGTGAAATCGACAAGCATGAGCAAACGCCTGCCGATGTGGGCCACGGCTTTGACGAATCCGTGCGCGCCCTCGACGACCATTCGCGGCGGCGGCTTGATTTGCTCCGGCGTGAGCTTGATGACTTCGCGTGCGCTGTCGACGAGTAGGCCGACCGTCCGGTCGTGCAGCTCTACGACGACGACGCGGCTGTCGAGCGTCGGCTCGGCCGTCTCCAAACCGAACCGCACTCGCAGGTCGACGATGGGCACGACGCGACCGCGAACCTGCACGACCCCGGCCACGTGCGGCAGCGCACCGGGAACGGGCGTGGCTCCCGCGTACGAGTCCATCTGGAGGACGTCAGCCGCCGCGAGGATGTATTCGGCGTCGGCAACTTTGAAGACGACGTGCAAGGCACTCATGCGGGCAAGACTCCGTGGGCCGTTGCGGGGCTCGGTAAGGAGGGCGCCATGGCAGCCGAAAGTGCCGGGCCAGGGCGCTGCCCTTGTCCGGCGAGCGCCACGAGGTCGAGCACAATCGTTGGACGTCCATCGCCAAGGTCGGTTGCTGCTGAGACCCCGCTCACGCGGACCAGTGGATCCAAGAGCGGACGAATGACCGCCTCTTGCTGGCCGACGACTCGATCGATCAAAAATCCGACAGGCTCGCCGGCACGGCGAATCACGAGTGCGCGTTTTTCGGCCCCGTCGTCTCGGCCGGGGAGAGAGAGGGCGGCACGCAGGGAGTAGAGGGGCAGAATTTCCCCCCGGCGCTCGATCAAACCCAGCGGCCGACCAGCACCGGTCGGACCCCGGACATGGGGCCGGCACGCTATCGCGTCCGGCGAGATTTCGAGGATCTCCTCGACGACCGACAGGGGGATGACGAACCGCTCTCGGGCGCACTCGACGACGAAGCCTTCAATGATGGCCACCGTGAGCGGGATCTGCAGCGTGAAGGTCGTTCCGGCGCCGAGGTGCGTCTGCATCGACAGTTCGCCGCCGAGCTGATCGACTGCGATTCCTCGGACGATGTCCATCCCGAGGCCCCGTCCACTCGTCGTCGTCGCCTGCTCGCGCATCGAGAAGCCAGGCTGACAGATGAGCTCGAGCAGCGCGGAGTCGGTGTCCGGGGTGGCGGTGCCTGCTTTCCTTGCGACGGCGGCCCGGTCGATGCCGCGTCCGTCATCGCCGATCGTGAGCTCGAGGCGCGTGCTCGACCGCGCCGAACAGCGAATGCGGACCCTTCCCTCGGGAAACTTACCGACACGCACGCGATCCTCGGGAGGTTCGATACCGTGGTCGACGGCGTTTCGTACGAGGTGAACGATCGCCGGAAAGATTTTCTCCGCGACGGCCTTGTCGAGCTCGGCACCCGCCGCGTCGACCTCGAGCTGAATCGGACGTCCGGTCGATCGGGTGACGGCCCTCAGCATGAGGGGAATTCGCTCGAGAACGTCGCTCAAGGGGACCATGCGAACTTGCAAGATGGACGTGCGCAAATCGCGCAGCTGTCGTGCGTTCTCGTTGGCCACCTGGGTCAGGTCGCGCGTGTCCGCCCCGCTCTCGGTCAGCTTGGCAATGGCCCGTGCAAGGCGCGACCGGGTCACGATGAGGGCCGCCAGACGATCCATCGCGTCATCCAGCCGGGCAGCCTCGACACGCAGCAAATTTCGTCGTGGTGCTTCGTCGACCACGGATACCACTCGGGCGGACGCGCCACCGTCGGGGGCAACGAGATCGGGAGGCTCTTCATGGACCTCGTCGAGCTCGACGATGGACCGAATGGAGTCATGGTCAACGCCGGCCGCGGCCGCAAGTTCGTCGTTGCTGCGCGAGCTCAAAATAAGGAGTGCAAACGCTATTCCCGCGGGCAGCCGATCGGTCACGCCGACCGTAATCGGAAGCACCCGAATGATCTCGGCCAGCGCGCTCACCCGCTCGCGAACGGTATTGATGTTGAGGCCCTGCGCGACGCGGGCGGCGGTGGGGGCATAGTCCAAGCGCAGCGCGCGGCGACCCTGGAGCGCACCCTTGAGGAGCAGGTCACGCTCGAACGCATCGAGCTTGCACTCAAGCGCTTCGTCGAGCGTCAGCCGAGGCGCATGGCCTTGACCGGGGGCCTCATCTTCGGGTGCGAAGGCCTCGAGGGCCGAGAGAAGGTCAGCGGGGGGCGTTGGCGCGGTCGAGCTCTTCTCGACGGCTCGAACGGACTGCTCGATGACCCGGATGCTCCGCAGCAAGAGATCGACGGCGGCCGGCGCCAATACCCCTCCAGCGCGGTCCGCCCCGCGCAACACGGCTTCGCTGCGATGGGCGATCGCGACGATAGGCTCGACGCCGACCATGGACGAAAGGCCCTTGACGGTGTGCATGGCGCGAAAAAGCTCACGCACGGCGCGCGGCTCGCGCTCGCCCTTCCGAGAGGTGGCTTCGATCGCCAGGAGTCTGCTGGTGGCGGCGGCAAGCTGCTCGTCCACCTCGGCGATGTAGGCCGTCAGAAATTCCGCGAGTTCGACTTTGATGGTCACGTGGCCGCGCCTGAACCGAGCAGCTGGTCCACCTCGCCGAGAATGGCGGCCGGACTGAAAGGCTTGGTGATGAACCGCGAAGCGCCAGCCTGGAGGGCGCGCGACCGCGATGCATCGTCGCCACGAGTGGTGACGATGATGATCGGCAGCGAGCGAAGCTTGTCCTGCGAACGAATGAACTCGACCACTTCGATCCCTCCGATATCGGGCATGTTGAGGTCGAGCACGACCAGGTCGAACCACTTGAGCGACAGGCGTTCGAGCGCTTCCAGACCGCTCGCGGCGTGAGTGAAACCGAGGTCGCCCCGCGGTCGAAGACACGCGACTATCATGTCACGCATGACCTTGCTGTCGTCGACGACGAGAATCTCGGCCAAGGGGGAGCTCCACATCGATTCCGAACCCGTCGTCACGGTACTCGAAAAAAGCGAAAGCAGAACGGGTCGGGGCTGCTAACGACCAGTAACGCAAGGAGAGCGCTTGTCACGCCCGTTCATCGCTCGCGGCCGCTTCTTTTCAATCGGAGTTGAGCTCGGTTGGCCGCGGCTGGCTCGGCTGGTTCGGTTGAGTCCGTATCGATTCGATCGCGGTATCTCGCGGTTGTACTCGTTGTACTCAATGTGCGATGGTCATGGTGTCATGGGTTTGAGGGCCTGTCGCTCGAGGTCGCTTCTTTCTTGTTTGCGAGCATTGACAATCCCATCGGCCGAGCCCCACATGCCTGTTAACCGCCGAGGCGGGCACGGGCGACAGCGGCGGCCCGCTGTCGACGAGCACCGATGATTCGTGCGTTTATGCCGTTGGCGATGATGACAAGAGGCTGCCTGCGGCGATGATCCCCGAATCCGCGGAGTCAACCCGATCGAAGCTCCCGGTTGTCTGGATCGTGGACGACAGTCCGCTCGACGGCGAGCTCATCCGCCGGACACTCGCCCCGCTCTACATTGTCGAAGTGTTCACGGACGGCGCCGCGGTGATCGAGCACTTTGCTTGTGGGCAGACGCCCGACGCCGTGATTCTGGACTGGCGTATGCCGGGCATCACCGGCATCGATGTATGTCAGTTTCTCCGCGCCCGTCCACAGACGCAGTCCATCCCGATCCTCATGTTGACCGTGCAGCGCGACACGCAAGATCTCGTGAGGTGTCTTGCAGCCGGTGCGGATGATTTCCTGTCGAAGCCCTATCAGCCCGCAGAGCTTTCCGCTCGACTTGCGGCGCTCGTCCGGTCCAAGCGCATGCACCAGCGCCTCGAAACGGCCGAGCGCGCGGTCCGGTCGCTGCTCATGCAATTGCCGGATGCCGTGATGAGCATCGACGCCACGGGCTGCGTTGCGTTCGTCAACCTGGAAGCGGAGCGCATGCTCGGGTGCGAGGCAGCCGACCTCGTGGGCCGACCGCTGCGCGAGGTGCTGCCGACGTTTCGCTTCGACCCGACGCTGCACCACCGGTCCGCCCCCGCGATGCTACCGGACCTCACTTTGGGCCACCGTGTTTTCGCGCCGGCGATTCGCCCCTATGCGGGCACCGACGCGAACGAGACGACGCTGTCCTTTCGCGAGGTGACCACCGAACGCCAGCACGAGCTCGAGCGCAGTCGCCTTTTCGCCGCCGAGCGCGCGGCTCGCACCCAGGCCGAACTGGCGAGCCGCGCGAAGGACGAATTTCTGGCCATCGTGTCGCACGAGCTCCGTACGCCGCTCAATGCCATTCTGGGCTGGGCACGCATGCTCCGGCGCGGCGCCGTCGAACCCGCAAAGCGTGACCATGCGCTCGAGACCATCGAGCGAAATGCCAAATCCCAGCAAAAGCTCATCGAGGACATCCTCGATGTCAGCCGAATCACTTCGGGCAAGCTGCACATCAGGTCGTCTCCGGTTGCACTTTCCGCGACGGTCCAGGCGGCCTACGACGCGGTTCGTCTGGCCGCTGACGCGAAGTCGATCCAGCTCATCATCGAGCCGTCCGAGGACGTTCCGTCTGTCGTCGGAGATCCCGAGCGCTTGCAGCAAATCGTCTGGAATCTACTGAGCAACGCCGTGAAGTTCACGCCGCGGGGCGGGTCCGTCTTCGTTCACGTCAGCACCGAGGGTGATTCGGCTCTCATCCGCATCCGCGACACCGGCGAAGGGATCACGAAGGACTTCTTGCCGTACACCTTCGATCGTTTCAGGCAGGCCGAAACGGGAACGACGCGATCGCACGGCGGCCTTGGCCTGGGACTCTCGATCGTACGCCACCTCACCGAACTGCACGGTGGGTCGGTGTCGGCGCACAGCGACGGGCCGGGTACCGGTTCGACGTTCACCGTCCGTCTGCCACTGACACACGAGGCGATGGCCCGCACGGAGGAGGGTGACCCCACTCACCTTTTGCCATCGGCTCAACCGGTCCGCGATCTGCGCGAATCGCTCGATGGCGTCCGGGTGCTCGTCGTCGACGATGATGCCGACTCACGCGAACTCGTCGTCGAAATGCTCAAGGAGCGGGCCGCCGAGGCTTCGGCGGTGGGTTCCACCGCACATGCCCTCAAGGCGGTGCAGGACTTTCAGCCCCACGTCGTCGTCTCGGACATCGGCATGCCGACCGATGACGGTTACGCGCTCGTCGAACGCCTTCGGGCGCTCAGCACGGCGGAGGGCGGAACGATCCCGACGGTCGCGCTGACCGCATTTGCCGGCGCACACGATCGGCGGCGGGCGTTGGCCGCGGGATTCGACGCGTACATCGCCAAACCGGTGGATGCAGCCGAACTCGTCACGGTGGTGGCGAAGCTGGCGGCCGACAGCGCTCGCATGGCGTGAAGCCGCGTCGCGATGACACGGCGCATTCGAGCCGCGTTCGGCGAGGTCCGATGCTGGCACCGCCCACCGCTGCGACGGCGGCGTAGCGTTTGAGCCACAGTGGGCGCATCGCCGTGCCCACGTTGGCGACTGACGCCCCCTGGGCAGATGACCATCCGACGATGAGGACCATCCGTTCGTGACGGTTTCGGCTCGGAAGACGGTGGTGGGTGAGAGCGGACGGCCCGACCGTGAGCACGCGACGATGGCACGCGGCCTGGGTGTCGGAGGCTTCCGGCATGCGGCCTGGCCCATGCAACATGCCGCCTGAACGACTCCCGGAGACTCCTAGGAGGCTTTGCAATGCTGTTCACGATACTGCTCGTCGTGCTCGTGCTCTTCGCCCTCGGTTCTGCGCCCACGTGGCCGTATTCGCGCGGCTGGGGTTATTACCCAAGCGGCGGGCTTGGTCTGCTCGTCGTCGTTCTTCTCGTCGTCTTTCTTCTCTCGCCAAACCACGCCTGGTGGTAGCAGCCATGGCGCGCTGCGAACGACGCCTCGTCGTAGCAGCCAAGGAGGGCCGGCGTGAGCGGGTCGGCGGCCCGGAACCCATGAAGAAGACGCTCAACCTGCAAGGCGTCCTTGCCCTGCACGCGCGCCAGGAAGGACAGCAGCGAGCGCATCTCGACCTTCAAGTGAACCTCCTCTCCGAGCAGAAGGTCGCCAAGGTCGTCGCCCTCATCGAAGAACTTCGTCGTGACCTGCCGAACGTTCAAGATCGAAAGGACTCGCTCGCCGACGCCATGAGCAACGCCGTGGATCCGAGCGCCGTCATCTCCGTGCCGGAGGAAAACCTCGACGCGCGGCGATCGCAGTGCGAGGGGGCCGTGAACCCGGACGCGGCGGAAAGCAGCTCTTCGAAGACGAAGGGGCAACGACCCTGACACAGGTTTCGCACCCGGAACGGAGCGTGCTTCAGCCGTCCACCGTGCAAAGAACCCATCGGGTGAAGCCGGGCCAGCCGTTTCCCCTGGGTGCAACCTGGCAAGCGCGAGGGACGAACTTCGCGATCTATTCCGAGTCGGCCAACGCCGTCGACCTCTGTCTATTCGACGACGAGGGGGTCGAGGCACGGGTGCCGTTGCGTCAGCGCACGGAGTTCGTTTGGCACGCCTTCGTCGAGGGCGTCGGGCCAGGGCAACGTTACGGCTACCGCGTCGACGGACCGTGGGACCCGAAGCGGGGTCTTCGCTTCAATCCGCGCTGCGTGCTGCTCGATCCCTATGCCAAGTCGCTGAACGGCGTCGAGCAGTGGTCGAAGGGGGCGTTTTCGCACGACATAGGTCACCCCGAACAGGACCTCGTACGCGCGGCAGGCGACCAGCGGGCTGCGCCGCTCGCCGTCGTTGCGGACCCGTCGTTCGAGTGGGGCGACGATGCGCCTCCAAACGTGCCCATGCGAAACTCGCTCGTCTACGAGGCGCACGTAAAGGGCCTGACCGCGCGCCACCCCCAGGTGGCGCCGGAGCATCGCGGCACGTACCTCGGAATGGCCAGCGAGCCGATTGTGTCCCACCTTCGTGAGCTCGGAGTCACGGCCATCGAGATCTTGCCCGTGCACGGGTTCGTCGACGACCCGGTGCTGCTGGATCGGGGGCTCCGCAACTACTGGGGAACCAATTCGATCGCGTTCTTCGCGCCGGACGTGCGCTATCGCGCGGGGCGAACCGTTGGAAGCGAAGTCCACCAGTTCAAACGCATGGTCAAGGCTTTGCACGCATCCGGCATCGAAGTCATCCTCGACGTCGTCTACAGCCATACGGCCGAGGGCAACCATCGAGGACCGACTTTTTCTTTCAAGGGAATCGACAATCAAACGTACTACAGACTCGTTCCCGACGAACCACGCTACTATTTCGATTACTCGGGAACGGGCAACACGTTCAACGTGCGACATCCCCAAACGCTGCGTCTCATCATGGATTCGCTGCGCTACTGGGTGGAGGAGATGCACGTCGATGGCTTCCGATTCGACCTCGCGGAGACGCTCGCCCGCAGCCTCCACGAGGTCGACCGCTTGTCGAGCTTCTTCACGGTCATCCACCAAGACCCGGTCCTCGGCCGCGTCAAGCTCATCGCCGAGCCGTGGAATGTCGGCGCGGGCGGCCACCAGGAGGGTCGCTTTCCGGTGCGGTGGGCCGAGCGCAATGGTCGATACCGCGACACAATACGTGCCACCTGGCGCGGGGACTCGAGCTGCGCCAGCGACCTCGGATACCGGCTGACCGGTAGCTCCGACCTTTACGAGCAAGACGGGCGACGACCTTGCGCGAGCGTGAACTTCGTCACGGCTCACGACGGCTTTACGTTGCGCGATCTCGTCAGCTACGACCGGAAACACAACGAAGCAAACGGCGAAGACAATCGCGACGGGACCGACGACAACCTATCGTGCAATTGCGGAATCGAGGGGGAGACGGAAGACGCGGGGGTCCGAGCGCTGCGGGCCCGGCAGGTGCGCAATTTCATGGCGACCCTTCTCTTGTCCCAGGGGACCCCGATGATCCTCGGTGGGGATGAAATCGGACGCACCCAGCACGGCAACAACAACGCTTACTGTCAGGACAACGAGATCAGCTGGCTCGACTGGAAGCTCGACGAGGAAAAGACCGCCCTGCTCGAGTTCGTACGTAAAGTGAGCCGGCTGCGCCGTGAACACCCACTGCTCCGCCGCGCGAATTTCTTCGGAGGGCGGGAGATCAGGAATCTGGGGCTCCACGATCTCGTGTGGCTCCGCCACGACGGCCAGCCGATGACCGAGGCGGACTGGAGCAACCCGTCGACGTCGAGCCTCGGCATGTTGGCCGCGGGCTCGGGCCTGGAGGCGAACGACGAACAGGGATGCGCGCAGAGCGACGATGATCTCCTGCTTTTCTTGAACGCGTGTGACACCGACGTCGAATTCGTTTTGCCCGCGTTGACCGAGCGCGGGCGGGCGATCGCTTGGGACATCGCTCTCGACACCAACGACGACGACGCGTCCGGACAAGCGGAGGCTGGGTCGACGACGCGGGTGGCCCGACGTTCGCTGAAGCTCTTTTCCAGACGGGCATTGGGTTTGGCCGGGCTGCAGGCCGCCCACGGGGCGCCCGTTTCGACTTACCGCTTGCAGCTCCAGCCGAGCTTCGGCTTTAGGGCAGCCCTCGGCGTGCTCGAATTTCTCGACGAGCTCGGCGTCGGGGGCGTTTACTCGTCGCCCTACTTCCGGGCGCAGCGCGGAAGTACGCACGGTTACGATGTGATCGATCACTCTTCTCTGAACGCCGAGCTCGGGACCGAAGAGGACTTCCGTGCGCTGACGGATGCCATCCGTGCGCGTTCGCTGCAACACATCATCGATTTCGTTCCGAACCATGTGGGTATCGGCTCGTGCGAAAACGCATGGTGGCTCGACGTGCTCGAAAACGGTCCGAGCTCCACCTACGCGGACTGGTTCGACGTCGAATGGGAAGCGACGACCCACAAAGTGCTTCTGCCCATCCTGGGGCGCCAATTCGGTGAGGAGGTCGAGGAAGGACGGCTCGGTATCGTGCGAGAAGGAGGGGCCTTTCTCGTCGAGTACCACGGCAAGCGATTGCCGGCTTCGCTGCGGAGCTACGCCGTCATCATTGAACGGGCGCTGGCTCAGTTCGACCCAGCGGCGTCTGAGCCCCTCGACCCTGAGCTCGAGAGCATCCTCGCTGCAATTCGGCACCTGCCGCCGGCTTGGTCGACGAGCGGGTTCGATCGGACCGAGCGGCAAAGGGAGAAGGAAATCATCAAGCGACGGCTTTCCGCCCTTTGCGTGACAAGCCCCGGAGACGCGCGCGCCCTCGATGCCGCCGCACGCGGAACCACCGAAAACCCGGAGCGTCTCGAGCGCTTCCTCGGCGAGCAAAACTACAGGCTGAGCTATTGGCGGGTCGCGGCGGAGGAAATCAATTACCGGCGCTTCTTCGACATCAACGACCTCGCCGCGATCCGCATGGAGGAGCCGGAGGTCTTCGCCGCGGCCCACGCGAGACTCTTCGAGCTCGTCTTCGAGGGCCGGGTCACGGGAATTCGGCTCGATCACACGGACGGACTCTATGATCCCTATGCCTACTTCCAGGCGCTCCAGCACGGCTTGAGCGAAAGTCTGCGGCGCGCCGGCGGCGAGCCGGACCGGCCCATGTACGTCCTTGCCGAGAAGATCCTCGAGCCGGGCGAATCGTTGCCGAGAGCCTGGCCCATTTCGGGGACCACGGGGTACGACTTTCTTGGGGCCGCCAATGGCCTCTGGGTCGACAGAGCCGGCGAAGTCTTCCTGACGCGCACGTGCAACGAACTCGGCATCTCGACGGACTTCGCCGCTTCACTTCGCCAAGCGAAGCGCGACGTCATGGAGGGGAGCTTCGCGAGCGAGATTCAGATCCTGGCGGACCGTCTGAAGCGCCTCGCCGAGCGCAAGCGCCATACCCGAGACTTCACGCGCGCGAGTCTCACACGCGTCATCAAAGAAACGATCGCCGCGTTCCCCGTCTATCGGACGTACGTGCGTCCCGATGCTTCGCGAGAGAAACACGACGCCGATCACATCGGCAAGGCCATCTCGCTGGCTCGGCGAGAGTGTCCGATGATCGAGAACAGCACCTTCGATTTTCTGGAGGATATCCTGCTCCTCCGTGATCGCAGCGCGCTGGCGGTACGCTTCGCGATGCGATTTCAGCAGCTCACCGGCCCCATCATGGCCAAGGGGGCTGAAGATACGGCCCTCTACCGCTTCGTTCGTCTGCTCTCGCTGAACGAAGTGGGCTCCGACCCAAGCCGCTTCGGTACATCGGTCGATTCGTTCCACGGTCACAACGCCGCGGTGCTGGCCGAGTGGCCGCTCTCGATGACGACGACCTCGACGCACGACACGAAGCGCAGCGAAGACGTGCGCGCCCGGATGGCGGTCATCAGCGAGTTGCCCGAAGAATGGCTCGCCTTCGTCCGCGAAGTGTACGAACGCGGCGCCCGCTGGGTGAGGCAGGTGGACGGCATGGCCGCCCCCTCACCGGCCGACGTTTATCTCTTCTATCAGACCGTCGTCGGCGCCTTTCCGTTCGAGGGACTGCCGACCCACGCGACACGACAGTCCTTCACGCAGCGCATCGGCCGGTACATGAACAAGGCCGCGCACGAAGCCAAGGTGCGCACTTCGTGGACGAACCCGAATCTCGCCTACGACGGGGCCATCGACGGGTTCGTTCGCGGAGTCCTCGGTGACCAAGACATGGTCGTCCGGATCGAGGCATTCGCCAAGCGAATCGCAAGCTATGGCGCCGCCAACAGTCTGGCTCAACTCTCGCTCCGGCTGGCGTCGCCCGGCGTTCCAGACATCTACCAAGGATGTGAGCTCTGGGACCTGTCGCTGGTTGACCCGGACAATCGTTCGCCGGTGGACTTCGCGCTGCGCCATCGGCTGCTCTCGGCCCTGCGGGATAGGGGCGGGCCGAGTGTCGCGCTCGCGCAGGATCTCGTCGGGAGCTTCGAAGACGGGCGCATCAAGCTCCACGTCACCCGGATTTCACTCCGGATGCGGCGAGAGGCCCCCGCCCTCTTCCTCGACGCAGCGTACGATCCGCTGGACGGCGGCGAGCACGTCGTCGCGTTTCAGCGCACCTGGCAAGGGAGGCGTCTCCTTTGCATCGTGCCGAGGCTCTCGGCCAAGCAAACACGGGGCGCTCGGGCCTGGGCGCTCGGCGAATCGTGGGGAGAGGCCCGCATTCGAATTTCCATGCCGGGGAAGTTTCGCAACGTATTCACAGGCGAGCGTCTCGAAGGAACCGATCTTCGGCTGGCCTCGGTCCTCGGGTGCTTCCCCGTCGCCTGGCTCCTCGAAAACAAGGAACGCGATGCAAGGGCGCCTTAGGGCTAGGCGTCGGTTCATCATAACTCGTGGGCTCGTGGGCTCGTGGGCGGGCTCGAGGAGGAGAGGCGCGGACTTCCGCGGAAGTGGGCGGAGGCGAGGTCGACCGCGTCGAGGCCCACTCGATGCCCGACGCGACGACCGGCAAAATCGTCGGGAGCAATGTGGATACCGCCCCAGAGTCGTGACTGACCGGCTTCGTCGGAGGCATCGTAGTAGGAAGCCCATTGAAGACGAACCTCGGTGGTCGGCCCTCTCTCGAAGGCCAGAAATGTGTCTTTCGGAGCGACGAATTCGGCGAGACCTCCTGGAAAGTAGGGACTGCCGGTCAGGGTCGCGAGCACCTCGGCCCCCGCACGACTGAAGGTGCTGTGACCCGAGATGAACCCGGGGAAGGCGGGCGTCACGAACGTGCGACGCTGGTAGGTGCTCCATTCGACGGCACGGACCCAACCGACGCCCGCGACTTGATGCGTGCGGTCGCCCGGCTCACCGAGCCAGTCGCGTACCGCGACTTGGCCGACGAAACAGCGGAGGCCGGCGTGGCGCTCTCCGGGCGCACTGCTCTCGTTCGTGATGACCTCGATGAGCCCTGGAACGAGCGGCAGTCCCTCGGGGTCATAGGCGGGACCGCCGGGATCGGACGACTGGCCCTTGCCGCCCATCCAACGAATGAGCGAGATCGGACGGACGGTCGTGTAGCGCCGCTTTGCGTCCCAGGCGGCGATGGCCGCGTCGTGCTCGGCCCCATTGAGAGCGAGATAGACCCGCACGTCCCAGGCGAGTGGGTCGAGCGACTCGCCCTTTCCGAACAGTCGCCGCGGGAATCCCGGCGCATCGCTGACCATGTTGGCCAGGGTGTTCCAGTGTCCTGGCGGAGTCTCCGATTTGGGCCCGTCTGCCCAGAATTCGGCCATGACGCGTGCGAAGTCGGCTCGCGGCACGATTTCGCGCGCGTAGGGTTGCCCGGTCACGGGGTTTTTCGACCACCCCGTCCCGTCGTTCGCGCCGAGCGAATTGTGGCCGTAGGCGCCGGGCGAGATGTCGATGAGCGTCGGGTCCGACGGATCGACCTCGGACGTTTTTCGGATGACTTCGACGACCCACGCCAGCATGGCCGGGCCGATTTGCGGTGGCGGACCGGGGTCGTGCCACGGGACGTCCTCGGATGCGCGCTGCATCGCGAACGGACGAACACTTCCCCATTGCGCGCCGATGTACGTCTGAACGCCCCCGGGCAGAATGATTCCGTTCTGCGTTGCGGCGACCGAAAGGTTGAGGGGCTGCCAGCGATCGGGGTGCTGGAGCAGCGCGCCGACGCCGTCGAAGACCAGCGGCGGATTGAGGGCGGCATAGGCGCCTGGATCCGCGTAGTCCTCGGCCTCGTTCGAGCCGTCGTGCGCTGCCCCTGAAATCACCGTGTGCGCCACGCGGTTGCCAAAACCGACCGGATCGTCGCCGGTGTCGTGGCCGTCGTCGGGGTCGTATCCGAGATCGACCATGACGGCGCGCAGGCAGGCGAGCGTCCTCGGTCCACCGACCGCACCCCGGTACCGCTGCGCGAGGATGCCGTAGGCCGCGTAGCTGAGGGCCGCGCGGCGCGCCCGATCGACGTCGGCGGTCGAATGCTTCTCCCGAACGAAGACGCCACTCGCCGAACGGTCGTACGCCGCCCAGGCATCCCACATCGACGCCGACAGGTGGAACAAGTTGCGGGCATGGACTGTGGGCCGCGGAAGGTCCAATCGGATTGCGGCAAGCGCCTGCTCGTTCCACCGTCGTGCGATCGACCCTCCCTTGCCCGCAGCGACGACGGCGGCCGGGCAAGCGCCCTCGGCACCGGCATCGCGTGCTTCGGGCACGTCGTCGTCTTCGGTCAAGACGGGGGGCACGCGGGTTCCATAGTGAACGAGCATGCCGCCATCGAGCGCAGGGCTCAGCACGTTGCCGCCAGCCGACCAGACGCCGCCCGCGTCGTCGACAAAGATCGAGTGGAGCGATGACGTCGGGGGGAGGGATAGGCCATGGTCGACGACGGTGAATGCGTGATTCGAGCCTGATCGCGCGTAGACAAGGCCTCGTTCACCGCTGGCCCAGTCGCCACGATCCGTCGCAAAGACGCCCTGAAGCAGACCCGCGCCCGGTGGCGACACGTCGCGAAAGGCGCCCTGCTCGCCCTCGAGAAGAACGCCATTGCCGGCGCCCCCCACCGCCAGCAGGCGACGGCCCAGCCCATGGATCGTAAAGAGCGTGTCTTTCGTCGTCGTCGGAACGACGGTCCAAGGAGCGGAACCTTTCCGGCGTAGGATGGCTCCTCCCGCGCCGACAACCCAAACCTCGTCGCCGACGCCGAAGACCTTGAAAAAGCCGGGGACTTCGCCCCCCGAGACCCGCGGCACGTCGGGGGGAATCTCCTCGCTGTCGAAGACGCCATCGTGATAGTGCCAGACAAAGCCGTTTCTGCCGCCCGCGCTTCCCACGGCGTAGAAGTTCTCGGCGTCCGTTCCCCAGACACCGTAGACGGTCTGCCGGCCGAGCCCCGGGGTGCGCATACGCTCGAAATGCCGGCCGTCGTAGCGCAGGACCATGCCACCGGCCCCCGCCATCAGGACGGCGCCCCTCGGTGGGGCCTGAACCCACCAGAGATCGCCGTTTTGACCCGTGTGGAGCTCCGTCCACGTTTGGCCGTCGAAGTGCAAAACGATTGGACCATGACCCTTGTCCGCACCGACGGCGTAAATATCGTTGGACGAGCGCCCGGCGACCGAAAGAAGCGCCGACGGGAGCTCGCTCGCCAGGAGCTGCCATTCACGCACGGCATCCGCCCTGCGGCAGCCGAGGAGCGCGGCGGCGGCCACGACGGCGCATGCGAGAAGGGCGGCGCTGCGGTGGGCTTGCATCAGGGATTGACGAGCGTGGGCGCGATTTGGATGCGCGCGGTCGCTTTTGCCGTGGAACCCGATGGGTCCGTCACAGTCACGATGACGTCGAGCGGTTTACCGAGAAATTGTTTGTAATCGATTCCTTCGTTATCGAGCTGGTAGCGTATGCCATAGAGTTTGCAGTAGCCGCCCTCGTCCGGAGCATAGGTGAATGCCAATGTGGTCGGTGGGATGGTCACCCCCGTCTCCGGCTGTACGCCGCTAATCTTCGTGGTCGTCCCGGCCTGCTTCAAGTTCTTCATTCGGGTCGCAATCCAAATGTGGTGACCGCCCTGGGGACCTGCCTCGGCTTGCAAGGTCTGGCCCTTTGCGATCGGGAGGTAGTAGGCTTGGCCGGTGCCGATCTGCAGGTCGGGCGGACCGCCATTGCGCGGCTTGCAGCGGTCCGGCGCATTGGTCGGCCAGTTGGGCGCATAGGGCTCGAGGCGAGCCGGCGGCACGTCCGACGCCTGGCACAACCCCATGACGCATGTCGCCGGCGGGGTGCATGTCGGTCCGCTGAGTGGGCCGGGCACCTTGCTCTGGCCGCGGGGCATCGTGGGGTAAACGATGCACCGGGACTCGAGCGGAATGCGCAAGAGCGCGACGCGTCCCGGTACGAAATGGGTGGAAGATAGGCGCTTGATCAAAGGCGTCGGCGCAGCCGGATCGCCGATGGCGTCGACTTCGACGTCAATCCGTTCGGCGTCCTGTCGAAGAGCTCCGGAGGAGGGGGGAGCCGAGAGCGTCCGCTCCCACGGTTGAGGAAAGCCCACTTTCGATCCCCGCGGCGGCTTCACCAGCTCATCGACGACGACCGAACCGGCCACGCGGACTTTCACGTGCAAGGCGGACACGATGCCGCCCATCGGATCGCTTTGAATCCCGACCACGATCTGCGCTGGATTGGCTCGGCGACAAGACCCGCACGCGAGGCCGACGACGTTGGCCAACGCGCGGAGAATGCGCCCGCTCCTCCCCGCCAGCAGGCCGCGCGACGGAACCATCCTCATTCTTTTTTGCTTTCTCCCAAAAGCAAACCGGACTCCCTCCCAAAAGCAAGCCGCACTCCAAGAGGACCCAAGGGCATCGCGGCGGCGTCCCGGGACCCAAGCTCGACGCGTCCCGAACGGCATGGCTGCCGATCGCGCGTCGACCCGCGATTCATCTGCTCGGGCGCAGCCAGGGCTCACGAGCCTCTTTGGCGACAGCGATCCGGACGGAGGGGGTTGTCTCGAATGGGTGTGCCAAGTTGTGCTAGGCGCGACCGGGTTGTCCGAGCCACCCGGACGGGATTCGCCCGCGCAGCCAAGATTCGGGCTGCACGCCCGCATCGAGGAGGTTGAGGCCACGCTGGCCCGAAGGATGCTGAGAGTCGAAAGCGGCTTTCGTGTAGCGGCTGGGGGAAAGCGGAGGGCGCCATGGGTCGATCGGCACACGTCGTAGGATTTTCGCTGGTCATGTCGGCCTTGGCCGTCGTCGGTGAACGAGAGGCGCGGGCGTGTGGCGGATGCTTCCAGCCGCCGACACAGACCGCAACGGACATCACCGACGAGCGCATGCTGCTCTCGGTTTCTCCGACCCAGTCGACGCTCTATGACCAGATCGATTACTCCGGAAGCCCGGCGTCGTTCGCGTGGGTCTTGCCGATTCACGGGACGGTCAACGTGGGCCTCAGCGCCGACGTGCTCTTTGACTCGATCGACGTCCTGACAGCGACACAAATCGTCTCGCCCTTTCCATCCTGTCCGGGGCCGACGAATTGTTCCGGGCTCGGTTTCGGAAACGCCGGCGCAGCCGAGGGTGCGGGTACCGCGGCTCCGGCGGTGACGGTCACGAAGCCAATGAACGTCGGGCCCTATGCGACCGTCCAGCTGCACGCCACCGATTCGACCGCTCTCAATAACTGGCTTGCCCAAAATGGATTCGTCATCCCCCCAGACGTGACCCCCGTCCTCGACGCGTACGTCGCCGAGGGCTTCGACTTCCTCGCGATGAAGCTTCTGCCCAATCAGGGCGTTCAGTCGATGCGCCCGGTACGGGTCACGTCGCAGGGTGCGTCGCTCTCGCTGCCCCTCCGCATGGCCGCCATCGGAACGGGCGCGACGGTGGGGATCACGATTTGGGTCGTCAGCGACGGGCGCTACGAACCGCAGAACTTTCCGTTCTTCCACATCGAGGACAGCGCGCTCGTCTGGGACTTCAGCACGAACGAGAGCAACTACACGACCCTGCGCGCGCAAAATGAGGCCGCCCTGGGCGGCAAAGGATGGGAGATCGAAAGCTCGATCGACGTCAACCAGCAGACCATCACGAGCGTCATCCTGAGCGGCGGCCAGTACTACGGCAACGGCTTCGGCGGAGTTCAAGCACCCCCCTCAGACGCGAGCGAGGACTACCTGCCCATCGGAGATCCCGATGCGGGAACCGATGGCGGCGGCCCCGATGGTGGATCAGTGGAGACAGCGGAACAGGTCCGAACGGACGACATCAACACCCTCTTTGCCGGACTGGCTGGCCCGAACGTGCGGATCACCCGGATGCGCAGTGACATTGCCCATGCCGCGATGAGCACCGATTTCGTCCTTCAGGCGTCCGCTGATCAGTCCGAGATCTCGAATGTCCGCCAGGTCACCCAAAGCGTCAATCTGCAGTGCCCCATCTACAACGGCTGCTCCGTCGTCGGCACCGGCACGCCCCAGCAGGCGGCGAGCGCGGCAAGCTCCGGGAGTGGCGCCGCGACCTCGGCTTCGAACTCGTCCGTCCCGGGCGCCTCGAGCGTCGGCGGGCTCGGCGCCGCGAGCAATGCCGGCCCAGCCCCCACGGTCTCGAGCGCGGGCGGATGTGTCGCATCACCGCTGTCGACCCGCGGCCGGGCCGCAGGCCTCGGCACCCTCCTCGGGCTCTTCGCCCTCGTCAGCGCTCGGATCGCGCGCGGCCGCAGGCGCCGCGCTTAGCAACCGGCACGGACACGGCCGCGCGCCCCTGCTTCGCGGCCGGACGCGCCGGCCGCCGCCATCATCGCATCGCCGATTCAGACGGTGACGTCGCCGTGCGATCGCGGTCCCCGGCGGCGGACCTTCATGGAGTCGGGGGTGCCGGCTTCGCCTTTGCGAAAGCCTGCGCGCGCTCGAGAATTTGTCGGGCGTCATGGGTCGAGAATCCCGCGACCCCAACCAGGAAGCCGTCCTTGTTCGGTCGCACGTCGATATCGACTGTCGATCCCGGCAGAAAGAACGGGTCGTCCGGCGTCGGCGTCGCGCGCCCCAAGGTCACCCTTGCGCTGTGGCACTCGAGTTCGCGGTCGAGCCACTCGGCCGTCACCCCGGGAAGAGCGCTGATCGTGATCACGGCGCCTCGGAGCTGAGATTGCGCGCCCGACTTGTCCGCTTCGATCGTGCTGTAGAGAGGCCCGACCTCACGGACCGCTTTGCCATCGAGGACGGTCACCAGCGCGGCATCGCTCACGTCCGGACCGCATCGGGTGCTCTCGATGAACGCGGCTTCATCGACGGGGCTCCGAGCGGGACCTCCGCACCCCATCGCAAAGACACCGGGAAGGGCCACGACCACAGCGGCGGTTGTGAAAGAGAGCCAAATTGCTTGCCGTGCCGACTCGAGCTTGTTCATGCCGATCGTTCCTCCGTCCTTGCCTTGGCGCCGTCTGCTGAGAGGTCCGTCCGCCGTCCGTCAAAAACTTTCCAGGGGACTCGACGTTCGGCGGGCGGAACCTGCCCAATCCTTCGCACATAAGGAATAAAAAAACTGAGAAAACGCCCCGCAATTTCATCAAAACGCAAGAAGGCACGAAACCAATTGGAAATGCGTATAAGACCCGCATGCGCCTCCGACAGCTCGAACTACGGAGTGATGCCGGGTCCCAATCAAGCCACATCGATAGGGATCTTCGTCCGTTCGTGCACGGCGGGTTTCGACCCGGGGAGTTTCTGCCTTCGTCGGGTCGACATGCGAAGAGGCGACCTTTTGCCGAGGAGCGTCCGGACACGCAATGGGTCGCATGACAACCTCCGCCGGTGACGGCCGACCTGGCCGGAGTGGACCCCGGCGCAGGCTCTCGATGGTCGATTCGTCCGTCGGCGGCAACGCCGGAGGCTAGGAGGAATGGGACGCGCGAGGAATCTCCACTCCAATGGCGGACCAAACGTTTTTCGCGCCCTCGTCAACGCCTGAGCGCCTCGTTCGTTTCGACTTGCGCGGAGACGAGCAGGTGGCCCTGCCTCATCGTGCTTTCGTAGAGCTTCGCCTGGACCTCTGGTACGCCAATCCCGGCCAAAAAGCCAGCGACGGTACCGAAGGTGCCGACCCGTTCAGTGCGGCAAAGAGCGCACCAGCCCCGATAAGCTGGCCCACACCGGGAACGCCAATCGAGCCAGCGCCTGCCAGGAGCCCAAAGGTTGCCGCGAGGACGCCGCCGGTTCCCGCGCCGACGGCGACCCGCGACGCGGCCTCGCTTTTGCGCGCGTGCGCGCTGCCCTCAACGCTTCCGGCCAGAATGACCGAAACGTCGTTCTTCGAAAGGCCCTGCTCGAAGAGAGCACGCACGATGACCTCGGCTCGCGTGGCGTCCTCTACGACGCCGATGACCGCCTTCTTCATCTGCATACCTCGCTTTGCGAGGGTCAAAAGCACGATCGGTGCCCGGCTCCCACCTGGCCATTCCCGCCGAGCTCCGTGTGAAGGTCAGCGCGACGGCCGTGCTCGTTCAGAATTTCCGAAATCTCTTGCGCAACCTCTACGGGATCCATCGTGCCCGCGCGACGCCTGCGTTTCAGCTCGCCAATCCGGTCGCGTATCCTCGGATTGCGAAACAACGCTTTGATGTCGTCTCTGCCTTCTGTGTAGACGGATTTGAACTCATGGCGAAAGATGGCGTCGAAGCTCGCCTTCACCTCCCTGGACGACATGCTTCTGCCGGTGCGAAAGTACCGATCGCCGAGGTCGCCGATGGCCGCCGTGAGCGCGTACGCCAGTGTGGCCGCGATCAGGTCGGGAAAAATCGGGACAAATGCGATGAGCTGCGCGACGGCAATCGCAGCATTGGGACCGATGAGGCGCCCGCGGAGCATCGCAAAGGTTTCTGCGATTTCCTTCCTGTCGAGCTGATAACCATGAAGGCGTGCGATCGATTGCACCATTCTGTGCTCGATCGGATTGACGATCGCGACATCGAGCAACGGGATGGGCTCGACGGCGAGCAAGGCTGACGCCAAGCTGGATCTCTGGATGACTTCGCGTGCGGCTTTCGCCTTCTCGGCGACGCTGGAGGCGTCGAATTCTCCGTCGAGAACCCTTTTTGTCATTGTCACGGGCGCATATGTCCGGTTCGCATCCTGGTTTCCACGAATTTGCATTCTGGGGTCCATGCCAAGCGACGGCCCTCCTGAGCCCGCCGAGGTCGGCGCGGCTGGTCGCCAAGCACCACGGTTCGTCCCGCGGCGAGCGAGCGAATGAAACCAGCGAATGAAACCAGCGAATGAAACCTCTGTGTCCGCCCAAACGATGGTCCTCCACGCCCACGCCAAGCGTTGGTCGCCCATCTCTTCGGTTGGCCGCAGCCTCTCTTGTGGTTCGGGGCCGGCCTTCGATCCTCATCGGCGAATGCCTCATCCGTGTCGACGATGTGGTGGCCAGCTTGCCAGTCGTCGAGCGCGGCTCCACGTGTTGCCAAATGTCTGATTCAGCGTTTCCCGGAAGAGACACGAAATCAACGCCGGCCGGTCCCGCCCATGAGTCGCAGCCGTTCGAGCGCGTCCTCGTCCCCATCGACTTCTCGCCGAAGTCGAAGGCGGCGTTTCTCATGGCCATGCGCGTGGTCGCGCCGTGGGGCTCGGAGGTCATCTTGTTCAATGCCCCCGGAATGGACGACGGCGACGGTTTTCTTCAAAGCATGGGTGCCCCGTGGGGAAAGTCGGATTTAATCGAGCAAGCCCGTGAGCATCTGCGGAGCTTTGCCGACACCGTACTGCCGGGGAGCGGTCGCCGCGTCCGCGCCGAAGCCGCACGCGACGAAGACCTCGTGGCTTCGATCGCGCGGGCGTGCGAGCGGCTTCGACCGTCGCTCCTCGTGCTCGGGCTCAACGCCCGCCGCCGGGAGCGATGGCTTCGTTCGCGCGCCGAGCGCATCGTGCGTGCCGTGGACTGCCCCGTTCTGACGGTGCCTGCGGCGCACCCAGACGGTGCGGGCCGCTAAAGGCAGGCTCATCCGAGCTTGCGGGTTGCGGGCGGGCCACGCCACGCGCGCGGCGCAACGCGGACGGTCTTTTGCCGCGCTCTTCATGTTCGGCTGTGCGTCGCCGTACGCAACGGAGTCCCGCGAAGCGATGGCTGGGCGTCAGGGACTGATCCCGTTGGGGGGCGCAGCCGAGCGCTCAAGCTGAGTCGACGGGGTATGGTTACGGGCCGAGGTCACTTTTTTGGCCCTCCTTCGACCGCATCGCTTTCCCTCGCCGCCCGCCCGCCCGCCCGCCCGCCCAAGCAGGCGCCGGGCTTGCCATTTTCAGCGGTCGCTTGCTTTCCGGGCGAAGGGCAGGATTTCAAGATGAAGAGCCGCGCGTTCGGGAGTTCGCACCTTCGAGCGTCGGGGCGTCGATTTCCTCCCCCGACCTCACTTTTGGCGATCGTGGCGGCGGCGTGTACGCGCACGATCGGGGTCACGGACGTTCCCGTGACGGGGGACGGGGGCGGCGCCAGCAGCTCGATCGCCAGCACCTCCGCGTCGAGCAGCCGTGCCGCGAGCGGGAGCGAAACAGGCACGAGCGGAACCGGGAGCGGCAGTTCGGGGAGCAGCGGCTCTCTCAGCAGCAGCTCGGCACCCTGCGCGCCATCGGCAGCCCGTTGCCAGGGCAACCTCGTCGAGACGTGCGGGTCGAATGGTCAATGGGGTGCGGGCGTCGCCTGCGACTGGCCGACGCCGGCATGTGTGGAAGGGGTATGCGCCGCGCCGCCGAGCTGCGCCGTGAGCACGATGGGAACGACCGACTGCGGAGCGAATGGCGAGAGCTGCTGCATCAGTCTCGAAGTCCCGGGCGGAACGTACGATCGGACCTACACGAATGATGGGACCGGAGCGACGGGCATGGCCGACCCTGCCACGCTGAGCAGTTTTCGGTTGGACAAGTACGTCGTGACGGTCGGCCGATTCCGACAATACGTCAACTACGTCACGAGCAGCGCAGGTACACCTCCCGCTGCCGGCAGCGGCATTCACACGCACTTGAATGGGGGCAAGGGACTCGTCGACAGCGCGACCGCCGGATCGTACGAAACCGGCTGGGACGCGGATTGGAGCGCGGACATCGCGACGGGGCCGGGCACGTTCAGCACCTGGGACTCGAATCTGATGAACTGCTTTCCGTACGGCACCTGGACGACCACGGCAGGCAGCCAAGAGAACCTGCCCATCAACTGCGTGCCTTGGTACGAGGCGTACGCGTTTTGCATCTGGGATGGCGGCTTTTTACCAAGCGAGGCCGAATGGGAGTACGTCGCCGCAGGCGGGAGACAAGAGCTGGAATACCCGTGGGGCTCGACCGATCCGGGAACAGGCAACCAATACGCGATTTATGACTGCAATTACCCGAGCGGTTCGGGCACGTGTGACCTTTCGAACATCGCGCCCGTGGGAACGGCGACGTTGGGGGCGGGCTATTGGGGCCAGCTCGACATGGGTGGCGAGGTGTTCGAGTGGAACCTTGATTGGTATGCGCCCTATGTCGATCCATGCACGGATTGCGCTTATCTTTCGTCGGGCAACGATCGAATCACGCGGGGCGGCAATTACAGTGGTACCGCGATGACGATGCTCGGGGCATACCGCGACTACTACGACGACCCGACCGATCGCGACAACGTCATCGGCTTTCGATGCGCCCGGACACCATGAACGTCGTTTGCGGTCTCGTGGCGCGAAGAACGAAACATCGCGACCGTCGACTGCCCGAGCCGCTTCGGGGGCCGCTTGCCCGGCCGGTCAACAGGCCGTGACGGCGCTCGGGCCGTCACGGCGCTCGCCAAAAAGCCGTCATGGATTCGTCGACTGGCCCGCAAAGTGGACATCGCGACCGTCGACTGCCCGAGCCGCTTCGGGGCCCGCTTGCCCGGTCGGCCAACAGGCCGTGACGGCGCTCGGGCCCTGACGGCGCTCGCCAAAAGCCGTCATGGATTCGTCGACTGGCCCTCAAAATGGGATTTCACGCCCGTCTTTCCAGAATTTACCAGTCACGTGATGCGGCAGCGTTACGACGGCGAGCGCCCCGGCCGCCGATTCGACCGGGCTGCCCGGCGCGTTCGGACCGCCCATGTCGGTCTTGACCCAGCCCGGATCGAACGCGTTCACGGCGATCTCTCCAGCCCATTGCTTGGACGAAAGCATCGTGAGGCCGTGGATCGCCCATTTGCTGAGCCGATAGCTCGCGAGCCCGTCTTCGTGCAGGCCATCGAACGTCCCGGCCCCGGAGCCCACGTGAACGAGGCGAGGCTCGTGACCCTCGCGCAAGAGCGGCAAGAGCGCCATCGACAACCGGTGGGGCGCCACGAAATTGGTTTCCATGGTTCGCGCGAAGGTACCCTCTGGCTCGTCTTCGAACGATTGCGGCTCGCCAACGTTGACGAGGATCGCAGCGTTGTTGAAGAGCACGTCGAGTGCCCCCCAACGCCCGCGGACTGCGTCCACGACCCGATGGCGGGCCGCCCCGTCGCAGACGTCCGCTTGAAGGGCTGCGAAGTCGCCCAGGGAGGAGAGCACCTCGGCGGCCGAAGATAGCCTCGAGGCGTCGCGGGCAACGCCCAAGACGCGTGCGCCCTCGCGAAGAAATAGCTTGGCGGTCTCGAACCCTACGCCGCGAGAGACGCCCGTGATGACGATTCGTCGACCCTCGAGTTGACCCGACATGCGCCCGTCCTTCTTTGCCGAGATCGTACCGCCCTTCATGCAAGCAGGCTATCGTAGGCCCGACGGCAAGCGGAGGAGAGACGCGATGCAACCTCGGATCAATCGCCAGTGGCTTCTCGCGCGACGGCCCCAAGGTCTCATCAGCGCCGAAGACTTCCGGTGGATAGAGACCGAAGCGACAGAGCCGGCCGAGGGAGAGATCCTCGTGCGCAACCTGTGCCTGTCCTGCGACCCCACCCAGCGCGGGTGGATGTCCGCCGCGACCTACTGGCCAGCCGTCAAGATCGGCGAGGTGATGCGTTCGTTCGCCGTCGGACAGGTGCTTGCTTCGAACACCGCGGAGTTTCGCACCGGGCAGCTCGTACAGGGGCTATTCGGCTGGCAAGACTATTGCCGAGCGCGTCAGGGCGGCCTTTATCCCATTCTACCTGTGCCCTCGGGGGTGCCGATCGAGCGGGCTCTCAGCGCGCTCGGCAACACGGGCATGACCGCGTATTTCGGTCTGCTCGACGTCGGTCGACCGCGGCCCGGCGAGACGGTCGTTGTCTCCGCCGCGGCGGGGGCGACCGGATCGGTCGTCGGCCAAATCGCAAAGGCCGTGGGCTGCCGCGCGATCGGCATTGCTGGTGGCCCTGACAAGTGTCGTTGGCTGACGACGGAACTCGGATTCGACGCAGCCATCGATTACAAGTCGGAAAATATCATGACCCGTCTGCGGCAAACCTGTCCGGACGGCATCGACGTCTATTTCGACAACGTCGGCGGCCGAATTCTCGACGCCGCTCTCATGCATCTCGCCCTTCACGGACGGATCGTGCTCTGCGGCGCCATGTCGACCTACAACGATGTGGCGGGCGCGACCGGACCGAAGAACTACCTCAAACTTCTCAGTCAGCGCGGGCGGATCGAGGGGTTCGTCGTCATCGACTACCTGGCGCGCGCAGAGGAGGCCATCGACCGGCTCACCGGGTGGCTGCGAGAAGGCCGGCTCAAAGACCGGGTCGACGTGCAGCACGGTCTCGAGAACGCGCCGGCGGTCGTCGCGCGCCTTTTCGCGGGGCAAAACCAGGGAAAGCAGCTCCTCAGCATCGCGGACCCCGCAAATCTTCCTTAGCCGCGGGGTCGAGAGGCGACGCGGAGCCGCTGGCAAAGCCAGTTGCCCGCAGCGCGTCGAGAGGTGACGTGGGGACGCTGGCAAAGCCAAGTTGCCCGCAGCGCGTCGAGAGGTGCGGGCCCCGGGAGCGCGTCAGGATCGGCCGGAGGCGCCGTTTCGGAGCAGCGCCATGCCGACGCTTTTGGCGGGGTTGCCGAGGGCGAGGGAATTGGGCGGAACGTCGGCGACGACCACGCTGCCGGCGGCGACCACCGATCCTGCGCCGACGCGCACACCCGGTTCAATGATGGCCCCGTGCGCCACCCAAACGTCGTCCTCGATGACGACAGCCCCACTCCGTTCCCTGGCAACGTCGCGCACGCGGCTCATCGAACCGAACATGCATCGCTTGCCGATCGTGATGCTTTGCTCGCATTCGAGCGAGACCCCATAGTTGAAGCCGCTGAAAGAGTCGATCGCCAGTTCGCCACCGGCCTGGCAGACGACGCTCGATGGGATCATGCCGCCGAAAAACTGCACCTGATCACCGAGCTTGATTCTTCCCTCGGCGACGACGCGCACGTAGCCCGTGGCGTTCACTCGAACGCCCGCCTCCGCCTTTCGAAAAAGAATTCCTGCTCGAGCCACTCCGACGGCCCGATGGAGCTTGGTTAGCGGAGCCCTGCCGTCCGAGAAAATGAGACGGTAAAGCTGCCTCGCTTCGCTGAGGAGAACGTGACGGCTCTCGGAAATCATCATGCGGCTCCTCGCGCTTCGGTCATGGCGGGAAAGCCGCGGACGACCATGTTGGAGCGCACTTGTCGTGTGACGACGGCTCGCGCGCCGACGAGCGTTCCCTCGCCGACACGGCCGGCGACGATGATGCTGTGCGGTTCGAGAACGACTCCCGCCTGGATAATGACTTGATCGGCGGCGACGAGTTCGCGTCGTTCCCCGTTCAGCGCGTGAAAGTGTCCATCGATGATCTTGCAGTAGGTGCCGATGTGACTGCGTGCCCCGATACGGACCGACCTCATGGCTTCGACCGAGGTGCCGCCCTCGATGACGACGTCGTCGCCAATTTCAATTTCGGCGCCCGGAAAGGCGTGAAGCTCGATCGGCGCGGCACTCGCGTCGAGAAAGACGCGCCGGCCGATCGCGATGCGGCCGCCTCCGTGGACCCAAATGCGCCCGACAACTTTCGATTGGGAGCCGACGTTCGTGCAGTTTCGCAAGCGGTAGGCGACCGCGATTCGACCCACCGCGCGGCGAGCACCGGCCGAAATGCGGGCGCCGAGACCGCCGGTTTTGGCAAAAGGCGACATGGATATCTGATTGTGGTGCGGGGACATGGTTTTTGGATAATCGTTCAAACCCGAAGTGACCATTGCATTCCCTTACACGAGCCCGCGGGGCTCGCCGTGGCAGAGACGATTTCTCTTCCCGATTGCGCCGGAACTCGACATCCAAATGCGATCAGCCGGCAAGACCTCCGTCGATGACCAGGACCTGCCCGGTAAGGTACGCCGGCGCTTCGACCGCAAGATAAGAAACGAGAGCGCCGACCTCCTCCGCGGTGCCGAAGCGTCCCATCGGCACCCGTCCGACGGCCGCGGCTCTCTGCGCCGGAGAGAAAGCGCCCAACATGTCGGTATCGATGAAACCAGGGGCGACGGCGTTGACACATACACCCCAGCCTGCGAGTTCCCGAGCGAGCGACCGCGTGAACCCGACGATGGCCGCTTTGGCGGCGCTGTAATTGGTCTGCCCGGCAATGCCGATCAATCCGGATACCGACGTCAGATTCACGATCCGTCCGCTGCGCTGACGCATCATCTGTTTGCTGGCTGGCTTCGTGGCGCCGAAGAGGCCGTTCAGGCTCGTGTCGAGGACGGTGGACCAATCGGCCTGGCTCATCATCGAGAGGAGGCGATCGGCCGTCACGCCGGCGTTGTTGACGAGCACATCGAGGCGGCCGCAGTCGGCGATGGTCTTCTCGATCATGGCCCCGCACGCCGCGGCGTCTCGGGAGTCGACCTGGAAGGCTCGGGCGGAGAAGCCATCGGCCCGAATTTGCTCGACGACCGCGCTCGCCGCTTGCTCGTTGCTCAAGAACGTGAAGCGCACGTCCAGACCCGCACGGGCAAGCCGCTCGACGATGGCCTTTCCGATGCCACGGGATCCCCCGGTGACGACGGCGACGGGCGGCGCGCGACTCGACCCCTCAGGCTGCATGGGACGCTGCCAGAACGAGCGCCGAACAGGCCCCCGTGCTCGATGTGGAGGTCACGAGCGCGTGCCCGTCATCGATCGACATTCCGGTGCGCGCGTACCTCAGGCCGGGAACGTCCGGCTCGTCCAGCTCGGGAATGGGAGGCACGACGCCCGTTCGCAACGCAAAGAGCGCCGCAAGCGCCTGGATCAGCCCGCCGGCGTCCACGCTTTCGCCCAGACTGGCCTTGGGTGCGACGATGGGTGTTCGGTGCGCGGTTTCTCCGAGCAAGTTGACCAACGCGGTCGCTTCCGCGCGATCGCCGTCAGGCAAGCCGCTGGCCCCTGAACTCACCAACCGGATATCGGCCGAGGCGAGCTGCGCAGAGCCGAGCGCGGTGCGGCCGGCGCGTTCGAGGGCCGCGGAGACCATCCGAGGGCGTGGGGCGAACGCGGACCCGTAGCCGCGGAGCGTCGCCTTGGGAGCGGCCCCGCGACTTCGGCAGTCGTCGAGCCTTTCGAGGACGACGGCGGCTGCGCCTTCGCCGAACGCGGTACCGCAGCTGCGGCGATCGAAGACCCGAAACGCCTCCGCCGCGGCGAACATGCCCGCGCGAGAAGCCGCCAGAGAAAGCTCCGTGCAGATGGCAAACGCCCCGACGACGACACACGCTCGCGCGCGCCCGGATTCGAGCAGACGCCAGGCGAGTCCGATGGCGTCGAGCGAAGAAGCGGCACCCTGACTCACGGTCATCGAGAATGCCTTGGCGCCGAACGAGAGCGCGATCATCGCGCCCGGGGCACTCGGGATGGCCAACGGCATCAATGCCGGGTTCGTGCGCTGCAGGCCTGCCGTGACCAAACTGCGATCGTATTCGATGAGTGTGTCGAGATGGCCGAAGGTCGACGCCGTCAGCACCCCCAACTGTTCCGCGGGGCACGAGACCGGTTCGATTGCGGCGTCGACGAGGGCCAGCTTGGCTGCGCAAATGCCCAGGCGGGTCGTTCGATTGTACATGCGCATGCCGCGGATCGTGGCGTACCGAGCGGCGTCGAAATCGCCGATCCGCGCCTCGCCCGCTCCGCCGAGATCGACAGCGGCCGCGACGGCGCGCCGACCGGCGTGCAGCGCTTCTCCGACCGCGGCGAGCGTATCGCCGAGCGGCGTGATGAGACCCACGCCGCTCATCACGATCGGCGCCCCGGTGTGACCGACCGAAGCGAGCGTCACGGCCACCTCCTCATCACGACGCAGACGTTGAAGCCTCCGAAGCCGGCCGCGAGATTAAGGCAGTGCTCGACGCGCGCCTCTCGCCCTTTGCCAGCGACACAATCCCAATCGCATTCGGGATCGGGTTCTGTCAGGTTGGCCGTCGGCGGAAGCGCCTGGTGCGTGAGGGCCAGGGCGCATGCAACCGCCTCGATGGCGCTCGCAGCGCCGTTCGTGTGACCAATCATCGACTTGATCGAGCTAATCGGAACTTGGCTGGGGCAGTTGCCGAACACTTTCTTCATGGCGCGAATTTCGCCCAAATCGTTGTACTGCGTGCCGGTGCCGTGGGCGCTGACGTAGTCGATCGAGGTCGGCGACAGTCCGGCGTGGGACAGCGCTTGGTTCATGGCCCTCGCGAATCCGTCGCCATGCGGATCGGGGGCGGTCACGTGATGCGCGTCATTGCTCATTCCGTATCCGGCCATCTCGGCGTAGATCCGCGCGCCCCGACGGGTGGCGTGCTCCAGCTCTTCGAGCACGACCACCCCTGCCCCCTCGCCGAACGAGACCCCGTCGCGGTGCCGGTCAAACGGGCGGCAAATGCCCTTCGAAAGAGCGCCCATGCGGTGGAATCCGCAGTAGATGGAGCGGGTGAGCGTATCGGCACCACCGACGATCATGGTATCGGCCGCGCCCGACGTGATGAGGTCGAACGCCGACGCCATCGCGGCGTTGCCCGAGCTGCACGCCGCCGCGCAAAGGAGCACCGGGCCGCCCAGCCCATAGCGGGCCGCAACGAGGCTCGCCAGGTGGTGGTTGTCGCTCCGGGTGTAAAAGCCTGCGTCGACGCTGGTCGGTCCGCTCGCCGCCCATCGCTCGCTCAAGTCTCCGACTTGACGCTCCTCGCCCAAGGTCGTGCCGAGGGCCAGGCCCGTGCGCTCGAGGGCCGCGGCGTCGCGAACGAGCGCCGCGTCTTCGATGGCACGACGGGTCGCGGCAAGTGCGAGTTGACCGGTTCGGCTTCTTCGCGCGTCACCGTCGACGGCGCCCGGAAGGGCGTCCGAGGTGGGGAGCTCCACTTCCGCGCCCATGAGCTGTTCGAGACCGGGCGCCGAAAAGTTTTGAAGCGGCTTGATGAAGCACGTACCCTCGAGGAGGGACTGCCAGAAGGACGATAGGTCCGTGCCCGCGGCGCTCACGACGCCGCAGCCGGTCACGACAATGCGCCTTTGCACTGGATCTCCCGATTCAAGCGGCGGCGGCGCCCTTGAGCCGTTCGACGAGACGAAGGGTCTTATTCAACGTCCTCATTTCCCCGAAGCAGTCGTTGGGAACCTGCACGTCGAATGCACGTTCAATCTCGAACACCAATTCGACGGCACGATGTGAATCGAGATCAAGATCGTCGCGTAAGTCCGCTTCGCCTTCGAAGTCAGGTGTGGTCTCGACGATTTTTGCAATGATGGTCCTGAGCAACTGTTCCATTTTGCCCTTGCCGGTTCCGCACGACCAGGCGTGCATTGGCGTTGCAGTGGTTATTCGATCGTGCCACGGACGCCATTGGCGGCGAGCCGCTGGACGACGAGGCGAGCGACGGAGTCGACGGTTCGAAACGTCTCCGCGTTGACGTCGGCGGGATCGAGCCGAATGTCGAAAGTATTTTCCAAAAAAGCGATGAGCGAGAGCATCGAGAACGAGTCCAAAATTCCAGTTTGTTGCATGTCCGTCTGATCGTCGAAACCTCGTTCGTCGCCGCTCAGCCAAGAGCTGACGATGAACTGGCGGACGTCGGCCTTTACGCGTGCTTCCACTGGGCCTCCTTTCGCGCTTCGCTGCGTTGCAGTGGCTTGAGAAGTGAAGAATCTCCGGCCAATACCGCCGCCTTGGTACGTACGCGGTCAATCTTGCCGTTCGACGTTCTCGGCAAATCCTCGACCAGGCGCACGTCCGACGGGATCATGTACCGCGGCAGTCGATCGGCGCAGTGGCGTTTGACTTCGAGGACCGACACCGACGGATCCGTCGGAACGGCCACGGCGACGAGCTGCTGTTCGACGGCAAAGGCAATCGCCTCTCGAATCCCCGGATGGGCATGAAGCGACGACTCGACTTCGCCGAGCTCCACTCGAAAGCCATGAATCTTCACCATGTGATCGCGGCGGCCGTGATACATCAGTTCGCCGTCCGGCCGGCGCGCGACCATGTCGCCGGTCGGATACGGATGACGCGCTGGCGTCCGACGACCTTCGTCCCAATACCCGAGCATCACGGTCGGGCCGTCGACGAAGAGCTCCCCCACCTCGCCATCGGCCACCTCGTGGCCCGCGGAGTCGACGATCGAAACGACGTCGCCGCAGCTGGCGCGTCCGATCGGGATCGCCGAGTCCTCGAGAGCGGGCGGGCATCTGACCTCGTAGGCCAAGCAAACGTTCGTTTCGGTCGGACCGAATAGGTTGAAAAATCTGGCGTGCGGGAGCGCCGCCATCGTGCTCCGAAGGTGCTTCATGGGGAATACTTCGCCCGCGAAAAACACGGCCCGCAGCGACGGTGCGCCACGCTCTGAGAGGCCCCCCGTCTCGAGCATCAGGACGAGGGCCGACGGCACCGAGTACCAGACGTTGATGTTTTTCGCATGAATTCGGTCGAGCATCCGGCGCCCCGAAAGGACGGTCGCCTCGTCGACGACAACCATCGTCGCGCCACGCGACAGAGTCGCCCACACGTCGAACACCGAGAGATCGAAGTGAAAGGGTGCGACGCTCGCCACGCGATCCCGATCGCTGAGGTCGATCGCGTCGGCCGCCCACTCGACGAAGGCAATCGCGTTCCGATGGGACAGCATGACGCCTTTGGGAATGCCAGTCGATCCCGAGGTGTAGAGCAGATAGGCCAGATCGTCGGGCGACCGCTCCGGCGACTGCAGGGGCGCGTCGCTGGCCGCCTGAACCTCGGACCACGGGTGCAACCGGCTCATGCCGGCCGAGGCTTCGAGCGGACCAGTGAGAATGAAGTGCTCAACGGGTCCACAGGCGCCGGCCGCAGCCCAGTTGGCAAAGAGAGCGGGAGAAATGACGACACGCGCCAAGCCGCAATCTTGGACGATGAGACCCAATCGGGTCGGTGGAGAGCTGGGATCGAGCGGCACGTAGACGGCGCCGGCTCGCAGAGCGCCGAGCATCGCCGCGACGGTCCGCGCGGAGCGTTGGACGTGAACGCCGACGCGGTCCCCCGGCCGAACGCCCGTGGCCCGCAGCACGCGCGCGAATCGATTCGCCAACCGGTCCAGATCTTCGTACGTGAGGGCCTCGTCGGGGCCGTCGACCGCGATATGGGCCGGCGTCCGCTCGGCCCAAGGAGTGACGAATCGCTCGAGGCCCATCATGACAACCCCATCATTTTTGCGATGATTATTTTTTGCATTTCCGATGTCCCCGAAAAGATTCGTGCGGGCACGGCATCTCGCATCAGCGCATCGACCCCCGTATCGGTAGCGACGCCTGCACCGCCGAAAATTTGTACGGCGTCGAGACCTGACTGCAATGCTGCCTCCGAGATCCAGAGCTTGCTGAGCGCGACCGCCTCGTCGCAGCGCTTCCCTGCACGGTGCAGTTCCCCCGCGCGATAGAGGAGCAGGCGCCCGACCTCGAGTCGAAGCTTCATGTCCACGATTCGGTTCGAGACCGATTGAAAGGACCCAAGGCGATGGCCGAATTGGGAACGCGATCGAGCGTGATCGACGCAACGTTGAAGTGACCGATCCATCGCCCCGACGTAATAGGCAAACAGACACGCGCGTTCCCAGATCATCGACTCGCCGAAGAGCGACGCGCCGCAACCCTCGGGGCCGAGTCGCGAGCTCGTCGGAATGCGACAATCGTCGAGGTAGATCGTGCCCCAGGGCGATGTGCGCAGGCCGGTCTTGGCGTCCTCGGATGCGACGCGCAGACCGGATGTGTCGCGCGGGACGAGAAACGCGGAAATTCCAAACACCTTGCTCGACGGATTCGTCGTCGCATAGACAAGAAAAAGGTCGGCCACCGGCGCGTTGGTGATAAAGCACTTCGTTCCGTTGAGAACGTAGTCGTCGCCGACCCGCTTTGCGGTCGTGGTCATGGCGTAGACGTCGGAGCCCGCCTCAGGCTCGCTCGTACCGTTGGCACAAATCAGCTTTCCCCGTGCCAAGTCAGGCAGGTACCGCTCGACATGGTGGGTCGAGCCCGAGCGCCAGATGGGAACGGCCGACGCGAACATGTGCGCGCAAAGCGAAAAAACGAGACCGCCGTCCTCGCACGCCTTTCCCAGCGCCTCGACGACCAACATGGTATCGACCGCGTCGAGACCACTGCCGCCCCACTTTTCGGGGATGGGCAGACCCGCGAGGCCGAAGTCCGCCGCTTCGTCCCAGAGTCGGCGGTCGAAGGTGCCGCTCGCCTCGCGCTTGCGGGCACCGGGCGCCAGGCGCGAACGGGCGAATTTCAATGTTGCGTCCACGCGCTCTTTTTGAGATTGCGTCAGGTCCACGTCAAACGATGTACGGCGCCGTAAGGTCGACGTCCAGGGATCGACGATTGCAGTCGATTACAATGTAATCGATCGGGTGCTCTTGCCACTTTTGCAACGCGTTGGGCGTGCCGAAACGCTGGGCGGGGTGCCACACCGCGCTGCTCGAGAGAATGTGCGAAACAGGCCAGAACCACGGGTGACCGGTTTGTGCTGGTCGGCGTGCGCGGGTCCCACGCGCGTTCAGAGGCGGCTTCGGCCCGACGCGGCAGCGGGCATTGGATTGGCTCGGGTGAAGGCGTCGAATGACGCGGGTGTAGCGCTGCGGCGGGTGCCACGCGCACCCCCCGTGCTGAATTCCCCGAAGGCCCACCAGGCGGGGAGATCTGATCCCACCCGCCCGGACACCGTCCGACGCCGTGGAGCGGCGCGACCTCCGTGCCTCGGGCTGGCCCAAGGTGGCCCAGTCTGTCGAGCGTAGGTTCTCGAAATATCTGGGACATTCGCGAGATCCGATCGGCTCGTCAGTTGCTAACTTGCACCTCGATGATTCGTCGCAGATTTGCGGGGGCGCTTTCGACCCAGCTCATGCTGTTCACGGCGGGGTGCGGAGGGTCGAGCGTTTCCAGCGCCAGCGCGGATGCCGCGGCCGCCGATGCGGCGGATGCCGCGGCCGCCGATGCCGCGGCCGATGGCGGCACCGCCGACGCGGACGCGGCCGACGGGGGTGGAACCTGCCCTTGGCTCGAGTCCGGCGACGGGTCGAGCGACGGATGCAGCGCCGCACGCATGGTTCTCTCGTGCGAGGGACCGGACGCCGCGGTCGCGGAGTGCACGAGCGATGAACCAGCCCAGTGCTCGGGCGCAGTTCAATTCTTCAACGGAAGCTCGTCGCCCAGTGTCAGCGAGGCCGGTTTCGTGTGTCAGAATCAATGCCAGCCGAACGAGTTCGGAGTGGTGTGCGGAACGGGGTCCCCCACGGAGGCCGCAGCGCCTTCCGAACCGCCGGCGACCTGCGTCATCGTGTCGGGCTTCGAGGGCGTCTCGTTTTACTGCTGTCCCTGCGGTTCATGAAGCCGAGCATGGCCGCTCCGGCTGTTTCATGGCGCCCTGGCGCATCGGAATCCGACGCCGAATGAGCGATCAGAGCCGGCGTTGCGGGCCGTCGCCAGCAACGTCGACTTGCTGCTGTAGAAAAACCCGCCGCGAAAGACGCGACCGGAAGACCCATGGCTGTCGTTCGTCACATCGGCGCAATCGGTGCAGACCGTGAAGTCGTCGACGTAAAAGTCGAGATTCCATTCCCACAAGTTGCCCACCAAATCGAGCTGACCCCAGCGGCCCGCCCCCTTCGTGGCCGTGCCGACCGGGGCGATATTTTCGACCGCCAGGCAGGTCCCGAATGTCGGAAAGTAACAGTGGCCCGCGCTGTCGCCATAGATCGCGTACCGGTTCTGCACCCCGGGATCCACCGCACCCCACGGGTATTTGCGCTGTTCGCCGCCGCCCGCCGCGGCGTACTCCCATTCGGCCGTGCTCGGGAGAAACCCTCCGTCCCAGATGCAGAAAGCGTACGATTCATACCAGTTGACGCAATTGATCGGCAGCGTCTCGTTCTTGCCGCGTGACGGTGTCCAAGTCGCTGAATCTCCAAGGCAGGTGAGGTTCGCGTTCGTCGGCGCGATGTTGTTGTCATCCGATTCGTCCCACCCGAGCTCATAGGTATTGGGCTTTGCGCCGTCCGCGAGTCCTCGTCCGCCATTCAGGTGCGTATGTTTGCCCGAGCCCGGCGTCGGCCGATACCCGGATCCTGCGTTCCAGGCGATCACGAACTGGCGAAATCGACCCACGGTGACCAGGTATTTGTCCAGCCGAAAGCCACTGACGGTCGCCGGATCAGCCGCGTGCGTCGCTCGCAGGTCCGGCGACGCGTCGAACCCGCCGTCAACGGGGCTGAGGTCGCCGTAGGTCCTGTCAAACGTCCCTCCGCTCACGGGCAGGCTCGTGCAGCAGCTCTCGCGGCTCGCCCCGCAGTCGGTCAGACCAGGACCGCCTGCGGCGCAGCTCAGCCCGGCCGTCGCCTTGGCCGCGTCCGCTCCGCGGGTGCAAGCCATGGCCAACGAGGCGAGCGCAGCCACCAGCACCTCGACCAGCACCTCGACGGCGAGAAGGCGAAAGCTTGGACGGGGCGCTGGCTTCGGCCATCGGCGCGGGCCGATTGCGCGGGCCCGGCGGCAAAGTGCCCCCCGCCCTCGGCGACGTGCTGAATTCGGCCGGGGCAACGGCTCGCATTCACTGCGGCGGGATCGAAGAGCCCGGTCGTTCACCACGGAGAGGCTACAAAAAAAGCCTATTCGAAGCGAGGAGCGCCTCGGCGAGCGCAGCGGGGACAGCCGGAAACCTGGTGCGCAACGCCCTTCGTTTCCTCTTCCGCGCCCGCGCGCTCGACGCCCGACGCTCGACGCCCGACGCCCGACGCTCGATGCCCGACGCTCGATGCCCGACGCTCGATGCCCGCGCTCGATGCCCGCGCTCGATGCCCGCGCTCGATGCCCGCGCTCGACGCCCGCGCTCGACGCCCGCGCTCGATGCCCGCGGCCAGGCGAGCGACCGCCCAATGACGGGCGAAGAGCGGGCGCTGGTGACATCGACGCCGCCCCGTGGCATCGTGGGTCCCCTCGATGACCATTCTCGATCACGTCAGCCTGGTCGTGTCCGACTATGCGCGCTCCCGCGCGTTTTACGAAACGGCGCTGGCGCCTTTGGGGATTCGGCCAATCATGGAATTCGAAAAAATATGTGGATTCGGGCGCGATGGCAAACCTGATTTTTGGATTGGCGTCGGTCCCACGTCGTTCCAAACGGCCGACCAGGTGAGGGCCATCACGCCAATCCATGTTGCCTTCAGCGCGCGCAATCGAGCCGAGGTCGACGCTTTTCATCGCGCCGCCCTCCAGGCGGGTGCGAAGGACTTCGGTGGCCCGGGGCTGCGACAGCACTACCACCCAAAGTACTACGGCGCCTTCGTTCTCGATCCGGACGGACACGACATCGAGGCCGTCGTCCACCACGATTGAGAACCGGACCGAGGGACCAGGCATGTCGATTGTATCACCGCCGACCCAGCAGGGCTTGGTGCCGCGGCCGACCCAGCTCGCGCGAGAATTTCGGATGCGACCAAAGACCGTTCGGCGTCAATGCCCGTATCGGAGCCGGATTGAGATGAGCCGAGATGCATGTCGGTTTCTTGTGGTCGGGGCCGCGGCGGTGCAGATCGCCTGCTTTTCGAACAGCTCATCGTCGGCCAGTAGCGCGGCGCAGGTGGCGGATGCGACCGTCGACGGTGAGGGGACCGGGGCTCTGGACGGCGGAGCGCCCAATGTGGGAACGGTCACCATCTCCAAGGACGGCGGCGTCCCGATATCGTCCGTCGCGTTCGGCCAAAACTACTGGGATTGGGTCGACTGGGCGGGCACGGGCGTCACCGGCTTGACGGGGACGCAGTCGCTCGTCTCTTCGCTCCACCTGAACCTCATCCGAGCCGGCGGGAACAACAACGACACGAACTCGCCGTCACCCTTCGACAACGGCCAGATCGACCAATTCGTGGCCTATTGCCGTGACGCCGGGGCAGAACCCATCTTGCAGGTTCCGCTCGTGGCGAACAATGTCGATGGGGGAGCGGCGACCCCGCAGAACGCGGCGGATATCGTCACGTATGCGAACGTCATGATGGGCTATGGCGTCCGCTATTGGGAAATCGGCAACGAGCCGGACCTCTACGCGACGGATTACGATGCGAGCTTCCCGATTCAAACGGCTTCCGATTATTGCACGGCGTTCCAGGCCTACGTAGCGGCCATGAAGGCCGCGAACGCGGCGGGTCCGGACGGCGGGACGCCCATTCAATTCCTCGGTCCGGAACTTTCTTATAAATACATACCCGGCGCGGATTGGCTCACTCCGTTTCTCGATGCTTGCAAGGATTACGTCGACGTGGTCACCATTCACAGGTACCCGTTCAGCGGAACGGCCACCTCGCAGACTGGCGCGCTGACGGACGACCGCAGCTTTCAGACGACGCTGCGCTCGGTGATGGCCATCGTGCAGGGCCACGCGCGACCCAACACGCCGCTCGGCGTGACGGAGTCGAACATTTCGTACGCCTACGCGCTCAGTTCGTATACCCAAACGTCGCTTCTGGCGGCCCCCGGCACGTTTTACGCTGCGATCTGGACGGCCGACGACATGGGGGTGGCTCTGGAGAATGGACTTTGGACTCTTGCGTTTTGGAATATCGGAGAAACGAGCCCGATGTCTTCGGTCCTCGGCTTCATCCAAGGCGGGCAGCCAAGCCCCTCGTTCTACGCCGAGCAGATGGTCTCTGGCAAATTGAGCGGAACGATGCTCTCGCCGATCGGCGTGCCAAGCGGCTATTCGGTATATGCAAGCTACGATGCCGTGGCCCTTTCGACTCATGTTCTCGTGATCAACAAGACGATGACGCCCGGCAGCCTCACCCTGTCGATCGAATCGCTTTCGGCACAGTCGTTCGAGTTTCCCCCGCTCTCGATCACGACAATCCAGTTGCCCGACGTAGGGGACGGCGCCCCGCCCAGCGTGACTCAGTATTCCGCAGCTCTGGCGGCGGCCAACCAGGGGCCGCAGGTCGTTCAGTAGGAACCAAACGAAAACCAAGCCGCGGACGGAGGACCGAGGCCGCTTTCCGCGGGGCCGCCGCAGAGGATGCTTGGACGCTACCTCGGAATGCTCGTCGGCGGCGGCATCGTCGTCTGCCCAATGGGAACGATGCACGAAGAAAGATCGAAGAGCATGAACTCGAGCGCTTCCTCTTGGGGAGTCAGAGGGCGCATGGCGCATTGGGTGGGCACAACGCCGCCTTGCATTCCCATGCCGCCACGGCCACCGCCGGGCGCGTTCGCATAGTCCGGAGCAACACCAGGTTGGGCCTGACCTGGCCCGCCGCTGACGTGGAGGTCGCTATAGACGATTCGCCCGCACACCGACGCCGCCCCGATCGGTGTGTCCACCGAGAAATACTGAGTCGCGCTCGGCGCCTGTGCGACCGACTGGTCGAGGTGAATCCACTCGGTTGAGGGGGGCTGGCTCAGCGCCATCACGTTGTTGCGCGCGAACCAGATTGGAATTTGGTTCGCGGTCAGAGCACCGACCGTACCCAGCCACTGCTGAAGCGCCGCGCCCTCGGGAAACGCATTTCCTCCGACGAGGGTCGTGTCCACGTCGCCAGGAAAAGATTGCGTATCATCGATCGTCTGTGCACCCGCAACCCAGGTAGCGACCTGGTTTGCGCCGGTATTGAAGGGCCCTGTATTGAACCAAGCATACTGGTAGTGGGAAGCAAAGACGCGCCCGCCCGCGTTGGCATAGTTCATCAGAAGCGTTTGCGACGCCGCAGTCATCGGGGCCCCTGGCGTTCCCCCGGTCGTTTCATGCCCCTCGCACGAGAGCAGCACGACGTCGTGCTGATTCAGATCGGCCTGCTGGTCCCAGAGGGCTTGGTAAGACTCGACCGGCCCCTGCTGCAGCGCCGCCCCGCGATAGCCCGTGTAAATGTGGATGTGACCGCCGGCCGCCGAGCCGGCAACGTATTCCGTCGCGGAAACGCCGATGCGGAGGGGCAGACACTCGAGCGAGTCGGAGCCTCCCGTCGAAATCGCGATGTTCGGAAGCGAGCCCTCGGCGGCGTTTGCGGGCAGCCGCAGGTTCGTTACGAGGTTGCTCGCGTTCGGGTGGATGGTGATGCCGTTATACTGCATGCGCCATTTTCCCGTTTGCACGACGAGGCTGACGGCCCCGGACGGTGCGCAGGGTATCTCGAAGTGGCCCGTCGCATCTGTCGGCAAGCCGGCGGCAAGCACACCGGCCGGAAAGAGCTGACTGCAGCCGCACGTCAGAGGCACCGTATCGAGATCGGGAAGCGGCGAGTTCGGATCGGGAACGTAGACCGACACGTTGTAGAGCGGATTGGCTCCGGCTGGGTCATACACGTAGCCGCTGATGGTCGTCGTATTGCCAGGGCAAGAGCCGGTGGCGGGCGTCCCGGCGTCGACCACCGTCGTCGTCACGTTCGCCGAGAAGTTCGCGCCATTGTTGCCACTTTCAATGGGCGTCGGCGTTGTACCGGCCGGGCCGTGCAGCTCGCCGAAGTCACTTGTTTTCGCATTTCCGCAACCGCCAGCCCAGAAAGCAACCAGGACGATGGACGCCGACAAAACGCGATCTCGAAGGTGGCCACAGCGGGTGAGACGTTTGCCCACCCTCGGCTCACCGTACCGACCGTGACAGGCTGTCTTCTTTTTCGGCATAGGGGGGAGCCATTTCTGGTGCTCGTTGTACGTCGCCACCGCGGTGCGGTGTACCGCACCGGCCCAGCGAGCAGGCGTCAAATCAAAATGCCGCACGACTTTCCAGCAGGTCTTTCATTTTCCAGGCATTCTTTGTCCACGCGACGGCCGGGGGGCTGGCTTTGCGAACCGGCCTTTTTGGGACGCGCCGTCGACACCGCAGGCCATATGGCCGAGGAGCGCGCGATCCGTGTCGGCGACGGAAGCGCTCCGCCCAGAATTGCGACACGCTCCTTTGGAAGGCGACATGCGCGCCCGAGGTACGACAGAGTTATCCAGAATACGACATGGTCCTCGCCGGCGCGAGAACCCGTAGCATCCGGCGCATGGATGACCGCGCATCTCCGCGCCCGTGGCGGCATTCGGCACACTTGCCCGCCGATTCATGCGCGGCGTTCGGCTCATGGGCAGCGGCGCGACGACGTGTTCCTCGGGGTGCGACACGCTTCTTCGTCGGCCATGGGCGGCCCTGGCGAGGCGCCGCACGGGGCCAAACCATCCGCTTCGACCGAAGAAACGCCGCGGGACCTGGACATCGCAGCCGGCTGCCGGCCGCCCCATTTTCAAGCTGGATTCCGCATCGACAAGCTGGATTCCGCATCGAGACGTCTTGCGTGAAAAACGCATGTCTACTATTGTGAACGGCAGTCGCGATGGGTACACGACACCACATGGGTCCCGGGACCGCAGATGAAAGGGCGCCGGCCAATGGCATGCGCCATGACGATCGCAGGCGCCGCGACGAAACGACGACTCGGAGGGTCGAATGCCTGAATTGAAAGAAGGAGACGTTGCTCCCGACTTCACGCTGACGAGCGACGAAGGCCGCGAGGTGACGTTGTCCGCGCTCCTCGGAAAGCCCATCGTTCTCTTTTTCTATCCAAAGGACGATACGCCGGGCTGTACGATTGAATGCAAGGAGTTCCGAGACGCACGCTCCCAGTTTCAAGATCGCGCCCACGTCTTTGGTATCAGCCCCGACGACACCGCGAGTCATCGAGCTTTTCGCGACAAGTACGCCCTCAACTTCCCGCTTCTTTCGGACCCGGGGCACACGATCGCCGAACGCTTCGGGGTGTGGGGGCCGAAGCCCAACGGCAAAGAGGGCATCTTCCGGACGACGTTCGTCGTTCGTGACCGTAAGATCGCACGTGTTTTTCTCAACGTGAGGCCCGAAGGGCATGCGGCCGAGGTGTTGGCGATCCTCTGATGGCGGCGGATGGCCCTCGCTACGATGCGCCTTCCCGAAGGCAGCCGAGTCATCGCTGCCATGATCCCACCGATCGCGAGTCTCGCGAAGGCAGCCGAGTCATCGCCGCCCATGATCCAATCGCGAGTCTCGCGAAGGCAGCCGTCGGGCCGCCGAGCGAGCCTTGGCAGGTCGGCGCGAAGCCCTGATGGGTGCCCTCATGTTTCGTGTTAGAGCGTGTTAGATAAGGTGCCATCCAGGTGACTCGATGAGCTCAGCCAATACGTGGAAAGAAGCCCTCGGCGCACTCGTTCCGGAAGCGTGGGGTCGCGAGATCGATATTTTCGAAACACAGATCGAGCTGCGGAAAAAGGGCAAAATCGAGGAGAAGCTCTTTGCCGAGACTCGACTGCGTCGCGGCGCGTATGGGCAGCGCTACGACAACGGTCAGCGCCACGACGGCGAAAAGACGCAAGCGATCGCATACCCTTCCGGAGAAGTCACGAAGGGCCCCAGTACGCTGTGGGACGCGCCGGGGATGCAGCGCATCAAGATTCCGTACGGGCGTTTGACGGCGGATCAGCTGACAGTCTTGTCCGATGTGGCGGAGGAGTATTCGGACCGAATCCTCCACGTGACGACGCGGCAGGATTTTCAGTTGCACTTCGTGCACATCGAGGATGCGCCGGACATGCACCGCCGGCTCGCCGCGGTGGGCATCACGACGCGCGAAGCGTGCGGCAACACCGTTCGCAATGTCACGGCGTGTCCACTCGCCGGCATTTGCCGCGACGAGCCCTTCGACGTCCTGCCGTATGCCCACGCTCTCACGTTTTTCTTACTCGGCCACGACGACACGCAAGACTTCGGGCGTAAGTTCAAGGTCGCTTTTTCGGGCTGCCGAGACCACGCTTGCGGGTTGACGAACTTCCACGATTTGGGCGCCATCGCGCGCACCCGCCAGGTGAACGGCGAGACGCAGCGGGGGTTCGAGATTGTCATCGGTGGGGGCCTCGGCGCCGTGCCCCAGAATGCCCAGGTGTTCGACGCGTTTTTGCCGGAGGCCGAGCTCTTGCCGACCGCGCAGGCGATCAGCCGGGTGTTCGCCCGGCTCGGTGAGCGGCAAAACCGTGCGCGCGCCCGATTCAAGTTCGTCGTGAAGAAGCTCGGTCTCGAGGAGACGAAGCGACTCGTCCTCGAGGAGCGCGCTCGACTGCGGCCCGACCCCCGCTGGACGGCATTTCTCGCCGATCTGCACGCCACCGACGAACAGCCGGTGCGCCCCGCGGGTCCGCCTCCGCAAGCCCCGTGGCCCGATGGATTCGCACGCTGGCGCGACACGAACGTAGTTCCCCAGCGTCAGACCGGGTACGTGGCTGCGCTCGTCACGCTTCCGCTCGGCGACCTCACGTCGGAGCAAGGACGCGCCTTGGCGGCCATCGCGCGACGTTTCACCGGGGACACGATGCGTACGACGGCCGATCAGAATCTGCTCTTGCGCTGGGTGAGCGAGGCGGATCTGCCCGAGGTTTACTCGGCGCTCGCGCGCATCCACCTGGCGGAACCGGGCGCGGGGACGATCAGTGACATCACGGCCTGTCCCGGAACCGACACGTGCAAACTCGGAATCTCGTCGTCGAGGGCTCTCGCGGCGCAGTTGACCCAGGATCTGCGCGCATCGGGTCTCGATCGCGATCCAAACGTCAAGCACCTTCACATCAAGGCGAGCGGTTGCTTCAACTCGTGCGGCCAACACCACGTGGCCGATCTGGGCTTCCTTGGCGTCAGCCGCAACGTCGCGGGACGGCGCGTGCCGCACTTCCAGCTGGTCGTCGGGGGCCAGTGGACGCATAACGGTGGCTCGTACGGCCTCGCCATCGGCGCAGTGCCGTCGAAGCGAGTACCCGAAGTCGTCAAGCGACTGACGGAACGCTATTCGAAGGAGCGCACCGAGTCCGAATCCTTCGCGGATTTCGTCCAGCGAATCGGCAAAAAGACGATTCGCGCGCTGGTCGAAGAGCTGCAAAAGCTCCCTTCGTACGAACAGGATCCGAGTTACTACAGCGACTGGGGCGATCCCCGCGAATACACAATCTCCGACATGGGGGAGGGCGAGTGTGCTGGAGAGGTCGTCCCGTACGTCGAAGTCGAACTTGCAGCGGCTGAGCGCGAAATCTTCGAGTCCCAGCTGCTCCTCGACGAAGGCAAGACGGACACGGCGGGCGCGCGCGCGTTCAGCGCGATGTTGCTGAGCGCACGGGCGCTCATCCGCGAGAAGAACGCGAACATCGGCAGCGAACCGGACGAAGTCATCGCCGAGTTCCGCAAGCACTTCTACGACACACAGGTCTTTTTCGATCCGTTTGCAGGGGGCAAGTTCGCCCACTACCTATTTCGGGCTCACGAAGAGCGTCACAAGACTTCAACCCCCGAGTCGGCACACCAGCTCATCGAGGAGGCTACGCTTTTCGTCGATGCTGCGCACCAGTGCTACACACGCCTCGGCTCTGCCCTGCGGGCGTCCTCCGTTTCACCGCGACCGAGCGCCTCCAGCTAGAGCAGCTTTCCGGGAGATTTCGTGGACGCACAGAAACTGCAGCTCAAGATCTTCGCCACGGCCGGCTCGGCGCGCACTGCACCGCTCGAGACGTTCATTCCGGTGTTTCATCGGTGGATCAAAGAGCGTGCCTTGCCGGAGCTTTTGATCGACGTGGCCAATTACATCCACGTGCCGGAGGGCCCCGGTGTCGTGCTCATCGGTCACGGCTCGGATTACTTCATGGACCAGGGCGCGGGGCGGCTCGGGCTCTTGTACAGCCGCAAGCGCGCCGGCCCCCCTCCGGCCGCCCGCCTGGACGACCTCGCGCGGCGTACGCTGCACGCCGCCTGGCTGCTCGAGCGGGAACCTCTCCTTTTAGGGCATCTTTTCTTCGAGACGAACGAGCTGCTCTTCCGAGTCAACGACCGTCTGGCCGCGCCGAACACCGATGCGACATGGGCTTCGCTGAAGCCCGAATTGGAGGCGCTCGGCCGCCGCATGTTCGCCGCCCCGTTCGAGATCACGCGCGTGGGGGGCCCCGCAGAGCTCTTGTCCGTGAGGGTGACAACGCGCGTCGGCGCGACGCTCGCGACATTGCTCGATCGCTTCGGCGGCCCACTTCCGCCGGCCGCGTAGCGCACAAACGTGCCCAGCCCAAGGGGCGCGAACGGGCGCGTGTTTGCGCGTGGCGTGCCGACTTGCGCCAACGTGGCAAAGCCCGGGCACGCCCTGTAGGCTCCGTCTTCGTGAGGAGCAAGGCACTGCGAGCGGCCGTGGCTCGGACATCGTGCTTGGCGCTCGTCGTGGTGGCGCTCGCGCCTGGTTGCTCCGAGGGCACAGGGTCGGGAACCGTCTGTGGAACGCTCGACGTTCCGATGTGCTGGACGGGCGCGTTCAACCTTCAGCCGGACTTCTTCGCCGCCATACCCACTCAATCGTCGGACTCGCTGCAGATTCGCGTGCAGAACGGCGGCAACTTCGAGAGCTTCAGCGACGGCGTCGAATTCCTCATCGACGACGTCGCTGCGGTTCAATTGGGGCAAACGCTGCCTGTGTCTCTGCCCGTCGGCGTGGCGGCGCCCGGCGTGCCTATCGTCGCCAATCCAAATCCATCGATCGTTCACGCAACGCTCTACCTGCAGCAGACCTGTCGCACTCAAAACGTGGCGCTCTACGCGCTCAGCGCCGTCACCCTGGCGGCCGACGGGAGCTGCGGTGAGACTGGGGCCGCATCGCTCCCCGCCGCGTGCAGCGATCTGACGACGGGTTCGCTCGACGCGGGAGACGCGACCACCAAGACTGGCCCGTCCGCCGACGCAGCGACGGGCGACGCGGGCGACGCCGGGACGGCGAGCGCCACGGTGGCCACCGGCCCCATCGGGATGAGCACGATCGTATTCTCCGATTTGTTCGACGGCAATCCGAACGAATCGGATGCGAGCAAACGCCTCACCGATGTGCCCCATTTCGATTTGTATTTTGCCGACCCGAGAGACATCGCCCCCGGCGGGCTGGGACCACCGCCCCCCTGCCTCGCGCACTTGGAGGGCAGCTTCAGCTTCTACTTCGAGATCGGCTCACCCGAACAGCCATTCCCCTAAGCCGCCTCCGAGGGCCGCCTGTGACGGGCGACCAGAGCGCCATGACCCCCGCATCAGAGCTCGATGCCGTGCGTTGCCGCATGGTGGCCGCGCACCGGTGAATGGCCCAGACAGGGCCGTCCCTCCGATCGGCCAAAGCCGTTTTCCGGCCAAGGTCCGGCCGACAGCGCTTGGATAAGCACGACCAAGAACAGAACGAACCAAGTGACGAAGCCCACCGAGACTTCGTCGCGCGACTTGGCGTCGCGAGGCCCGCCTGTCATGCGATAGGGGCTTTGCGAAGAAACACGGAGTCGGTTCTCAGCCATGCGATCCACGCTCCTCTCGATGGGGTCTCGATGACGTGCCGCGCTACGCGCTCGACGACGTGCGCCGCTTGGGACGCCGCTCGGTGGGCGGTCGCGCATCGGCGATGCCGGGCTTGGGGGTGGTGTGGGCGGGCGACGAGGCCAGGCCGGCCTTGGCAAGGTGGGGCGACGAAGCGGCCCCCGCGACCACTACGCCCAGACCCCCGCAGCGCGGGCAGACGTACGTTTCGACATCCCAAGCGGATCCCGGCCGCCCGAACGGGCCTCCGCCGGAGCCCCCGCACGAAGGGCATGCGGGACGAGGGTCGCTCATGGATGGACGGTAGCTCACACTCTGCCGGCCCGCGAGATTTCAACCGCGCGCGCGAGGTACTCGAGTGGGCGATCGGCGATCAGCGGCCGACGCTTCGAGCCACCGCGACTTGCGCCAGAGCCTGCTCGTACCGGGCGTGAATCAGGTTCAGGCGAGCTTGGGTGAGGGCCGCTTGCGAATCGAGGAGGTCGGTCGTGGTCGCCGCCCCGGCCTTGAGCAGCGCCTCCGTCACGCGGTAGGCCTCTTCCGCGCTGGCAATCGTCTCGCGCGCCACGTCGACCGCGCTCGTCGCGGCGTGGGCCTCGGCGAGGCTCGTCGCCACTTCGAGTCCAATCTGGCGGCTCTCGTCCTCGAGGTCGTGCTGTGCGGCGTTCGTCTGCTCCGCGGCGGCCCGTTGCTCGTGCCACGTGGCCCCCCAATCCCAAACATTCCAGTTTGCTTTTAGCCCGACGTACACCGAATTCGGAGGGGCGACGAGGAGTTGGCCGTCCAAATGGTTATAAGCCGCCTCGGCATCGATGTCGGGCAATAACGAGAGGAGGCGCGCTCGGCGCGTATGGTCCAACGATTCGACCTGCAGCCGAAGCTGCTTGAGCTCGGGCCGTGCCGAGGCGGCGAGCCGTTGCGCCTCCTTGAGAGGCAACGTCTCCGCCGCGTTTGCGAGCAGCGATGTCGGCTCGACGAATTCGACGTCCTCCGCGTCCGTCGGCAGGCCCAGTGTGGCGAGCAGGCGGGCCTGCGCGACCTGCCCTTGCGTGTGTGCGAGAATTTCTTGCTGCTTCGCGTTCGCGACGGCCACCTGCACGCGCAGCAGATCCGCGTTCGTGAGCTCCCCCGCACTCACGCGAGCCCGGGTGACCTGCACCTGATCGGCGAGCTCATCCTCCGACGACTTCGCGATATCTTCGAGAGCTTTGGCCTCGAAGAGGTGGAGGTAGCCGACCTCGACCGCCTCTCTCACGTCCGCTTGGGCTGACTCGAGGTCGGCCTCGGTGGCGTCGGCCGCCCGCGCCCGGGCTGCCCGCTCGTGCGACAGGGGGAAAAGGCCGAGAAGAGGCTGGTCAGCGGACACTGACAGTGTGTTGGTATCGGTGCCTCGAATGCGAAAGCCCGGGGCGGTGGAGGTGGGTGGGCTCGCGCTGCTCAAGGCGCCGAGGTTGAGGTAGAAAGAGCTATTGTAGTGCTCGTATTCGTCGAAAAAGTGGACGGACGGGAGCATTCGTCCAGTAGCCGACGATTCGTGCTCCCGCGCTCCGCGCACCCTGGCTTGGCGCGCGAGAAGGTGTGCGTTCGACGCAATGGCAAGAAGGACGGCATCTTCTACGGTCAAGCTGTGAACTTGCGGTTCGGCCCACGCCGGGCCGACCACGAACGCCATCGCCAGAACGGCAGCCGACAAGCCAAACGAACGCATTACTTGCCGACCTCCACGGTCACGTCCGCCGACAGCCCCGCCCGCATGGGGGTATCCTCGGACAGGTTTCCCCACGCGATCCGCACGGGCACCCGCTGCACGACCTTAACGAAGTTGCCGGTCGCGTTGTCGGCCGGAAGAAGGGAAAAGCTCGATCCTGTCCCGCCCGAAATGCTTTCGATCGTCCCCTCGAATTTCCGCCCCGGGTACGTGTCGATCGTGATTTCTGCCTTCTGGCCGGTGTGCATCCGGCCGAGCTGCGTCTCTTTGAAATTGGCGATCACGTAGGTCGCAGTCGGGACGAGCTCGATGACCGGTTGCCCGACATTGACGAGCTGACCCGGGTGGACCGTCAGCCGCGAAGCGATGCCATCGGCCGGGGCCAGTATCTTCGTGTAGGAGAGCTGGAGGTCGGCGAGGTCGAGCGTCGCCCTGGCGCTCTCGACCCGGGCGTGCGCGAGGTCGGCTTGTGCGTGAGCCGCGGCGATCTGCGCCTCCACCGGCGCGCTCTGATTGAGGTGTCCCTGGGCTTCCGAGACCTGAGCGAGCGCGGCGTTCCGGGTCTGCTCCGCCAGCGCGACCTGCGCACGCGCCTGCGCCACGGCGGCCGTCGCTGCGTCGAAGGCGGCCTGCGCGTTGTCGACGGTCTGCGAGGGGACCGCGTTGGCTGCATGCAGCTCTTTGGCGCGGTTCAGATCGAGCTGGGCCTTTTTCGCGTCCACTTCGGCGCGCGTCAACGCCGCCCTTGCAGCGTCACCCTGGGCCTGGGCGCTCGAGACCCCCGCGGACGAACCGTTCACCATCGCCCGCGCGCTCGTCAGACCGCCCTTGGACGTGGCCTCGACGACCTGCACCTCCGCGTCGGCGGCCGCGGCCTGGGCCTGCGCCGTCTTGAGCTCAGCCGCGGCCTCCTTGTCGCGGGCCCGGAAGTCCGCGTCATCGATTTCAGCCAAGACGAGCCCCTTCTTGACGAATTGGTTCTCGCTGATGTTCACCTTCGCGACGAGGCCCGCGACGCGCGTCCCGACGGGGACCAGGTCGGCCGCGACCTGCGCGTCGTCGGTGTTTTCCTCGTTTTGCGTGAGCAGCCAGTAGACTCCGATCGCGCCGAGGAGCACCGCCGTGAAGAGACCGACCAAGACGTAGCTGCGGCGGGCGCGACCGGCCTTGGGCACGGAGGCCGTCTCGGGCAACGCCGCCTTGGCGTTGCGGCCGTTCGGTTCCACGACGACCGCCGCGCGGAGTGGTTCGGGGTTTCGGGTGGCGGCCGCCCCCGCGGCGCTGCCCTCGAGATGCGACTTCTGAACGTCAGCTTCCATCGTCATATCTCCACGTGAACATCGACCGTCTCGGCCTTCTCCAGCTTGGGCGCCTTCAGAAAGATGAGGAGCGGAAACACCAACGCGAAAAGAAGTCCGGACAAGAGAAACATTTTTTCGAAGGCGAGGACCGTTGCCTGTTGATCGACCAAGAATTCCATCATGCGCTGCGAGGCCTGACCGGCGGTCGTCGCATCGAAGCCCCCGCGTGCGATGAGAAGTTGCTTGCTCGCGGCGAGCCGAGCGATGACTTCGGGCCGCCCCGGAAAGATGTGGGCCGCCAGCCCGATTCGGGCAGCGTCCTCGTTGCGCGAGAGAAGCGTCGCAAAGATCGCGAGACCGACCGAGCCCGAGATCTGCCGCACGAGGGAGTTCGAGCCCGTCGCGTCCGCCAGTTTTTGTCGCGGAATCGTCGAGAGCGCCACCGTCGTGAGGGGCACCCAAAGAAAGCTGAATGCGAGGCCCTGAAAAAAGAGCGTCGATACGACGCCCGACGCGGAGGTGTCGAGGGTGTAGCGACTCATTTGAAAGGCGCTGATGCAAAACATCACCACGCCGATGCCGACGAAAACGCGCGGCGGTACCTTGTTATAGAGTCGGCCGACGAATGGCGTCGCGATCATCATGACGATCGTCCGCGGCATCAGGGCCAGACCGGACTGCATGGCGGTGAAGCCGAGCACCTCCTGCATGAACACGGGCAGGAGAAAGGTCAGAGCCATCAGCATCGCGAACATGACGCCGCCGATGAGCGTCCCGGAGAGGAACACCCGGTCCTTGAAGAGCGAAATGTCGACGGCTGGTACCGGCGCGGTCAACTCCCGCACGATGAAGAAGGCCAGCGTGATGGCAGCGACGACGAAGCAGCCGCTGATGACGGGGGAAGCGAACCAGTCGTCCTTGTTGCCCTCTTCGAGAGCGTACTGGAGCGATACGAGACCGACGCTCAGCAAACCGATGCCCGCCCAGTCCATGTTCTTGCGCTGCTTCTCGGCAGCCAGCCGGTTCGCTTCTTTGATGTCTTCGGGCTCGTGCACGAAGTTCGTGACCATGAAGACGGCCAGAACGCCGACGGGTAAATTGATATAGAAAATCCAAGGCCAGCTATAGTGGTCGACGATGTAGCCGCCGAGCGTCGGACCAATGGCCGGACCGATCATCACCGCCAGGCCGAAGAGGGCCATGGCCATCCCCTGCTCTTTCGGCGGGAAGGTTTGGCGCAAGATGGCCTGCTCGGTCGGCTGCAGCGCGCCAGCACCGAAGCCTTGCATGGCGCGAAAGGCCACGAGCGTCGGCAGGCTTCGCGCCATCCCGCAAAGCCCGGACCCGATGACGAAGAGAATGAGGCAGGCGAGATAGACGCGCTTCTGCCCGAAGAGCCTCCCCAAAAGGGCCGTGAGCGGCATGACAAGGACCGTCGCGAGGGCAAACCCGGTCGTGACCCAGGTGATCTCCTCGACCGTCGCGCCGACCGCGCCACGCAGGTGTGGGATGGCGACGTTGACGATGGACGAGTCGATCGCTCCCATGAGCGTCCCGAACGTCACCGAAATGGTGACCACCCACTTATTGACCGGGCGCGCGAGGGGAGCCGCTGGCGTGCGGGCGAAGGACGGACCCAGGGTGGCGGCGGTCATGGGGCCTGCGCGCCCTGCAGGAACACGCTGACCAGCGCCTCGCCGTCCCCGGGGTCGAGCGGCTGCAGTTTGAGAACGTCGCGGACCGCCAAGCTCCGCATCATGCCCCCGAGAAGCCATGGATAGACGTCGGACCGCACGGGGCGTAGCGCTCCGCTCTCGACACCCCGGGCGAGGATCCGCTCGATGCGCAGAAAAATCGCGCGGTAGCAATCGCGAGGCAAGGTCGCGGCGCGAGGATAGGTGGACTGCAGATGACTGAGCTCTCCTTCGAATAGGATTTTGAAAAACGGCCTATGTGACGACACGAAGGCGAAGTACGCGGTGACGAAGGCCAGGAGCTCTGCCCGGAGCGGCGCACACTCGACCGTCGCGAGCGCGGCGTCGAGCGCCTGGGTGAGCTCTTCGCAACGGTCGCTGAGAAGCGCGGCGAGGAGTGCGTCGCGATCTTCGTAATGATTGTAAAGCGTGCCGACCGCGACTCCCGCTCGGGCGGCGATGTGTCCAACGTGGGCATCGCGCAGACCCTCTTCTGCAAAGATCTCCTCGGCCGCGGTCGCAATGGCCGCGGTGACCTGTTTTCGGAGGCGCTCTCGAAGCCGAGACGGCTCGGGGGGCTGACTTGGCCGCTCGGTGGCTGGAACGGGCGATTCGATTGGTGAAGGGCGACTCACAGCGAAGGGCTACGATGCTCGAGGAGGAGCGCCTGTTGCAAGCCGAAGTGACCTCGGACAAAAAAGTACGCCGGGGCGTCGTAAACCCACAAAAACGCACGTGTCGGGTGTGGGCCTCGTGGACACGGGTGGGGCGACGTGGAAACCTCGGACCGTGAAAGCGGTGGCCTTTCCGAAGGATGCGACGGCCAGCGCCAGGATGCGTTGGGTGGCCGCTGGTCTCGTGCTCGTCGGGTTCATCGCCAGAATGGCCCCATTTGCGAACCAAGAGGGGCGTCTCTTACGGATGTTCCCGACGGAAGACGGCTATCTCATGCTGACCATCGCGCGGAACATCGCGCTTGGCCGAGGCATGTCGACAGCCGACGGCACGATGCCCACGAACGGAACGCAGCCGCTCGCGACTTTTCTTTGGAGCGCCTGCTCCTTCATCGTGGGTGTCAACAAGGTCGGGACCGTCATCTTGGTCTTGGCCATCGAGTCTGTCCTGGCTTCGGCGTCCGCCTATCTCGTCTATCGCTTTGCCCGCCGCGCGCTGCCGGAAGGCTCGCCACCGGAAGGGGCGATGCTCGCGGGAGCCGGCTGGTATGCGAGCGCGACCGTCGTCTCCCACTCGATGAACTGCCTCGAGTCGGGCCTCTATGTGCTCTTCGTCGGGCTCGTGCTGGTGCACGTCTTTCGCTCGACGACGAGCGCCTCCTCCCCCCGCTATGCACACTGGGCGGCCGTCGGCGCTCTCTTGGGAGCAGCATTCTGGGCGCGGAACGACGCCGTCCTTTTTTGCCTGTCGATCGCGACGGTTCACCTCGCTTGGGGACTACCGGGCGCTCCACCTCGTGCCATCCATCGGCTCGCGGAACTCACGGTGGCCGGAGCGATGGTGACCGCCATCGCCTCGCCCTGGTTGGTGTTCAACTACACGAATTTCGGCCACATCATTCCGGTCAGCGGTCAAGCGGAATCGATGGATGCCAAATTCGGTGCGAACGCGGCGCTGATCGCCCCGAACCTGTTCGGGTACTTGACCCTGCTAGTGCCCATCCCGAGTGAGCTCCACAGAGAGCCTGGTGTCGTGGCCGCCTGCGTGCTCGCCATCGGCTTTTTTGGCCAACTGTCTTGGTCATTCGTCCACAAATCCCAAAGCTCCGCGGCGAAACAGGCGTGGCTCCTGGGCGTTGCGACGACGGTCGCGTTCGCTGCCTTCTACGGTCTCTTTTTCGGCGCTCCGCATTTCATGTCCCGCTACTTGCTGGCGCTCTCTCCCTTCTATGCGGCGGCGTGGGGCGAATCTGTGCGGATTCTTTGGGGGCGACTCGAACGCACCGGGCCGCAAATGGCCGAACTCCCGACCATCGCGCTGCTCGCGTTGCCCATCGGCCTCAACGCGCGAAACTATCGGCGGATCACCCAAGACCCGCACTTTCAAGTCGTCGAATGGGTGAGCGCGAATGTTCCCGACGCGGTCTGGGTTGGGGCACCTCAGAGCGGGACGGTCGGTTATTTTCACGACCGGACCATCAACCTCGACGGCAAAGTGAACGCCGCTGCCTTGCTCGCCCAAAAGAAGAACCAGCTTGCCCGTTATATCGTCGACAGCCCCATTGAATACATCGTCGACTGGGAGTCCTTGGCCTTGAGGGTGCCGTACCCCGGCGTCACATTGACGCTGGCCGAGCCGCTCTTGGGGGAGACTTTCGATCTCCTGGTCGACGACAAGCAATGCAACCTCGCGGTTTTGAAGCGCAAGTCAAGATAGGGGCGGGCACGTCCGACCGCGGACGCGTCGTGGCTGCGAGCGAAGGGAACCGCGGCGCGGGCAGAGGTCGACCGTCGTCCGCGACGCCGCGACGCGAGAAGCGGACGAAACTGCAAGAGCCACGGGGAGTTCCTCGGTGCTCAAGGACAACCCGCAGGGCAATCGTAGGCCGCGCAGGTTGGAACACCCGCACACACCTGGCACAGGGCATGCCCGCCCTGCCCGCACGCCCCGCACGTCCCATCCGGATGGCCGTTCACCGCCTCCCTCGCCCACCTCCCGTCCGTTCCGCAGACCCGCCCGTAGAGTTCATATCCCAAGCCATCTCCCAATCCAGCGGATACCGCCAAACCACAGGCCGTATCGCCAGCGTTCAGGATCACTTCGCCGGCGTCGCTGACGGACGCAACCGGATCGGAGCAACATTCAGCTGTGCCCGGCACGCACTCGCCTGTACGCGTCGAGCCGGCCGAGGACGGTGACGTGCTCGCATCCGCGCACGATGGTGGCGTGCGCGCGTCCGCCCAGGACGGTGGCGTGCTCGCGTCCGCCCAGGACGGTGGCGTGCTCGCGTCCGCCCACGACGGTGGCGTGCTCGCGTCCGCCCACGACGGTGGCGTGCTCGCGTCCGCCCACGACGGTGGCGTGCTCGCGTCCGCGCCGTCATCGGGGTCCCACGTGCTGTTCTCATGCGCATGGGCATCCAGGCCGTCGCACGCTGGAGAAGCTGCGGAAACCATCGAGCAGCCACCGGAGTCGGGCAAGACCGACTCCGGGTCATCGACGGGGCTCCCCGAGCCAACGTTCGAACCACCGAACGTTCCGCCACTTTTTCCGGAGGGCTCCCGCATATCGCAATCAAGGAGGAGAAGCGACGGAATGAATAAGAGAAAAGGGCCAAGCTGTCTCAGCATGTGACCTCTCCAATGCGGCTTTGCATTCGCGGTGCCCGCGCATCGGCGCCATGCAGCGATACCTCAAGCGCAGAAGACGACCCGAGCATCACAGGCCCCTGCTCCGTGGTTCGATGCGACCAAGCCGATGCACCCGCGCGACGCCGTCGTCGTGCCCAATGGGTCCCGCGCTCGGCCCCATCGCTCCCGACACGACCCCGTCCGGTCATGAACGACTCGTTGAAACCGATGATCCTTTCACTCGATGAACGCGGACAGCAAGCCGACAATCAGGTGAAGCAGGGGCTCGCGGCCCATTCGGCCGAGGTCTCAGTACGAAGGGTCGGACCGACCCGGCCGCGCTGCTTCGGAGGGGTTGTGCCCGAGCCGATCATCGAAAAAAGCGAAGATGCGCCTCCATGCTTCTTCGCGTGCCACAGGATAATTGTCAAAGCCCATTGGTTGGAGTCGGTGCGCGAGCCGCTTTTTGCCGTCGGTGATGAATGAATGGCCCGCATCGAACTCATGCACTTCGAAGTCGCTCTGGCCAGAGGCCTTTAGCCTTGCGCGCAGCTCGGAGGGCGCATGACGGAGCGTCTTGTCCCGAGCTCCGTAACAAGCGATGACAGGGCCGCACCCGCGGAGGGCCATTTCGCTGGGAACCTGAGCGTAATTGGCCGAGACCGCGCCCCAACCAGACCCCGCGGCGAGGGCATAGCCACCGCCGAAGCAGAATCCGATGAGACCGACACAAGAAAGATCGATTCGGGCTTTTGCACAAAGCCACGCACGGGCATTCTTGCCTTGCTGAACAGCCACGCCGTCGCCCGTCTTCATCGCGCGGAAGACGTCTCGCAGACAAACGAAAAAGCCCCGGCGAAATAGGTCCGGCGCAATGGCCGCGTACCCTGCTGCCGCGAATCGTTCGACGACACGGTCTATCTCGGGCTGTCGCCCGAAGATCTCGTGAATGACGACGACCCCCCGCCGGGCGCCCTCCGGCACGATGGCGACGGCCGGTGTGGCGGGGGCACCGCCATGGGCCGGTATGATGAGCTCCTCGAGGGTGGTCATCGGTTGTGCCGCGGCGCGGCCCAGGCTACGGCTTGGTAAAACCAATCCGGGCGACGCAGAACTGGAACGGCGCCCCACCGCCGTCCGGCGCACCTTCCACTTCGAACTCGATGCCGAACACGCCCCGAGCGTCGAGCGCCGGAAACTGGGCCCCCATGTCATTTTGGGTGAGGTCTGTGAAGGCCACGAGAATTTGAGTCCATGCGCTACTCAGTGGCACGTTGTCGGCTGAAAAGTCGTCATTGCATGGCCCCCCTGCATCGGCGTTGTGGCAACTCGCGGTGCGGTCGGCACCATACGTTTGGTCGTCCTGCACCTTCACGCGCAGCCAGGTGCGCGACAGGCTCTTCGCCCAAAACGTAAAGCCGGTGAATGCGCTGAGATCGATCGGAGCGGCCACCGGTCGGGCCCCGTCGCCGATCACCGTGGCGAAGTTGAACCCTTCGCCGGCGAAGGATCCGACGAACCCCGACGACCGTACGCACGCCGCATGAGGAAATGGGCCGGAGTCGAAGCTCGCGAACGAAAATGGGTCGCCTTCCGCGGGGGTGAGGGCCGCTCCCGTGGCGGCATTCGACCCGTAGGTACGCCAAGACCCGGGTATCTTACCCGACGGCATTCGGAGCGCAGTCAAGGCAATCTGCGCGCCCTTCGTCGCCGATTGATCGTCGATCTGTAAAGCGGGATTGGGGGCGGGCACGGCGGGGTTGGCCGCCTCGCCCGGACCGCGGCGCATGGGGCTCGTGCCCGCGTTCGCGTTGGGGCCGCCTTCGGTTTGTCGTGTGGTGTCGGCGCTGCTCCGGCAGGCTGCTGCGCACGCCGTCATCCACACGAGCGCCATGGCACCCGCAAACGCTCCCGTCTTCGAAGGGGTCGACTTCGCGAGCAAGAACGCGTCCCTTGGGGACCCGGAGCGCGACGCGACCAAACGGTGCCTACCCATGATTGTGACAGTCGGAAGTCCGGTTGGGGACCCGGAGCGCGGCGCGACCAAACGGTGCCTACCCATGATTGTGACAGTCGGAAGTCCGGTTGGGGACCCGGAGCGCGGCGCGGCCAAACAGTGCCTATCCGCGATTGTGACAGTCGGAACACCGGTCCACGACGGCTTCGATCGTTCGCCCACTTCGTCACCTCGGTTTCGGGCTCTCTTGCTCATCATCGACGTCGTGGGGCGAAAGGGGGGAGATGCCGCTCGGCGACGAGCCTGCAGGCCTCGCGATGCGAGGCTTCGAATTTGGCCGTCCGGTTGTGAGCCTCCGTGAGTACACCATGCTTCGGTTCGAGGTGCGGAACGAATGTGCCCGCCGTTTGACTTGGACGGCGATCTGCGGCCGATGGGCCTTCAGTAACACTGAATGGCCGCATAATCGACGCAGCCCGGCGTCAGGTTCCAGTACACGTAGCCGTCGGGGCCCGCAGGCATCGGCGGCTGATTGGCGGCCCCCGCTACGGCCCCGGTCACCGTCTGCGTCTTGCCCCCGCCCGTCAGCGTGATTGAGCAACCGGTGGCGTTCGAGGCGTTCCAGCCGTTCGGCACGCTACCGTGAAACTCGACGCACACCGCCCCCAACGAGCCATTGCCATTCACGATGTTACCGGTCCCGCCGCACGTGCCGGACGGCTGAAGGACCACGACCGTCGCACCCGCGGTGCAACCGGATGCGGACGCGTCGGCAGGAGGCGCCGACCCATCCGCTGGCCGCACTGACCCATCCACCGGCCGCGTAGAAGCGTCCGCAGGCGCCGAAGCATCCTTAGACGGCCCGGACCCGTCCGCCGACGGCACGGATGCCTCGGCCGACGACGCGTCGGCGCCGAAGGTGGCATCGATGTCCGGTGCCGGGTTTGCGTCTTCTGCAACTTGCGCGTCGTTGCCATCGGTTGGCGGCTCCGGGCTGTTCATGTCCGGAGCCGTCGCCGAGGTGCTGTCGTCGCCTCCAGAGCCCGTCACGCCGTCCGGCACCTCTGCGTCACCGTCCGATTGGTTCGGGAGCCCGCTCGTGGCGTCCGCACCGGTTGCCTTCGGGGCATCCCCCACATCGGCGGCGCAGGCGGCCAACATCATTCCGAAAACCAAGCACGCAAGACAGCAGTCGAAGGGCCCTAAACGCATCGGAAGACCGTCTTTCTTTTGCACCGGAAACCCTCTTGGCGATCAGTGAATATCTGGGTCCGGAATCCGCGCGGTACCCTCCAGGAAATCGAAGTCGCAGCCCTCGTGCGCCTGTCCGACGTGCTTCAGAAATAGCGAACCGTACCCGCGCGGATAAATGCCTTGAGGCGGCCGCCACGCCACTTGCCGCCGTCGAAGCTCGTCGTCGCCGACACGCATGTGAAGGGTGCGCGCCGCCGCGTCGAGCTCCACGACGTCGCCTTCTCGGAGGAGTGCAAGTGGACCGCCGACGAAAGACTCCGGCGCAACGTGCAGGACGCAAGCACCATAGCTCGTCCCGCTCATCCGCGCGTCCGAGATGCGCAGCATGTCGCGGACCCCTTGGTCGAGGAGCTTCTTTGGAATTGGCAACTGCCCCCACTCGGGCATGCCTGGGCCCCCTTTCGGTCCGGCGTTGCGCAAAACGAGCACTGAATCTCCGGTAACGTCCAGATCGGGATCGTCGATGCGTGCCGTCATCTCGGCGCAGCTGTCGAACACGATGGCGCGCCCCGCGTGCTGCAAGAGGCGATGGTCCGCGGCGATGGGCTTCATCACGGCCCCAGCCGGCGCGAGGTTTCCACGCAGGACCAAAAGACCGCCGGACGGGGCGAGCGGGCTATCGAGCGTTCGAATGACGTCTGGGTTGTGGACGGGGCGCCCGGCAATGCCGTCGCGAAGCGGTCGGCCCGTGATGGTCCGGCAGTCGAGATTCAAGTGCGGGCTCAGGATGTTGAGCAGCGCCGGAAGGCCGCCTGCGTAGCAGAAGTCCTCCATCAGGTAAGTACCCGAGGGCCTGAGGTTGGCGAGGACCGGAATCTGCCTCGACAGCTCGTCGAAGCGGTTCAAGCCGAGGTTGATTCCCGCGCGTCGCGCCATCGCGATGAGATGGATGACGGCATTGGTCGACCCTCCGAGCGCGAGGACCGTCGCGACCGCATTTTCGACCGCAGCGGTCGAGATGATGTCGGATGGTTTCAAATCTTCCCAGACCATGTCGACGATGCGTCTGCCGGCGAGCGTGGCCATCTGGGCGCTCCGCGAATCCACGGCCGGGAGGGAGGATGCCCCTGGTAACGAGAATCCCAGTGCCTCGACCGCGCTCATCATCGTGGCCGCCGTGCCCATCGTCATGCAAGTCCCCGGCGAGCGCGCGATTCCACTCTCGATCTCGTTCCACTCGGTCGCTCCGATATGGCCGGCGCGCAACTCCGCCCAGTACTTCCAAACGTCACTCCCGCTTCCGAGCGTCGTCCCTCGCCAGTCGCCGCGCAGCATCGCGCCGGCAGGGACGAACACAGCGGGCAGGTTCATGCTGATTGCGCCCATCATGAGAGCCGGAGTCGTCTTATCGCACCCGCCCATGAGCACGGCGCCGTCGGCCGGATACGAGCGGAGGAGCTCTTCGGTCTCCATTGCAAGGAGGTTCCGGTAAAGCATCGTGGTGGGCTTTTGATACGTTTCGGCGAGCGACATCGCCGGAATCTCGACCGGAAATCCACCGGCTTGCCACACCCCGCGTTTGACCTCTTCGGCCCGCACACGAAGGTGCGAGTGGCACGGGTTGATTTCGCTCCAGGTGTTGACGATGGCGATGACGGGCTTGCCGGCGTAGTCGTCTCGGCCATAACCCATCTGCGCGCAGCGAGACCGGTGCCCGAAGGAGCGAAGGTCGCTGGCCCCATACCAACGATGGCTGCGCAGATCTCCCGGCGCCTTTCGCCTCGCGCTCATGGCTTACGTCTATCCGCCTCGCTGCCATCGCGCTACCCACCTCTTTCCGCTTTCCGCTTTCGAGCCTAGGCCATGACGCTGACCAGCATTTTTCTCGAGGTCGCACGACGCGTCGACGGAGCGGCCCTCGTTGGCAGCGCGATCGGCTCTGACCCTCGTCTTTTGCCCGAGCGCTTCCATCTGCTTTGCGCCGGCAAAGCAGCGTTTCCCATGCTGCGCGGACTGCTCGGGGCCATCGGAGCGGAGCGCATTGCGGGCGGTCTCGTCGTATCGCCGGCCACGCGCTTGGTCGCGCCGCCGGACCTTCCCAAAACGGTCGTCTGTCTGTCGTCGGACCATCCCGATCCGTCGAGCCGAAGCGTTGCGGCGGGCCACGCCGCGTGCGATCGGCTCGAAGCGCTCCGGCCGTCCGAAAACCTCGTGGTCCTTCTGTCGGGCGGCGCGTCCTCGGCATTGGCCGTTCCGGCCAATGGCCTGTGTCTCGACGACAAGCGCACGACGTCTCGCGCCGTCGCGCGCGCGGGCGCGGGCATCACGGAGCTCAATAGCGTCCGCAAGCACCTGTCGGCGATCAAGGGCGGACAGCTGGGACTGCGGGCGCGGGTGCCGACGGTCGTCTTGGCGCTATCGGACGTTCTCGGCAACGACCCGAGCACGATTGCTTCGGGCCCGTTCTCGCCCGACCCGACGAGTTTTGGCCAAGCCCTGGCCGTCGTCGAGCGGCTCGCCCCGACCGCCCCTGCGCGGGCGGTCGCGCATCTGCAGAAGGGGGCCGCCGGCCACACCCCAGAGACGCCCAAGCCCGGCGACCCCCGGTTGCGCCATGTCGCGTTTCGCTTGATCGCCGGGCCGGAACGGGTCGTCGAGGACGCCCAACGGGTGGTGCTCGGGCGTGGACTTTGCTTCGACGTTCTTTCGGCCGGGACCGAGAGCTCAGTCGATGACCTCGCACTCGCCTACGGCCGGCGCGCGCAAAGGGAGGCCATTTCGCCGACACCCGGTCGAGTTCTCGTGGGCAACGGCGAGCCCTCCATCGTCGTGCGCGGCACCGGACACGGCGGTCGGGCCACTCACCTGGCGCTCGCCGTGGCACACGAAATCAGAGGCCTCGCCCGGGTCACGTTCTTGGCGGCTGGAACAGACGACCGCGACGGCTCGACGCAAGCATCCGGCGCGGCGGTCGACGGGACCACTTGGGCGCGGGCCGAGGCGTCAGGACTCGACCCGGCCGGCGCGCTCGCTCGCTTCGACAGCGAGCCCCCGCTCCGTGCGCTCGGCTGCCTCGTGCACGGCCCGGGGACATCGAACCTCCTCGACCTGCACTTGCTCGGAATCGGCGTGTGACCGAAAAGAACCCGGATCAACGGTGCGCGGGGTGCAGAAACGGCCCAGCCCAGCGGAGCCCCGCGACCGTGGTGGTTTCGGGCTTGTACTCGCAGCCTATCCAACCCGGATACCCGAGCTTTTCGATGAACTGAAAGAGAAATGAGTAATTGACCTCTCCTGTGCCAGGTTCGTGGCGGCCCGGGTTGTCCGCAATTTGCAGATGCGCAATACGACTCCAATTCGTCGCCATCGTCGCTGCGAGGTCGCCCTCCATCACCTGCATGTGATAAATGTCGTACTGAAGCCAGAGATTGGGAGAGGCGACGGCGTCCATGATCTCGATCGCTTGCGACGTGTGACACAGATAAAAACCTGGAATGTCTCGTGTGTTGATGGGTTCGATCAACAGCCGGACCCCGGCCGCGGCCAGTTTATCGGCCGCAAACTTCAGGTTCGCGATGAACGTGTCTCGGACTTTGCTTTCCGGGACACCCTTTGGCGCAATGCCCGAGAGGCAGTTAACCTGCTTGCAGCCGAGCGCGCTCGCGTAATGGATGGCCCGGGCCACGCCATCCTGGAACTCGGCCACGCGATCCGGGTGGCAGGCGACGCCTCGCTCGCCGGCCGCCCAATCGCCCGCCGGCAGGTTGTGCAAGACTTGCTCCAAACCGTGGCGACGCAACGCGTCCTGCAACGTCTCGAGCTCGTACGGATAAGGAAATAGATATTCCACGCCGCGGAAGCCTGCACGGGCCGCCGCCTCGAAGCGATCCAAAAAGTCCAACTCGCCAAACAGCATCGTCAGGTTTGCAGCGAACTTGAGCATCTCTATCGGTCCTTCTCGTCCCCGCAGGTCTTGAATCGGTCGCAGAGCGCCTTGCTCGCGTTGCGAAGCAGGCCCGCGTCGCCGCCGACGGCCACCAAGGTCATGCCCATGGCGAGAAAGCGGCGCACGTCATGCTCCACGGTCGACAGGATGCCAACGGCCTTACCGCGCCGTTTCCCGGCCTCTACGACGCGATCGATCGCGCGGAGGACGTCGGGGTGGTTCGGCTCGCCAAGATGACCGTATCCGGCGGAGAGATCGGACGGACCGACAAAGAGCGCGTCGACCCCGTCGACGGCGGCGATCGCATCGACATGTTCGACCCCGCCCGGGCTCTCGATTTGAACAGCGACGCAGATGTCACCGTTGACGCGTGAAAAGTAGTCCGGCGTGTAGCCGAAGCGGCTGCTCCGGTGGAGGATGCCGACCCCGCGGATCCCGAGCGGGGGGTAGCGCGTTGCGGCGACGGCCGCACGCGCGCTTTCAGCCGATTCGATGCAAGGCATGAGAAAGTTGAAGAAGCCAATGTCGAGCAAACGTTTGATGACGACAGGGTCGGCCCAGGGCGGCCGAACGACCGGCGCGCTCGGGCTGTCCTTGAGCGCCTGGAGCTGGCCGATGAACGTCTGCAGGTCATTCGGTGCGTGCTCTCCGTCGAGAAGCAACCAGTCGAAGCCGGCGTAACCGAGGATTTCAGTGGTGAGGCTGTTCGCAAGGGACGCCCAACAGCCAATCAGCGTTTTGCCGGCCAGGAGCGCGGCGCGAAACGAGTTGGGCATCGAGACGTACGCTGGTTTGATCATGCTCGACCCCGATGCGGGCGTTGTGTCGAACGACCGGAGGCAACGGCGCCCACGGCCAACAGGATAAAGGCCGTCGCAAAGAATCGCCAGGGAGCGGCCCGACCTGGTGGCGGCGAAAGGAGATCGGCGAGGGTGCGCGCCTTCGATCGTGGGGACCGTGCGGGGCGCGAAGCAGCGCGGGGCATGGGCGCGTCGCGGCACGGCACGTGAGCGTCGCGGCACGTGAGCGTCGCGGCACGTGAGCGTCGCGGCACGTGAGCGTCGCGGCACGTGAGCGTCGCGGCACGTGAGCGTCGCGGCACGTGAGCGTCGCGGCACGTGAGCGTCGCCGCACGTGAGCGTCGCCGCACGTGAGCGTCGCGGCACGTGAGCGTCGCGGCACGGTAGGTGAGAAAGGTGCCCGTGACGGCTCGAGGAAGGCGATGGGGCTTGACTCCGGACGGGCGACCGTCCTTGTGTAAAGGAGACGTCTTCCGGGTGGAGGAAAATCGTATGCATTGGGCCCAGGTACCCTTGCGTTGCTGGTGCTGGCTGATCGTTGTGCTCGCGACGCTGTCGTCCTGTGCGACCGCCGGCCTTCATCCCCATGAGCCGAGGGCGGCCACGCCGGCGAAGACGAAGGTCGCGATCTATGCGGGCATCGGCCCATCGATCCACGTCTATGGCCTCGACACTCAAACCGGAGAGCTCGACGAGCGGCAGACAGTCGCGGACTTGCAAGGCGTCGTCCAGTACGTCGCGGTGCATCCGTCGCGCAAGTTTCTCTACGTCTCGTGCAGCGAAATGCCGACTCCGGCAGACCGACCGCCAGAGAGTCGCATTTACGCCTTCGCCATCGATCCTGCGACCGGCGCTCTCGCGCGACTCGGAGATCCGTACGAGCCGCCCCTCTCGAGAGCCGTCCACATCGCTGTCGACAACACCGGTCGCTACCTTCTCATGGCCCATAACACGACCGAAAGCGTGTCCGTCCTTAGGCTCCGCCCGGACGGCGGTCTCGGCGAGTCGATCGCGCAGCCGGCAAGTCCGCAGCGCCTCGGCTTTCTCGTGCATCAAGTTCGGATCGATCCGTCGAACAAGTGGGTCCTTGTCCCCGTGCGAGGCGACGACGAAAAACCGCAGAAGGGCGAAAGCGGAGCGAAAGGCGAACCCGAAAAGTTCGGCCATCTGGTGGTCTTCGAGTTCAATGAAGGCGTACTTACAAAGAGCCGCACGATCGATTACCCGTCCCGCGTCGGCCCTCGCCATCTCGACTTTCATCCGAGCAAGCCACTCATTTACGTGTCGATGGAACGGGGGAATCGAATTCTCACGTACAAGAACGACAATGGCGTCTTGACCGAGTTGTTCGATACGACGACCCTCGAACATCCCGGGCTCCAGTTTCCCGACCAACGCGCCGGCCCCATCCGCGTGCATCCGAGCGGAACGTGGGTCTACGTGGCAAACCGAAACACGGCCGTATGCCCGCCGAGCGTAGGTTGCGCGGGACGAGCCGATTCGCTCGAAAATGACGTGGCGGTCTTTTCAATCGACCCGCAGACGGGAGCGCCGAAACTCATTCAGAACGAGGCCGCGCACGGCTTCGAACCGCGCACGATGACGATCGATCCGAGCCTGCACTTTCTCATTGTGGCGAACCAAAAAGAGGTTTCGTTCCGAGAACCGGAACACCCCGACAGGACCGTCAAGGTGGGGCCGAATTTTTCGGTCTTCCGGATCGGCGACGATGGCAAGCTCACCTATGTTCGCAGCTACGACGTGACGGCGGGCGAGCCGTTTTGGGTGGGAGCCGTGGCTCTTCCATGAGATCGCAACACACGTCCGAAGGTTCGGGGTGGCGGGGTGCGTCCCGAGCGGGCGAAGGACAGAGAGAGGCCAGTGTCGCGACCGGCCACGGTGGGCAACCGCGAGACTGAAGTTCCGCGCCTTGCCACTGCAAGCCCTTGAGGGCCGAGCTTGGAGGTGGCCCGGGGGGCGAGGACGGAGCGAGCCGAAATCGCCGTTCGAGCACCGCGCTCGGCACACGAGAATGGGCACACGAGAATGGGCACACGAGAATTCGATGGTCCGACGGGAACGCGCGGCGCAAAGCGGACGTCGTGACGCGTTTGCTTTCGGTGCAAGGGTGGCGATAGGCGGCGACGTCCCTTGTCGGGTAGTGCATTCCGATCAATACTCTTCGCCCAGCTCGGTCATCTTGGTTTGCCGTTTGGCCGGCCCGATCGGCTCGTACGCTCGGACTAACGAAATAGGGTCACAAAATGCGATTCACCAAGTCCTCCAAGGTTTCGCCGGTGTTCGCGTCCTGCTTGCTGCCGATGGCTGCGGCGATGGCGGCGTGCACGTCGGACAACAGCCTGTCCAACTCCAGCGCGGCGAACGGGTCGTCATCGGAAAGCACCACGTCTTCGGCCACCAGCAGCGACACGTCCAGCAGCGCGACTGCGCCGGGGGGCAGCACCCCTGCGACGAGCCAGTCCGGCACCGTGGGTACAACCAGTTCCGGGACGACCCCTGTGGGCACGAGCTCCAGCGCGAGCAACTCAGCCGGCACGAGCTCGGGCGGCGCGGGCACATCGACGGGGGCTGGAGGGTCCGGCAGTTCGAGCGCGGCCGGCGGCACGGGCCAGGCGGGAAGCCTAACGTTTTTGGGTGACGCAGGGCTTGGTGGATCATCGCTGTGCACGACGCCGTACCCCGCGGGGGCGACCATCTGCGACGGCTTCGAGGGCGCCGCACCGGGGGCGGCGGGGAGCGCCTTCACGATCTCGGTCACCAGTCCCGACACCATGGCAGTGGACACCACCCAGGCCTATCGCGGCACGCATTCGATGAAGTTTTCGGGCACCAAGATGACGTACATCGTCGAGACCTCGACGTTCACCGGCACGACGAAGACGGCCAACAACAATTTTTGGGGTCGCTACTTCATCCTCGGCGATATCACGGCTACGACGGGCATCCCGTCGCACGCCGTATATGGCACGATGATGGGAACGGACACGGCGGGCGCCACGGCCGATGCATTTCACTTCGTTGGGGGCTCGCGCGGCAAACTGCAGACGCAGATTCAGTTCGCCAGTGGCGACGTCTTCAGCGACAACGAGGACAGTCCCGCCGCGACCGATCCGGAGTTTCCGCTCCAGGCGGCTGGTTGGCAATGCTGGGAATTCGAGCTGACGTCGGACGATTCGTACTATTTTTACATCGACGGGGTCGAAGTGAAGGAGATGGAGATCGTCAAGGGCGTCGGCACCAACGGGATGAAGAATTTTGCTCCGTTGCCGACCGTGACGTCCCTCCAGATTGGCTGGCTCTACTTTGGCACGGGGACGGCGAACTCGGGGTGGATTGACGAAGTGGCCATCGGTCCAAACCGCATCGGGTGCGGAGATTAGCGTTTCGCCTGCAAGGCAAACAGGCGCGCTGTCCGCGGCTTGACAGCGACGAATTTCAGACCGGTTTGGTGAGCTCTTGGGGCTCGCTCCGACGGGGACGCGCGGGCTGGACGAAGCGCGCGCCCGTCGGACCTCTCGGTAGGTAGACCGGTTGGGGGTGGGGGTTAGTCCGTCGCGTCTGCGGCGCGAGCGGCGCGGACCACCTCGAGGTGGAGCCAAACCACCCGGCGCATGATCTGCTCGCGAACTTCCGCCGACGGAGGCGCCGTTCGCCAACCGTCGAGCTGCTGTAGCAAGTTTCGACCGAGCCCGAGCAGGCGGGTGATCGCGTCGGTCTGCCGACGCGATGCGAGGGTCCGAAGCGCGACTTCAATGGCCTCGGTCAGCTGCTCGCCGTCGCGCACTGGACGCGGGTCTCGGTGGAGACCTCCAAGGCGGGCGTTCGAAGAGGTCATCGTCGGCGCCCGACTCGGTGGATAACTCTACGGCGGGCGTTCGAAGAGATCATACTCAATGGCTCCGGCCGTATGTCTAAAGTCGGAGACGACCACGGCGCCAATGATCAGGCCATTACGCGCGACATTCCAACATCGTAGTCCGACGGAGCCGAGCTTTGGCGTCCGAGCGCCGGGTGACTCCGGCGCCCGGATCCGTGAGGCGCGGCCGTTACGTTGTGCGGAGGTTCGGGCCACCCCGGCCGTGCGAGGGCGGAGTGGCCCGTCGACGAAACTACTGCCTCAGGTACTGCGCGATGGGGAGGTTCTGCGACTTCATGGAACCGGTCACCAGGCTGGCGAGTTTGGCAGCGCCCACCAAGTTGGTATGGGTCGCATCCGAGTCATTGGCATGAAACTTCAGTGCGGCGGCCTGGGAACCCAGGGTGTTATACCAGGCGGTCGAGAGCGCTGTGAGGGGGATATAAGCGACGTTTTCTGCAGCCGCCGCGTCTTGAGCCGAGATCGCATGGAGGCTCGATTGGTCGCCATCGACGGTACCGTTACCGAATTGCACGCGGGCCGGTGGCGAAACGAGGATTGCGGTGACATTGGCGGCCTTGGCGTCGACGACGTACTTTTCGAGGTTCGCTTGGACCGTTGCGTCCGGAACCCCTTTGTCGTTGTGCCCAAACTGGACGAGGACGTAGTCGCCCGCCTTCCAATGCGCCTTGATGGCCCCCCAGTGGAGGGGGTTTGCGTAGAAGTCGGAAGAGCTCGCGCCGCTGTTTGCATAGTTTGCAATGGCAATCGGAGGCGCAAAAAACTCGGGCAGCATTTGCCCCCAGCCTCCGAAGGCGCCTCCGGTCTGATCGCACGCCGTCGAGTCGCTCGCGATGTAGACGACGATCGGCGTCGTGGCCGCCGTGACCAACGAATATCCGATGGCGGATACTTGCGGGGGTGTCGCCGCGGGGCCCGAGAAAAACAAATCGAGCCCAGGATATCCACCCGGGCCACCGGCATGGTCGGGCTGACCTTCCATCGCCCGCACGTTGACTGCAAACGCAAACTCCGCAGTCTGTCCCGCGGCGGTGGTGACGGGCGCCAGAAGGCCCCGCTCCGATTCCGCGCTGATGTAGGTCGATCCGGCCGCGGCCCCACCGACCTGCACGGTCACGGCATAGTTCCCCGCTTCGGCGGTGCCGTCAGCGGTCGGCGTCAGCGCCTCGTTGTAATCCGAGCCTCCGAAGAGGCATTCAATGCAGGTATCGCCCGCGTCCTGTCCGGCGCACGCCGTCGCGCTGATGGGCACAGTCTGGCACTTGGCGTAATTGGCCGCGGTGGGGGCGGGATACCCCGCCGGAATGCCGCCGTCGGAATCGGTCGGAGCCGTCGTCGGGCCCGCGTCTCCGATCACGATGACGCCGGCATCACCGCCGCCGGTACCGCCACCGGTCCCGCCGCTTGGACCGCCGTCGCCCGAAGGCCCGGTCGTGTCGGGCGGAGCGGCGCAAATTCCCTGGAGGCACACTGTCAAGGTCGCGCTCTCCTGGCAATCGTTGTCGTTCGCACAGAGCTGCTCCTGCGACGCACCACACGCTCCCGTCACGCAACTCGGGGTGCCGGTTGGCACACCGGCCGCCGAGACGTCTTGGCAACAAGCCAAGAGCCCAGCGCACTGCCCCCCGCACGGCTCCGTGCCCGCGCTCGAGGAGGAACTCCCGCCCGAGCTCGTAGACCCGACGGTGGCGATGAGGGAACTGCTCGACTGCTGGTTGGTCGATGAAGTGGACGGCGTTGCGCCTTCGTCGTTGGAGATGGGTGCGCCTGATTTTCCGCTGGAACAGGCCAGTGGACCAAGGAAGGTCAAAATCGGGACCAACGAAATACAACGCCGCGTACTTACCATCTGCCCCCAGTATCATCGGTCACTGAAAAGAGCTCATGGCCGGCACCTTTTTCTGTGCGGGAAGATCGACCGCAGCTCCACGGCATGACGTTCGCCATGCACACTGTAGATAGGCACCCATGCTGTACGAAGGTAATGGCCGGCGAAAAGATTCCCCACGACGAGGCCGCTCGATCGACGACCGGAGGCTCCATGGTCGTTCACGACGGTGGGTGTTGGGATCGATCGCGGGACTCGCCAGCCTGATTGCGCTCGGCGCGTTGGCCTTGCTCGTCCTCCTTCATGGCCTCAACGAGCCGTGGCTGAAGCGGCGCATTCAGCGGATCGCGCGCTCTTCGGCCGGCGTCGAGATAGACTATCGCTTCGCGCGCATCGACGTTTTTTCTGGGGCCGAAATCGAGGGTCTCGTCGTGCATTCTCCCGGATCGGTCGCCCGGTACGCGCCCGATCTCGTTCGCGTGGGCCGGGTGCGGGCTCGTTGGTCGTGGGCGTCCATCCTCCTCGGTCGCGCCCCCGCGGTGGGTCGCCTGGAGGTGTCGGACGTGTCGCTGACCGTCGTCATCGACGAACACGGGAGGACGTCGTTCGATGCCATTTCGCCGTCCAGCCCGCCCAAAGCGGCCGGCGCGCCGGTGCCCGTTTCCCGCCTGGCCTCGACGTTTCTCGGGGCCGCCCCCCCGGTCGGCCAGCTGGACATCGACGGGGTCACGCTCGCTCTCATCCGAACGGAGCCAGGCGCCGTGTCCGATCGCACGGATCTCGGCGGCATCTCGATGACGCTGGCTGCGAGTTCGGCAGAGCCGGCCGCGAGAGGATGGCGCGTGCAAGCGGCGCTCGGCTCGTCCGCCAGCCCGCTCCTTCTGGCCCTCTCACGCACGTTCGGGGCTGGAAGGACGCAGGGGGCTCGGGCGAAGCTTTGGTTCACGGTCGACGCGAGCCCATCGGCGCTGAAGGCGGCGATCGACCTCCGCATGATCGAGCAGACGTTCGCCGGCAACCTAACGCCTGGTCACTGGGTTCATGCCGAGGCCAACGTTCGATTCGAGCCGGCAGCGGGGCGAACCGAAGTCCTGCTCGACCACGCCGAAGCGGGCGACGGGGCTGCGACGGCGGAAGGATCGCTGGAGGTCAACGACGCCGGTGACGCGATCGTGCGACACGCGCGCGGTGACGTCGACCTCGCGCGGTTGATCCGGTGGCTGCCCGACGGCTTCATCCCGATCGCTGCCGAGCGCGCGCGTGTGCGTTGCGAGGTCGATTCTCTCGTTCTCGGACCGATCGTCCGTCTGCTCGAGGGCGGAACAGTCGCCGTCGACGCGGATCTGTCGCATGTGGCGATCGGCGCCCCCACCGGACCGCTCGAAATCGTCGGAGGAGCGATCTCGGCGCGCGCACACCCGGCGGAGGGGAAGCCCATCGCCGCCAGTGGATCGGTCCGGCTGGTCGGGACACGCCTCTTTCTCGGGACCGATCCCCTGGCCGCGGACGGCCTCCGGGTCGACTTCGAAGGTCTGCAAGAGAAAGACGGCGCCGTCGCCGGCCGTGTGGAAGTTCGCTTTTCGGGTATCGAGCGTGGAGGCGCTTCACCCGTCGTCGCCCGCGACGGCCACACCGAACTCCGGGTCAAGGGCCTCTACCCCGACCTCGCTTCGCCGCTCGCGACGCGGGGCGATCTCGCCCTGTCGATCGACCTCGGTTCGCTCGACGTACGTGTTCCTGGGAGTCGGGCGATCGCCGAAGGTCTGACGCTGCACGCCCACTCCGCCCTCGACGGACACGCCCCCTACGCGGTGGAGGCCTTGGCATCGGCATCCCGCGTTCGAGTGGCGGGCCGCGACGGCATCCTTCTCGCCGACGCACCGGTCCGCATCGATTGTCGCGCGAGCGACGTTCAGCCCGACGCCTCCAATCCGATGGCGCGTCTCGGGACCCTCCACGCCGACGTCCACGTCGGCGAAATACACGCAGCCCTCGATACGTCGGAAAAGGCCGATGCGATCGACTTCGCCTTCGAGCTCACCGCCGCCACCCTGAGGGCCGTCCGCCCGTGGCTCCCGACCCCCCTCACCCATGACGCCCCTTGGGATCGAATGGCCGTGTCCGTGAGATCGCGGGGGCAGGTCGCAATCCCCGGCGAGGGCGGCCTGCTCATTGGGCAAACGACCGAGGTCGACGTCGAACGGCCCGCGTTCGGGAAGCTGAGCGCGCGGTCGCTCTCGCTGAGGCTGAGATCTCGAGGGACGACGCTCCGGCAGAAGGCCGATTTGGACCTCCGGGTGCAGGGACTCGCCTTGGACGGCAGCAGCCCGACCGACGACCATCTCTCGCTCTCGGCGAGCTTTGACCGCCAACGCCCCGCGCTCACGTTCCGTCTTGCGACCGAGGGGCGCGCCGCCACCAAGATTTCGGGGTCGCTCTCGTTCGACCGGGCCCGACGCGCCATCCCCTACGAGATCGAGGCCCAGCTGGCGGCGCTGGCGCCCCTGTCGCCATGGGCCGCAAAGGTCCACGGACTTGACGGCCTCGACTTGTCGGAGCTCGAGATCGGGCTCACCGCCCGCGGAGCGCTCCTCGGACTCGTGTCCGGGGTGGCGCCCGACGGGACGGTCACCATCGAGCCGAGCCCCGAACATTCCGCGGCGATCGAAGGAAAGACGGACATTCGGCTCGCTCACGTGCGATGGACCAAGAGGGACGCGGCCGTCGTCACGCCGGCCCTCACGTGGCACGGCGACTTTCGCACGACCGGTCCGCGGCGCACCTTGGACAGCCGAATCGATATCGGCACGTTGCATCTCGATCTCGGCACCCGCGACGTCGATCTGAACGGGATTGACGACGCGACGCACATCGCGATCGTCGGGAGCCTGGTCGACCCGGACATCGAGGTCACAGAGCACCTGTCGGTCCGCGCCGTCGAGCAGACCGTCGTCCCCGAGTATCCCCTTTCGGACTTCGTGTTCGATCTCTCGGCGGAGCGTAGCCCCGAAGGGGTCGTTCACATCTCGGCCATGAAAGTCGCAAACGGCCTCGGCGGGACGGCGCTCTCGGTCACCGGCAACGTCGACCTCGGCGAAGGACGTCGCACCCTCTCGCTCAATACCTCCATGACGCAAGATCTGGCGCCCCTGTCGACCGTCCCCGAGCGCTTCAAGGGGCGTGGACGGGTGGCTGTGGACGCCAGCGTCACCTCGCCGGATCTCGCGCATTATGAAGTGCGTGCCGCGGTGAAGGGCGAGGACGTCACCGTCGCCCTGTCGCGGGCGGGGATCGACGTGGACGCGGCGAACGGCGAGGTGCCGATCACGATGACACTTGCAGTCGGCGCGAACGGCATCGCCCTCCAGCGGAGTGAAAAGCAGAGCGGGTATTCCATGCTGCGCTTCGCCGATCAGCATCCGCTCCTCAGCCGGAGTGGCTTTCTTTCGATCGCGCACATCAAGACGCCGTTCGTGACGATTGCACCGCTTGTCGGCAATCTCGAAGTCGAGCAAAACGTCGTCTTCCTCCGGCAGTTCGAGATGGGGGTCCGCGGCGGAACCATCACGGGCCAGTGCGGCCTCGACTGGGAGGGCCCGAAGTCCACCCTCGAGCTCCACGTCCGAGCGAGCGGTGTGCAATCGTCGCACGGTGAGCCCTTCGACGGAAACATCGCGGTCGCCGTCTCCGCCGCCGATCGCACCATCGATGGGCGCGCCGAGATCCTGCGCATCGGCGAGCGCCATTTGCTCGATCTGCTCGACCTTCAAGATCCGCTGCACGTCGATCCCGCGATGAACCGCATCCGCACCGCCCTCGTCTTCGGATATCCCGAAAGCTTGCGCCTCGTCTTCGACCACGGCTTCGCGAGCGCCCATCTGGAGCTCGGAGGGCTCGCGCGGCTCGTCAGCATCGGCGAGCTACGCGGAATTCCGATGGGCCCGATCGTCGACAAGATGCTCGCGCCGATGCTCGTCGGCCCCGACACGAAGGAAACGCCATGAGAAACTGGTTGGATTTGGGCACGCGGTCCCGACGGGAAAGGAGCCGAGTGTTCGCTCTCGCAGCCGTCTTGACCCTCCCCGCGCTCGCGGGGTGTTTCAAGCCGCCGGAGATCGTCATGGTCGATCGAGCGACTGCGCTCGAACAGCAGGCGTCTGGCTCGTTCGACGACCTCGAGCGGGAGCTCGACCGCGCTGCGATCGAGCCGCGCCCCGTGCCGCTCACGGCCGAGCAGCTCGAGACGCTCGGCATTCGTCCGGCGCCGCTCGTCGACGAGAGCGACCTCACCGACTCCGATCGGCTCGACGGACTGCTGGCCCAGCATTGCGTCGGTGAGGGCAAGGAGGGGCTCGTCGTCGAGACGCGCGAAGCGTGCAAGGGGGCGGCCGACGAGGACGAGGCCCAGACCCTCCTTCAAAGGGTCAACCGCGCTCGCCGCCAGCTCTGGCGGTGGATGCACGAACAGCGAACGGAAATCTCGGAGGGCGATCTGCAACGCGCGTGGCACGAAAATCACGTTCGAAACGTGGTCTGCGGCGCATGGGTCGAAGGGAGCGACGGCAAGTGGCAAGCCAAGTCTTGCTGAGGGCGCCCGCGCTGGCGGCCGCACTGATCGCGCTGAGCGCCTCGCTCGCCTCAGAGCGCGCCAGCGCAGACAACGTGGACGACGATGATCTTCGTAGGCCCGAACGCCTGACCGTGGACGTGGCCGACGATCTGCTCGGCCAGCTTGGGCCCGACGGCAAGACACTTTACTTCGTATCCAACCGCGACACGACCAACCAGATCTTCGTCCAAAGCATGATCGATGGGCGCACGCGGCAGCTCTTCGACGACGGCGCGGACGTCACCTGGCCGCGGGTGAGCCCCGACGGGCGGTCTCTCCTCTATATCTCCTTCCGCGAGAGTGCCGCGGGCCAGCTTTGCGTTCGACGCTTGCCGGCGGGTGACGGGCGGAGGTGCCTCAACGACACGTCGGCCGCCCTGCAAGCCGAATGGATCGACAGCGTCCGGATCGTCCTCGTCAGCCGCCAGTCGATAAAAGGTGACCTGAGGATCCTCGACGTCACGATGGGTTCGTCCCCCTCGGCGCAGCCGCTTCTCGATCGGAACATGACCAGCCCAGCCGTATCGCCTGACGGGCGTTGGCTCGTGTACGTGCCGGTCGCCCGCACGGTGCAGACCGTCGGACCGGCCTTCGCAGCCCACGCGGCCCACGCGCTCGAGGCCGTACCGCTCGCCTCGGCCTCGTCGACCGCCCCGGCCAAGATCATCCTCGAGCTCCCGGGACAGACGGGGCAGCCGGTGTTTGCAAAGGACGGCCGCTCGCTCTACGTCGTCCAATTCTTCACCGATACGAACCACGACGGCGCGATCGATGCCAGCGACCACGGGGTCCTCTTCCGGGTGCCGCTCTCGTTCGATGGGGGGACGCCCGTCGCCGGTCCACCCGAGCAGCTGACCGAGACGTCGTGGAACTGCGAATACCCGGCGCCATTCGCCGATCGCTTGATCGCGACGTGTTCGCAGGGAGCGAGCCTCGACGTCTATTCACTGCCTCTGGACGGCGAGGTTCCGGTCGAATGGACCATGCCGATGCTGGTCAATGCAATCGACGATGCAGACACACTCGTCGAGGAGCAAATGCTCACGAGTCGCCGACTCGCCCGCGAGACGACCGCCGCCGGCCGGCGGCGCGCCATGCTTGCGCTCGTGATGGTGCACCTCGAACGCGAGGAATTCCCGGCGGCGGCATACTACGCCGAGAAGCTCGACACGCTGCGTGACGCGGCGACGGCGGGAATCTCGGTGCCGCTGCGGATGCTCGTCGAGCAGCGACGGGCCGAGCGCCGGAGGGAACAAGGGCGTTTGATGGAGGGGTTTCGCCTCGAGGCGCGCGAGCGGCTCGAGCGCTTGCGGGTGGATAAGACCGACAGCCCGATGGCTGAGGACCTGACGCATCTCGCGCGAAGCGAGATCTTCGACTCGCTCGGCGACAAGGCGATGGCCCGGAGCGAGCTCGTTCTGGTCACGGTCGACGAAACGACCCCCGCGCCGATCGTCGAAGCGTACTATCGTCAGGCCGACGCTTTCTACCGCCAGGTCGACGATCGTGAGGCGCTCGTCGAGACTTGCCGGCAGCTTTCAGCCAACGCCGCGTTGAGACCCGACGAGCAGCTCCGCTACGCGCGGGCGGCCGTCCGCGCGATGGTGCGCGGGCTACCCTACGCCGAGGCCGATGCTCGCCTCGTGCGTGAACGCGCAGGCGCCACTGCGCCCGAGTCAGAGCTCGTATTCGCAATCGATCTCGCACGCGACGTGCTCGCGATCCGCGACTCGCACACGCCCCCGGCGGTGGGCGACGCGCTCCTCGCACTCTACGCGGCGCAGACCCGCCCCGGTCGACGCCGGGTCCTCATCGTCGACGCGGTGCAACGCGCGGACGACGTCGACGCGGACGACGTACTCGACGCGCTTGCGCAACGCGACATCCAGGACGTGAAGCGAGGAACGCACGAGCGGGGGGAGGCCGAGGACGTCTACGAACGGCTCATCCTCGCGCGCGCGTACGAGCGCGCAGCCTCGAAGAACGATGCGGGCGCCCGGGACGACTTCGAAGCGGTCGCCGAGCAAACGGGGTCGCTCGAGGCGGTCGTCGGGGCAATCGACATGGGGCTGGAGATGAAGGAACGGCCCGCCGCCATCGAGGCCCGAGCGGAACGGCGAGTGACCTCGCCGCCACTCTCGCACTTCGCCAGGGCCTATCTCATGGCCCGGGAGCTGCCGAAGCTCGACGGCCCGGCGCACGCGAAGGCCGCGGGCGCCGCGCTGGCGGCCCTCGACGCGTCGTGGTCGGACCTCAAAGAGGAGCGGGTCGCGCAGGCTCTCTTCGGTGCGCTGGTCCACGAAGAGTACCTCCAGACCGGGGACCTCGCGACAGCCGAGCGGGCCAACGTGCACTACCTCATCGCACTCGAGCTTGTGGGCGACAATGCCCGCTTTCGCGCCATGATCCTGAGCGAGCTCGGCCTCTTGCATACTGACGTCGGAAACTATCGGATCGCACTCAGCTACCTGCTCGAGCGGGACAAGCTCCCGTCGAGCGACAATACCGAGGGGCTCGACGTCCTTTTGTCGAAGGCGCAGGCGCTCCTGCACGTCGGGCGCGAGGCCGAAGCGGCCGCCGCAGGCGACGCGGCGCTCGCGATGATCATGCGCAACCGGGCGCTCCTTCCCTTCCGGCTGCTCGCGCTCGACTGGGCCGCGGTGGACCATCTCGCCGCCGGTCACTTTGCTCGCGCGCTTTCCCTATACGACGAGGAGATTCCGCTACTCGACGGGTCCCGCGCCCCGCTCGGCCAAAGAAACCAGCTGGTGGCGCGCATCGCGCGAGCCGCGGCAGCCGTCGGGGCCAACCGGCCCGATCGCGCGCTCGTCGATCTCGACTACGTGGAGAGACGCCTTGACGACCCGCGAGCAATCGCGTCGCTGGAATGGCCACACACGACCGCCGATGACGTAGCCCGAGCTTACCGGCTCATCGGAAGCGGTCTGCGCGCTCAAGCCAACCGCGCACTCGGACGACTGGATGCAGCCGCGCAAGCCATCGGTGTCGAGCGCACGATCCTCGAAGAACAGCTGCGCGAAACGAACCGGACGGAGATCGAGCGCGCCACGATGCTCGCGGAGGCCCAGCTCGCGTTGAACGCGAGTCTGCGCCACGACGCTGCCGGTGCCGGCGCCTGGCTCACCCGCGCGCTGGCGCGCGCGGACGACCTTCGCGGGCGAGCCAACGGCGTGAGCGACAAGGAGCAGCTCGACGTTCTCTGGCTCGCTGCCGAAATCTCGGTGTCGATGGGGAGCGCGCTCGTCTTGAATCTATCGAATCGAATCGCCACGGCATCGGCGGAAATGAGGACGCGACGTGAGCCTTCGCTGCGACTCTACGAGCGGTGGTTCGAGATCTACGCGCCCCTCGTCAGAAATGCCGGGACGCGATGACTCGGCTCCGACGCCGCCGTTGGCGACCGAACACCGTCAGGCCCCCGAAGCGCCCTCCGGACCGGACGACGGGGCGGGCGGCGCGGGCGTCGAGCTCTTCCGTGGGAGGTACCGATGCACATGGACGTTCTCGATCGTGATGAGCGCGCCTCCGGTCACCATCTCGTCCAAGATGGCGATCAATCGGTCGACATGCTCTCGGTCGTCGACGACTTCGATGACCACCGGAAGGTCTCCGGACAGGTCGACGATGTTGGCCGTATGGATCACGCTGCCGGCGCCGAATCCGGCCACTCCATGGAAAACGGTGGCGCCGGCGAAACCCTCTCGACGCAACCGTTCGAGCAACGCTCGATAAAGTGGCTCATGATGCCACTTTTCTTTTTCGCCGAAGAAGATCCGGACGATGAGGTGTTCGCCATCCAAAACGCGCATCGCTGTGTTCTCCCTTCAAGGCGCGAGGAGCCGGCGCGCCAGGGTCAATCCGAGAAGTCCGGCGACGAAGCAACCGAACAACGTGATCGCGACGTTCGAGAAGCCAGCGGCAACCCCTCGTTCCCGGAGCAGACTGGTGGTCTCGAGGTTGAAGCTCGAATAGGTCGTCAGGCCGCCCATGAATCCCGTCGTTAAAGTCAGTCTTACGGTCGGTGAGATAAGGGTCGTCGACAGCGCGATTTGGGTGATGAACGCGATGAGAAAACACCCGCTGAGGTTCACGATGAGCGTGCCGTACGGAAAGATGGTGCCGAGCGTTCGCCCCGCCCATAGGCCGACCGCATATCGGGTCAGGGTGCCGAGAGCACCCGCAAATGCGATGAGAAGTACGCGAGCCATCGGGTTCCCTCACTTTCGTACGGCGCCCCGTCGGGTCATGGGCCCTCCGCTCGGGTAGAGTACCAGTCGGCAACGGCGTGGCCTTCTCGTCCGGTGGCGACGCGGCGTCGAAGTCCGCCGCTTCGGCTCGACCCGTCGGCAAGACGGGCCAGAGCCTCTCTTTCCCTCTGGCCAGTAGGGGTTTCGAAACCGAAGGCGATCATTTCGGCTCGACCCGTCGGCAAGACGGGCCAGAGCCTCTCTTTCCCTCTGGCCAGTAGGGGTTTCGAAACCGAGGGCGATCATCTAGGTTGGCGACCGTGAAGCGACACCGAGCGCTTGCCCTCGCCATGCTGACCTCGTGCGCGTCGGCCCCGACGACGCACGGACTTCCCCGGGTGGCGACGCCTGCCGTTTCGACCGATCCGCGGCAGGCGACAGCGGCCGCTTCGGCGGAGCGACCGGCCACCAGCGCGAGCCCGCCTCCCCGCCCTGAACGGCCCGCGGTCTGGCCGTCATTCGCCGAGGAAGACCGTGCTTTGCTTGCACAAATGGTTTCGGTCGACACGAGCCGAGGGGGCGAGACCGGACTGCTCGAGCCCATCGCGGCCCGTTACCGCAGCGCGGGAGTGCCGGCGCAGATCCTAGAATCGGCTCCGGGCCGGGGCAACCTCATCGCTCGCTTGAAGGGAAACGGCAAGAAAAGACCCCTCCTTCTCCTCGCGCACGTCGACGTCGTTCCCGTCGACGGACAGACTTGGACTGTTCCGCCGTTCGCCGTGACCGAGAAGGATGGCTTCTTGTGGGGGCGCGGCGTGAACGACGACAAAGGGATGGCGGCGGCGATTGTCGCTGTATCGCTCGAACTCGCACGAACCGCTGCCCCACTCACGCGCGACATCATCGTCGCCCTCACCTCGGGCGAGGAGACGGGCGGATCGGCCGGCGTGAGGTGGCTGACCGAGAATCACCCGGATCTCATCGAGGCGGCCATCGCGCTGAACGAGGGCGGCGCCACCCTCTTGCGCGACGACTTCTCGAAAGCCGTCGTCGTCAGCGTCGGCGTCTCGGAGAAGACTTTTCAGACGTTTCGACTCGTGACCCATGGCAAGGGGGGACACTCGTCTCTCCCGCCCACGAACGGGGATCCGGTCGTCGCCCTCGCACGGGCCCTCGTCAAGCTCGGCGACCACCGCTTCTCGGCGCGGGTCCTGCCGGAGGTCGCCGCGAGCTTCAATGCCCAGCTCGCCAGCGCCGAGCCCGCGTACCTCGAGGCGCTCCGGCATGCGATCCGCACGGCGCCGCGCCTCGCACCGGTCGACGAAGCCGTCCTGTCGAGAGATGCCGCATACAACGCCGAAGTCCGTACGACATGCGTCACGACGATGCTCAAAGGGGCGGCGCAAGACAACGTTCTTCCGACGACGGCCGAAGCGACCGTCAACTGCCGCATCCTGCCCGGCGACACGCTCGAGGCAGTTCGGGCCGAGCTCGTCGCCACGATTGGCGACCCCGCGGTAGAGGTCGTCTTGGGTCCGGCGCTCGGCGAGTCGGCCGGGTCGCCTTTCGAGGGGGAGGTGGTCGCGGCAATCAGGAAAGCGGCTTCCGACACCTTCCCAGGAACTCCCGTCGTCCCCGCCATGGGGACGGGCGCCACGGACTCGCGCCACCTTCGTCGCATTGGAATCCTCGCTTACGGAGTATCGCCGACGGTGTACACCCGCGCCGAAGCGCTCGGAGCGCACGTCGCGCACGGACCGGACGAAAGAACGTCGCTCCAGTGGCTACGGCCGATGACCGATTACTTTCGGGAGATTGTTCGGACGCTCGCGCTCTAGACTGGGGCGCGAGCCCGGTGTCTGCGGACAGCGGTAAGCCCTGCGGCTCTTGACCGATGCTCGAGAATCGGCGTCAACTGCCGAGATCGGGCGGGCGAGTCCGCGCGCCATGGTTGCGCCGGTAGGGCATCGGCAAGAAAAGCCCGCTTGCGCAAGGCGCGGTGACCGATCTCCGGAGGTGGCTCGATGAACGAGACGAAGCGACTGGGCGCGGCCATGACGATGCTGATCGTCTCGCTCGGCTGTCATGCGGCCTGCTCGAGCTCCCGCGAAACCGGGACAAACAGCGCCGGCACGAGTGAAACGAACGCAACGGGGGAGCCCACCGGATCGTCGAACGCGAGCTCCGGGCCGTCGGCCGGCACGCCAGGCAGTTCCGGCACCGACAACACCGCTCCGGCCAACACGGCACCGAGCAGCAGCGCACCGGTCAAGACGGCACCGACCCAGAGCGCTTCGGCGGGCGCGGTGCCGGGGGACGGTGGGGCACCCGGCGCGGGGCCGAGCGGCGGCGAAGCGGGCGATTCCGGGAACGCGGAATCGGTCGTGCCCTTGCCGAACTGCGGTACAGGTGCCGCCGGCGTGACGAACTGCGGGGCCGGCGACGGTGGCAGCGAGAGCTGCTGCACGAGCTTGGAGGTCGCGTCCGGGACGTATGACCGGACGTACGCCAACGCGGGGAACGGTCCGACCGGAGAGGCTGATCCCGCGACCGTCAGCGCCTTTCACCTGGACAAATACCTCGTGACGGTGGGGCGGTTTCGTCAATACGTGAACTATCTGACGGGCAGCACGGGCGCGCCCCCGTTGGCCGGCAGCGGGATCCACACCCACTTGAATGGGGGAAAAGGCCTCGCCAACAGCGGGAGCCCTGGAACCTACGAGACCGGCTGGGACGAAACGAGCTGGAACGCGATCGTCGACCCGATTTCGATGCTCCCGGACATCCCGACGGGATCGGGCGCGGCAGGCACGTGGAACACCAACTTGGTCTGCGAGCCCGGCTATGCGACGTGGACCAATGTCGAGGGGGCCAACGAGAGCCTGCCGATCAATTGCGTGGACTGGTACGAGGCTTACGCCTTTTGCATTTGGGACGGCGGCTTCTTGCCGAGTGAAGCCGAATGGGAAGACGCTGCCGCGGGAGGGAGCCAGCAGCGAGAATATCCCTGGGGATCGACCGATCCGGGAATGGACAACGAGTACGCGATTTACGGCGACGGCGAGAGCGAATGCTACTACCCGAGCGGCACAGCCGCGCCTTGCACGGGTGTCGCGAACCTGGCCCCCGTCGGGACGGCATCGAAGGGGGCAGGCTACTTTGGGCAGCTCGACCTTGTCGGCGAAGTATTTGAATGGAACCTCGACTTTTACGCGCCCTATGCCGCCTGCACCGATTGCGCCGATTTGACGACCGCCGCGAACCGGGTGATGCGAGGCGATCTCCTAAACGACACGACTCTTTTGCTTCCACCGGACCGCTTCGACGTGAGCCCGACGTACCGCGCGGTCAATCTCGGGTTCCGTTGCGCCAGAAGTCCGTCCTCGACGAACCCCGCGCCGACCGGAGCAACGACCGCCCCGACGGCGGGAGCGCTGATGGCGAGCACGGCGAGCGGCGCGGAGGGCGCGACTTCCCCCGGAATGGACGTCACAGTGGCGACACCCGCCGGCTGCACGGTGCCGTCGCCCGTGAGCTTCCAGACCGATGTGCAGGGCTTTCTGAACACTTCCTGCGGCAAGACGGGAGCCGCAAACGCCAGCAATGGCGGGTGCCATGTACTCGATGACGAATCGACTATGATCGAAGGGGGGAAAAGCCACGCCTACGACTGGATCACAGGAACCGCCCATGCCTCTTCCTGTCCAGAGATGCCGACTCCCTTCCGCTTCCAAGTCGTCATGGCGGTCATGCAAGAGGCCGATCCTGCGTCTTGCTCGGCATGCCCCCAGATGCCTTCCGCGACGACGCCCGCGCGGGCGCCCCTCACCGCGTGTCAGCTCGCGATTTTGCAATCCTGGCTCAACGAACCGTTCGTCTCGCAGCTACACCGTTACGACGGGATTTCGCCGACGACGCCCTACGCCATGCCGCCCTGGAACTGATTCACGAGATTGCGAAATTCGACGAGCGCGACCCGGACGACTCACCGCGGCCAGCTACCCGAGCTAGTAGAACGGGCTCGAGGCGATTGATGGACCCCAACGAGAGGGCGCGAAGGCTCGTCGCGCTGGCGACGAACACGGGCGCATCTTCCGAAGAGGCGCGTTCGGCCGCGATGGCCGCCTGTCGGCTCATCGCCAAACACAAGCTCCTTGACGCCGCCACGGACCCGACCGAGGGCGGCGCAGGCCGCAGACCGGGCCGCGGAGGCGCCCCCGCCCACGACGCCAGCCGCAACCGCCGGGCGCGACACGAGGACATCAATTACCGCGCCCATGGGCTCGGCGTGTGCGCATTCTGCGCCACCCCATACGGTCCCAAAGACGAGGTCATGACCTATCCGAGCGGGTCCGTCGACCACTGGCATTGCGCGAAGCGGCGAGCGGCCGGGGTGAAGCCGGAAGCGCGCGGCGCGACTTGATCGCAAACGCACTCTTTGCTCCCTTGAACCCGAGAGGTCACTCCGTCTTTTGGCTGTCGGCCGCGGGATCCGCACGGGGATCGTCGGTGGCGGGGCGTTCCAACGTCGGAGCGTCGATCACTGGCCGCTCTCTGAACGCGTAGCGCGCGTCGGCGCCCACTTCGGGCGTGAGAAACCCCGGCCCCGTGGCGATGTAGAGGCGCAAGGTGGGGCGCTTGTCGTCGAACTTCCGACTCACAAATGGTGCGAGGAACGGAAATCGAGGGTTCGGCACCGACAAATCGCGACGCACCTTCACGGGCATCGCAAAAACGTCAGGGTTCGCGCCGCTCCACCGCCAGCCCAAATACATGGGCGACAGATGCATGTCCAAGGCATAGACGAGTACGGGAATTTGGTCGCCTCGGTTCAACTCAACGATGTGCGCGAGACGAGGAGCGATGGCCGTCTCGTACATGCGAGTCCACCACAAGGTGGCCTCGGGCGTCACGAAACCGCGGAGAACGGCTTCGACGGGTCTCATTGACTCGCCCCGCGTTCGCCTCGAGCGAGACGGTATGGTGCGAGGACGGAGACGGCGGGGACCGCGCCACGGGCCTGCGCCTGAGAGCCGCGTCGCGAATCGTCGAACATGGGGGCGTGGCAGAGCCACGCGCCCGACGGAGCGAGATGGAACGGTCTTTCCATGAGCCGGGCCTCGATCGTGAAGCCTACCACCGTTCGTCGCCGGAAGGTTCGGGAGACCTACGGGCCGTCGGGGCTCGTCGCCGCGACGCCCTGCGCACGCAGGATGATGCGTGAAACGCAACACTGCGTTCCGTCGATCGACGTCACGGGCGCAGAGAAGTAATCGTTCGTCCCACGCGCGCTCGGTTGACACGCGGAGGGATCGGCGTCCGCGAAGGTGAGCGTGGTAGACGTGAACACCACATCGGATACGGGGTTCTGTCCGTGCTCTTCGATGATGAAGAGAGCCCAATCCTGAGCCTGTCCCAGCATGTCGATATTGAAAGTGGCCGTGCGGCCGGTCTGCTGATCGGCCACGACCTGATTCCATACGGTCCCCTGAACGGTCATCGTAATCCGGAGAGCGTCGCCGACCTGTACGTCCATACCCTGACCGCCATGGCAACCGGTATATCCGGCATACGACCCATAGGTGTTTACGTATTGTCCGGAAATCCACCAGCTCGCGTATGTATTGGGGGCCGTCGGGGCGCAGGTGCCACCCCAGGTGAGCACCGACTGCAGAACGCCGTTTCCAATGGGATCGTAGTTCTGTCCACCGCCCAGCGGCTGAAGCCCCGGCCACAGAAAGAGCGTCCCCGAAGGCGGTGGCGTTGCGGGCACGGTGAGGGTGGTTTCGAGCCCGACGATTTGAGTCTTCGTCGATGCCGAAAATTCCACGGTGCCGTAGCCGCGCACCGGAGTGCTCGCACCCATCGCGTCGCTCGCGACGCCGGTACGCCCTCCGACGCAGCCCGATCCGCCGTCCAAGTTGCCCATTGGAGTCGCGTCGGTCCGGGCGTCTCCGCCGCCGTCCGACGGGTCGGGGCCAGCGCCTGCCGAGGCGCTCGACGAGGACGGGGCACCGGAGCTGCTCTGGCTCGACGCGCCGACGCGCGCTGCGGAGCTAGCACCCGTCGAGGAGCTTGCAATCGCGCCACTCGAAATCGGGTCTCCGGATTGTTCATCAGACCCGCCGCTCGAACTGCTTTCCGAGGAAGAAGCGCCGGGGAGCTCTGCGCTCGGACCGTTCGATGAGGCGTTGCTCGATCCGGAAGCAACTGCGTTGAAGGTGGCGTTCGAATTCGGCGTGCTGCTTGCGAAGCTCTCACCGCCGCTTTCCGCATCCGTTGCGTGAGGGCCCCCATGGGCACACCCCGAGGCGATGATCGTCAACCCCAAAGAAACCGAGAACAAGGCGAGCGAAGTTTGCAAAGAGGCAGTCTTCGACATCGGATGTCACTTTGACATGAATCAGCCCCGAAGCTCATTCTATATTTTCATTTCATACGTGCGCTGACCGCGAGAGGCCAGTCGTCCGGTCGTTGTCAGTGTGCAACGACGTGCAGGCCATCGACCCGGACCATCGCTGTCGTGACGTCGACACCCTCGAGGGGGGGATGTGGGCATGAGACGCAAACGCCGACGGGACACTTGGACTTTCTATGTTAAGGTCGGCCGTCAGGCTGCCGTATCGTCGCTTGGGCGTCATGCGAAGGGCTTCTCTCGTACGCGCCAGTGTCCGGTGCGCTACGCCTCTGGCGACCCTCTTGATCGGGTGCGGCCTTGTCGCCAACCTCAACGCATTCGATAGCGCGGTGGAGGGCGATGCCGAAGCCCCTACGGGCACGGCGGGTGGCGGTTTGCAACCGAAGGGTTCATCCTCGACGACCAACGCGTCAGGGACGAGCAGAGCGGCGACGGCGAGCGACGCAGGATTCTCCGGCGCGGCGGGCGGAGAAAGCTCAGGCCCCGACGGCGGCGGTGCCTCCGGCAGCGTCGGACTGCTCTGCTCCTCATCCCTTGCAAGTCGAGTGCGCGTCACCGACGTCGATGTAGGCATCCGGTACGCGTACGACGAGGTCGACAACAACGGTGCGGCGCTCGGGCTGACTCCACTCGTGATCTCGCCGTTGCCGGATGGCGGATCGCGTCTGGCCTTCCTCGGCCAAGGGGACAACCTCGTCCACATCGTGACGCTCGACGCTGCCGATGCACTCGTCGAAGGTTCGACGGTCGATCTGCCGGCCTACGATTTTCAGGACATGGTTGCGGATGCGAACGGTGGCGTCCTCTTGGTCAGCCGCGCCGCATTGGGCTCGGTAGGCGCCACCCACTGCGGTAACATCGATAATCTATGTGGACTGAGCACTCAGTATCCGACGGCCGCTTCTTGCTATGACATGTACCTGGTGCGCTTCGACGGTGGGACGGAGACCTGGGCCACCAAAATGACGGACACGAATGCGCAGCTGCCCGCATATGGTACGAGCGCCACGACCGGCGAGCATGTCACATTCATCTGGTCGGAGTACGCTCACAACGGCCGCATCGCGTTCAACGGCACGAGCTACGGCGCGTATTTCGGCGTCGCCGTCACCGTACCCGGTCAAGCCTGCGTGGGCCCCAGCACGCGGACATCGGGCGTCAACATTCTCCAGGGCGACCGGATGACGATCGTCGACACGAGCGGAGCGTTGCAGACCGGCGGGTTCGGCCTCGGCTGCAGCTCCAGCGGCTACGAGCGCGTCATCTGGGACCCGACCGCCAGCCAGTTTGTCCCCGTCTGCAAAAACCCGGTGCCCACCGGGGGCCAGTCTGGTCGACTCGCGTTTGCGCCGGCCCCGATGACGATCGTGCCCGTCGACCTCGACTACGCCGATCTGGGCAGCGTGGTCATGGCGGGCGGCGGCGGCTACTGGATCGTCTCGAGTGATATCCGGCTCGGTCAACCGCCGAACTCAGCTGGCTTCGCGGATGTGCACCTCTTTCATGTTCCCGCCTTGGCTGCTTCGGCACCTGACCGAAACATCATCCTGGCGAGCGACACCCAGAACGACCGCGCCCCGCACTTGGTCGCCTATGGCAGCGACCAGATGGTGGCGGCGTGGGAGGAGTCGAGCTCGACCCCCGATGAGAGCCAGGGGGGGGATCTGGCCGCGAATGACCCGGAGCGCCAGATGGTCGTGCAGATCTTGGATGCGACGACGGGGGCGCCACCCGCAGGATCCTCCACGCTCTCGGCGGGCCCATGGCGGCTCTCGCCGAACGTGCTCGGAAGCCGCTACCAGGATTTTCGGGCTTATCCCGATGGCAGCGTGGCCTACCCGGCGCCGGGCACCGGCGCGACGACGATTCGGATCTTGCGCATCGCCGCCTGCCATTGACGGCAAGAGGCTCGAGGACAGTGTGGCGTGCCTCCCGGGTTCGGGACCGGGGCCGCACAGGCGCGGTGTCCTCTAAAGCTAGGCCGCAGGCGCCTCGGTGGGAGCGAAGCCCGTCGAACCGGACGCGCGTGCGCCTGGGTGCCCCTCCTGTCCTCGATGGCATGGCCGCGGGCGAGGGGTTGTCTTCGACAGGAACCGCGTTCAGTGCCCAAATGAGTACGGCACGGGGAGCGATGCCGCTCCCCGTGCCTCGACGACCCCTTGGTCAGATGGATCGCTCAGCGCGGTACGGTGGGCGTGCCCCACGGAGCCGACACGTTCGTGGTCGCGCCCATCGGCCCGGCATCAGCGGAGCCGGTAGCCCCATTGGCCGTATCCGCCGGCGTTGCTCCCGAGTCCACCGCACCTGCGCCGATGCCGACGCAGCCGCTCCCGAAGGAGCCCGAGCCGCTCGAACCCAAGGCGCCCCAGCTGCCCGAGCCGCCAAGACCGAGGTTGCCGGAGCTCCCTGTTCCACTCGATCCACTCGAACCGCCCGAGCCGCTCGAACCACTCGAGCCGCTCGATCCGCTCGAACCACCCAAACCGCCCCATCCGAGCAGGCCACTCAATCCGCCCGAAGCGCCAGAGCCCCCGAAGAGCCCGCTGCCGCCGAGGCAGAGCGTCTTGATCGTGGAGCCAGGTGCACTCGTGTCGGACGTCATCTGGGGACCGCCGCAGGCGTGACTGACATGAGAACCCGCTTGTCCCGAAGCCGAAACGCTCGCTCCCGCGCTCGCGATGACCTGGGAGGCGGCCCCCATGCAGGCGGCTGCGCTCGCGTTCCCCGCGTCGGTGTCGAGCTGCGGCGCCGAGGACGATAGACTCGCGGCGACATCGCCCAAGATGGTGACCTGTCCTTGAAGGAGCGCGACGATGTTCGCCAGGTGCTCGCTTACCGCAGCCTGGATCGTCTGTGAATCCTCGGTTGTCGATCCGCTCATTTGCACGATCACGCTCGCTTTCGTGCAGGACGCGGCCGCCGCGGCCGCCGCGTTGCAGTTGGCCTCGCAGCCCGCATCAACGCTGGCCGACGAAATTGAAAAACCACCGCTGCATGTCGGGACCTGCAGATCCGCGCTGCAAGAGCCGCTGCAACTGCCGGTGCAGGCCCCTTCCGCCGCACCAGGGCCGATCGAGCAAGATCCGCTGCAAGAGCCGCTGCAAGAGCCGGAGCACGACCCGCTCCCTGACGCGCTGCAGCTGCCGGAGCAGGTGCCCGAGCAGGATCCGTTCGACGATCGGCCATCGCAGGTGCCCACGCACGTGCCGCTGCACGAGCCCGTTACCGACACTTCGCAGGTGCCCGAACAAGTCCCCGTGCAGCTGCCCTGGCATTGGACGCTCGGCTGCTGCACGAGGGCCGTGCACGTGCCACTGCATTGCCCGCTGCAGCCTCCCGAGATGGATCCCAAGCAGCTCGCCGACAGTTCAGCGCCGACTGCAGCCTGGCCCGAACACTGCGCGGCGCATTGGGTCTCGATGTCGGCTCGAGGAGCGCAGCTCGGCGGCTGCCAGCTCACTTGCAAGCAGGCGGAAGGGTTCTGCCCCAGGGTGGCACTCATCTGATTCACGACGGCCGTGCAGGCGGCATTCTGCGCATCTTGCGGGTTCGAAAGACCAGACCACGTGTCGTCGGCCCCGATTTCGGTCGCGAATGCGGCGCACTCGCTCGTCAATGCGCTCTGCAGGGAGCTCGCCGAAAGCCTCATTTCCAATGCTGCTTGCAGGTATGCCTTTACGTCGGCGCTCACGTCGAGCGAATCGATGCCGCTCGTATCCCCGGCCGTCGCAACCTGGGGGCAGAGTGCCTCCGCCTCCGACCCGACGCTCTCTTCTTCATCAGGCGGGGCGCCGCACTGCACGAGGGCTGGAAATGCAAATCCGGAAAATACAAAGTCCACAGCATCGGTTTGACGCGCAACATAGACAGTCTCCTTTGGTGACGACGGCGAGAAAGGGCCGGGACGCGGAGGACGGCGACGCAGGTCGGAGGGAGTTCGGCTGAGTGCGTCACGGCGACCACGCTCGGCCTCGACGGCTGAGTGGTTGAATGAATTAGCAGTTTGCGGGAGCGAGAGGACCTGGGAATTGAGATATTCAGATGACTTCAAAAGCGAATGCATTTTCCCGGCATTCGCGTCCGATTCTCACGAAACGATGTTCCGCTTCGAGACAAGTCGCCGACCCGGGTCGCGACGACGACGAGCGGCCCCGGGCACGCGGTCGCACGGGTCTCCTCTAAACGGCAATGACTTCAAAGGTGCGTTCGACCGGAAGGGCCGCGGCGACGACCCAGTGGTTCGCGGCCGCGCTCTTCGTTCGGCAGATCGGCGTTTCCGTCCGTTGAGTGGAGAGAACCCGACCCGAAAGGCGGATTTAATTTTCGCGCGACAACCGAAGTTCCACGCGCAGCGCGTCGGCCTCGGCACAGGTCCGATAACGACCCAGAAAGGAGCGGGCGGCGGCGCGCGCCTCGGACTCGCGACCGAGAACGCGGAGTGCGCGAATGCGCCCGTAGGTCGCTTGGCGCGCCAGGTCTCGACCGCCATGCGCCAAATACCTGTCGAAGACCGCGAGAGCACCACCCGGGTCCCCGAAATCGGACAGGAGCAATTCCCCCAGCAGCACGAGCGCCTTCTTGCCTTCGGTCGTTCCAGGGGCGGCCGCATAGGCTGCGCGGTAGGCGGCCTCCGCGCCCCGGATATCGCCTTGGCTACGGAGAAGTCGTCCGCGCGCGATCGCCTCGCTCGAGGAATGGTTGCGCCCCGCCGGTTCGCCGCGCGGCGAGCCGATCGACGCTCGGTCGTCGACCGGCGAAGGGGGGGCCGCGCGCGTATCGAGCGGGTTCGCCGCAGCGGCAACGCCGATGGCCCTTTCGAGGCCGCCGGCGTCGACCGCGATCGACATGACCGGCTCGGCAGAGCCCTCTCGATTGTCCCGGCCCTGGACGGCGGCCGTCGTCGACGGGTGTCGAAGCGCGACCTTGCCGGTGGTTACGGCCAAGACGAGAGCGCTCACGCCGAGCCACATCGCTGTCGACGCATTTCGAGCGCCCGCCCCGGGTAGCCGTCGGGCTCGGACCGGGCTCGGGACGGCGCGCAGAATGCTGTCGAACGCGGTCTCGTCGTTTGCATGCATCGATAGGCGTCGCGGCCCCGGCAAGCGGGTGCCCGAGGGTGCTGGAGGCCCGGCCGGAATCTCGCCCAGGCTACGCCAGAGGTCCGCCTCTTCCGCGCAGGCAGGGCAGTTGGCCTCGTGCCGGCTCGCGCAGGCAGAATCTTCGAACGATGGCGAGCGGCCGAGAGCACTCGCATCGTTTACTGCGATCCAATGCTCGCAGGAGGTGCGCTTCATGAGTACCTGCCGGAACCTGAGGACATGTGGATCGCATCTTCCCTTCGAATCAATCGACGGATCTGCTCGCGCCCTCGGAGAAGCCTGTCTTTGACGGTATTCGGAGACACCCCAGTCAGGTCGGCAATTTCCTCGACGGAGTATTCGAAAACGTGGCGCAATACGATTGCACTTCGCTGCGGCGCCGATAGTTGATCGAGGTATTGCTGAACCATGAGCGAGTCCTCCCCGAGCGGGGAGACCGCGCGCTCAAGGTGGTCGCCGATGTCGGCGCCCCTTGCCCTGCGCTCTCGTCTCGCGAACCGCAGTGCGGTGCGCGCGACAATCCGATCTGCCCAGCGTTCGAGTGAACTCTCGCCGCGAAACTCTCCGGCACACCGGAGAATTTCGACGAGACTTGCCTGGCTCGCATCACTGGCGTCGGCGCCCCGGCCAAGAAGGGAAACGGCCAGACGCTGCGCTCGTTGGAGGAGCCGTCGTACGACCGCACGCTGTGCGGAGAGGTCGCCTTCGCTGACGAGAGCCATCAGTTTCAAATCCTGGTCGGGAATCACGTATGGAAAAAAACCTCTCTCCTGGTCTTCTATGAATGTGGACGGCGCGAACGAATTCGGGCGGAAATGAATTGGCGATATTTGTCGGCCTTGTTGAGCAGTCGAGACGCGAAAATCGCGAGGACCCCGGCATAAGAGTTTGGGGGAAATGGTGCGACATGAGGGCACCCGCGGGAGGTCCGATGGATTCGGCGACGTCCGCGTCGCAGGGTGCCGGCCTCGTCCTCGTTGGAGCGACGGCCCGCAAACCTCTTTGCTTTAGAATTTCCCCTGCGCGGCGCCCCGTGGTCTTGCACGCGATGAACGTCTGACCTCGGGCCGGCTCGACGGCCGTTCTCTTCGGCCGCCGTCCCGGATTGACCGCTTCCTTTACTGAAGTTTCCTCCTGCGAAGGAACCTGGAACCTTCAGACCAAAGGATGACACGCGGCGGCAACGAAGGCCACAAGAGCTCCCCGCTCATCCACGCGAGGTCTCCGGCCGCGACGGCCTCACGTCATCAGGACCCACTCCGTCGCCAGAGCGAGACTCACCCACCGGCCCGGCGGTCGACCGAGCGCGTCGATGGAAGGACGGGGTCCCGCCTGATTTCGCTGCGCGCTGACATCGACTTGCGTGCAACGCCGTGTCCGCGAAGAAACAGCGGAAAGCAGGTCCGCCGACATGTGCGGCGATCGAGCGAATTAGCGGCCGTGGGGGTGGTGCACCGAGGCGCCCGTTTCGCCGTGCAGGCGAGAGTCGGCGGTCGTCTTTGCGATGATTTTGTTGAATCGGCTCGGCTGCCCCTCCGCGGTCCGTTCTTCGCAAACCAGCGCGAGGCCGTTGGCTTCGAACGCCTCGAACCAACGAGGCCAGTCGAGTTCGCGCAGCTTCTCGTCGTTCGCCAGAGGCGCGTCCGGAAACATGATGCGCAGCATGCCCGGATCTCCGTCGGCGCCGGTACCGGCAATGCACGCCGGCTTGCCTCCGCGAGACTCAACCCATCGGCGGATCTCGTCATGATTCGTGATCACCTTCGAGGCCATCGTCGTTCTCCTTGTCCTTGGCTACGGCTTTGTTCGGCTCGCCCACCTCGTGACCGGCGAGCCCTCGGCAGTCTGCCAAGCACGGCGGATGCCGGCCCAGTTCGGCCGTGCGACCGCGGGGCGGCGTCGCGACCAAGGCTTGAGCGCACGCCAGGACCGCCGCCGCAGGGTCTCGGCCAGCCGCACGCGCGTGTGTGTGAAGACAACGCGTGCTGGAACGCGCAGCGGTTCTCGGCGAAAACCAGGACAGGAAGATCGAGCCTTCTTGCAAAGCTCTTCAGTCAGGTCCATTCGGGCGAATGCGGCCCTGGCGTCGGCCTTTTGGGTGAAACCACATCCGTCCCACCCAGCTCTCCGAAGCGGCGGCCGACGGCTTGGAAGGGCGAGGGTCTGGCCCCCATTCCCTCGCCCTCGGCAATTCGAACCAGAATAGGCTTCCGTCTCCCGGTCGGGTAGAAAGACAGACCGTTCCCCCGTGCGCACGCACGAGTTGGCGGGTCGTGGCAAGGCCGAGCCCAACGCCGGCTTCGCCGGAGACTCCGCGCACGAAGGGTTCGAAAATGGACTCCGCGATGTCTGCGGGGACGCCCGGGCCGGTGTCTTCGACCTCGACCCGTACCCGGTCCTCGGTCGCACGCGTCCGCACGATGACGACGCGTCGCGGACGATCCCCCATGTACTTGATGGCGTTCTGAACGAGGTTGGAGACGAGGCTCGTCAGTACGCCGACCGAGCTCGCAACTCGCGCACACTCGGCCTCCTCCGAATCGAGCCTGATGCCGCGGTCCTGAGCTTCTCTTCGCATTCCGTCGAGAACGTCCCGAACGACGGCGCTCACGTCGGCCGTCGCCCCCGGTTCCGGCTGGGCTGCCGCGCGGGCAAAGCGAAGCAGGCCGTCGACCAACGTCTTGACGCGAGTCAAGCTCCGCGAGGCTCGCCGCAGCGCATTCTCTGCGAGATCATCCCCCCGGACGCAGGGGGCGAGAACGCCGAGAGCCATATACACGGCGCCGAGTGGGCTGAGGATGTCGTGGGCTACGCGCCCTGCAAAGCCGTCGAGCTCCGTCGACTTTCGCTCGGCCAGCGCCTTGGCTTGCTGCAGGGCCGTGACCCTGCGGCGCATGATGACGACCGTCAGCGCGCTGGCGAGCGCCGCCAAGCCCACGGCAAGACCATTGAGCACGAGCGCAATGCGTCGCGTCGAGCGACGCACCGTCGCGATCTCGTGACCGAGACCGACCGCGCGCGCCATGCTCAAGTCGACGAGCGACTGCAGCGCGGCGTCCGCTCCGACCGCAGCCCGATGTTCGTCCGAGAGCGCGAGGAGGGCCCGGGCGTCGTCGCCTGACCGCAAGGCGTCGACCATGCGGCGGGCACTCGTTTCGGCGGCTGTGAGCCGGTTGCGGACCCCGAAGTCCTCGTCACCCCTGTGCTCGCCGGTCGAGCGGAGCGCGTAGCTCGACAGCGGTCCTTCGATCTCGCTCGTGTAGGCGTCCAGGGAGTCGACCGCAGGCGCCCCGCCTCGCCGCGAAAGGTCGACCCAGTCGCGGGCGGCGAAATCGAGCCGGTGAAGGGCCTCGCGCACCATCGAGAGGTCATGAATGCTCGGTAGCGCATGGCCGACCATCACATCCGCGTCGCGACCCACCGCCGCGGCGTGATGGGCGACCACAATCGTCGCGGTCAAGAAGCTCGCGACAACCCCGATCGTGACTGCGGCCTGCAGATGGGTCAGGGAGCTGCCGCGTTCGTCCATAGTTGTCCACCGAGTGGCTTCAGGCCCAAAGCGATACACCTCGATGTCCATTGCCGAAGGCCGCCTCGTCGAATGGGACCGACCGCTGGTCGGGATTCGCCAACGCCGGAACCCTGAGCGGCTCCCTCGGCCGGTCCTCCGCGATGCACCACGAATCTCCGAGCGCCGAGCTCTTCCGCGCCCGCGGCCTTGCGCCTGGACTGCGGAGACTGCTGTGGAGGCGCGGAGCGCGTCCCAGCAGCGCTCACTCGCAAGGCGTCGGGCCCTTGCGGCCTCGGATGGCGTACCACTGCGCCACGTCGGCGCAGGTCAGGGTCGGCTGGTCGGCCCATGCGTTCATCAACTCGCCGCTGTTCGTGTTGTTCGGGTGTTCGAGGCGCATGACATGGCCGAGCTCGTGCGCGACCACTTGCTCGAGCCATACGCTCCTTTCGGTCGGGTACTGCGCTGCGATGCGGTCGACGGCGATCCAAGTTTCCCCTCCGTCGACGAAGCCGGCCAAAAGCTCGGGCACGTCAAAACCTCGTCGGGTAATGCCGAGCGACGTCCCGCTCCCCGAATAGCCAGACACGACGGCGCCGGTCGAAAAGTGAATACAGCCCATGGCGGGGTGCGCACCAGAGCACGGACCGATGACGACGTCGGCGCGGAGATCCGGTGTGCCGGCAAGCCACATGTCGACGGCGGCAACGCCGAGCTCGAGGTCCTGCACGGTTGCTCCCGTGGGATCGAACTGAATGCGGTAGTGGTCGCCTGGGCTCCCGCATCCGAGGACGCCGCAGAGGAGCAGCGGCGCTCGCTTCGAATATTCTCCGACGTGGTCAAGTACCGGTGCCACCGAGGGAGAGAAGGCTGCAGCGGGTGTGCCGGCCGGCGTGCCGGGCCCACCCTTCTCACGCGTCCCGCGCGGGCGCGGGCGATCGGACCTATCGGGTGTTCGACATTCGGTGTGCCGCCTCGTCGGACGTGATCGCGCCCGCAGCGGGCAGCTGCGCGACATCCCAGCCGCCCCCGAGCGCCTGGACCAGCTGCACCGCCGCCGTCATCTCGCCCACGCGCAATGTGACGAACGCTTGCTGATCGGCGAGGAGGATCGTTTGGGCCGAAATCACGCTGAGATACGGGTCAATTCCAGTTTGATACTGGGCCATCGCTATTTCGACGTATCGCTCAGCCGCTTTGATCGCTCGATCTTCCTGTTCAATCTGTTGCGACAGCACCCGTAGCGTCGCAAGGTAGTCCTCCACCTGTTGAAACGCCATCAGCACGGTTTGCCTGTATGACGCAACGTCGGCCCTGTAGAGTGCCGTGTACTGAGCCACCGTCGCGCCGCGCAGCCCTCCGTCGAAGATCGTCTCGGCAGCCGAGGCCCCGAGCGACCAGAAGAGGCTCGGAAGCGACAGCAACGTCGCGAGCGACGATGACTCGAATCCGACGCTCCCCGCGAGGTTCAGGGACGGGTAGTACGCTGCCTTCTCGACGCCGATGAGTGCGTTGGCCTCCGCCAACGTCCGCTCTGCTGCCGCGACGTCCGGGCGGCGCTGCAACACGTCCGACGGAATGCCGATGGGGATGGCGGGCGCCCGCGTCGTCAGGGCCTTCACGGGCATCGAGAACGTCGAGGCCGGCTGGCCGATCAACGTGGCTATCGCGTGCTCATAAAGGGCGCGGTTCGTGGCAATGCCGATGGCGGTCGCGGTCGCCGTCTCGAGCGTCACCTCGGCCTGAGCGACGGCCTCCTCGGTCCCGACGCCCGTCTCGCTCTCCGCGCGCGTGAGATCGAGCGCCTGCCTGTCGACTGCAATCGTGCGGTCATAGAGGCCTTGGAGCGCGTCCTGGCCGCGAAGCTCGAAAAAATATTGAGCGAGGGCCGCCTGCTCCGTGAGCCGCTCGTTTTCGAGGTCCGCCGCGCTCACCTGCGCGGCGTACTGGAACTCGCGCACGGTATTGCGTACACGGTCCCATAGGTCCGGCGCCCAGGTTGCCTCGATCGGCAGAGAGTATGTGCTGGTCAAAAGTGGGCTGCTCGTGGCTGCAAACCCCGTTGGCCCACCGCTCGCAACGCTCGCGCGCGCCGCCGAGCCCCCTGCCCCGGCCGTCGAATAAGACGGACCGACCGTCGCAGTCGGAAAGAACCCCGCGCGAGCTTCGTTCACTTGCGCCCGGGCGGCCATGAAGTTCTGAAAGTATTGCGCAATCGTCTGGTTGTTGATGTCGAGTCGGTCTTCGAGCGCGTCGAGCTCGGGCTCGCCGAAGATGGCCCACCACTTTCCTTTGATCCGCGAGTCCTGCGGCTGCGCGGGCCGCCAGGTGCCGTTCGGGAACGCTCGATAGGCTTCGCGGGATGCCTCCTTGAAGGCCGCCGGTGCGGAGACGGCGGGCCTCAGGTACTTGGGCCCGACGTCACACCCGACGAGGCCCGCCAGGCCGACCGCGCCCACCATTCGATGGATGGCCCTCATGGCGGACTCGTGATGGGACCGAGGCCGCTTCGGTCCGCCCGCTTCATCCGCAATCGCAATCGGTCGAACGTAAGATAGACGACCGGCGTCGTGTAGAGCGTCAGCAGTTGGCTCAGGGTCAGTCCACCCACGATGGCGATGCCGAGGGGCCGGCGGAGCTCGTGGCCGACTCCCGTGCCCATGGCGAGCGGAAGAGCACCCAAGATCGCGGCCGTCGTCGTCATCATGATCGGGCGGAAGCGCAACATGCAGGCGTCGAAAATCGCGTCGGCGGGGCTCTTTCTCTCCTGGCGCTCCGTTTGAATGGCAAAGTCGATCATCATGATCGCGTTTTTCTTCACGATGCCGATGAGCAAGACGATGCCGATGATCGAGACGATGTTCAAATCCTCGCGGAAGAGGAGAAGAGCGAGCATGGCGCCGACGCTCGCCGACGGCAAAGTGGAAATGATCGTCAGTGGATGAACCAGGCTCTCGTAAAGAACGCCGAGCACGATGTAGACCGCGAGGAGCGCCGTCAAGACCAGTACGGGCTCAGTGCCGAGAGACTCCTGGTACGCGAGCAGCGTGCCGGAGAAGAATCCCCGCAGGCTGGAGGGCGCGCCGAGCTGCTTTTGCACCTGCTCGATCCGTAACGTGGCGTCGCTCAGCGACAAGTTGGACGCGAGGTTGAAGGACACCGTGACGGAGGGAAACAAGCTCGTGTGGTTTATCGAAAGGGCCGTGGTGCTCTCTTGATTCGTCGCGACGGTGCGAAGGGGGACACTCCCATGTCCGGTCGTCTGGAGGTATATGAAATCCAAACCTTCGGGGCTCTGCCAAAATTGCGGAGCGACTTCGAGCACGACGTAATATTGATTGAGCTGCGTGTAGATGACGGACACTTCCGCTTGACCGAACGCGTCGTAGAGCTGCGTGTCGAGAGACTGCGCGCTCAGGCCCAACCTGGCGGCGCTGACACGGTCATAGGTCATGAGCTGGCTGAGACCGCCGTTCTGCTGGTCGGAGCTGACGTCCTGGAGACCGGGAACGCGTTTGATCTCCGTGAGGAAGACCGGCCCCCATCGGGAGAGGTCCTTCACGTTATCGCTTTGTATCGTGTATTGATACATCGCATTGCTGGCGCGGCCACCGATACGAAGGTCCTGCACGGCCTGAAGGAACGCGGACGCGACCGGCAGGTGTGTCAGCTGGGGCCGGAGACGATTGATGACCTGGGGCGCGCTCACTCCTCGATCCGCCAGCGGCTTGAGCGCCACGAAGAACGAGCCTGTGTTGGTCGCCCCTTGCGTGCCGGTGAATCCGATCACGCTCTCGACGGCTGGGTCGGCCTTGATGACGGCGCCGATCTGGCGCATGGCGTCGTCCATGGCCTGAAACGACGAGTCCTGAGACCCCTGAACGGCCCCGGCGAGCGCGCCCGTGTCTTGTGGCGGGAAAAAGCCCTTTGGGACCTCGATGATCAGAACGACATTGATTGCGATCATGAGGAGCAGCACGACGAGAGTCAATGCCGGCTTGTCGAGCACGGGCCGCAAGGTCCGGCGATAGAGGGACAGGACCCCGTCGAAGAGCCTTTCGCTCGCGACGTACATCCGACCATGGGATCCGGCGCGCGGGCTTCGCAATAGATACGCACACATCATCGGCGTCGTCGTGAGAGAGACGACCATCGAGACGACGATGGCCGTCGACAGAGTGACGGCGAATTCGCGAAAGAGCCGCCCGACCAGGCCACCCATGAGCAAAAGTGGAATGAAGACGGCGATCAGCGAGACGCTGATGGAGAGCACCGTAAAGCCGATTTCTTCCGCGCCCCTCAGCGCAGCATCGAACGGCTTCATGCCGCCCTCGAGATGACGCGTCACGTTTTCCATGACGACGATGGCGTCATCGACCACGAACCCCGTCGAGATGGTGAGGGCCATGAGCGACAGGTTGTCCAGGCTGTAGCGAAAGAGGTACATCACCGCGAACGTGCCGATGAGGGATACCGGCACGGCGACGCCTGGAATGAGCGTCGCCCTCCCGTTACGGAGAAAGGCGAACACGACCACGATGACCAGCGCGATGGATAGAAGCAGTGTCTTCTCCACGTCACCGACCGATGCGCGGATGGTCGTCGTGCGATCGAGCACGATGGTCAAGTCGATGCCGTTCGGAATGGACGCCTGCAAAAACGGGAATTGTGTTCGGACGCGGTCGACCGTTGAAATGATGTTGGCACCAGGCTGACGAAAGACGATGATGGGAATTGCCCGCTTGCCATTCAAGTAACCTGCGACGCGGGTGTTCTGTACCGAATCCGTGACCTCCGCCACGTCGGACAAGCGGATCGCGGCACCGTTGTGCGTGCCGACGACGAGCAGCTTGTAGTCGTCGGCGCGCGAGATCTGGTCATTTGTCAGAATGTCTGCGGTGACCTGGTCGTCCGAAATTCGACCTTTCGGGATATCGGAATTCTGCAGGCTCAACGCGGTCTGCAACTTGGACAGGGTAAGGCCATAGCTCGCCAGTTGGGCGGGGTTGACGTCCACGCGAACCGATGGCAGCGCGCCCCCCCCGACGAGGACTTGGCCGACCCCCTGAATTTGCGAGAGCTTTTGTTCCACGACGGTGGACGCTTCGTCGTAGAGCTTGTCTGGACCATACTTGTCCGACGTGAGACCCAGGATGAGGATAGGCGCATCGGCGGGGTTGACTTTTCGATACGTCGGGTTCGTCGGAAGATTGGCGGGCAGATAGGTGCGTGCGGCGTTGATCGCGGCCTCGACGTCTCGCGCGGCGCCGTTGATGTCGCGTCCGAGGTCGAACTGGATGGTGATCGACGTGTTGCCGAGCGTGCTCGTCGATGTCATTTCCGATACGCCGGCGATTTGGCCGAACTGCCGCTCCAGCGGAGTGGCGACGGACGAGGCCATGATGGCGGCGCTGGCGCCGGGGAGCATGGCCGCGACCGAGATCGTCGGAAAGTCGACCTCCGGAAGGGGCGCCACCGGCAACACGACGAACGCCAGCGCACCGGCCAGGGCGACCGCCGATGTGAGCAGGATGGTCGCGACCGGCCGGCCAATGAAGGGGGCGGACAGGTTCATACCGGCTCGGTCCGCTCGCCGCCTCCGGCGTCTCGCTTGTGCGAATGCCCGGCGAAGCGCCGCGCGAGATTGTCGAAAAAGACGTAGATGACGGGCGTCGTGTACAGCGTGAGCGCCTGGCTGACGAGGAGCCCGCCGACCATGGCGATTCCGAGCGGGCGACGCAGCTCGGAGCCGAAGCCGGTCCCCAATGACAGCGGCAGCCCCGCCAAGAGCGCGGCCATCGTCGTCATCAGAATGGGGCGAAAGCGGAGCAAACAGGCTTCGTAGATTGCGTCCGCCGGACTTTTGCCGCGTTGCCGCTCGGCCTCGAGGGCAAAGTCGACCATCATGATCCCGTTTTTTTTCACGATGCCGATGAGAAGGACGAGGCCGATGATGGCGACGACGCTCAGGTCTTGGCGAAACAACATCAGCGCGACAAATGCGCCCACTCCGGCAGAAGGGAGCGTCGACAGAATGGTGAACGGGTGGATGAAACTCTCGTACAGTACGCCGAGCACGATGTAGACCGTGACGAGCGCCGCGAGGATGAGCAGCGGCTCGTTGGCGAGCGAACGCGTGAACGCCGCCGCGGTGCCCTGAAACTCCGCCTGAAGGCTCCGCGGCATGTGGAGATCGGCCGCCACCTTGTCGATGGCGGTGATCGCGCTGCCCAGCGACGCGTTCGGCGCAAGGTTGAACGACGCGGTCACCGCGGGAAACTGGCCCTGGTGGGCGATGACCAGCGGCTCCGTCGTCCGTCGAACGCGGGAGATGGAAGCGAGCGGCACGGCGTTGCTCATGGACGACCTCGGGACCCCGACCGGGCCGGCGGCCGGACCCGGTGCAGGGGACGCGGCGGTCGACAGCGCGTTCGTCACGCCGGCGAGGGTATTGGACGATGGCGTGTACAGCGCCGAGCCCGGGAGGGCATTGGAGCCCGCGGCGGACGACCCCGAAGAAGCAAACGAGGCAGCGGCCGTGGTGCCCGTGGCACCCGAGGACGCGTTGGCTTGAATGTAGAGCTTGTCCAGACTCTTCGGATCCTTCTGGAACTCCGGGACGCTTTCCAAGATGACGTGATACTGATTCACCTGCGTGTACATCGTGTTGATCTGCCGTTGGCCAAAAGCGTCGTACAGCATGTTGTCGATGGTCGATGGTGCGATTCCGAGGCGCGATGCGGTCACCCGGTCGAGGACCATGGATATGGCAAGCCCCCCCGGTTGTTGATCCGTGGCGACATCCTCGAGCTCGGGCAGCTTCTTCAACCGATCGACCAAGCGTTCGGCCCAGAAGTTCAGCTCGCCGACGTCGGAGTCCTCGAGCGTATATTGATACTGGGTGCGGCTCACCCGGTCGTCCACGGTGATGTTTTGGACGGGCTCCATGAAGAGCTGAATACCCGAGACGTCATTCAACCTCGGCTTCAACCGGCGTACGAGGTCCGACGCGCTGATCTTGCGTCGATCGAGCGCCTTCAGATTGATCGACATGCGACCGCTGTTCATCGTCGTATTCGTGCCGTCCGCGCCGATGAACGATGAGACGCTGTCGACGCCCGGGTCGGCGAGAACCGCCTCGGCGAGCTCTTTCTGCTTTTCGGCCATCGCCCTCGCGCTGATCGTCGGCGACGCCTGGGAGATGCCCTGGATGACCCCGGTATCCTGGACTGGAAATAAACCTTTTGGAATCCAAATATAAAGAAATACTGTGAGGACGAGGGTCATCGTCGCAACCGACAGGGTCGCGGCCTGATGCCGGAGGACGATCTGCAAGGTCCGACCGTAGAACGCGATCAGACGGGCGAACACCTGCTCCGAGGCGCGGTAAAGCCGCCCCTCGTGCTCTTTGGAGCGTTGCCGCAGGATTCGTGCGCTCATCATGGGTGTCAGCGTGAGAGACACGACGGCGGAAATGACGATCGTCACGGCCAGAGTGACCGCGAATTCGCGGAACAGGCGTCCGACGATGTCGCCCATGAAGAGCAGCGGGATGAGGACCGCGATGAGTGATACCGTCAAGGACAGGATCGTGAAGCCAATTTGCGTCGCGCCCTTGAGCGCGGCCTGCATGGGAGAGTCGCCCGCTTCAATGTAGCGCGCGATATTCTCAATCATGACGATCGCGTCGTCCACGACGAAGCCCGTGGAGATGGTCAGCGCCATCATCGACAGGTTGTCGAGGCTGTAGCCGAGGGCGTACATCGCCCCGAACGTACCGACGAGAGAGACGGGTACGGCGACGCTCGGGATGATGGTCGCGGCCAGGCTCCTCAGGAAGACGAAGATGACGAGCACGACGAGCACGACGGTCAGGAGCAGTTCGAACTCCACGTCGGAGACCGAAGCTTCGATGGCCGTCGTGAGATCGGTCAACGTGGTGACCTGCAGGCCGGCAGGCAACGTGGCCTCGAGCTGGGGGACCAGCTGTTTGATGCTCTTGACCACGCTGATGGTATTGGCGCCCGGCTGCCTTTGCACATTCAGAATGACCGCAGGTGTCTGATTCATCCACGCGGCCTGATTGCTGTTCTCCACTCCGTCGACGATCCGCGCGACGTCGGTCAGCATGACGGGCGCGCCGTTGCGATACGCGACGACCACGTTCCGGTAGTCCTCCTTCGTCACGAGCTGATCGTTGGCGTCGATCTGGTACGCCTGATGCGGGCCGTCGAAATTCCCCTTTGCCGCGTTCACGCTGGCCTGGGTCAGTGCCGTGCGCAGGTCCTCCAGATCGATGCCGTACGATGCGAGCGCCGTCGGGTTGGCTTGAATGCGCACCGCGGGCTTTTGCCCGCCGCTGATGCTGACACGACCGACCCCGCTGAGCTGTGAAATTTTGGGCGCCAATCGCGTGTCCACGAGGTCCTCGACCTGCGAAAGCGGCATCGACGTGGAGGTGATGCCGAGAGTCAGGATGGGCGCATCGGCCGGGTTCGTCTTGTTGTAGACGGGCGGGGCCGGAAGAATCGACGGCAAAAGGCTCTGCGCTGCGTTGATGGCCGACTGCACCTCCTCCTCGGCGATGTCGATCGACAGGGACAGGTTGAACTGAAGGACGATGACGGAGGTTCCGCCGGAGCTTGTCGAGGTCATCTGGCTCAAACCCTGCAGCTGGCCGAACTGGCGTTCGAGCGGCGCCGTGACGGTCGTGGCCATGACGAGAGGGCTCGCTCCGGGGTAGAACGTGAGGACCTGTATCGTCGGGTAGTCGACCTCGGGCAGCGCGGAGACTGGGAGCTGCGTGTAGCTGACGACGCCGACGAGCAAGATGGCGGCCATGAGCAGCGAGGTGGCCACCGGGCGCACGATGAAAGGACGAGACGGGCTGAGGCTCAAGGCGAGGAGCTCCCGCTCGAGGCGGGCGTCGAAGGCCTATCGGAGGGGGCGACCGCCGATCCGTCGTGCAGGCGTTCGAAGCTGCTGTTGGCGACGACCTCTCCCGGGTCGACCCCGTCAACCTGTGTCACGCCGTTGTCCGTCACCCCAGGCTTGATTCGCCGCACGTGCGCCATGTCGCCTTGGACGACGTATACGAACGATGCCGATCCGTTCTGTTGAATGGCGGACGCGGGAATGAGCGTGACGCCCCGCAGCGTGTCGACGAGCAGCCGGGCGTTGACGAACTGGTTTGGAAAGAGAGAATCAGCCTGGTTGTCGAAGACCGCTCGCGCCTTGACCGTCCCGGTCGTCGTATCAATCTGGTTGTCGAGAGTCAGCAGGGTGCCGCTCGCAATCTTGGTCTGGGCCGTGCGATCGAGGACGTCGACGGCGAGGGTCGCGTTCTGGCGCAAGCGCACTTGCACGGGACCAAGACTGTCCTCGGATAGGGTGAAGACGACCGTGATGGGCTCGAGCTGCGTCACGACGACCAGGGTGGTCGCTCCGGTCGACTGCACCACGTTGCCGGGGTCTACCAAGCGCAAGCCCACGCGGCCGGTGATAGGGGCGGTGATGTGGCAAAAGTCGACTTGAATCTGGTCGGACTGCACCGCTCCCCGGTCGTTTTTGACGGTGCCCATATCCTGGCGCACGAGTTTTTCTTGGTCGTCGAGCGTCTGCTTTGCAATCGCGTTGCGTGCCCACGCGGCGCGATAGCGTTCGAGGTCCATTTGGGCCTGGGCCAGCACGTTCTCGTCGCGCTCGAGCGCGCCCTCCGCCTGGAGAAGCGCCGCGCGATAAGGCCGCGAATCGACGTCGATCAGTGGATCGCCCTTTTTTACGAGCTGACCTTCCTCGTAGTGTACTTGGACGATGAGCCCGTTCACCTGGCTCGTGATCGAAGCGGTATAGACCGGAGTGACCGTGCCGATCGCTTCAAGATAAACGCCGATCTCACCTTTTCGCGCCGCCGCCGTCGTCACGGCGACTTTGACCGGGGGGGGTGCGGCCCTCTTTTGCTTTTCCAGGTGGCGGACGGCCATGGCCCCGATCATCGCGAATGCGACGATGAGCGCACCCCATGTGGCAATCCGGACGAAGCGATGGGGCCGGCGGCCGGCGACATGAGGCGGCAGCTGCCGATCGGGGCCAACCACCGGAGGCTGCAATCCGTCCGTTGCCAATGGACCTCTTCTCCCTTAGCAAGTCCGAACCCATGCACCGACCGCGCGTGAGCGTGAGCGTGAGCGTGCGCGGGCCGGTGGCGGGCGGTGACGATCTCGTCGGGACCTTGCCAAGTCGGCCTCCCCGGGCGCGAAGGCCGGCCCGTTCGATCGGACTCTCGTGCTCGGCTCCGCCGGCGGGCCGAAACGTTTCGTGGAGTGCCGCTGCTTGAGCTCGGCTACGGCATCAAGCACGCCTCGCGCGCGCACTGGTGGCCGCTTGCGCGAAGGCTCGCGTGTCGCGGCGACCGCGCCCGCCTTCCGTCCGCCGGGCTTCAGGCGCGACGGCCGGCGCGAGCCTCGCGCGAAACCCACCGCGCCCGTGCCTTCTCGCGTTCGCCCTCGCGCGTCCGCGTCGGCGCCCGAGCCGTCAGACCGCGGACGAGACGTTCCGTCACGGCCGCCACCTCGCGTACGGCGTCCTCGAAGACCACGTGGTCGGCCTCCGACGGCTTGTTCAGTCCAGTGACCTTACGGACATACTGCAGTGCGGCAGCGCGGATCTCGTCCGGAGTGGTCGGGGGGTCGAAGTTATAGAGCACGCGGATGTTGCGGCACATGGGCGGAAGGATGCCAGACGCGGCGCGGAGCGCCCAAGAAGCATCGTCGACCCGGTGGTCCGTCAAGCGAGGCGACGACCCCCCTCTTCTCGCTTCGCCTCGTCCTCGCCGTCATCTGGACCGGAGCGAAGGCGGGGAACGTCGTGCGGTACCGCACGCGGCCCCTGCCCCGCCTCGCTCACCTGGACGAACGACGGCCGCGGCGTTCCGAATTGCATGCCGCAGTGCCCGCACTTCGACGCGAACGATTGAAGGTGGAGGCCCCGGAACAATGCCGCTTGATGGCAACTCGGACATCGAAAAAAGCTCGCATAGACGATCGTCGCGACGATGGTGCCGCCGAACACGAAGAGATGCCCCCGACCGAAGACGAGAACGAAAATGGCAAGGAGAGTGAAAAGGAAAACATTGCGCTTGGCGCGTCGAATGCGCCGCCAAGCAAGCTGATAGGGGTCCGGCTGGGCGGGCGATAGGACGCGGTACGGATCATCGGCCACGCCGCCCAAGGATAGCGCAAAGCAAAAGTCGCGCGTCTCGGGTGTAAATATTTCGAGACAAGAGACTTGGGATGGTTCAGCTTTACTTTTACGCTCGAAGGTTCGCGTCCATGCCCTGCTGCTCGCGTTCGAGCCGCGGAACGTGGATGATGAGCCTCCACGGCTTGGAGAACTTCGGCGTCCCCGGCGTTCGGGCGCACGCTGAACCGTGACCGATATGGACAAGCGATCTGCGATTGTTCTGCCGAGTGTGTGCGCCCTCATCTGCAGCGCATGTCTCACCTCCGCCAAACGTCCCGTGACGGGGAACGACGACACGGAACCCGAGAGCGGCATTGCGGACCCCGACTCCGGCGAAGGCGGGGGCGGCAGCAGCCCGTCAGGGCCCACCACGGCCAACGGCGACGACGGAGGCGGCCTTGCCGCGCGCGACGGCGCCCCCGACGCGGGCGACGGCCGCGACGGGGGCTCGTCTGCCCTCGACGCCACGTCACCGACTGCGGACGGGGCGCCCGAAGGCAAGGGCGAAGCCGGTGTCGACGGAGCCTCTTCGGAGAGCGGCGCAATGTCCGATGCCGACGCAGACGGAGGGGCCAAGATGCCCCTCAAGGGCGTTGCCGGCTCCGATTGCGCGGAGCTCCTCAGCCTGAATGTCGCCTGGTGGTACGACTGGGAGTTGGGTCCTACAGGCTGCACGTCGACTCCGTTCGTCCCAATGATTTGGGGTCACGCGAACGAGCAGACCGCCGCAGGGATCGCGAGTGAAGTCAGCGCAGGCCTCGCCGCAGGCTATAAGTACGTCCTCGGCTTCAACGAGCCGGACAACGCCAGCCAATCGAACATACCCGTCGCCACGGCCATTTCGCTCTGGCCGTCGTTCAATAACCCTTCCGTGATCGTCGGCAGTCCAGCCACGCAAGGCAATGCAACCGGTCTGGCTTGGATCCAGGACTTCATGACCCAGGTCAATGCCGATACGACGGGAAAGCTGCGAGTCGATTTCATCGCCACGCACTGGTACGGATGGGACACTGGCGCATGCGACCCCGCAGCCAACACCTTGGAATCATGGATTGCTGGGATCGAAGCCATCCCGGGCAATCGTCCGATTTGGCTCACGGAATGGGGATGCCTCAATGACAGCAACCCCAACGCAGCGACTGTGCAAGCCTTCTACGCTGGAGCCCTCGCGATGTTCGCGAAACATCCGCGGTTGGTGCGCTACGCCTGGTACCAGTGGGAGACTTACAATGAGCTGGTCGATGCCGACGGCGGCGCACTAACGGCTCTCGGAACGGCCTATGCCGACGCCCCCGCTTTCCACTAAGCTCGAAATGGTACTGGCCATTCCGACGCGAGGGGTCGGCGCCTCGACGACGAGCTCGATGGCGCGGCGGACGGCCCCCCGGGCTTCGTCCGGCTTTTCGGCGGCCGGGATCTTCTGCGCGTCGACTTGTGACAAGATGGATGCTCGATGGTCGAAGAGGACGCGGCCCGTACCGTTTCGCAAGTGTTGAGCGCGAACGCGACCTTTTACCGCGCGTTCACCCGTGGCGACTTTCAAGCGATGCGGGGGCTTTGGGCCGAAAAGGCGTCCGTCAGCTGCCAGCACCCTCTGTCGCCGACGCTGAGTGGCCGTGAGGCGGTGCTGAAGAGCTGGAAGGAGATCTTGCGCGAGCCGCCGCCCCTCGCCATGCGTTGCGACGAGCCCGTTGTTCGCTTGTTCGGCGACGTCGCGCTCGTCTCCTGCTACGAGGGTAACGGCGATCATCCCGCCCATCTCGTCGCAACGAACGTCTTCGTCCGCGAGACCGACGCGTGGCGTATGGTCCACCATCAGGCGGGGCCACTCAGCAACCGGGCGCGTCCCCCATCACGCACGTCCACGCTGAACTGACGAGCGCGCGCCAGGTGGCCTTGTCGTGCACACGCGATCAAGGCATCGTTAGGCCATGCGACGACGGCAGGCGGCGGTCCTTCTTCTGGCTTCATCCGGCGGAGTTCTCGGGTGCGGCAGCACGGGACTCCTTTTCGAGGACGAGATCGAGACAACGGCCGCCGATGCGAACGCTGCCAACATGGAACTCGACGCCGCCGCACCCGGCGTGACCGTTCCGCCCGTCACCGAGGTCCCCCCTGACGCGGCGCTGCCTCCGATTCAAATCGTCGTTTCGGCTGACGCCTCCCCGTCGATGTGCCCCGATGCCGGCGGGACGCTCATCTACCTCGTCAGCGAATCGAGCGCTTTGCTTTCGTTCGACCCAGTCAGCTGGACCTTTTCGCGCATCGGGTCGATCTCGTGCCCAACGGTCGGACCGGCGCCCGGCGTTGCGACGAACTGCCAAGGACCGCCGGGAAGTGCACCGACACCGTTCTCCATGGCCGTGGACCGGACGGGAATTGCGTACATGGAGTTCTGCGACGGCGAGCTCTTTCGAGTCAGCACCGCAAACGCCGCCTGCGAGGCCACGGGATTCGTGGCCGGACAGCAAGGCTTTGCGACCGTGTTTGGGATGGGCTTTGTGCAGGACACCACGGACCCGAACGAAACGCTCTTCGTTGCCAGCGGTGCCGCCGGGGCCAACGGCGAGCCACCCACGCTCGCGTCGATCGACACGAGCACCTTCGCGCTCCGTGTGGTCGCGCCATTTTCACAGACCGATGGTGGTAGCAGCGCCGCCAACGCCGAGCTCACGGGGACGGGAGCGGGTGATCTCTATGGATTTTTCCCGATCGCGGGCCCTACGCCACCCGTGAGCCAAGCATCGGCGATCGCGCAGATCGACAAGGCGACGGCCCACATCATCGAGCAATCGGACCTCCCGTTCGGACAGGGCAGCGGATACGCCTTTGCGTTCTGGGGGGGCGATTTCTATACGTTCACCGGGCTCGCCAATACGGCAGCGAACATCGCCACGGTCGTCCATCGGTTTCGGCCGAGTGACGGAACAGTCGTGGACGTGGCGTCGACCCCCGATCTCGTGGTCGGTGCGGGCGTCTCGACCTGCGCGCCGCAGGTGCTTCCCGCTTTTCCATCGCCGAAGTGATGGCCGGCCAGGCGCCGCTCGCACTCAACCATGTGATTTACGGGACGGCGGACGACAGACACCCCATGCGGGTCACTCACAACCGATTTGGTTGTCGTCGATGGCCAAGTCGTCGATCCACATGATCCACGGGGCATTGGGCTGCTGGAAGAACGTCGAGCCGAGCCCGATCGCCTCGTAAGTCGCCATCATGTCACACGTCTTGCCCGTGAATCCGATGCTCGTCACTTCTTGGGAGTCGGAGAAGAATCGATAGCTGTTGGTGGACACGTCGACGTACCATTCTGCACAGTGCCACGCCGTGTCGTACTTCCAATTGTACGCAGAGCCCTCGCTGCACCCATCGCTCGGCAGATTGTAGAGCCACTGATGCGTTCCGTTGTTCGCCTCGACCGTATCGACAACACGATTTTCGCTGCCGAGGCCACCCGACGTGACGGGGGTCGTCGGAAAGAGTCCCACGAACGTGACGTGCAGAACACCGCTCGAGTTGACCGGTGCCGGCGATGCCACCTTGTAAAAAATACGGCCCCAGTGCTTGGCCGCGGTGGCGCCAATGGACGTAAGACTCGTCTGAGCGCGGGCCTGGGTTGTCATCATCGTGTCGCTCTTCAAGGCCATGGGGGGCGAATGAAATTCGTCGCTGGCGAGCCCGACCTCAGCCGCGGAACCGCCGCCGTATCCGGGCAGCAGCGTCCAGCCGGTTGGAAGGGCTCCCACCGTACCGGTATCAAAATCCTCACATAGCTTGTAGGACTTACCCGCACATCCCTGAGCCGCGTACCCTCCGTCGCCCGCTCCGGCTTCGGGAGTCGGACCCCCGGTTGCGGCCGTGCTCGAGGTGGAGGTGGAGGTGGAGGTGGAAGGCGACGTCGTCGTCGAGATCGGGGTGCTTGATGTGCTGAAGCTGCTCGTCGAGGGGGTCGAGGCCGTAGTCGAGGTGCTGACGCCACCGACCGTCTCCGACGAAGACGAGGTCGTCTGAGCCACGGTGCTCGACGTCATCGAGGTGCTGGAAGAACTCGTCTCGGTGCCGCTCGCTCCGCTGACCTTCGCAGAGCAGCCGACGTGCGCCGCCAGGAGCGAGGCCCCAAGAGCCATCGTTGTTGTTCTTCGCGTCGCGAAATCGGGGAGCAAGCAGGCCATACGGCGGCTCAACGGCATTGGCATCGGGGAAACTCCTTGAGAACTCAGATCGAACCTCTCGCGCAGTAGCCGCCGCTCACGATATCGGCTCAAAGCCATCGCGAACGAACGGACGTCCCTCCAGGCTATCAAGGAGGCGTCGCGGGCCGGGCGATTTCGTGCTGAGCCAGGCTATGCGCTTCTGTCGGTGGTGGTACGCCCCCGACGGGCGACGGCCTGGATTTCGATCGATCCCGACGAAGGCAGGGTGCTCGGCCCGAGCACGCGAAGCGTCTGAGGGGCCGCTCGCTGCGCTAGGGCAACGGGTACGATGCAGGCGACGACGGGCGTCGGCACCCGGCGACGATTCGGCGGGTGTGTTCGGTCAGGTCGAAGCACCCCGACTACCAATTCGTCCTCGTGGCGGTCGGCACCCAGCGACGATTCGGCGGGTGTGTTCCGTCAAAGCACAACGGCGGTCGAACCCGCGCACGCTCGCTCGACCCTCAAAGAGCCCGGCCCGGCGGTGCCCGGCGGTTCCGACGGCGCCAGACGAGCGCCAAGCCGACCAAGGGCAAGGCAACGCTCCAGGGCGTTCGTCCGGCGCCCGCGGCCCCCGCCACGCTGCATCCGCCTTTGCTTCCGCTATCGGAAGGCCCTTCGGCGGCGCTGCTGTCCGAGACGACGGAATCCGCAGAGCTGGCGCTGGAGCTGGAGCTGCTTGTCTCGCTCGTCGTAAACACGGCGCTGGTCGACGCGGCCGTGCTGACGACCACCGAGACCGCGCTGGTGCTGCTGCTGGTGCTCGTATCGCTGCTGGCCGAGCCCGATCCGCTGGTCGCTCCGCCCGTGCTGCTTGCCCCGACCGACGCGTCCGATGCGCCGCCACCCGTACCGGTCGAGCCGCCGTCGCTGTCAAGGACGATGCCGCCCGCGTCCGATCCGGTGATCGCGTCGTACACGAGCTGGGCGGTCTCCATCATGCCGGCCACGCTCGTGTGCTCTCCCTCGGAGTCCTTCTCCGGAGGGTTGATGTAATATTCCATGTGCCCGGTGAAGGCCGTGAACATGTCGATGATCGGCAGATTGTATTTTGCACAGACTGCCTTCACCGCGGCGGCGGCCGGGCTCGTTTTGTAGCCGTCGTCCGGCCCATCATTGCCGAACGGGATCGGAATGGGCGTGGAGCAAAAGATCTTCGGCTGGGGCGTAATGGCCAAGTACTTTGACACGAGCACGTCGTAGTCTGTTTGGAACAAGGTGAAATCCGTGGTCGTGTCCCCCGCTTTGAAGGCAGCGAGCGCGTTTTGGGCGGACATGCCCCAGTCGTGACGGCCCCACGACCCGATGATGACGATGTCGGGCGCAAAGCTCACGCTCGGTCCGAACTTGTTTCCGTTGATGTACGGGTGCGTCTCGGACGTGGGGTAACCGCTGATCACTGACGCGCAGCAATCCCCGAAGTTCATCACGTTGTAACCGCTGCCGAGGAGCGTTTGAAGCATGGCCGGGTACTCTTGCATCCCGACCGGCTGGTCCTGCGTGTTTCCAGGGTAGAGATCGCTGTGCGTCGTCTGCTCCCCGATGCAGGCGACCTTGATGACCCCTGCAGCGCTGGCGGTGCGCACCGTCGTCGTCCACACGAGCGACGCGACCGGCGCGAGAGCCAGGATACGCCAGGCAAGCGACGGGCGTCGGTATTGATTCGTTCGCACTCGCGCGCACATGGACCGGTCGGCCGGGCCCTCCGTGATGGATGTCGAAAATTGGGGTCCCGTCGGCTGCGTGTGTTGCTTCACAGTTGTTGAGTGCGGGCCCGAACCTTCGGTAGCTCACGGCAACCGGCGGAAGTTCATTGTCTTTTGACTGCAACGGGTTTGTGCATCTTCACGGCAATGCAGGTGCGCGCGAGTCGCAGGAAAAACCAGGGCGTCACGCCCGCCAAAAGGGCCGATGCCGTGGCCATGCGCCGAACCGCCCAATGGGCCGCTCACAAGCGATCCTTCTCTCGGCGCCCCCTGGCGCTCGGGGCCGACGCACGGTGCTCGGCGTCGCCGACAACGAGTGAAATCACGGTTTCGCCCGAGGGTCCGAGCTTGCATTCGACGCGGAATGAGTCGATGCCGGACTCCCTCGCGAGCTGAAAGACGGCGTCGTGAAGTGCCCAGGCGCGAACGTGCAGGCTCACGACCGCGACTCCCGACCGCGTCGCGTCGTTTCGCGCATGTCGCGGCCCGATGGCTCGCCCCATTCGCCTGGCGAGCGCGCCGGAATGATGACGGCGAGAACGAGCTCGCCGCGCACGTTGACCTTGCATTGAACGCGGGCCGTTGCGAAGCCCTTCGTCCGGGCCAGGCCTTCGAGCTCGTTCATGAGGACGCGGATGCCGAGGGAGAGCTCCATGGGAGCTGAACGTTTGCGCAGCTATCGGCGTCCGTCAAGGGTCGCCGCTCGGCTCCCCAGCTTGCCGCGATCGGCGTCCGGAAAAAAAGCGCTCGGAGGTCTCCGTCGCGATCAGCCCGGGCGAGTCCCGTCGAATTCGGTTCCCGCCGCGGGCTTGTGGCGGAGCGCGCGAAGCCACTCTATCGAATGCCTGAAAACGTGCGACAGTCCGCCTTCGCGGCAGCGCGGGGCAACCCCGGCATTCTCTCGAGGTCGACTGGCGAACTTGGCAGTCATAGTCAATAGAGCACCGAGGCCCGCAAACGACAGAATCCAGATGCCGACGAGCCACGTGCCGTTCCGCAGCCCACACTCGACCGCCAGATTGTGGGCGTTCGTGTCGTTGGCCATCAAGGATGGCAAGAAACTGTCGAACAATGGATGCTCTTGCGATTCCGGCACGACCGGCGTTGTCGCCGCCGCCGCCAAGTTCACGAGGATGCCCGCCGACCCCGTTGCAAAGAAGGCCGCGCGGTGCCGCGGCCACCCTTGGGCGAGTCGGCGAACCCCCTCGTAGAGGAGGAGCGCGAGCACAGGCGTCAGATGCCTCGGGCCCGTGCACCAACCACCGTCCCACTTGAAATACGCACTGACGAAAAGAAAGTCGGTCACACCGATCGCGACGATGAGTCGCCAGACGCTGCGCTCCTCCCGATCGGAGGGGCGGCGGAGCGCGAGCGGCGCGAGGACGGCCAACGTCGGCGCGTAGAAGAGCAATCCGCGGTACTGTCCGAGCAGCAGCTCCCACGCCGCCAGCGGCGACGGCCACCGGATTCCGAAAGCCGTGCGCATCGGCGCCCAGTCGTCCGGAACATGAGCATAGGGAAGACTGAGGCTGCTTCCAGTTATGCATGCGTTGTAGACGAGCTGAGCGACGGCCGGAGCCACCGCGCCCGCGCAGAAGGCAGCAGTCCGACGCCACCCCGAAAGCCGCGGGCCGAGAAGCCAGATCGCAATGCAGGCTTGCGACAAGGCGACGGGATACTCGGCGAGTACGCCGAAACCACCCACGAGACCGGCGAGCGCAAACTGCTTCTTTTCGACAGCAAGGATGTACGAACAGACGAGCAACAAGCCCGCAAGCATGTGACCAAAATACGTATTGCCATAGTTGAATAGGCAGGTCGAAAACATGGCCACGAGCGCGATTCGGGATGCGCGCGCCTGACTGCAAAAGAGCTCTGCCTTGCGAAGCACGAGGAGTCCGAGCAAGGCGAAGGGAACGGCGGCTGCGACGAAGTCCGCTATGTGGATGGCTGCGTTCTCGTACGCGGCGCGAGGGGCTCTGCGATTCCAGGCGCGCCACGCAGCATAAAATGGCGTCACGACGAAGCTCGAGAGCGGCGCCTTGTCGCTGTAAAGATGGCCACCGACATACACCTTGTCCGTGAAGGCATCGCCCCAGCGATCCGCATTGAGATGTCCTTCGTCGACCAGGGCAAAGACCGTGAGAAGGCGCGACATCGGGTTCGCCGACGTACCCTGATGAAAGAAGATGACGAGAAATAGGCAGGAGACGACGAAGAGCACGCGGACGAGCCGAGGTGCGCGGGCCGCATGCCCCCCCCTCCCCCGAAACCTCACGCGTCCCTGCCGTCGTCGCCCGTCGCCA
>JBEKFX010000011.1:0-88409 GCA_050013115.1 Polyangiaceae bacterium
CCGTGCGTCGCCAGCATCGAGACCAGCGACCGCCCCGCGTTCGGCTCGTCTTCGACGACGAGCACGAGGGGCTGGACCGCGAAGGGGCCACTCATCGCGAAGCACCAGCCTCGAGCGAGCGTCGCGGGCACATCGTTTCGATTTCTCTAATGCTCGGCCACATCAAAAGGGCGTAAATTCCACCGCAATCGTCGGGCCCGGGGGACGTCCGGAGCAATTTATTTATGTTTTGCTTATGCATAGGCCCAGCGTATTTATCCGCATTTTACGCGCGCCCGCCTATATCCAACGTCACTCTTCTGACCACATGGAGAGCGACCGCATGCACGTCTACGCGACCGAGCCACGAGATGTCGACAGGTCGCAACGCGAGGCCGACTCGCCGAGCTCTCGACCTGTCATGCCCCTGGTGCTCGTCGTCGAAGACGACTCGCGGATGCGCAAGTATCTCCGCTCGACGTTGACCGACCAGCGTTTTCGGGTGGTCGACGCGGACACCGGGTCCCAGGCGCTCGTTCAAGCGGCAGGGCACAACCCTGACCTCGTCGTCTTGGACTTTGCTCTCCCGGACTACGACGCAGTCCAGATCACAACGAAACTTCGTGAGTGGACGGCAGCCCCCATTCTCATTCTTTCGGCTCACGATGACGAGCACGACAAGATTGCCGCCCTCGACGCCGGCGCGAACGACTACCTGACGAAGCCGTTTGGGACGGGTGAGCTCCTGGCACGGATCCGCGTGTGGCTGCGCCATACGCAGCGCGCAGACACCGATTCGCTCGAGTCGATCCTTGCCGTGGGCGACCTCCGGATCGACTTCGCAAGACGGGTCGCGTCCGTCGCGAACCGAGAGGTGCGGCTCACCCCGACCCAGTACAAGCTCTTCGGCGTCATGATGCGGAACGCCGGCAAGGTGCTGACGCATGAGCAGATCCTCTTTATGGTCTGGGGGCCGGCGTATACCAAAGAAACGCAATACCTGCGAGTCTACATGGGCAAGTTGCGCCAAAAATTCGAGGAAGATCCGGCGAGACCCCGCTATTTCATCACCGAGCCGGGCGTCGGTTATCGGCTGCGTGCGGAAGACTGAGTCAGCATCTTTATCTTTTCAATACGGAGATCACCTTCGTATTTGCACCTCGATTACGCGCTTCGTGGCTAACGTTCATGGCGAACGGACGACATGCAACGCGGATCCGTGAACGGAGAATCGTCATGCACTCGAATCGATGGGCGCTCCTTGCATCGGCACTCTTGGGCTTTGCAAGCCAGGCCTGCGCGGCGCAAGCGGACGCGTTTCGATACCCGAGCGATGTGGATCACGACGTGGCAAGCGGTGCCTCGCCGACGAATCGGGGGGACGTAGCCAATGACAGCCTGGCGGTCACCCGGCGACTCCGAGCGATGGAGCAGGCGGCTTGCGCCGACGTTCCCGAGGCGGATCGCGATCAAGGACCTTTTGCCCACCGAGAGTGGATCACCGGGTTCGAGCTTCTCCGCGATCGTCCCTATCCGAAAGAAATGCTGCAGCCGGCCGGCGTCGCGGTGTACCTGAGGGCGACCCCGGGAATGACAGAGGAGTGGCTCGGGCGTGTACTCGAATGCCACCTTGCCTATCACGCGATCGTCGGTGATCGCCCGTCGCACCGCTCGAGCCCCCTCCTGGTCGATGACATTCGTGTCGCACTGTCATCCACCGGCGACGGCTTTCGAATTGCCATCACGAGCCGCGATATTGCCGCGGCGCGCGAAGTCATCGGTCGGACCCATGCGATCGTCGAATGATTGGCCGACTCGAATGATTCGCCACTGTTTCTGAGCGACGTCGTATCGTTTGCCAATCTGGATGTCGTCGATCTCGCTATATCGATAAAAAGTTTATATTGAATCGCCGTCAATTTGCGGCATTTTTATCCGGCAACATCTAGAGTGCGGCTCCGTGGGATACGGAGCGAGCGCATGGAGCACGCCGAAGAGAAGTCGTGACGCCGGGTCCAGCGATCAGCGGCTCGTGAGGCCCCGCGTGGACGCTGCATCGGCTGCGCGAGCGCGGGTGATGCAGCGCCACATCGTATCTCCGGCTACCCGCGGACCGTGCGATGCGCGAGAGCGCTGCGCTGCACGAATCGTCGGCTGGCCTTTGCTCGCTCCGCGAGGTGACCCGGGCTGAAAGTCGCGTTTCGCCAGCGGTGATTCGGTCGTAGCCACCGTCGTTCGACGGCGGTCCGGGGGCGTTCTTTGTCCATCGAGCACACGAGGAGTCATTCATGAATGGGTTGATGTCGTTGCGTTTGCAGTGCGCGTGGATTGTCGCGCTGACGTGCCTCACCGAGGGAGTTGCGATCGCACAGCCACCGGAACCTGCCCCACCACCTCCCTCGCCGACGTCCGCGGCCACGGCGCCGACGCAACCGGCCGCTTCGCCACCGGCACCTTCGACCGCCGCGCCGGCGCCCACAACGCCGCCCGTCGGCCCCAGCGAGCCGCTCGCTCCGGCGCCGGCGATGCCGGCCCCGGCCGCGACGGTCGCTTCGGAGCCGGCCCCGGCTCCCGTCGAGAAGGCGAGTGAGCCTTTCGCGTTCGGAGACTTCACATGGCTAAATGGCAGCAACCGCCAGCACAAGGCGTTGCTCGATTCGGAGATGTTCACGGGCAGCTTCCTTCTCGACGTCAACTACACGGCGTCGGAAAATAACCCGATCGACAACACGGTGGTCGGTTCCACCGCCCTCTCGCGAAACAACGAGATCACCCTGGCCTTCATGGGCTTCGGCGGCGACTTTCACTACAAGAACGCGCGCGGCCGCATCATGATGCAGTATGGCCTCCGTTCGACCCTCGTTCCGCGCAACGACTTCAGCACCTTCCGCGGCCAGTTCGACCTGCAGGATGCGCTCCGGTACATCAGCGAAGCCTATGGCGGCTACCACTGGGACGCCATGCACGGCATCAACCTCGACGGCGGCATTTTCATGTCGTACGTCGGCCTTTTTTCGTACGATAACTTCGAAAACTGGATGTATCTCCCGTCCTTCACGTCCGACAACACGCCCTGGTTCTTCAACGGGCTGCGGCTCCAGCTCTTTCCGACGGATACCCTCAAGATCGAGCCGTGGCTGATCAACGGGTGGCAGACGTACGGCAAATTCAACGAAATGCCGGGGTTCGGATTTCAGATCCTTTTCCGTCCGTCCGAATGGTTCTCGGTCTTGTCGAACGGCTACGTCGGCTGGGACACGCAGGATAACCCCGGGATGCTTCGCTACCATAGCGACAACAGCATCGAGATTCGCTATTTCAACGCGCCCGGCAGCGCCCTCGACCGTATGGCATTTTCGCTCACCGGCGACATCGGAGGCGAACAGGGCGACGGCGTGAGCGCGTTCGGCGGGAGCGGCAAGGAGGGCGGCTGCACGAATAGCACGCCCTGCACCGCGCAGTTTTTGAGCTGGATGATCTATAACCGCTTCTCCTTCTTCGACGACCACTTCGCGTGGACCGCAGGAGGCGGTCAGATGCATAACCCCGGTCGCTACCTCGTTCTCGCGCCTACGGGCAATGCATCCCCCATCCCCCAGCCTCTCAGCATTCAAGGGCTGCAGTACGTTCCGCCGAGCGCGCCATTCGACTTGAACAACGGAACGAAGTTCGACGCGTTCGACTACGAGACCGGCATTCAGTACATGCCGAACGAGCAAGTCACCTACAATCTAGAAGTCAACCACCGCCAGGCCAGCGTTCCGTACTTCGCCGGCCACGGCGGCGTCACGTCGCCTGACGGTTACATCACGACGCCGGTGCCTTCGGGCTGGCGCGCTGATCTGGCCAAAGGCGATTCCCGAATTATCGCTGCGCTCTTGGTGCGCTTCTAGAGCTCCCATGGAAAAGCACGAACAGACTCGGCGTCACGATGGCGGCTTGCGATCCGGAGAAATAGGCATGAAAAGGGCGAATGTCGGCAAATTCGGAGTCTCCTTCACCCGCGTGGCGGCCCTCGCTGCCATCGCCGTCGGATGTGTTGTGGCCGCGATTGCCAGTGGCTGCGGAGAGGGCGGCGGCGGTGGGGAGGGGGATCGCTGCAACCCCTATTTGAGTCATAATGAATGCAACGGCAGTCTGACGTGTCAGACGGTCTACCTTCCGGCGACGGCCTATGGGTCGACCCAAGGTTACTTCAGCTGCGGCGAGAGCATCTGCTGCCCGACGCCGGCGAGCTCGAGTACGAATGTCGCTTGCACCGGCGTTCTCGATGCACCCCAGTTGGCCGGGCCGCCCCCCACCTACACACCGGGCGCATTGCAATGCCCGCTCTACTGCAGCGCGCCCGGAACGGCGGCGGAGCCGCCGTCCCTGACTGGAGCGTTCACCCCGGCGTCGCCCCCGGTCATCATGGCCGGCGGCGCGGCCACCGTGCTGACCGACGGAGGTCTGACGGTGTCTTGTCCGGGCGACAACGCGGACGCCGGAGCGCCCGACGGTGGGACGGACGCTCCCACGTCCGACGCGCCCGCAGCGGATGCGCCGCTGTCCGACGCGCCCGCAGCGGATGCGCCGCTGTCCGACGCGCCCGCAGCGGATGCGCCCCTTTCGGACGCCGGAGCGGACGGGGACTGAGGCGTCGTCCGCCGAAGGCAGACCCAGCGCCGGTGGACGAGCCGCCCGCAGCCCATGGCATGGGGCCGGCGAGATGCTTCGTGCGAGTCCACCGGCTGCCTGGCTCAGCCAGGACTTCCGGCAACGCGCAAAAACGCGTCGGGCCCAATTCTCCGTTACGAACGCCCGGGCCGGCCGGTACGAGGCCAAGGCGCGAAAGCTCGACTGGATAAGCGCCTCTGCACACGCATGTTCGGCCGTCGCGACCGAATATCGGGCCCGTAAATGATTTATAAAAAGAGATCTGGACGATCCCGCGGCGACTGGCTCCATAGAGCCTGAAGGTTAGATTGACGCGACATGTCGGCTGACCAGACCGTCGCTATTCTGGAGGAAGGCCGCGTTGTAAGGCTATTCGGCGACCGCGTCAGTGAGCGCAGCGAGCGGCTTCGTGACGCGGGCGCGCCGAGCCACGACCTTCGACTCAAGCCGGGCGAGGGCGTGCGGGCCGAGGACGTTCGGGCGCGCTTGGACGAATCGCTCGAGCGGACGCTTCGCGACCCCATCTCCTCGATTGCGACCATCGCGGGCGTGCTCCGCCATCAGGTCACCGAAGCCCAGGCTGAACAGCTCTCCGCCATTTCGCGGGCGACCACACGGGCGGACAGCATGCTTTGCGACCTGCTTGATTTCGTCCGCACGGGCATGGGCGGCCTGAGGCTGGCCCGACGCCGCATCGACCTGAAAGTCTTGTGCGAGCGGGTCGTCGACGCGATCTACGCTGCGCACCCCGATCGACCGATGATCTTCACATCCGATCGTCGGGTGGACGGCGATTGGGATCCCGATGCCGTCGAAACACTGCTCTCCAAGCTCATCCACAACGCCATCGAGCACGGTGCGCCCCGCCCCGCGATCCGCGTGGCCGTGCATGGGCTCGCGGACAGCGCCCTGGTCGAGGTGTGGAACGCCGGCCCCATCGCGGACCGGGACATCCGAGCGCGGCTCTTCGAGCCATTCGTCTCCGGTCGCCAAGTGGACTCGAAACGCGGTCTCGGTCTTGGCCTTTACCTCGCGCGCGAAATGGCTCGTGCCCACGGCGGCCGCATCGACGTCCAGAGCAGTGACGGCGAGGGCACGACATTTCGCGTCACCCTTCCGCGCGCCTGAGTCGCCAAGGCGATTTTCGCTAACTCATCATCGAGATCGACGCCTGCCCTCATCGGCTGGCGGTGGCGGCGCCTCCTCGATCGCAGGCATCGACCGCGGTCGCCGCAAAGAGGGTCGTACCGTCACACCCGTGTGCTTCTGGCCCGCTCGGACGTGCGGGACGAGCGTTTCTTATTCACGCATCATCAATGGTGTTCAGATAGCGTATAGAAACATACAGCAGGGGGCATGCGGTGCAGGGACATGATCATGCCGCAGCTGGAAGCCATCGCCGGGGCATCCTCCGATGGAGTGATTCGCTCAGCACCGGGCGGACCCGTTCGTTCGCGTGAGCGACCCCGGTACCTTGCGCCAGGTGCTCCTCAATCGGCGCAGCACCTCAATCGGCGCAGCACCTCAATCGGCGCAGCACCTCAAATCGGCGCAGCACCTCAAATCGGCGCAGCAAGAGAAACGCGCTCACGGTCGGAATGTACAAGGCGACGACGGACGCGCTCCATGGCGCAGCCCATGAGGATGCGATCGACGTCGTCTTGCTCGGCTCGATCGGCGCTGCCTTTTCCGTTGGCAATGACCTCGACGAATCCGATACATTGGCCGAGGATTTCGCCCGCGCAGCCGGCGACTTCTTCCGCGCCCTCTCCACGTTCCCGAAGCCGATCGTGGCCGTCGTTCATGGCCTCGTGCGCGGCGCCGGTGCAACCATCTGACTCCACTGCGACTTCGTCGTTGCATCGCAATTTGTGGCCTTCGAGTTTTCGCCCCCTGACAAGGGCCCCACGGCTCACGCCCTTACCAAAGCTCGCGATCAGCAGCCCGTCCCTCGGCATTCGCTCACACGAATACGGCCGTTCTATGCCGGCCCAAAGACGGTGGTTGGCCGACGGCGACGGACGGAATCTGCGCCACCGTTGGCCTGCTCCTGGCCGACGCACTTCATCGTAATAAAATGATAAAAAGTCGAGCGGGCGGATTGGCTCGGGGAAACACCGAGGTTAGCGTTCGGCATCACGCAATGCCCAATGAGTTCGACCCTCTGGGCGCGCGGGCTCGTCCATGGGCGCTCCGTCCAAGCTTGAAGGCCGTCTTGATCGCGGCGTGCGGAACGCTCGGTTGCGCGTGCGAAGCGCCTGCCGCGAAGGCCCCGAGCGCAGCTGAACTATGCGCCAACGTTCCCGAGACCGAGAAGGCCCGTCCGTCGTTCCTCGGTGCCGGCGAAATCGAGGCCGTCCGCCCGGCCATGGGCGAGCGACGCTTGATCAAGACGACCGTAACCGAACTCCGCGGTGCCGAACTCGTCGTCCGGGCCGAGCCGGGCATGACGAAGCAGTGGATTGCACGGCTCGTCCGCTGCCACATGGCTTGGCAAGAGGCGGTGGGCGCCGAAGGGGACGACCCATTCGTGACGGGCAGGCCGAGCGTCTCATTCGACGAGGAAGAGACGAATTTTATCATTCGTATTCTTGGGCGGGACCGCCACGAAGGCGAAGACATCCTGGCTCGCGCGCAGCGCTTCGTCGCACCAGCGCGCGCCCCAGTCGACGCCAAGAGGTGAATAATGGACGATGCGCGCCGACCGACGCAGCGCACCGCCGTGCGCCGAACGAGATTATATTTTATGCATTGTTTACGTTAAGCGCCGAGTGTTTACGCCCCGTATATGCGTTGCGTGACTAGTCTGTTTATCGCGACGAGGTCCCGATGGCATTTCACTGTTCGCCATTCCACCCATCGGCCGGCACGTCGAGAATGGAGATTGGTCATGGTCATTTCGAAAAGATGGTTCCTAGGAATCGGGGCGCTGGTCGCAGCAACGGCGAGCCAGGCATGCGCGTCGCAATCGGATTCGTTTCGCCGGCTCAGCGCGGAAGCCCACGAGCAGGCCGTCGACGCGGCGCCAGGTGATCTCGGTGCGACGGCCGACGATCATCGGACCGAGGCGCGTCGTCTGCGAAGCATCGAGCAGGCGGCGTGCGCGGACGTACCCGAGGCAGATCGCGACGAGGGGCCGTTGAGCCCGCGAACCCACATCGTCGCGCTCGAGCTGCTGCGGGAACGACCTTACCCGAAGGAGATGTTGCAGCTGGCCGGCGTTGCGATGTATCTGCGCGCGGCGCCGGGTCAGACGGAGCAGTGGCTCGATCGGGTGCTAGAGTGCCATTTGGCGCACCACGCCGTCGTCGGCGCTCGCATGCCGAACCGCGCAAGCCCACTCTTCGTCGACGACGTACGAATCGCCCTCTCGTCGACGGGAGACGGATTTCGCATTGCAATCACGACCCACGACGAAGCTGCGGCACGCGAGGTGGTTCAGAGAGCGAAGTCGCTGGTCGAGTGATCGGCCAGATGGCGTGAAGCATGGTCGATGCCGCCAGGCGGCGCGGACCATCCCTCGAGCCGCGCATCGCCCTCAGGCCCCTGCGTGCGATCGCGTGGTCTTGGTGAGGACGCCCGAGACCGACCGCGGGCATCAACTCCCGGTCTCGGCGCCCTCCGATGCTTGGCTGCCGCCACCGGCGTCACCGTTTGCGTCTGTTGCGATCGCAGCGTCCCCCGCCTCTGGGGCGATAACGGCGTAGGCGCCCGTCACGCCACAGGCAAGCAGTTGAACATAAAGATGGTGAATGTTGCCGAAGAGTGCCCTCATCGGGCCCGCTTCATTGAGAGACCCCCTCGCGAAGACACCGGCCAGCGCGGTACCGGCGAAACCGCCGAGCGCGTGAATGGCGAGCGCGTCTCGCGATCGGTCATCGCCCAATCGCTGTTTGGAAACGACGGCCATGAAGCAGGCGGCGCCGGTAACGCCCACGATGAAGAGAGTCACCCCGGTCGTGACATGCCCTGCCACCGCCGTCGTCGCGAGCAGCCCCATCATCAAGGCTGACGCCAGTCCGGAAGCTGTCCCCGAATGCATGGCTGCAGCGATGAACCCGATCGTGAAAGCGGCCGAGGCGCTCACGTAAGGCGCCGCCGCCGGCCATCGCGACGAGCCCCAACACAGGACCGCATGCCGCGCCGAACACCGATGGCCTTCCGTGGTCGCGATGCCACTCGCTTGTCAACCATCCGAGCCCCCCGCCAGCTGTCCCGAACCCGATCGCGATCCACGCCCGAGGGCCGAAGCCGGGCGGTTTCGATGGCGCTCATCGGCGTCCTCAGATCTCCCAGTTCGCCATGAGCCTGCGAACGCGGTCGACGTGGTCTTGGGTCTCCGGCGTCCGAAGGACATCGACGATGGCCCGCGCCAAATTATCGTAATAAGGCCGGCCCGCCGACCTTTCGGGCGCGTTCCAGTCGCTCGAATCCAGCGCGTCGGCGTACGCATCGATCCGTTCGGCATCGAGGAGGAAGCGAAGGTCGTCGTCACGCGCCTCGACGCCATCCACTGTCCGAGCGCTAAACGGATAGCCCTCGTCGAACCACGCGAAGAGCGCGGCGAGACGGCGAACCGAAGGCCCTTCCTCCTGACGTCGCGTCGGGAATCCGATGCGTTCACGGTGGACGGCGAGCAACAGCCGCTTCAGTTGGGTTTCGGCTTGCCGCAGGGCCTTGATCAGTTTTTGCCAGGTCGCGTTTTGCCAGGTCGCGTGACGAGGCGCCGCGGCCCGGCTCCCGAGAAGCGCTTCCGTCGAGAGGACGGCGCTTTGCACGAGGCAAAGCGTTGATCGAGACGCCGAAAGCGCTGCACGGAGATCGATCGCGAGCATGGGTATTCGCCGTTCTGGAAGTTGCCCGGCGCGCCGGACAATGGCATGGCCTTCTGCCGACTCTCTCGCCCGTGACGGGGCGACTCAGCACGGTCGTGAGCGTTTTGTTTCTGGGGCGGCGCGTCCTTGCGCGATCAGTGGGTGCTTGCGATGACGCCGAGCGTCGTCGTAAACTGCGCCTTCGCCGTCGAATGCTCTGTAGGGAAACTCGCACTGTCTGCCGCGTCGACACGATTATCCAGCATGATGGTGTAGTGGCTCGCGACGACGTACGAGAGCGTGAGGGTTCCCGATTCGACCGTGGAGCTCTTCGACGCACCCGCCGAGGCCTCGGCGTTCGGCACGATGTCACCATGCTTGTCGCCGAAGATTTCTCCGCGCAAGACGACAGTGAACGGGTCGGCGACGACATACTTGATGGCGAGGTTCGCTCCGTACCACACGGCGGCGGTATGATCGGTCGCGCGGGTCGGCAGTATCTGCGTGTCGTAGTCCGCATTGAGCAGAAAGCGCAGCGCGCTCGTCGGGTTGAAGTCCGCCACGAAGTCGACCAAATGCCGCCAGTTGGCGTTTGCGCCGGAGGCGTCGGTACCGTAGTCGGGTTGTTCGGGGCCTCCTGCGTAGCCAACGTAAAATTGGAACTGATCGATAGGTTTGAGTGACAATTGCCCACCGACAGTCTTTCCGCGATTGTCGTCGAACGTGTTGTTCCATCCGTTCGACGCGATGAGCTTCAAGTCGACCGCAGAAGCCAGCGCATAGTCCAGCCGGACCCCCGTGAAGAAGAGCGGCTGATTGAGCGTGTAGAGCAAGCTGCGCGTATATTCCATGTTGAGCTGCGAGTCGGGCACCTCCGAACCGAACGGCTGGTCATATTTTCCCATGTCGAGCGTGAGCGCACCCACTTTGACGGTCGCGTAAGCTTGACGAACGAACTCCATGCCTATGGCGTCATCGGCCTGCGAGACGGGCGTGCCGAGCGTCACCGGGCCGTTGTGAATGAATGCTCCCGGGCCGAACCGCAGGCTGATGGTACCGCCGATAGGGTCCGCCGAATACGACGCGTCGAGTCCCAGCCAATTGACTGAGAAGCCTTGCGCATCGTCATAGGCATGTAGGTACGTTTCTCCGAATTGTGGCCTCGGGAAGTTCCAGTTGATCGCACCGTAGGTATCGACGAAAGCGTCTCCGGAGATGCCCGACCACCAGGGCGTCGCCGGGCCTGGCGCGGGAGCACCGGCCGCAGGCGGCGGGGAACTCGACAACGCCCCCGACGCGGGAGCCGTCGCCCCGGCAGCGGAGGGGGCAACGGCGCCGGTTGCCGCAGGAGGGGGGACTTCCGCGGGCCCTGCAGCGGAAGCCGGAGCCGGAGCCGGAGCCGGCGGGCTCGCCGGCGGAGGCGGCGCGGACGAGGCGGGCGCGGATGCGGGGAGGACAGGCGTCTGGGCTCCTGCACCGCCGGCAACCGTCAATTCCGTGACCACGAGCAATATGGCAGTCATGAAAGTTCTCATCAATAGACCTCCGAGTGGAGCCAAAAAGCCGCCGCCCAGGGCCGAGCGCTCCGGGCGATCGGCCATTTCCGAAGATGGCGAGAGAGGCTTCCGTCGTCCTTCTTGGAGCGAGATATCTCCGATCGTGGTTTCTCAATTGTTTCTTACAGAAGTTTTGTGAAACACTGCGGACGTGTTCCGACCCCGAGGGGTGCCAAAGGTTCCTCCCCGTTTATTTCGGATAAACAATGCGGCTGCCGCAGGCCGCGACACGGCACTCGCACCCGCGACTTCCGAAGGCTGCCGGACGCTCGGAACGGCTTCGACCGAAGGATGAGCCCCCGCGCGGGCTCCGCACGCGCGTAGGTCGCTTTCGAGCCTCGTCGCCTCGAATGACTACTCCCGAAGGGTCATGGGCGTCACGCCACCGGACGCACTTTCCGCGCCCCCATCTCGGCTCCCGTCAGAACGACAGATCGCGATGGCCCGACGCGCGAGGCAGACGTAATAGGCGCGGCCGCCCTCCCTCGTCGTCTTCCAGTCCATTGAGTCCAGCGTTTCGGCGTAGGCATCGAGGTGAACGGCGTCCACGAAGAATGGAAGCTCGTCATCGGCGCTTTCGACCCGGCTGAATTGGTGGATTTCGTCGATCCAGGCGATGAGAGCACCGAGGCGGCGTGAGCGCGTCCGATCGCACGAACCGTCGCCTCTTGCGGCAGCCCGCAGATCGGGTCCGCCATTTGCGCAGGTCTCGGCGAGGAGGCGGAGATGTGACCGCGCTCCTTTGAAGACCTGCCCGAGAAGCCTGATGGAGAGCGCGGGATCGACGACCGGTCCCCGCCCGGGCTCCGCAAGGATCTCGATCGATGAGATGGCGCGACGAACGAACAGCAGCGCGGCGCGGCACGCGGACAACGCCACGTCGTAACCAAACAGCGGGTTCTCGATCAGTTCGTCGCGCTCTTGGCGTCGCATGTCCGGCTCCGCGTACGAGTCGGCTCCGTGCCCCTTCTTTTACACGCCGGACCGGGCCATGGTCCATCACAAATATTTCTCTTTGATGTCTTATTGAAGTTACTAAGAAACATATTAGAAATATTCTGTCCGGAGACCGACGCGGTCGCCATCACACGGCTCACCGGTGAACGGATTCGCTTTCAGCCAGCTTTTTTTGTCAGGGGCCTAAGACAAGATTCGGACGCTCGTCAGTCGAAACGCCAACGGCACGAGGACCTGTCCTTCGGCAACTTCGAGCGGCTCGATGTCTCGTTCCCGGGCGTCGCAGCGCGACGCGGCGCGAATTTCGCGGGAGGTCAGCCACACGCGGACCGTCTGACGAGACGCGCGCGCGCGAGACAAGCGAACGATGATCCCGGCTCCGACGTCTGCCCTCTTTGTGGCCGCGAACGAAACCGCAGGGTCATCGCACCCAATGAGCGAAGCCGCGAGGTGCTTCAGACGCCGGAGTGCTGGGGGTAGCCATGAGAGCTCGACGCGCCTGCGCATTTCGTAAGGGTCGTCGTTGCCTTGCGTGGCAAAAATGGCCGCCTCATGCGTCTGAGTCTCGTCGGAGGTCCCCCCGATGGGGTGAGCCAGCACCGGCAGGACACCGAAAGCGCGTTCCTTCGGTGCATTGCGCGCCACGATCCATTCGATCCATCGCTTTGGGCGAAACGACACGGCGGTCGGCGCTTCGAAGCCGACGTGGATCGCGCGCGAAGCCGTGCGCAGAGTGGCGAGCGAAGGCACCGGCCAGAACGTCGGTTGATGCACCCGCTCGTGCGGGCGCTCGATGGTGCCGCCAAGCGTGTCCATCTCGAATGATGAGTTCGGGCCCTCGGCATGCTCCCACCGGCACGTGACCGTCGTGCGGCGCGCCGGCGATCCCACAACGCGCACGTGCAAAAACGAGTCAATCGCGCGGCACGTCACGGTCCGCGTGAATGCGACTCCGCGTAGGTCAGAGGTAGCGACCACCCGCACGGCGTCACCCTCGACGAAGGCTTCGAGCTTGGCCGGTCTAAAACTGACGCGATCGATTTCGTGGAAGCGTCCGCCCAGGTACTCGTGTCCCAAGCGCCAAAGTCCACCGTCATCCGAAAACGCGAGCAGATCGAGGCCGAGACCGCGGAGCTGCTCTCTCCCGTCGAGAACGAAGCTCGTGAGACATCCGCCTTGCTCCTTGGAAAAACGGAGGTGCATCCGCTCGGTGCGAACATGGAGGCTGGGGCCGTCGCGCCAAAACGCCGCTCCAGAAGGCGGCGCCACCGACCGAGCCGTAGCGCGGTTCGCGCCCTGCGGGGCCTCGGACGGATCGGGCGAAGACCCCGCCGAGGCGAGTGAGATCGCGCGCGCAGCGGCGGCCTCGGCCGAATCGAGCCAGTCGCGCTGCTCGGCATGACAAACCCGATCGGGCGACGTCCCGGTGATCGCGTCGTGATGGTTGATGAGCACGAGGCTCTGCCAGGCTTCGCGCAAACTCGTCTCGAGCGCACGGTCCGGCAGCGTCATCGCCGATAGACTCTCGGCCAGCAAAAGCGAGCGCGCAATGCGCATCGGACGCTGTTTGAGCTCCGGGCGAGAGGAGTAAAATCCCATCCAGTAAGGGTTGGGATCGACCGACAGGACCGGCAGGTCGTCACGTCGCGTCGCGACGAGATCGAAGTAGTCGTCGAGACCGGCGAGGACCACCCAGGTGCCGCTGGTGCCGTAGCGCTCGCGATTGTAACGCTCGAGGAGATCGGGCAATCCTTCGATCGGATCGTTGAAGTCCATGCCGATCGGACAAAGCATGTACGGCGTCAGCGAGACGGGCTCGAGCTGACGGACGAAGCCTTCGATTCGTCGAGCGATATGCCCTCGGGTGCGCCAGGGGATCGCCGCGACGTGGCCGTTCCATCGAACGATGCCCGTATGCGCCAGCATGTCGCCTTGGAAAAAGGTCAACGCATTCCAGTGACAGAGCACCTCGGCCCCGTCGTCGTCTCTCCAGACGAAGTCGAGTGTCTTGAGATCGCGCTCCAGGAGCTCCGCTGTCGACCCTTTCAGCGGGAAGGCGCTCCGACGTCGGTAATCGGCCGCAATGAAGTACATACCGTCGATGCGCGTCACCGCGACGGCATCGACGCCGACCGCGCGCATGAGGGACGGGAGGTGCGGTGAGTGACCGAAGTTGTCAGGGAAATAGGCGGTACGCGGCACGATCGAGAATCCGCTGCGCTTCAGCCATTCCTGCCCCAAGTGGTAGTCGCGAAGGAGGGCCTCGGGATGGGGCAAGAGCGTATCCGGCGTCGTCAGGGAAGACGATGAAATCCGAAGCTGTCCGGTGTCGACGAGCGTACGCAGGCGATCTCGAAGCTCGGGGTGTCGCTCCCAAAAGAGCTTCAGGAAAAACACGCTCTCGATGCAGTAGACCCGATGGCGATCCCGCTCGAGCGCGGCGATCACGGCTGAAATGATGGGCTCGAGGCGACTCCGGAAGTACTCCTCGGACGTTTGAAGCCAGTTCGTGTCCCAGTGGCTGCTTTCGGAAAAAACAAGAACGCGACGCGCGTCCGCAGGCACGCCGAGGCGTTTACGGATCGCCATTTCTCTTTCGGAGTCACTCGCCGCCGCGACCCCGTCGCCGGTTACCGCCCCGTCGCAGCCCGAGGCGTCCCCACTGCCGCGCGCCGATCCGCCACGGTTGACCGCAGCACCAACCCCGCTCACCGCAGCACCAACCCCGCTCACCGCAGCCCCAGCCCCGCTCACCGCAGCCCCGACCCCGCGCGATCCATCACGATCTTCACGAAATCGATGGCGGCGCTGCGCTGCCCTCCGCGAGCGAGAAAGGCTGGAATCCCGCCGCCCGGGTCGCTGAAGATCTCATAAGACACGAACAAGTGCCCGTCGGCGGCGGGAGCAACGGACCAGTGGCCTCGAATGCACGGGATGCGTACGAAGCCGCGCACCGGCGGGTGCGCCGGATCGCTCTCGGTCTCAAATGACACTTCGCAGCGGCCGCTCGCTGCCGGGGTGTCGAGCTTCGTGTGCATGACGTAGTCGCGATCGGCGACCCACGGCACCGCGATTTGCTCGTACGTCCAGCGTTCGGTCTCGGTCTGGCGCAGGACGTCGCGCCTTTTAAACTTCACGTTCGAGCGCCCGTCGAGACCCTTCGCGTAGATTGCGTCGCAGAGCTGATCGAGCCGCAATCCCGTCGTCAGCGTGATGCGAAGTTCGTCAAACGATGACCCCCTGACCTCGCGCCGTGAAACGGCCATGCCGCTCGAAAAGCCGTCGGAACGCCAAGGCGCCGACGGATCGGCAGCCGCGACCTCCGGCAGCAGAAGGAAAAAGAGCGAAAGGATCAGTCGGCGCATCGAAACCACTCGCCCAGCGTCCCAAAAAACCACGACCCGCGTAAGGGGTTACGCTCCGATCGGTGGTGGCGTGTGGCACTCCGACCCTCACACGGCGCGTTCATCTGGACGAGCGACCCGCACGATCGGAGGATGACGCGCGACGACCATGAGTGCGCCTTCCCTCGCGCGCAAGCCCATTTCCGATTCGGCGGGCCGCCATTTCGAGGAACGGCTGTGGCAGGCGGCCGAGGCCCTTCGAGGGCACGTCGAACCCGCGGAATACAAGCATATCGTTCTCGCCATGCTCTTTTTACGGCACGTCACGGACGTCGATCTCCTCCGGCCAGGAGAGGTCGCCCCGTTCGTCGTACCCCCCTCGGCCCGATGGGGTGTTCTACGCAACGCAGCCGCCGCGGAACGACGCGGCGCGGCATTTGGCTCCGCCGTGTCTTCGCTCGAGATCGCCAACGAGTCCCTCCGAGGCCTGTTTGCCTTCGACATCGCCAGGCTCGACGCCGATCGCGCCATCCAGCTCGTCGAGTCGATGTCGGCCATCCCACCGAACACGGCCAACGCCTCGACACGCGACGTCCTCGGACGCGTGTATGAGTACTTCCTCGCCCATTTTGCGTCCTCCGAAGGCCGGAGCGGAGGCGAATATTATACGCCGCGTTCGGTCGTCGATCTCCTCGTCGAGATGGTGCAGCCGTTCGCAGGCACCCTCTACGATCCGTGCTGCGGGACAGGCGGGATGTTCGTGCAGAGCGAGGCCTTTCTGCTCCGACACGGGTCGCGGCCGGACGACCTCGAGATCATCGGTCAGGAGTCGAGTCCGACCACGTGGCGACTCGCGAAGATGAACCTCACGCTTCGAGGGATGAAGGCGGACCTCGGCAGCCGCCCGGCCGACACCTTCCGCTGCGACCTCCACGAGGGGCGACGAGCGGACTTCGTGCTCGCCAATCCGCCCTTCAACGCGCGCGATGGGGGTCTCGATCGGCTCGCCGGCGACCCCCGATGGCTTTTCGGCGTACCGCCTCGGAACAGTGCGAACTTCGCCTGGCTGCAGCACATTTTTTCGCACCTCAAGCCCGACGGCGTCGCGGGCGTCGTCCTCGCAAACGGGTCGCTGTCTTCCGACCAGGCTGGCGAGGGGGATTTACGCCGGAAGATGGTGGAGGCCGATGTCGTCGAGTGCGTGGTCGCGCTCCCGAGCCGATTGTTCTACGGAACTTCGATTCCGGCCTGCCTATGGCTGCTCTCGCCTTCGAAGACCCGCGCCGGCGCCGGCCATCTTGCCCGACAGACTTTGTTCGTCGATGCGCGAGACCGCGGGCGAACGGTGGACCGTGCACATGCGGACCTCGGCCCTGACGACCTGACCGCCATCGCCTGCGCGTATCGAGATTGGCGCGCGGTCGACAGGCGTTTTGCCCGCATCGATGGTTTCGCGCGATCGGCATCGACCGAAGAGATCCGCAGACACCGATACGCGCTTGTACCGGGGCGCTACGTCGGCTTCGCGCGACGCGACGAGCGGGGTGATGCGTGTCGACGCGCTCTCCAAGCCGAGCTCCAACCGCTCCGCGCCCGCTTGACCGACATCGACGCTGCGTCGAGTCGAATTCGGCGAGCGCTCGAGGCGCTCAGCCGTGGCTGAGCCCTTGCTCGAGTGCCCCACGTCGTGGCGCCGCGCCACGCTGGAGCCCGACGTCGGCCTCGGCTTGATCGACCGCGTCGACACGGGCGCCACGCCGTCGACACGCATCGAAGAGTATTGGGATGGCGGCGTTCCGTGGCTCACCCCGAAGGATCTCGCCCGATCCGACCGAGGACTCTTCGTCACCCACACGCGGCGGACCCTGACCGATCAGGGGCTGCGATCGTGTGGGACCCGGTTGCTCGACCCCGGTGCAGTCATGGTGACAAAGCGTGCGCCCGTCGGGGCCGTCGCCATCGCCGGCGTCGCGATGGCCACAAACCAAGGGTTTCTGAACTTCGTGTGCGGCCCGTATCTGCGGCCGCTTTACCTCGCGTATTGGCTCATCGCGAACAGGTCCTACCTGGAGCTCGTCGCGAACGGCTCGACATATCCGGAGCTTTACAAGGGCGACCTGTTCGAATTCGAGATCGCCGTCCCCCCCCCGAGCGATCAAGATCGCATTCTCGAAATCCTCGCGTCTCTCGAGTTTGTTTCTCTTCTCGGTCTGCCGCTCGAGCAAACGACGGTCGACCCTCTGCGCATGCGCGCGATCCACGATCAGACCAGCCGCGTGCGCGATCTGCGCGATTCGATCCTGCCGCTTTTGTTGAGCGGTCGGCTCGATCTGACCGCGTTCCGCGTGGCGGACTGAGGGCGGGCGGGCACGCCCGACCCGGCGCGAGGCCCTCGAACGAACGCCGCGCTTCGCATCTCTTGAGAAGTTCGTTCCGTTGGAGTAGCGAAGCGCGCCATGATCGGGTCGAGGCGAAAGGCGTGGCGTTTGACCGCGCTGCTCCCTCTGGTCGCGGTCGCTGGCTGCCACTCGACCGAAGGCTGCGACCCCGATGAGACCTGCGCGTGCACGGGCGGAGACGAGTGCTACCTCGGATGCACCGGCGACGGATGCGTCCAAGACTGCCACAGCATCGGCAGCGCGTGCGGGACCGTCTGCAACGACGACTGTGGCCAGACCTGCTACGACGTCCCGACCTGCACCTCCTTTTGCGGAGACGGCTGCAACGTCGACTGCCACAGCGTCGTGTCGTGCGGCGTCATTTGTGGAGACAATTGCAACTACGCGTGCGCCAATGCCACGACCTGCGGAGTCCAAGCCGGCCCCGGAAGCGTGATTCAATGCACCAGCGCTTCGAGCTGCGAGGCCGATTGCACCGGGACGTGCCACGTGTCCTGCGTGGATGTTTCGCAGTGCGAGGTCCACTGCCTCGGCGACGACTCCCTGACGAGCTGCCCCGACCAAACCGTCGCGTGCGGCCCATGCTGAGCGTACGGATCGTGTCCCGAATCATCGGTCGATTCGTCTCGGGGTTGCTCATTTCATGGATCCTCCTTTTCGGGCGGGAGGCGGCCGCCCAGAGCACCATCTTGAACCCAGGCGACCGTCCGCCGCATCTGATCGAACTCGAGCCGCACTTCGGACTCGGGGTGTTCGACCCGCCCGGGGACGGGACGGGCGGCGGTGTCGGCTTCGGCTTTCGGGCGAGCTTCGAGGCCATCCACAACGGGTTCGTGCCGACGATCAACGACTCCGTGTCCATCGGGATCGGCGCCGACTTTGCCCATTACGGTGGCAACGGTGTCGCCGCTCCCGGCGCCTGCACGCTTTACGCGCCCGGCCCGGCAGGCACGAACGTCTGTGTTCGCGTGTCGCAGACCGGAGGCTCATCGAATTATCTCTTCTTTCCGCTGGTCATGCAGTGGAACTTTTTTCTCAGCCCCGCATGGTCCGTCTTCGGCGAGCCCGGACTCGCGCTCTACTCGGTCGACGACGGCTCGTCCGGAGTTGTGCCTGTATTCGATTTTGGCGGCCGCTTTCACTTCAATGATCGGGTCACCTTGACGTTGAGACTGGGCTACCCGACGACACTCGCCATCGGCGTGAGCATCTTCCTTTGAGGCCTGTTGGCGCTCGAAGGCAAAAGACCGGGCGAAAGGATCGCACGTCGACGTCGCCTTGCCCGCGCTGACCGAGCGCAGGCAGGCGGGCGCTGCTCTGTGCGAACCTTCGAGCGTCCGAACAAAAACGGGAAAGCTCGAGGCCGATTCGTTCCAATACTCAATTCCGACAAGCTCGCGAGCGAGCTTCGAGCACGCGGCGAAGCGGGGGAAAGAGCTCGAGAGTCAAGGCGTGCGGTAGCGGCGACCACATCGCCTCGACGACCTCGCGGTGATCGATTTGGACCTCAGGCCGCGTCGCAAGCTCGAGCGTGAAAATCTGAACATGGTCGCGTTTGCCTTCCCAATCATGCGTCTCGTCGAGCAGAAGCTCGAGGTCATCGGCCCGAACGGCCACGCCCACCTCTTCGAAAAGCTCGCGCAGCGCGGCTTGCCGGCCGTCCTCTCCGCGACGCACGTATCCGCCCGGAAGGCCGTAGTATCGAACGTACGAATTTCGCACGAGAAGCACGTCTCCACGATTCCAAAGCGCGACGAGGCTCCCGCGCGTGTTCGGGCGTCGCAGTCTCCAGTAAAGCCGCATCACCTGATATCCCCAGCGGTAGGCGATCTGATACGCGCGGTCGACCGGCGTCGCGCGGGATCGCTTCAGATTCACGGGATCGATCATCGTCAGGAACGCTACCCCGAGACGTTGAATAAACGAGTGAACGGCGGTCGAAGCCAGCATGAACCTTCCCGCGGAGCTCTGCACGGGTGAACTCGCGGAAGGGCGTTCGGGGGTCGGGCGGCGCCCAAGAGAACGTCGAGTGCGGCCGTTCGCGCGGCGAGCGGCATTCCGCGCCCGCGATGTGTCTTGGGCGGCTGCGCCAGGCCCCGCATCGGCCGGCGGCCCGCAATCGACGCCGGGCGCCCTCTCTGTTCTCATCGAAGGGGTGCGTAAGGTCCCCGTCGCCCGGCCGCCCCAGGTCTCTGCCCCGCCGAGCCCGTCTTCGGCCGAAATGTCCCCCGGCGACCTCACCGGCCGACCGGCACGCTGTCCGCCTCGCGACGCGGCGGATCTCCTGGCGCGTGCACAGGCCCTCGTGGGCCGCTCGCCCGAAGATCTCGCGACGCAGCTCGGCCAAAGGTCGGATGGATCGCCGGTTCGGACGAAAGGGTTCGTGGGAGGGCTCCTCGAGGACGCACTCGGGGCTACGGGAGGCTCCCAAGCAACGTGGGATTTCCCGGCCCTACGGATCGAGCTCAAGTCGATTCCAGTCGATGGGCTCGGTAAGCCCCGCGAATCGACCTTCGTCTGCACAGTCTCGCTGCTCGACGCAGAACGCGCGGAATGGGAGGGATCGTGGGTCCAGGCAAAGTTGTCGCGCGTTCTTTGGATCCCCGTGCGCAGCGAGGGCAGCGCCCGAACCATCGGGCCTCCCGTGCTCTGGTCGCCGACGCCGGAGCAGGCGAGCATCCTGGCCGACGATTTTGCCGATATTCTGGGCCGGGTGGCCGTCGGCAACATCGAGGGGACGACCGCTCGCATCGGCCGGTGGCTCCAGCTGCGGCCGAAAGCCGCAGATGGCCGGGTGCGGACGCTGGCGCCAGCGACCGACGGAGCCCTGCTCTCGACCGTGCCCCGAGGCTTTTACCTTCGTGCGCGCTTCACAGGGGCCATTTTGCGCGACCCTTCGGCACTGCCCGATGCGTCGTGAAGACCGACCGCCCTCCACGCCGACGCGTCGAGACCGAAGCTCGAAACCCCGTCGAGACCACCCCGTCTGCCCATCTCGCCACGGGCGGCGTTCGAGGGCTATGGGACTCCGCTTGACGCAGCAGACGAACGTCGACGTCGGCGGACGGAATCCGACCCGGTTCGTTCGCGAGCGAGTCGGTTTCGTCGGAATTCGCCCGCTCGACCGTTGAACGAACTAGGCCGCCACGCCATGGTCCAATGACGAAAGGCGGAAAACAATGATGACGACCAAGAGCACTCGAGGCTTTGGCGCGCTCGATTCGGAGAAGCGACGGGAAATCGCAAGGCTAGGCGGCAAAGCGGCGCACGCGCGCGGCGTCGCACACAGGTTCAGCAGTGAGGAAGCGCGTCAGGCAGGCCGGAAAGGCGGCGAAATCGTGAGCCAAAATCGGGAACACATGAGTGAGATCGGCCGGCTTGGGGCCCGGGCGCAGCAAGGAAGGACCCACCCGCCGATGGCCAATCAAAAAAAGGAGCCGGGCCAAGGAGAGTCATCGTAGAAAAGAAGCGATTGCCTTGCGCATGGCCGCCGAATTGTGAACTCTGGCCGGCCCGCTCTCTCCAGGATCGAGTCCTTCAAAACCTCGCGTAGCGGCCGTCATTGTGTATAGTTGAGGCCTCATGCCTGGTTCACTTCGTTCTCAGCTCGCTGAACTCGCAGAAGGCTTCGCCACGTCGGTCCTCGATGCCATTCGGGGCGCCTCGCTCGAGGAGCTATTGACGGAGGGCAGCGGCAGGCCCGCGCGTCCCGCGCGCTCCGAAGCCCTCACGGCTCGGACCGCCAAACCCACTCGAGCTTCCTCGCCCGGTCGATTGCCGCGCCGCTCGGCGGAAGACATCGCAGGTATCCTCGAGTCCGTCGTCGCGCTCGTAAAGAAACATGCCGAAGGACTTCGCGCCGAGCAGATTCGCGCCGAGCTCGGTATGCAGGCGAAGGAACTGCCTCGTGTGCTGAAAGAAGGACTCTCCTCGAAGAAATTGAAGAGCAAGGGCCAGAAGCGAGCGACGACTTACTTCGCGAAGTGAGCACGGCCTCCGCCGCGGGTGAATCACCAGTCACGTCCGTCGACGTGAGCGGTCGGGTCGAGCGCCGCCGGGTCAGCGCGAGCGTTCGAGAGCGATCCATCCCCTAGCGCCATTCGACACGCTCATCTTGCGATGTCGACTCGACGCCGATCGATCTCGTTGGCGGCGATGGCGATGGCATCCTCGGCCTGCAGACTCACGGGGCCCAGCCCGACGGATTGCGCACCGATGTCGGTTAGCCAAACGCGCGTCGGCGCGTCGAAGCCGAGGTGGTCGCCCACGAAGAACGCGGCGTCGGGCGCTTCGATGCCCGCTACCTCGCGCAGATCGCGGCCGCCCTGGTCCAGCCGATAAGGCCTCATCGGTTGACACTCTGCGGCCAGAATGCCGAGCCCGCCATCCGCCACGGCAATTCCAGGCTTCACTTCGACGAAGCCGGATCCCGTCGTCTCGCTCCTTAGCGCCTTTTTCGCCGATATCGCCAGGCTTCGCTCGTCCGGGCGCAAAAACTTCGCTTTCGCCCCTTCGAAGCGCAGCACGCGGGGTGCGCGCGAGCTCCCGCCGAGGACGAGATACACCATGACATCCCGACGAACTCCGTGTGAAATCAGAAGAGCGGACCGCACACAGCGGAGAAGCACGTCGATTCGACCGCCCGTGCCGGGCACGTCGTCGATGAGATAACCTCCCGACGCGTCGGCATTCTGCCCGATGACGACGAAGCGAATCACTGTGTTTCGTGCCTCATGGTCCGTGGTGTGGCTTCGCCGACCGACGGGCCATTCGGCCCCCGCTACAGGAGCGTAGACCCGCGGGCCATTCGGCTCCCGCTAGAGGAGCGTAGACCCGCGGGTCATTCGGCTCCCGCTACACGAGCGGCCTCATCGAATTGGCACGCACCTCATCGAGTGTGTACGTGCGAAGCACCCGACCGTTTTCGTACACGGGGACGAGGATGTCGTCGTTCCGTGGCCCGCGCAGCGTCACGTGCTCGCCGTTCTCGCGAACAAGCGCCTGGTGGCCCTTCTTGCTTCGCTTGCCGCTGTCGGTCACCGGATCTTTCGAGACGTCGATCCATTCGCCCCCCCGCAGGGCGGCCGCGCACTTGAACGCAAACCGCTGGGTGTCGCGGTTGACCTGCTGGAGGAGGCCGCCTCCGATCCCAAAACCGATGTTCGAAGCGGAGTAGCCTCGAGAAACGATCGCGTGGAGAATCTCTGGCAACGTCTCGTCGTTGATGCCGTCGCCTTGCAAAAGACCGAAGTACGAAGGGAGCAGTTTGTATCCCTTGGTATTGCGCCGGGTGCCGAGCTTTCGATCCAGAATTTGCAGGCACTTCAGATCGACCTCCGCAGGGCTTCCGGAGTCCGGCCGAATGACGAGCTTGCCGCCCGACCGCTTGACCATGGCGTGTAACCGCGGCCCGCACCACAGATTTTCGACCGCATTGTAGATATCGTACGAATCGGACACGCAGGCCGCGATCTTGGGGACGCCGACCGGAAGTTGCCGGTCGATGAGATATTTTTGCACGACGTTCGCATACGCGTCCTCCTCACGATCACGTCCCCACATGGTGACGGTGGAGTGTTCGGCTGCGGGCACACTGAAAGCCGCCATCTCATGAAAATAGTAATGATTTGCGCACCGCACGCCCTCTACGGTGTCGGATCCCAAGAAATTAACGAGATGCGCTGCCCCGCCGATGCGAATCGTCTCTTGGCTGGAACCGCCCCGAGCTCCGAAGTCGTGGAGTTTCTGGCCCACCTCGGCCAGCGGATCGTCGGCGGACACGACGAGGGCATCGAGAATCTTTTCCTTGCAGTAATGAGACAGAGAGGCGACGGTCGTCGGGTACCACACCTGCACGAGGAGCGTCTCGAGCCAGGACACGACCCAAAAAACACTGGGGTCCGGGGTCGTGAGCTCGATGTCGAAGAGTACGTTGCTCGTCGGCAGCACCGTGCCCTCGGGCACGGCGCGGATTCGCACCGGAAAGTGACCTCCGTAGGCGTCGACGAGGTGGTGCCAGCCGGCTTCGTTGAACGGTTCGCCGTGGCGCGCGAAAAAAAGAGCCGCTTCGACGACGTGCTCGCGCGTGATCGGCCGGAGCATGTAATGAAGGAGATAGTATTGAAGTCCGAAAAAGACGGTCGAACGATAGCGGCCGCCGCGAGATTCGAAGTAGCTGTACATCGAAGCGACGTCGCTCGGGTACTGCTCCCAGTGGCTCGCCTTGTATGAGTCAGTCATCGTGATGGGGTTGTCACCAAGTGGCGAAAAGGCAGTCGTGTCCATCCGGATCTCCATTCGTCACACTTCGAAATGAAAGCCATCTCGAACCGCGCAGTTGTAAGCGTGTCGGTCGAATCGATAGAGCGTCGCGGCCCGGTGGGCCACTTGCTGCTGACGACCGGCCTCGCGGAGAATGCCCATCGACAAGATGCGCTTGCGGAAGTTGCGACGGTCGAGCGGGCGCATGAGAATGGCCTCATAAAGCGCCTGCAGCTGCGTCAGCGAGAACCTGGCCGGAAGAAGACTGAAACCGATGGGCGCATGGCGGACCTTCGACTGCAGCCTCTCGAGGGCCATCGAGACGATGGCGTGGTGATCGAAGGCGAGCTTGCCTGCCGCCCGGTCCGGACCGCGCGACGTCATCGAAAACCACCGAGCGCTTCGGGCGTCGGAGCCAGCCGTCGCGACTTGGTCCGCGGACCGCACGAGCGCGTAGTAGGCGACCGACACGGTCCGGCCTCGCGGATCGCGGCCCGGCGTGCCGAAGGTGTGGAGTTGCTCGAGGTACGCGACCTCGACCCCCGTCTCCTCCCGAAGCTCGCGCCGGGCAGCCTCGTCCAAGCTCTCGCCCTGGCTTCCGGCGTCCGAGACCTCGACGAAGCCGCCGGGAAGCGCCCACGATCCTTTGAATGGGTTTTCTCCACGTTCAACGAGAAGCAAAAGGAGCGCAGGCCCTCGTCCGTCGTCGCGTGCGGCGAGTCCGAACACAACGCAATCGACCGTCAGGGCGGGCCGGGGGTATGCATAGCGGAAGGGCATCGTGTTCTAAAAACACGAAGTATATTGTAACGCGCAGGTCTCATCAAGCCCTTATGCCCCCTTGCCTCACCCACGCGGGTCCCAAGGTGGGAAGGCCCCGAGCGACGTCGGAGGACGGCAGCAGCCATGAGAAACGCTGATGCGCAGGTTGCCGGCGCAAGTTGCGGCCGCAAGGTTTCCGCGAAGGTTGCAAATGGCGCTCCCCGCCCGTGCTCCCGGCGCGGTTTGCAGGCCATCCCGATGCGCGCCTTGCTCGCGCGAGCATCCGTGGACAGGCTACGAAGGGCAAACGACGAAGGGCAAACGACGAAGGGCAAACGAGCGGTATGGCAGTACACTGCCGGCCGTGGACGAAAATAACCCCTTGGGCAGCTTTCTTTTGGAACTCGATGTGCAGAATCGCACGGCGCTGGAACGCATCGCCGCCGCCGCCGCCCTCGAACCGGTGGAGGGCACGACGGTCGAGCGCCTTCTCGTTTTGGCGCTGAAAAACGAGCTCGAGGCGACCGAGTGCGCGGCCGCGTGGATCCCGTCGACCCCCGAGATCGACGTGAAACTCGCGCTCGCCCGGCAAGCCGGTGACGAAGCCAAGCACTTTCGGCTCATCGAGACCCGGCTCGGAGAGCTCGGCGTCGAGCCGAACGCGTTCAATCCGGGCCCACGGTCGCCCATGCTGGAGTTTCTGCTGTCGCTGACGACCACGGTGGAGCGCGTCGCCGCGGGCCAGTTCACGCGCGAGGCACTGGCCGTCGTACGCAACGACGAATTCATCCGATTTTGCCTCAGCCGCAAGGACGCGGCCACCGCCGCACTGTATCGCGACGTCATTCAGCCGGACGAGCGGCACCATCACGAACTCGGGCGCACCCTGCTCGCTCGACTCGCGACGAACGGCGCGGCGCGAGAAGCGGCGCGCGCCGCCGCCCGGCGAACCCTCGCGCTCGCGGAAGAGCTACAGGAGATCGCGCGGATGAAGCAGGGGGTCTCGCGCGCGCCGGGGTGTTGAAACCCCCAGCGCCCGGCTACGCGAGCTTCGCCAGCAAGCGATCGATGCGCAGAATCCAACCCATGTTCGATTCGGCATGGGCGTGATCCATCGCCGCGTAAAGGTGCGTCTGTTCGAGATCGAGACGCTCGGGTGAGCGCTCGAGCAGCGAGAGATAGTGGCGAAGAAAGCGGGTCTGCGAGAAGCGGGTTCGTTTCGAAAGGGCGTGGCGAACGACGGCGTGGAGTGTGTACCGGTCCGACAACGGACATTGAACGATGTGCCACGCCCGAAGTTGCGCCAGCGCGCGCTCGCTCTCGGCCCCGGAACGCACCCGTGCGAGCGTGGAGAGCGACGCCCCATCGACGTGATCGCCGCGGCTGTGGGCCAGGACGGCCAGCATTCTGCGCTCGGAGGGGCCGAGCCGAGCCCAGGCCCAATCGACGAGCAAACGGGCTTCGGGCAAGTCGTCCTCGTGCTCGATGACGCAGATTCGGTCGACGCCGCGACCGATCAACCATGAACGCAGCCCATCGACAGTTTCGGCTCCCGATTGAACCACCGCGTCCGCCATGTCGAGCGCCAGCGGACTGTGACGCAGGAGATTCGTGAGCGCGCGCACGCGGGCGAAGGCGGATGCACCCGTCGTGGCCTGAGGAGCCATGACGGGGAAAATCTGAATGCCGGCGAGCAGACATCGCCTCGCCGTCAGCACCCAGGTAACCGGCGCGCCCTGCAGGTGATTCAGCAGCTCGGACATGGCTCGGTCGTTCTCGTGATTGTCGAAGACGATGAATGTGGATCCGATCGCATGGAAGAACGTACGCAAAGCGGACCAGCGCTCGGCGCGGGCTCGCGCTGTCCCGAATCGAATCGAAAGCATCTCGGCCAGCGTCGCGGCATCCCACGGCCCCGATCGAAACCAGTGGACTCCGCCGCGAAACCGACCCTTCACCCGATGGCCCAGGGCGCACGCAAGGACCGATTTACCGCTTCCGCCGCCGCCGACGAGCGCGATTCGGGCCCCTTGTCGAGGGCGGACCCGAGCCGCAAGGGTGGTCAGTTCGCCGCGACGCCCCTTGAGTCCGATCGGGAACGGAGGAAATAGGTCCTTTCGAGCGGCCGGCACCGTGCGACTGTAGCAAGGTCCGTGTCCTCGCCCGGTCTCCGGTCGACGGCCACGAAAGCCAAGGCCTTCTCCCCCGGCCGAAGCACGGCCCCGGTCTCGGATGAACTGGCTGCGCGCTCACGCGGCATCGTGCGCGGTATCGGTAACCCGACGATCGCCCGCGTCGTCGCGAATGCCGAGGGCGTACCAGGCGAGGGCGCTGCACCCGACGTGGCGGATGCAGGCGTACACGATGCGCCCCTCCTCACGACGATGAAAATCGGCGGGGCTCGCGCAAGAAGACGCCTCACAGAATGGCCGCATCATCACATAAGTTGATACGAGCGCCCATCTTTCGAGCGCGTTTCGGTTCAATGAAATGTTCGTGAACTAAGGCCCGCTGGTTTTTCGCGGGCGGCCATTCACGTCCGCGTCCATCGGCCGCACCTCGTCCCCCCGCGGCTCGTCAGCTCAGGAGGATCCCTCCGGACGTCATCGCGTCACGATTTCGGTACCGGTGCCTTGGTCCGTAAAAATCTCGAGCAGAACCGCGTGCTTCATTCGGCCGTCAATCATGTGGACCTTCTTCACGCCGCCGGACAGCGCATCGAGCGCACACTGGACCTTGGGAATCATTCCTGAATGGATGACGCCCCGGTCGATGAGCTTGTTCGCTTCGCTCGAAGTGAGCGAGCGGATGAGCTGCCCGTCCATGTCTCGTACGGCTTCGACATCCGTGAGAAGAATCAGCTTTTCCGCTTTGAGGGCTTCTGCAACCTTTCCGGCTGCGGTATCGGCATTGATGTTGAGCGACCGCCCATCGCGGTCGACGCCGATCGGCGAAATCACGGGGAGGAAGCCCGAACGGACGAGCTGGTCGACGACGTCCGGGATGATTTCGACCACCTCTCCGACTCGCCCGGGGTCGATGACGACTTCGGCGCCCCCCTCGCCGCGGGCGCGGACCGCCTCGAGCTTTCGGGCGCGGATAAACCAGTCGTCTTTGCCCGAAAGTCCCACCGCTCGGCCTCCGTGCATGCAAATCAGGCCGACGATCTCCTGGTTGATCTGACCGCCGAGCACCATCTCGACGACGTCCATCGTCACCTCGTCGGTGATGCGGAGCCCCGACACGAAGTTCGACCGGATGCCCAATTTATCGAGGGTCGCGTTGATCTGTGGGCCTCCGCCGTGGACCACCACGACGTGGATTCCGACGTAACGAAGCAGACAAATGTCTTTTGCGAAGCTCGTCTTGAGCTCAGCGTCGACCATGGCGTGTCCGCCGTATTTGACGACGAAAGTGCGCCCGTGGAATCGCCGGATGTAGGGAAGCGCCTCATGGAGCACCGAGGCCTTCTCGATGACGTCTTGCATGGGCCGCTCTTCTATCACCTCGCGCCGTCGACCCGGGGGACGTCAACACCCAAGCGCGCGCGTAAGGTCGTCTTGCGGCCGGGGTGGGTGGCGGTTTCGTCGGCGGCAGAGTCGACGGCTGGCGCTGGCGGTTCGAGCGCTCGGTTTGCGCAGCTTCCGGAAGGCACCGGGACGCTGTCCGATCAGCGGCCGAGCTCGCGAAGGAGTTCGTCGTACGCCGCAAGGACCTGTCGGAAGTGATTCTCCATAGGCGGTACCTGCTCGGCCACCTCGAGCGCGCGCGCCCGCAGGGCCTCCGGGCGGCGAGCGAGAAGAGACTCGATTGCGGCCGCACAGGCAATCGGGTCGAGGCTCCGGTAGATTTCGCTGCACGCAGGAGCCGTGTGCTCGGCGGCTCCCCCACCGTCGGGCACGACGATGGGCACGCCGCATGCGACGGCCTCGGCAATGCTGAGGCCGAATGTCTCGTACGGCGCTCCGTGCACGAGGATGTCGGCGCTCGCGAATCCTGTTGCGAGTCGCGTGCGGTCTCGCTCGAAGCCGACGAAGTTCACCCCGGGCGGGGCCTGACGCTCGAGTTCTCTCCGCTCGGGACCGTCGCCGAACAGGACCAGCACCGCCTTTCGGTGCGTTCGTACCCGCCTGAATGCCTCGAGCACGACCTCCCAGTGCTTCTCGGCCGCGAACCGCCCCGCACCGACCAAAATGGCCGTGTCGCCATCGGCCCCGATCTTTGCTCGCCATTCGTCGCGGCGCGCCGACGGTCGAAACGTTTGCTTGTCGACCCCGAAGGGAATGTGAATGACCCGACGTACGCCGGCGGCGCGCAGGCGCTCTGCCTGACGCCGCCCCGCTGCGAATGTCGCATCGAACGGTGCGAGAAGCCCCCGGACACCGCGCATGAGCCCTCGCGCCATCGAGCTGGCCCATATCGGTCCAACGTGCCGTGCGACCATCGGCTCCAAATAGACGCCGATGTGATCGGAGTGCCAAAATGCCGTCTTCAGTCTTGCCGCCGTTCTTCCTGCGGCGAGCACGGCCGCCGTCGCGAGGTAGGGCGAATGGGCTTCGAGCACATCGGGGCTTTCAGCGCGCACGCGCCGTCGAATCTTCCGGAAGCTTTGTAGGAAATAGTAGGTCTTGTCGTACGGCTGCGTCGGCCCTGCAAAGCGGACGAGGGTCGATTGGCCTCGGCCGGAGCGCGACTCCGCGGCGACGGCCGCAACCTCGTCGCGCGGCCCTGGCGCAATGACGACGTGGCGATGGTCATGCTTCGACAGAAAGCGGGCTCTGTCCGTCAGATGGCTGCGGATGCCTCCGCCCCGTTCCGAATAGAACTCCGTGATGTCGACGATCTTCAACCTCGGCCTCGACGAAAGGCTCCGAGCGTGGACTCGTTTCAATGGCAAAGACACCGTGATCCGACGAATTGCCTTTGGCAGAGTACGAGCGCCGACCCTTTCGTGCCCGAGCGGCCGACGCGCCCGTCCGCCCCGCGGCCTCTCGCGCGATCCGTGGCTCGATCCCGCATAGGCCGAAGGACGGTTGGAAGACCCCTGCCCGGCACGGGCCATGGGGTTGCTCGAGCCGGGTGCGGCCGGTCCAGACGCTGACGGGCACGTCGTCGACGTGGCTGGGGCCGACGACGAAGGAGAGGGCGCCGACGTCGCGCATGCGTGCGCCGTCGACGCGCAGGGCCAGGGAATGGCCGCGAAGCCGGCGCGACGGGCGCGCCTTTTCAATCTCGAGACCGCTCGCCATCGAGCATGCGGACCCGGCCGATTTGCCGAACGTTCCACTCGTCCTCCGACCATGGCGTCGCAAACCAGGCGTCGAGAATCTCCTTGGCAACGGCCGGCGACGTCGCTCGAAGACTCAACGCCAAAACGTTCGCATGGTTCCATGTCCGAGCACCACGCGCCGTCTCGGCATCGGAGCAGAGAGCGGCTCGCGCGCCCGGCACCTTGTTGGCAGCGATCGACGCGCCCGTGCCCGTCCAGCAGCAGACGATCCCCCAGTCGACGCGCCCTTCGGCGACCGCTCGGGCGACGTTCGCGCTCGACTGCGGCCAATCGACCTCGGGGTCGTCGGCAGCAACCTGCCCGAAGAGGACGAGCTCATGGCCCCGCGCACGCAAATCCGTGAGGATCGAATCGGTGAGCACTGTGCTCTCGTCGCTGCCAACCGCGATCTTCATGGTCGCTCGAAGGCTAAAGGCCCAGCCGGTCGGGCCGTGGGTCTCGAAAGCGCCCCGCACGCCCGCAATCGGCCGACCGAGTCAGCGGACACCGCCCGCGTTGCTGCGCTCAGAAGCGAGTCGACCGAGCCGGAGCAGCCGCCGGCCCGCCTCCACAAGGGTATCGCTTCGCTTGGCGAAGTGAAATCGGACAAGGTGATGGACCGGCTCTTTGAAGAAACTCGAGCCAGGTACGCCCGCGACGCCGACCTCGCGGGCCATCCATTCGCAAAAGGCCACGTCGTCCTTGACGCCGAAGCGGGAAACATCGACGAGTACGTAGTACGCACCTTGGGGTCGAGAGTACGAAAGACCCGCCCGATCGAGCGCGCCGAGGAAGATGTCGCGCCGCTCGGAATAGGCGGCCTCTAGTTCGTCATAATAGCTCTCGGGCAACGAAAGAGCCGTCACCGCCGCCTCCTGGAGCGGTGCTGGAGCGCCGACGGTGAGAAAGTCGTGGACTTTGCGAGCCTCGTCGACGATCGCGGGGGGCGCAATGATGTAGCCAAGGCGCCATCCCGTGATCGAATACGTCTTCGAAAGCGAGCTGCACGAAAGGGTCCGCTCGAACATGCCCGGGAGCGATGCGAAGTAGACGTGCTCGGCGGGTGGGTAGACGATGTGCTCGTACACCTCGTCCGTGACGACGAACGTATCGAATTTCCGTGCCAAGGCCGCGATCACTTCGAGTTCCACGCGCGTGAACACCTTCCCGCTCGGATTCGAAGGATTGCAAAGAACGATGGCCTTCGGTCGTTGCTCGAAGGCCGCCTCGAGCTCGCGCAGGCTGAATTCGAACGACGGAAACCGGAGGTTCACGAAAAGCGGAACCGCCCCTGAAAGAATCGCATCGGCGCCGTAGTTTTCGTAAAATGGCGAAAAGACGATCACTTTATCGCCTGGATCGCAGATGGTGAGGAGCGATACGATCATGGCCTCGGTTGAGCCGCACGTGACGACGATGTTCTTGTCCGGATCGATCGAAAGGCCCATGAACCGTGACTGCTTGGCGGCGAGGGCTGCTCGAAACGCAGGAGCCCCCCACGTCATGGCGTATTGATGAGGTCCCTCGCGTGCGACACGTCCGAGCGCGTCTTGGATGACGACCGGGGGCTCGAAATCCGGAAATCCCTGCGAAAGGTTGATCGCTCCGTGTGCATTCGCGACGCGAGTCATCCGGCGAATCACCGACTCGGTGAAGTGAGAGAGCTTGGCGCTGAGGGTCGGCATGACGGCCCCATGAACCCGCGGTCGCGGCCAGAGGTCAAGTCCCGCCGGCAGTTGGTCGGAACGTTACGGTGCCGAAACATGGCTTCGGGCATGATCTTGGCCGCTGGCGCGGTATCCTACTCCGTGCCGGTGGAAGGCCGGTGTAAGTTGGTAAGACGATGTCAAACTTGCCTCTGAAGTTCGATGCCCAGGGCCTCGTGCCCACCATCGTTCAAGACCATGTCACGGGCCAAATCCGTATGTTCGCCTTCGCAAGCCAGGCGGCGGTTCGGAAGACGCTCGAAACCCGCAAGGCCACGTTCTGGAGCCGATCGCGCGGCGAGCTGTGGCAGAAGGGGCGAGTCAGCGGGCAGGAAATACCCGTCATCCGCATTCTTGCCGACTGCGACGCCGACTGCATCGTCTACTCGAGCGACCCGCTTGGACCGTCGTGCCACTCGGGCGCACCGAGCTGTTTTTTCCAAACACTCGACGGCGACGGCGAGCGACTCGCACAGGCGAGCGAGCCCCCGCAGACCGTGCTGGCCGCCGTCGAGGCGTCGATACCCCCGCCCGGCCGCGCCCACGACTCGACCGTCGGACCGAAGATCGTGGAGGCCGCAGAGCAACTTGCGCGTGGGCTCGAACGGGAAAGCAACGACCGGATCGTCGCCGCAGCCGCGGACACGATTTACGCGCTACTCGTCGGCCTTCGATCGCGATCCATCGGCCTTCGCCCGGTGTTGGTCGAGATGGCGCGCCGTTCGGATCACGGCGCCGAAGACGATTCTGCCACCCCGGCGGCGTCATCGCGGATCTGATCGCGCGTCGTCGTGCGGAAGGGCCGCGCCTCCCGCCCGGCGGCCCGCGGCGCGGGAGGGCTTGGGCTCGGCGCGGCTCACGGGCATCCCCCCATGCACGAAGCCACACCGTTCCCGGCGCTGATCGCCGCGGGTCCCGCTGGACATGCAGCACCGCAATTCATCGGGAATCCGCCGCACGACGGATTCTCGAAAACGCATTGCATGAGCGAAACGCAGCCGGGCGTTCCCACGCACGTCGCGACTGCGGTCTGACAGTCGGTGCACTTGCTCGGCATGCACGTGCAGAGGGCGAACCCTGCGTCCGGTCCGGTCGAGGCCTCCGCCGAAGCGTCTGCCGGTCCGCTTGCGCCGCTCGATGAGGCGCTGCCCATGGTCGAGCTGACGGCACTGGTCGAGCTGACGGCACTGGTCGAGCTCACGGCACTGGTCGAGCTCACGGCACTGGTCGAGCTCACGGCACCGCTCGACGACGGACTCGGCGTGCTCGAGCTCTCGGGGCTGGACAGGCCCGTCGTGCTTGAACTCACGCTGTCGGTCGAACCGACCGCGCTGCTCGAACCATTCGAGACGCCCGTACTCGTCGCGATCGGCGAGGACAAGGTGCTCGCTCCGCTGGAGGTGAGACCGCTGCTGACGGAGGTGCCCGAGCTCGACGCCAGAAGTGCCGTGCTGCCACCCTTTGCGCTGTCGCCCGGATCCGCGGCGCAACCCGTGAGAACGACAAGGACAACCGACGCCGCGCGGCCGAACAAACGGCCCCACGGCGAGCGCAGCCAAGGCTTGTTCACTAGACAACGTTAGCAAAATTGCGCCACCTTCGCCGTTCGACCCGCGAACCCGGGGCCCCTTGGCCACGGTGCTTCAGCTTCACTTTTCGCCTGCGTCGCGTGGCGGCGGCAAGCCTGGCGGCCGCCTGCATGACCTCGCCCGACGTCGCGAAGGGGCAAAAGGCGCCGCCTCCCATCGTCAACAACAGTTACTCTCTCGATCTCTTCCAAGGGCCCGTGACCACGGCCGCGAGGGTCATTGGCTTGGCGGGGGCCTACGCAGGGCTCGCGGAGGGGTGCGAAGGGGAGTATTCGAACGCGGCCGCGCCGGCCGTCAGGACCCCCTACAGCCTCGGCAAATGGGATTACGACGTGGCGCTCGGTTTCACCAATCCAGGCGCCTTCAAAGGCTCTGACTTCGAGAATCTGGGCCCGCAATATACGTCGCTCCCGACGCGATTCAGCAATTCCGTCACCCTCAACGCGGGTCTCGAAGTCCAGTTCGATTCAGTGGGGATCACCGTCGACGTCGACGAATTGCGCTTCGGCGTTCAAGGCCCGGCCGCAGCACTCGCACAAAGTGACATGGTCATCAACCGCGTCACGGCGTCGATCGCCAATGCCTTCCTCGACGACCAGCTGATTCTCGGCGTGGGCTTCCGCGCGATGACGTTCGGGCTGAATCAGCAGATCGACGGGGCCCTCCAAGGATTTCTCTCCGGCGCGGGCGCCAACAGCCAGTTTGGGGGGATTCTCAAGCCCCGCAACGCTCCGTTTCGCATCGGGGCCACGTTGCGCCCCGAGATCACCGTCGGATCCATCCAGGGGACGGCCGCTTCACCCGGCGGAGTGCAGGTCGCGGACAACAAGATACTTCCGTCAACCATCGTCATGCCCTGGGAGGTCGAAGCCGGGGGCGTCGTCGAGCTCGGGCGACGTCCGCTCAATCCACCCCGCGCCGATCTTTCATACGCCGAACAAGAAATACGGGCTCGCTACGACGAACGGCGTCTCGAACGCGCCGCGGGCTATAAAGAGGAGCTCCGCGCCGCCCCGGATACAGCTCGCGAGGCGCTTCGCCGTCGGCTCGAGCTCGACGAACTGGCGTTGGAAGCTCATGAAAATCGCGAGATTAACGAGAAGATCGCGCGCATCGTCGCCTCGCAAAAGGCCCTTGCGGAGCTTTGGGACCGTCGGCAAATGCTCCTTGTGTTTGGGGTTCTCGTGACCGGCCCCACGGCGAACGGCGTCGGCCTTTCGGACTTCCTCGCCCAACTGCGAAGTCCATCTGGGCAATCGACGGTGCTTTCGGCGCGCCTTGCCTTCGAGACGGAAGTCATTCGAAACTGGGTCTTGCTGCGCGGCGGCACCTACCTCGAGCCGGCACGGTACGCGGATACCCAATCGAGAGAGCACTTCACGCTCGGGGTCGACCTGCGGCTCTTTGCCTTCAATCCGTTCCACTTGTTCGGCGACGACCCCTGGCAGCTGCGCCTTGCGAGCGACGGCGCAGCCCGCTACTTCAATTGGGCCGTAACCCTGGGCAAGTACCGTTGAAGCACGTCGGCCGTACGCTCCAGCCGCCGTACGCTCCAGCCGCCGTACGCTCCAGCCGCCGTACGCTCCAGCCGAAGCCGCGCCTCTTGCCACCCACCCGCACGTTCCCGCTGCCTTTTGCCGTCACCGCGCGTTCGTCCTGCCGGCGGCGCCGGGTCTAGTCTGTTTCTTGGTCGCGGGTCGCAGCGCCCATGCGCGCATCTTGTCCCTCAACGGGCCAAGGCGACCGAGCCCCAACGGGCCAAGACGACCGAGCCCCAACGGGCCAAGACAACCGAGTCCCAACAGGCCAAGACAACCGAGTCCCAACGGGCCAAGACGACCGAGCCCCAACGGGCCAAGACGACCGAGCCCCAACGGGCCAAGACGACCGAGCCCCAACGGGCCAAGACGACCGAGCCCCAACGGGCCAAGACAACCGAACCCCAGCGGCCCAGCCCGACGAGCTGCAGAGGTGGGGGCCGTGTCGCCCGAGAACGGCAAGGCCGGCCGGCTCGAGCGCGTAGGCGTGCATACGAGAGCCCGCCTCCGACGTCGGCTGGAGACTCTCTCGGGGCCTTTCGTCCTCGGGAAGGTGCGGCCCGTAGGCGTGGAATGAACGAACGTCGGGAAACTCCCCGGGGCGAAAGCGCCCATGCAAACTTGCCCTTTCCGGGTCCGAAGGCGAACCCCCGGGCCGCTTTCTGAAGAGATGGAGACCGACAAACCCAGTCGCTGGCGCGCTCGGTCACAATCCCTGCTTCGGCTGATGGGCGCGGGGTCGAGGTGCGGGGCTGGGGCCGCCATAGGCCTCTGGCTCGGCGACGTCGCATCGCTGGCGCCGACGCGCGTCTTGCCCTGGAAGGTGTGGCTCGTTGGCATGGGAGCCGCCCTTTACCTCGCGCTGACGGCCGGAGTCGTTCTCGGGGCGCTCCTCGGTCCCTTCCTCGTCCCTCCGGGCCGCTTGGCGGTCAAGACCGTGCGGGAATGGCTTCACCGGCTCAAGGAGCATGACGTCGAAGCCATGCGTACGCTGGCGGCGCAAAGCCTCGCGTTGGCGACTTTGGGGGCGGTGTGGGGCTGGGTCGCTTACCGCGTCTGCTTCGACATCCTGCTCGGGTTCGCGAAGCCGGAATCGATCGTTGCCGTTCTGCTCCTCTCGCATGCCGTCTTCGCATGGACGCTTGCCCTGGCCTGGCCCTGGGCCACTTACCTCGGTCGGTTGGCATTCGATCGATTGTCGAGCGTACGCCGGTTCACATGGGTGGGTCGCACAGCCTGGGCGGTGCCGGCCGCGGTGGCCTTGCCGTTGTGCTTGGCGTTGGGTCTCTTTCTCTTCAGCCATCGCGACGAGGTCAGCGCGTTGCCTTGGCGCATGACAGCTCCTCTGCCGGTCCTCGTCGCCGGCTGGGCCATCGCGGCCCGGTGGCCTTACGCCCGAACGTCGCTCGGGTCGCAAATCGGCGTCGGCGCCATCGCTTGCGCATGGTTTGCCTCGGGCCTGACGGCGTGGTCTCTGCGATCCGAGTCGACACGCGAGCGGCGCGTCGCCTTCGAAACCACCCTGAGCGGGCGGGCGGGCGACGCGGTGTGGACCGCGGCGTTCGACTTCGACAGGGATGGTCAGCTCAGCATCTTTGGTGGCGGCGACTGCGCGCCGTTCGACCCGCACCGCTATACCGGCGCGGTCGACATCCCCGGCAACGGCATCGACGAAGACTGCGACGGCCAGGACCTGCCGACGATGGTCCTTCGCCCGCGCCCGCGTTCGCAAGTCGGCCAGAGCACCTTGCCGTCCCGGCCCACGATCATCCTCATCACGGTCGATGCGCTCGCGGCTCCGCGCCTGCAGACCTTGGGCTCCACGCAGTCGCTCATGCCTCATGTCGACGATCTCGCTCGAACCAGCGCCATCTTCACGCACGCCTTCTCGCAGGGGCCATCGACGCGGCTCTCGTTCCCGTCGATGTTCACGTCGCGATGGGACTCCCAACTGACTCACCTCTTCGCGCCTCACCTCCCATATTCTTTGGCCGTCTTCGAACGCCAGCTTCAGGACGTGCTGGCCGACAGCGGCTATGAGACCGCTGCCGTTCTCCCGAACATCTATTTCGACTCGAGCCACTGGGCGAGCATGACTCGCGGTTTTCAACGCGTGAACACCTCGGCCCTGGCGCTCGCGAAGAACAACGCGCCGCTTGTCACCGACGCAGCGCTCCAGGAGCTCGCGGCGGCGAGCGGCGAGCGGCCGCTCTATCTCTGGGTGCACTACTACGATGCGCACGGGCCCTACGCGCCCGTGCCCGGAGCTTCCCGGACCGAGCGCTCCGACGAAGCGCTCTACAACGGCGAGCTCGGCTACATTGATCACGAAATTGGTCGCTTGCTCGAGGCCATCAATGCGAGGCCCACGCCGACCTATGTCTTTCTGACCGCCGACCACGCGAGCGTGTTTCGGCCCAATCCGGCGCGGCGCGGGCACTACGGCTACGATCTATTCACGGCCACGTTGCATGTCCCCCTCATCGTGCACGGCCCGGGTATCCGTCCGAGCCGTCTGGAGGGCGTCGTCTCGACGATGGATATCGCACCCACCATCGCCGATTTGGTCCACGGCGCGGCCCCACAGTTCGAGGGGACGAGCCTCTGGCCGGAGATTCTGACCGAGAAGCACGACTCGACCCGCATCGTCTTTCACGAATTCTATTTGCCGGAGCGCGGTTTCCGAGGTGAAGATCCGCTCGGCATCGTTTCGGCCCGTACCGAACGATGGAATCTCGTCCTCGACCGCATTCACGGGAGCTTCGCGCTCTACGACTGGAACGCGGACTATTTCGAGGAAAACGACCTCTTCGAAACGCTCAACCGAAACCCCGAGGTCCTGCATTTGCGGTCGGCGCTCGGTGCGTTCGTTCAGCAATTTCACAGGCGCATCCCCGCGGCCCAGCCTTTGCGGGCGGCCAACGACAAGCGCTGAAGCATCCGCTCCGGCTTTTCGCGTTCTCGCTCGAATGCCGGGGCCGTTCGGCTCGGCCCCTTGGCGGTGCTCGACCGGGCGGCCGCAAGGGTGCTACCGATCGCCCGTGGTCTCGGTGTCGTTCATGGCGGGCACGCTGGAGATCCGAAACTGGCCCCAAGCCGTAGCCCTGCCGCGCCCGTGCGCATGGGACGATCGCACGATGTGCCATCGTGCGCCTGCCCTAGCCTATGCAGAAGTCGTACGGGCCCTCGTCGCGGCCAACCTGCCATACCGAGACGAAGCCCGGGCGTATGCCGAGCTCGACACCGGCCTGCGCGTGCATCGCGAGCCCCGCCCCTACCAGTCCGAAGCAATCGCCGCATGGCGTGCCCACCGCGCGCGAGGCGTCGTCGTGCTGCCGACGGGAGCGGGCAAGAGCCACGTGGCGCTGCTCGCCATCGACGATCGGCGGCGCAGCGCACTCGTCGTCGCGCCCACGCTCGATCTCGTTCGTCAATGGTTCGACCTACTCGGCACGACCTTCGGGGTACCCATCGGGCTGGTGGGCGGTGGCGAGCACGACGTGCGCCCACTCACGGTCACGACGTACGACTCGGCATTCCTCCACATGGATCACCTCGGCGCTCGCTTCGGCCTCGTCGTCTTCGACGAGTGCCATCACCTGCCGGGCGCAGGGTACGCGCTCGCCGCCCGCGCCAGTTTGGCACCATTTCGGCTTGGACTGACCGCGACGCCCGAGCGCGCCGACGGACGCGAGACGGAACTCGGCAACTTGATTGGCCCCGTCGTTTATCGCAAAGACATCGTCGAGCTTTCCGGCGATTACCTCGCCGAGTACGAGACCGTGCGGGTCTCGGTCGAGCTTTCGCCGACCGAGCGGGCCGAGCACGACGGAGAACGGTCGATTTACCGGGATTTCGTAGAGCGGATGGGCATTCGAATGAGCCGGCCTTCCGGTTGGGGCGAATTCATCATGCTGGCGTCGAGAAGCGCCGACGGGAGGCGCGCGATGACCGCGTACCGGCGTCAGCGTGAGCTCGCATTCGCGCCAACGGCCAAGCTCGACTACTTGAGACATCTTCTCCACATGCACCGCGACGATCGCGCCATCCTCTTTACGCAGGACAACGCGACGGCCTACGCGATCGGCCGCGAATTTCTCGTTCCGGTGATCACCCACCAGACGAAGGTGCGCGAGAGGAGCCAGATTCTGGCGTCATTGGCGGACGGCAGCGTGCACGCGATCGCCACCTCGAAGGTTTTGAACGAAGGCGTCGACATCCCGGACGCCAACGTCGCCGTCATCCTCTCTGGCAGCGGTTCGGTGCGCGAACACGTTCAGCGCCTCGGTCGAATCCTGCGCAAGAAGGAAAAGAAACACGCCGTGCTGTACGAGCTCGTCACCGAAGAGACGGCCGAGACCTATACGAGCGAACGGCGTCGAGCCCACAGTGCTTACCGCTGATCTCGTCAACGCACGTCGTCGCGGCGGCGAGCTCGTCGTCGTTGCGCTCGACCCCGCGGCGCGACAGCGGGCTATCGGACTGGCCGACACCCTCTTGGCGACAGCCCGCGCGCACGTGGGCCGAACGCGCGACGAGCTGCTCCTCGCCCTCTGCGGGGTCGAAGTGGGACCCCGCGAGCACCGGTTGCGCGACGGCCTGGTCAAGCTCATCGAAGATCGCTGCGCATTCGAGACGGATCTCGAGCAAGATCCTGAAGCCATCCGGCGGGAAGTCTTCGCCCAGGCCAGCGCCGTCCGCGCCGCCTTGCCGGCCGGTGGCGTCTTCGACCGCCGAGCCGTCCTGGCGACCGTCGCCGCAGCACGCGCCACGACTCCGGAGATCCTCGATCGCTCGCTATTCGCCGACTTGCGCGGCGCCCACGTCGTCACAGCGCTCGATCCATCGTCCGCTGAATCGCTCGTCCTCGTCTACGAGCACGCCCAATCTCAAGCCGTCCTTCTTCGCGCGGTGAAAGTCACGATCGACGTTCGATGCGATTCCGCCGGTGCGATCCGCGCCCTCTTTCGCCGGTTGAAATTTCTGCAGCTCCTTTACACGATTTCAAGAACGGATGATGGCCACCGCATCGTCATCGACGGCCCGTTCAGCCTATTCGAGTCCGGTACCAAGTACGGCCTGAAGCTCGCGCTCGTCCTGCCGGCGCTCGAGTCGTGCAGTTCCTGGCGGCTCGAAGCCGATGTCCGGTGGGGCAAAGAGCGCACTCCGCTCGCATTCCGCCTTGCTGGGGGCTGCAAAACCGCTCGGGACGAGCCGTCGCGTCTGCCCGACGACGTCGACGCATTGATGCGCAGCTTCACGACGCTCGATGGCCCGTGGCGAGTCTCACCGAACCGCGACATTCTCGAGCTCCCGGGCGTGGGTCTGTCGGTTCCCGATCTCCTGTTCGAACGCGCTCGTGCGGCGGGTGGAACCGACCGTGTCTACTTCGAGGTCCTCGGCTATTGGAGCCGAGCCGCCGTCTGGAAGCGAGTGGAGCTCGTCCAGGCTGGCCTGGCCGAAAGCATCCTTTTTGCGATCGGCGCGCGACTGCGCGTCAGCGAGGCGGCCCTCGATGGCGACCTACCGAGTGCCCTCTACGTCTACAAGCGCACGATGAGCCCCCGGGCGATTGTCGAACGCCTCGACGGGCTCGCCAGCCGCCAGACACGATGAAACCGCTCCGTCCCCCGGGATCGTCAATCCAGGTCGAAGACGAGCCGCTCGGCAGGGCCTCGTCGGTAGCCGAGGGGGCGTTCGCAAAGGCCGGTCTTCCAACCCACGAGCATAAGGCCCCCGGTCCGACCCGCGGCGGCGAGCATGCGCGATCGGCAAGCAAAGCGATCGACGGGGCGACACCCGCGGCAGGCGCGGGTCACCGGCCTGCGGAACGATGCCAGCGGGCTGAGATGCCTGGCGTTCGGTGTCGAAGGGCACCACAGCCTGTAAGCCCGGGAAGGGCTTTGGCCACCGTCCTCGGGCCCGAGCCCGCTCGTGCGCGCCACATTGGAATTATTTTTTGGAGCAAGATTTCGGATGGCGCCGCCCCTTTTCGGCGTGAGCAGGGTTTCTAAGAAAGATTCCCACCTAGGAGCCCCTTACTTATCGGTGGAACCTGATTGTGGCGTGGCCGATGGGTGGCCCGACCCTCTTGTGCGTCCGACACCGCCCCCGGCCAGTACAGTCAGCTTCGACGAGATTTACCGCACGTTCTTCGACGACGTGTGCCGCTGGGTGCGGGCACTCGGAGGGCCCGATGCGGATCGCGAGGACCTCGTGCAAGACGTCTTTGTGATTGTCCATCGCCGCCTTGGAGATTTCGATGGGCAGAACCTCGCGGGGTGGATCTACCGAATTACCCGCCATCGTGTACGTGACTTCCGCCGCCTGCGATGGTTTCGGCTTTTCCTCAGCGCGCCCCAGGCGGACGACAGCATCCCCGGTCCGGCCAGCAGCCCGGAGCAAGAGCTGGGCACGAAAGAAAGCGAGCAGCTTCTCACGCAGCTTCTTTCCAGGCTGTCCGAGTCGCAGCGCGCGGCCTTCGTCCTCTTCGAGATCGAAGGGTACAGCGGCGAAGAAATTGCGCGACTCCAGCATGTTCCGATCAATACGGTCTGGGCGCGCATCTATAAGGCGCGCGCCAAGCTGGCAGCCGGTGCGGCGAGACTTCGACGCGAGCGATGACGGAGGTCCGACGTGAAGCGGCTGGTCGAGCAGACATTCACGCCCCAATCGCCCGAATCCGGGCTGGCGGAACTCGTGCGAGCGACCCGCAGGCTCGTTCCTGAGCCGGTCGAACGACATCGCATCCGCGCTCGGGTGAAAAGGGCGAGCAACGTCCGCCGATCGTTGATGAGCCGGGCGGGATTGATCACAGTCCTCGTCAGCGGAACCGCCCTGGCCATGGCCGGCGTGGAGCACCGCTGGAATCGGTTGGGCCGCTTTGAACGCGTCGAGCTCCTCCTGCAGCCCGTTTCGCATTCCGCGCCCCCCGTGACGTCGCCGGCGCCGGTGAGCCCCGACCCCACACCGGCTCCCGACGCCCGCGCAGTGCCATCCCCGATCGCCGTCGACGTCCGCGGGTCGGAGCGTGCACAGCCCGCTGACCCGAAGCGGTCTTCGGAACCGCGACGGCCCGCGGTTGCCGCGGTGCACGCTTCTCCCTCCGTTGACGACGGCGACGACGCTCGACTCGTGCTCGAAGCCTTGCATGAGCTCCGTCGGCACCAAAACGTCGTGCGCGCGTCGGATCTGCTGGCCAACTACCTACGCATGCATCCTCGGGGTGCTCTCGCGCAGGATGCGCTCGCGCTCTCGATTGAGGCGGCGTCGATTCGAAGCGATGCGCAGGCTCAGGGCGCCTGGGCTCGCCGATACCTCTCGGAATTCCCGAACGGGCGCTATCGCGCCTTGTCGCTCGAAGCCCTCGCGCGAATTCGACCTTGAGTCGCCGGCTTGGGTGCCGCTCGGGGCCGTCGACGAGCGAGCCACGCGGCACCGCGCCCGCGCCCACCTGGGTCCGGGAGCCCGATGGCTTCGTGCGGCGTAAGATCGGTGCCCGATGTGGGTTGGCCTGAGCGCCACCGGCGTGGTCGAATTTTCCAATTGGTCACAACGACGAGGACGCTGTGGCCCGATACTGCGACGAGGACGGCGGATCGTGCCTTTTGCCGAATGAACGCCGATTTGAAGCACCATGACCGATAAACCCGCACAAGACCGTACCCTCGCACACCGAGTGCGTGCCGAGATCGCAGACAGCTTCGACGAGGAGCTCGAGATGGAGCTGGACGACGATCGTCTTGCCAAGCTCCTCCAGGATTTCGAGCAACACCCCGCGGACGAAACGATCGATCGGTCCGTTTACTTCAAAGAGCTCATCCGCCTCCAAGCGGAGCTCGTGAAGTTACAAGATTGGGTCGTGGCGAAAAAATTGAAGGTTGTCGTCGTTTTCGAAGGGCGTGATGCTGCCGGAAAGGGTGGAGTCATCAAACGGATCACCCAGCGCCTCAACCCGCGCACCTGCCGCGTCGCGGCGCTCCCCGCGCCGAACGAGCGCGAGAGAACACAATGGTACTTTCAGCGATACGTTTCCCACTTGCCTGCGGGGGGCGAGATCGTTCTTTTCGACCGGAGCTGGTATAATCGTGCCGGCGTCGAACGGGTCATGGGGTTCTGCAGCGACGAGGACCTCGAAGAGTTCTTCCGCACGGTCCCTGAATTCGAAAAAATGCTCGTTCGCTCGGGCATCGTGCTCGTCAAGTACTGGTTCTCGATTACCGATGACGAGCAGCACCTGCGCTTCATGATGCGTATTCGCGACCCTCTGAAGCAATGGAAGCTGAGCCCGATGGACCTCGAGTCCCGACGGCGCTGGGAACTTTACACGAAGGCCAAGGAGGAGATGATCGAGCGCACGCATATCCCCGAGGCTCGCTGGTGGATCGTCGAGGCCGTGGACAAGAAGAGAGCACGCCTGAACTGCATTCATCACCTTCTGTCTCTGGTCCCATACGGGGAGATCCAGCACGAGCCGGTCACTCTCCCCGCGCGCGTTCATAACCCGAACTACATACGCGATCCGCTTCCGGTAGAGATGTACGTTCCATCCATTTATTGAACGCTGGCGCGACGCCGTGCGAGGCGGCGCGCGCGCCCCACGGGCGCCTTCGCCGCGCGCGAGATCCGTACCGCGCTGCGCGCGAGATCCGTACCGCGCCGCGCGCGAGGTCCTTACCGCGCTGCGCGAGGTCCTTACCGCCTTACCGTCTTGCCCGAGCTCCTTGCCGGCGCGCGCGAGATCCGTACCGCGCTCGAGATCCTTGTTGCGGCGGGCGCGAGCCGAAAGCCACGTTCGCGCGTCGTTCTCGTCCCGCAGCGAGCGGGCCGGGCTCAAGCTTGTTCGTCTCGTCGCTGCGCGAGTTCCCGAGGCGGGAGCAGCTCCGGCTCCGAACCGACGCTCTGCGCCAGGAAAATGGCTGCGTCGAGCTTGCGGAACCCACGCTTTCGATACCATGCGAGGGCGTGCTCGTTGTTCTCGGCCACTTCGAGCACGATGTGGGTGAGCCCTCGCACCCGTGCGAGATGTTGCAGCTGCTCGAGGACGAAGGAGCCCACCCCACGACCGCCCCACTCCGGGTGAACGGCGAGTTCCTCGACGTAGAGCGGGCGCATGTCTCGCCTTTCGAAATACGCGGGATTGACCCAGGTGTCCTTGCCGATGATCTCGTAGCTGCACTCGGCGTAGGCGACAATCTTGCGATCGACGGTGAAGAGAAGCTGCTCGACGCCCTCTTCTTCGTACGTCTCGAGAAAGCGTTGCTTCGTGCGGGGACGTTGGTACTCGACCGTCGCACGATTCACGTCCCGAAATGACACCTTCATGAACTCCCACGCGCGATTGAGGTCGCGACGGTGCATCCTTCGCACCTGGATGGTCGGAGCGGTCTTGCTCTTTCGCGCCGACGCGGTCCCCCTCGCGAGCCGCACGGCGCGCGGAGTGAGGAGCACGAGCGACTTGGACTGAACTTCAGGTTTGCGGGGATCGGCCACGGGTCCTTCGATGGTAATTGATGACCCATGGGAGGTGCCTGAACTTCGTTCGGAGGCCGACTCGCCGAGCGCTTCCGTTACCACGGAGGAGCGCGCGGCGGCGGCCGTGCGCTCCTGCTCCTCCCTTCGATCGGTGAAATCCACGGTTCGCCCCGGTCGCAGGGAGGGCGGCATCGTCGTCGAGAGTCGAGTATGGTGCGAGTCGCAAGGAGTTGAACGCCGACGCGTGAAACCCGGGACGCGCACTTCGCTCGACGCCCTTGCCCCCGACCTCGCACGCGGAGTGCGTGCCGCGTTCGTGACCCTCCTTCCCTTTTACTTGGCCGCGACGTGGCAGCGGCCCGCGCTTTCCTGGATGGCTCTCGGAGGCTGGCTCGGTACGCTGGCCGATCCGGGCGGCCCGCGCGCCACAAGGGCAGAGACCCTCCTTGCGTTCGGGTTCGCCGGAGCGCCACTCTTATTCGCCTCGGAGAGCGTGGCCCACGCACCGGTGGCCGCCACGCTGCTGCTCATGGCTGTCGCATTCACGATGTCCATGGCACGAGCCCTCGGCGGAACGGCGAGCGGTCTTGGCAATTACCTGACCATGGTCACCGCCATCGGAGTCTCGCATCTTCGGACCCTTCCCCAAGACGACGCTGTTCTTTTCGCCGTCGGGACGGTCTTTGCTTTGATTGCCTCGTCCATCGTCTGGCCGGTTTGGACTCATCTTCCGATCCGACGCGCCGTCGGAAGCGCGTACGGCGAGCTTGCCGACTACGTCGATGCCATCGATGTGTTCACGGCCGAACCCCCCCCTCCGGGTGACCCGCGCTGGACCGCGCTCGTACGAGAGCACCACCGGCGGATCCGCGCGGCGCTCGAGAAAGCCCGCGATGCCGCCCTCGCAGGCCGCGCCCGCCGCCAGGGCGAGACTCGTTTCGGCGGCACCATTCGTGCGCTCATCGGCGCCGCCGAGCTGCAGTTTGCGCTGGTCGCCGCCTTGGTCACCGAACTCGAATCCCGCGCGGGCCGAACGGCTCCGGCCGACAGACAGCGATTGCAGCGCCTCGCGCGCGACGCCCGCCAAGTCGCCCGCGCCCTCTCGCGAAGAGACGTCGGAAAGCGCTCTACCGATCCGCTGATCCCAAGCAGCGGCCCGGCCCCGCCGTCGACGTCGGTCGCCGAGCACTTGCTCGATCGCCTCGAGCGGGCGGATTCACTGACGATCGATCTCATCGACGCGTTGCCCCGCCACATGGACGGGTCAGCGCCACCTCTCGCGCCCTCACCGGCCACTCGCGGTCGGACGAGCTTGATGCCTGCGCGAAGGCCCGAGAGCCTGCGACCGGGCGTCCTCGCGAGCACCGCGGTGCGCCTTCGTTCATTTCGCGACGCCTTGTCGTGGACCTCTCCCGTCGTCCACCATGCCATCCGCACGGCAGGAGCCGTTGGAGCGGCCTCGGTCGTCGGCACGGTTCTGACTCCGAGCCGCGCCTACTGGGTCACGCTGACGACCCTGGCCGTCTTGCAACCGTATCCCGGGGCCACGGCAAAGCGCGCCAGCGAGCGCGTCATGGGCACCATTCTCGGCAGCCTGCTGGCGTTGCTCCTCATCGCCACTGTCCGGTCGACCCTGGTCCTGGCGGCCCTCCTCGTCCCCCTATCGGTGGCCGCGGTGGCAACACGTCCAAGGAGTTATCGTCTGTTTGCATTCTTTCTGACACCCGTATTCGTCCTCGTCGCCGATCGCTCGCACGACTGGCGGACGGCTGCTCTTCGGGCGGAGGATGCCGTCTTGGGCGGCGCCGTCGCCTGGATGGCCGGGGTGCTCATCGCACCCTCCTCCGAGCGTCGGCGTTTGCCCGAATCGCTCAGCGCGATGCTGACAGCGCTCGGAACTTACGCAGCCCTCGTCCTTGGACAGTCGGGGCACTCGGGCGATCGTTCGGAGGCCGCCGCCGAGAGGATGACGGCATCGCGACGCGCAACGGGCGTAGCGATCGGCGCTGCCGAGACGGCTCTCGAGCGACTGCTTGCCGAGCCGCTCGGTGACCGCACCTACGCCGCGGGGGCCATGCTGCTCGTGACGTATTCACGTCGCCTCGGAACCGCCCTCACTTCGCTGGCCGCAGTGACCACAATGCCGGGGGCGTCGGCGCTGAACGGCGAAGAGCGCCGGGTTCGCTTCGCACGGGCGGCCGATTACGTCAACGACGTTCTCCTTGCAGCCCAGGCGTTTGCGCTCGAGACGGGCTGCGTCAGCGCCCCTTCCGCCCCCCCGGTCGGCGCCCTCGACGAGATCGCCATTCAAGCGCTCGAACGGGTCCTGCGCTGGACCGCGCTCATCGCAGGCACCCTCGATCAGAACGCCCCCGAGCGGGTTTTTCCATGCGACCCCGGCTACGCAGCCAACCGGCGCCCGCCGGATAAAGGCATCTACGACCGGAGCGCAGAGAAGTCGAAGGGGTGAAGACGCCCCAGAGTACTAGTCAATCGCGGGGGCCGATTGCGGGGCTTGCCGGGGCGGGCCCTCCTTTCGAAAGCGAGCGCACGGATTGAGCAGTAACGGCTTTTTCGTTCGCCCGCTGCGATCCCCTTCGCCTCTTCCGCTTTCGCGGGCAAGGGCAAGCGCGGCGACAATGAGCAAAACCGGCAGGGACCACGGTGAAATGAGCCTTCGAGAGGCTGCGCAAGGCGTGATCGCCGCCGACCCGGAAGCGAAGTTCGACACGCCGTAGTCGCCTTTTGGCCACTTGCCTCTCGAGGGTCGGCCGCTGTCCGTGTAAGGCACTGTGCCCCAGTTCGAGATTACGGACTCGCATTGCGGTCATGATTCTGTTAGTGCCTACCCATGGCTGATTCTCTCCGTAGTCAAATCAATGCCCTTGCGACCTCATTCGCCAATGACATCCTCGGCGCGATCCGCAGAGCCTCGCTCGACGATCTCCGCGTTGAAACCAGTATCCCCGCGCGGTCGCATTCGGCCGCCGTCGTTGAAGTTAAGTCCGCTCCGCGGGTGGCCCGTCCGTCGGCCAGCGGCCGGCTGCCAAGGCGCTCCTCCGAGGACATCCTTGAACTGCTCAATCAGATCGTAGCAGTCGTGAAGAAGAGCAAGACGGGCCTCCGTGCAGAACAGATTCGATCCGAGCTCAGTCTGCAATCGAAAGAGCTCCCCCGCGTGCTGAAGGAAGGGCTGGCTTTGAAGAAACTGAAGTCGAAAGGACAGAAGCGAGCGACGACCTACTTTGCGACATAGCGCGTAGCCCCGTTTTGGGGGGCCGAGACCGCTCGAACCGCGCGGGCGTCGCCGCCGGTCGCCGACCGGGACGCCGCCGTGTACAGTGCTGCGCATGTACCACACGATCATCCTTGAAATGAAGAAGTTGCTCGGCCAGCTCGATCAGTGGATCGGAGCGGCTGCGGCGTACGCACAGGCCAAGTCCTTCGATCCCAACGTGTTCGTCGGATTGCGACTGGCCCCCGATCAGTTTGCATTCGCGCGACAAGTCCAGTCAGCTTGCGACACGGCGAAGTTCGCAGCCGCGCGCCTCGCCGGCAGGGACGCTCCCACCCATGCTGACACCGAACAGACTCTCGACGAATTGCACGCACGCGTTCGCGCGGTCATCGCCTATTTGGAGGGGTTTAAGGCCGCCGACTTCGAGGGCGCCAGCAAACGCGTGATCACTCAACCGCGGTGGGAGGGCAAAGTGATGACCGGCGCCGACTACTTCGTCGAGCACGCGGTCCCGAACTTCTTTTTCCATGTCACGCACGCGTACGCCATTCTGCGGCATAACGGGGTCAGCATCGGAAAGCGCGATTATCTTGGTCCTTTGACCCTTCGCGAACCCAAAGCCTGAAGTCCGAGCTTGTCCGTCCGCAGGGCCCAGCCTCCAGGTCGGATCCGGGCGAATGGCCTCGGCCCGGCTCTCCGACCACTCCGACGTGAATGGCGGGATCTATCGTTGCTTTTCGTCGGCCTTGATGGAGTAGCGCACGAACGCGCGAAGCACTTCGTTCCGCTCGACGTTCCCTATCGCCGCCTTGAGGTCCTCGTAGACCGTCGGATCGACCAAAAGAGCACCGAGAGTCCCCTTACCGTCCCGGAGGCCGCCCACGATGGCGCGCAAGTCATCGCTCATCGCGTTGACGTTGGACATCACGTGTTGCGAAGACGTATCGCCGAAGAGAAGCGCGTGAGCGAGACCGTTTCCCTCGCGAATGGCGCGCAAGTCTTGGTCCAGCTCGGCAAACGAGCCCGCGACCTGCCTCGAGATCTCACCGTCGTAGACGAGAGCGTGAGCGATGCCCGGTCCCTGCCGGACGCGTTCGGCGACGTCCTGGACGTCCGACAGAACCGCGTCGAGGCGGGCCGATGATTGATCGATGTGGCCGATGAGCTCACTTACCTGTTCGCCCTGACGTGCGTCGAAAAAGAGGCGGTTCATCGTGCTGTCGCGGCGGACCAGGGCGTCGAGCAGCGCTCGAATGTCATCCGCGGAACCGCGGAGGTCGTCGGCGAGCTTTGGATCTCCAAGCGACCGAGCCAGGGGCTCCAAGTGCTGAATCGCTTCTTGGGCCGTCGTCACGATTTTGCCCGCGGCGGCGAAGACGTCCGCCGGTTCCCTCGTCGGAATGAGTTCGGTCGAATCGAGCAACGCAGCATCGGGCGACCCGACGCTGATTTCGATCATCTTGTCGCCGAGAAGGCCCTTGTTGCCGACGGTGGCCACGGAGTCGCGCCGGATGCGAACACTCTGAGCCTTGACGACGGAAATCTTCACGAAGATTCGCGTGTCGCCTGGATTGGCGTCGTAGCCGACACTCGTGACCGTCCCGATGTCCAAACCGCCCATGCGAACCGGCGCGCCCGGCTTGAGCCCTCCGACGTCTCGAAACGCGGCGCGGTAGGCGGCCTTCGTGTCCCACAGCCGCGTCGTGTCGCCGATGAGGAAAACGGCCATCATCGTGAGGGTCAACCCGAGGATGACGAAGAGACCGACCTTCAGCTCGCGCGTCATGAGTCATGCTCCTAAAATGGCCCGCTCGGCCTAAGACGACGAGAGGAGCGACGCAACGTCCTCCGCTTCGGGCGCGCGGCCCTCGATGAAATCACGCACGGCCGGATTGGTCGTAGCGCGAAACTGCTCTTTCGTCCCGACGAGCAAGATTTGGCCCTTGCCAATCATCACCAGGCGATCCGCCACGCTGAAGGCCGTGCCCATGTCGTGCGTGACGACGACGCTCGTCACCCTCAAGGTGCGCTGGATTCCACGGATGAGATGGTTGATTCGGGCCGTGTTGATGGGATCGAGCCCGGTCGTCGGCTCGTCGTAGAGAATGACCTCCGGCTGCAAGGCGAGGGTTCGGGCCAGGCCGACGCGCTTTCTCATGCCGCCCGAAAGGTCGTTCGGACGCATGGCTTGAATGCCCGGAAGGCCGACGAGCTCCAGCGCCTGAGCCACGCGCAGATCGATCTCGTGCAGAGTCATCGTGTTCCAGAACTGTTCGCGCAGACCGTAAGCGACATTTTCGCCGACCGTCAGGGAGTCGAAGAGAGCGGCACCCTGAAAGAGGTAGGCAATCCGTCGCCGAAGTTCGGTGAGCTCTCGGTCGGACATTTTGACGATGTCGCGCCCGTCGAAAAGAATTTCGCCGCCGTCCGGGTGGATGAGGCCAATCAGCATTTTGAGCAGGACGCTCTTGCCGATCCCAGAGGCGCCCATGACGGCGAGCGTCTCGCCTTTCCAGATCTCCAAGTTGAGATCGGCAAAAATCACCTTGGGGCCAAAGCGCTTCTTCACACCCAAGAATCGAATGAGCGGTTCGCCCACCCATGGCAGACTACTCGCCCGCACCGACCCTGGGCACCCCCTTCGAAAGGGCTTCGGCGGAAATGAGATGCATCTCGACGGCATCGCCGCCCCGCCACGCATCGCGCCGCAGCGCTCCGACAACCCGCACTTCGACCCCGAGCCGCGATTGCAAGTGCCCCATCTGCGCGCCGAAGCACGATAGAGGTGAACCGTTCGCTTCCAGCCAGAGGCGCAGGTGCCCACCTTTGACCTCTCGCACGCCGAGAACGCGCGCCCGGGCAATGGCGATGCGTGGGGCAGGGTTCGATTGGCCGCACGGCTCGAAGCGCTCGAGGTCGCCGACCACCCTTTCGGGAGAATCCCCCTCGGCCAGCACGGCGTCGGCGTCGGGACCGGCCGGCGGGCCGGGAACGCCGATTGCCGTGCAGGCCTCCGCGAAGCGCTCGCGCAGAATGGCGACCCGATCGCTGTGAACCTCGACACCCGCCGCGGCATGGTGGCCACCGAACCCCACAAGGACGTCTTTGACCCGGGCGAGGGCATCGAAAACGGAGAACCCGGCGGGGCCCCGCGCCGATCCCCGGCCGCGGGGGCCGTCCAGCGCGACGACGATCGTCGGCTTGGCGAACCGGGCCGAAAGCCGCCCGGCCACGATTCCGACGACGCCCGGATGCCACCCCTGCCGCGCCAGGACGATGACCGGCAGGCGGGCCAGCCCGGGGTCCTCGAGCATCGCCAGTGCCTCCGCCGTGACGGCCCGATCGACTTCTTTGCGCCGCGTGCAGAGTGCTTCAACCTCGCCGGCGATGCGACGCGCCTCGGTATCCGTCGTCGCCAGCAGCAAGGCCAGCGCGAGGTCGGCCCGATCGAGGCGGCCGGGGGCGTTGACGCGAGGCGCGAGCCGAAACGAAACGTCTTCGCCCGTGATCATCGTCGAACCGCACCCTGCGATTTGTGCGAGCGCGCGCGTGCCAGGTCGCGACCCCCGCAAAAGTTCCTTCAGTCCGGCGCGCACGAGTGCGCGGTTGTCGCCGTCGAGGGGCGCAACGTCGCCGATGGTCCCGATGGCGACGAAGTCGAGCCACCGGCGCATGTCGAGGGCCACGCCGAGCTCCGCCCGGACGCCCGCCCCGATGGAGAAGGCCAGGCCGACGGACGCCAAACCCTTGTATGCAAAGCCGCACTCGGGCCGATGAGGATTGAGAAACGCGACGGCGGGCAACGGCGCTTCCGGAACCCGATGGTGATCGATGACGACCGCGTCGACACCGCGCGTCCGCGCGCGGTCGAGCCGCTCATGGTCGCTCGATCCGCAATCGCACGTGACGATCAGCGAGGCGCCCGTCCCGAGCACCCGCTCGAGAGCGGGCTCGGACAGGCCGTAGCCGCCATCGAAGCGATTGGCGAGTACGGGCACGACGTCGCAGCCGAGCGCCCGTAGAACGTCGGTCAAGAGCGCGGCGGCCGTCACTCCGTCCGCGTCGTAGTCGCCGAACACGCAAATGCGCTCGCGACCGCGGACCGCCGCGGCGATGCGCGACACCGCTGCGGCCCGGTCGTGCATCGAATCGGGCGGCGTCAAGTGGGCCAACCTCGGATCGAGGTAGCGCGCACCCTCAGACGGGTCCCGCAAGCCTCGCGACACGAGCACGCTCGCAGCGGTGGGCGTCAGACCCAGAGTTCGCGACAGGTCGAGCGCCTCTCGGTCCGCGTCGGCGGGTAGCCGGAGCATGGCGCGAATCAAAGACCCGACACAATCGGGCAGTCAACGACGCAATTGTCAACAGACCGGTGTGGACAATCTTGGCCGAGACGCTCCCCGATGGCCGATTGACCGGCTCACACGCCGGCCCGCGCCGGCGCGCCGACGTTGCGCTTGACGTTCTTCGCGCGCGTCATCCGCGTGTCAATCCACTCGGTCAGAGGCGCAGCCACGTAAATGCTCGAGTACGTCCCGGCGACGATTCCGACGACCAGAGCAAGCATGAAGTCTCGAATGACGCCCGTCCCGTAGAAGAAAAAGGCCATGGCGATGAGGAGGACCGCCCCGGACGTCAAGATGGTCCTCGAGAGGGTCTCGCTCACGCTCAGATTGGTTATTTGAGCAAACGATTTGCCGCGATGTTTGCCGAGGTTCTCGCGGATCCGATCGTAGACGACGACCGTGTCATTCATCGAATAGCCGATGACGGTCAGGATCGCGGCGATGGTCGAGAGCGTCACTTCCTTCCGAAGCAACACGAAAACGCCGATGACGACCATCGCGTCGTGGAGACAGGCGACGATGACGCCCGGCGCGAAGCGCAGGTCGAAGCGAAACGCAAGGTAGAGCATGATGCAGACCATCGCGATGACGACGGCATTGCGGGCGCTGTCGCGGAGCTGCTTTCCCGCCTTGGGACCGACCCACTCGACGCGCAGGGCCGCGTCGTCGGGTACGACGTCCGAACCGAGCTTCGCGCGAAGGCGGTCGATCAACTGATCGCCCTTGCTGAGCAGCTGGATTTCGACGCGGTGATCGCGAGGGTTCAAGACTTGTGGGTTGGTCGCGCTCGCGCGAAGCGACATGCCGGGCACGCTCAGCACCTGGTTTTTGATGGCCTCGAGGTCTGGATCGACGTCGTACCGGGTCGTGATCTTGTCGCCGCCTGCGCTGAACTTGACCTCCGTGGCCCTTGCCGACAGAGGGCACTTGTCCGAATCGCTCGGCCGGAGCTCGTCGACGTAGCAGAGCGCTCGGCGCAGGACGATCTTCTCCTCGTCGGTGATGGCGCTGACGTCCTGGACGCGCAGAATGAAATGGTACGGCTTGTTCGGGTCGACAACCTGGACGACGTCCGGCGTCTTGAAACCGACCGCCTCGACTGCGCTCCGAACGTGCGCGGCGTCGATGGGCCTGCCGAATGCGAGCTCGACCTCGGTGCCGCCCCGAAAGTCCGTTCCGTAGTTCGGTCCGGGAACGAAACTGAGAATGATCGACCCCAGGACCAGAATCAGGCTGACCGCGATCCAATATCGCCGCTGCCCCATGAAGTCGAAGACGCGCCCGGGTTTGAAGAACTCCATCGCCTTGCCTGCTTGTCAGGAAATCCTGCTTCGGTTACGGGCCGAATTAGAACTCTGCTCCCACGCTGAGGCGCTTGACCTTCGCGCCGCGGACCCACCAGTCAAAGACGAGTCGAGTGCAGAAAACGCCTGTGAAGAGGCTGCAGAGGATGCCCACAATCAGCGTCACGGCGAATCCTTTCACGGGCCCGGTTCCGTACTGAGACAGAATCAAGCCGGTGATGAACACGGTCATGTGACCGTCGATGATGGACGGCCAAGCGCGCGTATAGCCCGCATCGACCGCCGATCGAACGCTCTTGCCCTGACGGAGCTCTTCGCGAATCCGTTCGTTGATGAGCACGTTGGCATCGACGCTCATGCCGATGGTCAGCGCCAGGCCGGCGATGCCGGGCACGGTCATCGTCGCGCCGAAGCTCGCGAGGACAGCGAGCTGCAGCATCAGGTTGAACATGACGGCGACGTCGGCGACGACACCGGACTTTCGATAGTAGGCGATCATGAAGAGGAGCACCGCCATCGACCCGAGCAGCGCTCCCTTCAATGCCTCTTGGATCGAGTCGCGCCCCAAGGACGGCCCGATCGTCTGTTCCGAGCTCGGAGTGATCGGCGCAGGCAGCGCGCCCGAGCGGAGCACGAGCTCGAGCTGGGCCGCGTCGTGAAGCTGCTTTTCTGCGTCGCCGGATCCCATCGTGATGGTCGCGTGGCCCCCCGCGATTTTCTGTTTGATGACGGGCGCCGAATCGACGATGTCGTCTAGAATGATTGCAAATCGGCGGTTCACGTTGGCGCCCGTGACCTCCTCGAACCGATCCGCTCCCGCCGGCGAAAACGAGAGCGCGACATAAAGGCGCCCGAAGTCCTGCTGATCCTGGCCCTTGCTCGCGTCCGTGATGTAGTCGCCGGTCATTTCCGCGCGTCCGAAGAGATAGAGTGTTCGCCACCCGACCTGCTTGAACTGAAGGGGCTCGGTGCCTTCCACGGGCTCGGTGACCGCTTCGAAGCCGACTGCATGATCGTCGGGCACGTTGATGGTTCTCGTCCAAGCCCGGAAGCGGCCAAGGCAGTCGGTCATCGACTCGCTCGCGTACTTCGGCGGCTGACACGACATCCGCGCGTAATACGCCCTCGTCGATTTGCGGTGGCCGGAGCCGTCCAGCCCGTCGGGCGCAGACTCCTGGTACTGCGCGATGCCCTCGCCCTCCGGCAGATCTTCGGACTTGAGGGCGGGCGGCCCGAAGACCTTGTCGCTCCCTGCGTCGTCGACCATCTTGAACTCGAGACGCGCCGTTCGCCGGATGGTGTCCTTGATCTCGCGGAAGCTCTCTTCGCTGCTCCCTGGAACCTCGACGATGATGTCCTCGTCCCGCGTCGTCACGGAGGCTTCGCGAAGGCCGAGCTCGTCGACGCGGCGCGAGACGGTTTCCTTGGCCTGCGCGACCGCGCGGTCGCGAATCTGCGATTCGACCTCCGGTCGGATCTTGAACGCGATTTCGTTTTCGTCGGATGGCTGCGACATCGACAGCTCGCCGAGAAATTTTTTCGTGAATCGGTCGTCGACCTTCGCCTTGTCCGCCTTGTCTTTGAACTTGAGGAGGACGATGGCCGTCTCGGGTTGCGAGACGTGGACCTTCTCGTCGAGTTTGGCGATTTCGTCGCGGGTGACGCGCCCCTCGCCGGAATGAAAGCCGAACAACGTCGCGAGCTCTTGACGCATCTCGTCGGCGAAATGATCCCGCTTGTCGCGGATTGCCTCGTCCACTTCGACCGTGTAGACGAGCCGCAGACCTCCGCTCAAATCGAGACCGGGCGCGATCGCGAAAGTCTCGTTGTCCTTCACGTACTTCGGGCAGTGCAAATGACGGCCGACCTCGCTCGCGATGCGTGCGAGGGGGCCGAGCCACCCGGAAACGACGGGCGGCGGCGCATGGGGCAGGGGCAATGCGCGGTCGACGGTCGGCCATAGGACGATGAACGTTCCGACCGACACGGCCGCGACGAAACCCGCCTTGAGGCGCCATACGCCGTTCATGACCGGCAAGAGGCCGACCGCCGCCCAAACGACGGTGAGCGAGGCAACCAGGACGCCCCAGAAGTTGTCGAAGTGAAAGAAGAGCGCCGCGGAGCCGATCGCCCCGGCGATGCACAAAAGTGGATTGCGACGGGTCGGGTTCTTGACTCCCCACGCCAGCGAGATGACCGCAGCCGCAGTCGCCCCAATCGTGGCGAGCGGTGAGCCACCGAGCCACGCGGCGACGACGCCGAGCGCGACGGCGGCCACTCCGCCCAGAATCGCGAGAACGCTTTTTTTCGGCATGACGATCCGGAAACGCGCCGTTTACTTCTTATCCGTTGCCGGCTTGGCTTCTTTCAGTTGCTTTGCCGCACCTTTGTCGGGCTCGACAAACGGTGTCACGGTGTTCGCGACGATCTGCAAGGTCACCGACGGCGCCACCTTCACCTTGGCGATTCGATCGTCCATCTCGACGAGCTCCCCGATGAGACCCGCGTTCGTCATGACCCGATCGCCTTTTTTCAGCGAAGCCCGCGCCTGCGCTTCCTTCTTTTGCCGGCGCGTCATCAGCAAAAAGAAGGGAACGAAGATGATGAGCATCATCAGAATCGGCGTAAAACTCGCGAGCGGCGAGCCGCTCGACGAGCCCCCCACGCCCGCGGCGGGCGTCGTGTCCTGCACGACGCCCGGCGTCGTCGCCTTCGGCTGAACGTTCTGTGCGAGGAGCATGTCGCTGCGGCTAGGGGACGGAGACACGAGAGACTCCCAGAAAACGCGCCCGGATTGCCCGGACGGGACGGGGTGGGATAGTGCTTGGGGGCCTTGCCGTCAACCGGGTGGCCGCTTCGGCACCTCGGCCTCAGCAAGCTCCCGCTTCAGCAAGCTCCCGCTTCAGCAAGCTCCCGCTTCAGCAAGCTCCCGCTTCAGCAAGCTCCCGCTTCAGCAAGCTCCCGCTTCAGCAAGCTCCCGCTTCAGCGGCTCCGCTTCAGCGGCTCCGCTTCAGCGGCTCCGCTTCAGTCGTCGTCTCGCGCGCAGCGGAAACCGACGTTCGGCCCGGCCTCGAGCGCCGAGCCCCAGTCGCGGGTCGTCGTGCGGCTCAGCGATGGGGCCGACAACCACCCGCCTCCACGCAAAACGTGCGCGGCGCCCGCTCGCGGCCCCGGTCCCGGCGTCAGGGATTCGGAATACCAATCGGATGTCCACTCTTCGACGTTCCCGCTCATGTCGAGCACGCCGAAGACACTCGCCCCCGCGGGGTGGGTTCCGACGCGTGCAGGCTTCGATGCGCAGCTCCTGCCCGTCTGATCATTGATGAGGGTGATGGCGTTCGAGCAGGACGCCGTAGCTCCCCATGGGAAGGGAACCGCCAGAGGCCCGTGCGCGGCGTATTCCCACTCGATCTCGGACGGAAGACGCTTGTTCGCGAAACGGCAATAGGCTTCGGCGTCCTTCCAGTGCACGCAAGAGACGGGCAGATCGGCGTCCCCGAGCTCGAACGTACAGGTTGCGCTCCTCCGCTCGGGCCGTGCGCACGCATGCTCGTCGACGCACGCTCGGTACGCTGCGACCGTGACCTCCGTCCGATCGATCCAAAAGCTCGCCACGGTCGCGGGGTGAACGGGACGCTCGTTCGCCGGCGCTCTCGCAGCACCGGAGCCGACGAAGAACCGGCCGGCCGGTAATTTCATCATTCCGTCGCGTACGACGATCGCAGGGTGCGGAGGCACGGGGGCGCGGGCCGGTGCAGGCTCTTCGGATGGCGGCGCACTCTCTGAGGGAGCGGGCGTGTGAGACTCCTCCGGCTCGCTTTCGTCGCGTGCAGCGCTCGACGCGGCCTGGAGCGCTGGCGGAGGCCCATTGGCGCCGGTCGGCGCAAGCCCGCCGCCACCGCTCGTCGCCGCGGGCGCAGGCCCCGCGGGCCCACCCGCCCCAGGCGGCGCAGCCCCCACCGGCAGAGGGCCGCCGCTCGCCACCGGTTGTGCCGGAGCGGCCGCCGTCGTCAGCCGGACGGTCGATCGCGGAGCGCCTTCCTCGCCGACCGCATGTGCGGCCGTCGCGAGGCCAACGCCGACCGCCGACGCAGCCAGGATCACGACGAGAGATGACGTTTCAGGCACGGATCCACTCCTCGACGCTTCTATCCTGCCATTCGGCGAGCTCGGGGACCAGCTTTCTTCGGCCGAGGCGTGCCCCCCGCCGTCGACTCGACCGAATGACGACGACGCGACGGCAAGCGCTGAGTGCGATCGACGCGGTCGAATTTCGGCCGTTTCACTGCAATCAATTGGGCTTCTCCGGCCGACTCGGCCCGTGCGCCGGCGCGACTCCGCGTCACAAGACGTTGGCCGCAAGTTCGGCCAAATCGCTGCGTTCGCCTTTGGCGAGCACGATGTGGGCAGCAAGCTTTTCCCCTCGGAACCGCTCTGCGGCGATGGTCAGCCCGTTCGAAGCGCTATCGACGTACGGGTTGTCGATCTGGCCGGGATCTCCCGTCAGCACGATCTTCGTCGCATCGCCCGAGCGCGTGATGATCGTCTTGACCTCGTGCGGTGTCAGGTTTTGGGCCTCATCGACGACGATGAACTGCTGAGGCAGAGAACGGCCGCGGATGTAGGTCAGCGGCTCGACTTGGATCTGCCCACTCTCGAGAAGCTCGGCGTAGGCTCTCGGGCCCTTGCGCGACCCCGTCGAGAACAAGAACTCGAGGTTGTCGAAGATGGGCTGCATCCAAGGGTTCAGCTTTTCGTCCACGTCGCCTGGCAAAAACCCGATATCCCGGCCGAGCGGCATGACGGGCCGCGACACGAGCATTCTCGTGAAGGCCATGTCTTCCAACGTTCGCTTGAGGCCGGCGGCGAGCGCCAGCAGCGTCTTGCCGGTTCCAGCCTTGCCGACGAGGGTCACGAGGCGAATCGATTCGTCGAGCAAAAGGTCGATCGCGAAGGACTGCTCCTTGTTGCGGGGGCGCACGCCCATGACCCCCTCCCGCGGCACGCGCAGGGCGACGATGGCCCGCTTGGTGGCGTCGTAACGCCCGAGGGCCGTGTGCGACGGGTTCGTTCGATCGCGCATGAGAATACAGGTATTCGGTACGGGAACAGGCTCCCGGGGTGGGATACGCCCGTCGCGGAAGAATGCATCCACCTCGTCGCCGCTAAGCTCGATCTCGACAAGCCCGCTCGTGAGCTGATCGACGTCGACTCTTTGATTCTCGTAGGTCTGCGCCACCATCCCGAGCGCGTCGGCCCGGATGCGCAGGTTCGTGTCCATCGTCACGAAGACGGTCGGGCGACCGCCGTCGTTCTCCCTTACGTCGATCGCCGTCTGCAAAATGGCCTGGTCCATCGCGGTGTGATCGACCGCGCTCGGAAGCTCGAGCCGCTTGGTGGGAACGGCGACCCGCAACGTGCCGCCCGAGTCGAGCGACACCCCCTTGGAGAGGGCGCCGCGCTCGCGAAGCTCGTCCAAAAGCCGCGCGATCGAACGCGCGTTGCGCCCACGCTCGGATCCTTCGCGTTTGAATTGATCGACCTCTTCAATCGCATAAATCGGAATGATGACGTTGTTGTCCTCGAAACGAAAAATGGCTTGAGGGTCGTGCAAGAGCACGTTGGTGTCGAGGACGTAGTTTTTCTTCATCGTCGGAGTTCGGGCGTCACGACGCCCGAAGCGGGCGAGGGCGATGGATGAGCAGAACGGAGAGAGCCAAACGAATCCTTTCGCCTCAGCGTACGTCGGCCCCAGCACAAGACGCGAGCCCGATCTATTCTCGTGGCCGTGGTCCAGATCCGCTCGCCGGCGTCGACGTTCGATGGGGTCCTCGTTCGGACCGCCTGGCCGTCGGCCCCATCGCGTGGCCCATCGCGTCCTGCCGACGGGCAGCCATGAGCTCCGCCGCGTCGTGGAAAGCGACCCTGGCCGCGACGCCGCTCGCGGCGATCGAGCAGCTCGTCCTCCGGGCCTCGCGGGAGATCCAGCCGCTCGCGGCGCTGACGCCGCTCGATGTGGCGTCGGAGCGAGCCAGGCTCGCCGCGGAGCTGCAAGCGGGGCGGAGCGCACTTCCACGCTGGTCCTACGCGCCCCGCGATCACCTCGAGCTGCGTCGCGCCCTCGACGCGGCCGAACGTGTCCTCGCCGGGCCGCCGAACGGTACGATCCGTGCGCTTTACCTCGCGCGCGTTCGCGAGCTGTCCATCGAAGCAGCCTTGTGCGAGGCGGCAGGCTCTCGCGCGGTGGCGGAGCTCGCCGCAGCCCGCTTCGCGCCGATCGATCCCTCGGTCTGCGACGCGGCAACGCAGCTTTGCACGAAGTGGCTCGGCGAGCCCGTTCGCGCGTCGGCCACGCCGCTCGTCCGCAGCGACGACTCGGCGGATCCTCGTTCGCTCTTGTCTCGGATGCGCGAAGCCGTCGGCCGGCGCAAGCTCCCGTTTGCCGTCCAGACGGCCCGTGCCCTTGCTCCGCTCGCGGCGACGGGCGACGCGACGATCTTCGTCGCCGTCGGGCGACACCTTGACGAAGAGGACACGGCCCGCACCGTCCTCCACGAGATCGACGGTCACGCGTGCCCGCGCGCACGCGCGCGCCGAGCCTCGCTGGCGCTCTTTCGAGCTGGAACCGCGAGGGGCGTCGACGACCAAGAGGGTCGGGCCCTTCTCTTCGAAGAACGTGCCGGGCTGCTCGGACCGCGGCGCCGACGTCAGCTGGCGGTACGGCACCGGGCGGTCCAGCGCATGCTTGCGGGCGCGTCGTATGCGGACGTCGCGTGGATGCTCGTGCGCGAGCACGGGGTCGAGCCCCTCGATGCCGTGATTGTCGCGGAGCGGGCCTTCCGGGGGTGCGACGGCACGCGCCCGGGCCTCGGTCGGGAACGCGTTTACATCGAGGGACTTGTGCGCGTCCGCGCCCATTTGACCGCGCATCCGGAAGACGAGCGCGTGCTCGGGTGCGGGCAAGTGGCCGTGGATGCGAGCCACGTGCTTCGCCCTTTCGTCGAGCGGGAAGCCGATTGGAACGAACGGTCCGCGCGGCGTGGTCCCCGAGACGACGCGGCGTGATCCGTCAGCGGGTCGAGCGGGGCTCTTGGCTATTGGAGGTGAAGGGGGATGGTGACCCAGCTTGCGCCATTCCGATTGTCGTGCACGACGATGAAGATGTAGCCGTCGTGGAGATCGGTCGGTCCCAAGGTGGGCGGCTGAAACTCGGTGTCCGTCGTCGCGAGATCCCCGATCGACCCGGCTAGCGGATCGTAGAGAAGACGGGTCGGCGACGAAAAGCCCCCGAGCGTCGTGTAGTAATCTGCCCAGATCTGCTCCTTGCTGTGGGTCTGGGGGTCTACCTCCTGGCTCGACGGCGGGACGACAGCCCCGATCCGCACGTTCGGACACGCACTGCCCGATGGCGAACAGGCGGTCGCGACGAACGGCGAGGTCAAATAGGAGGGGGACGATCCTTGGAAGCAAAGGGCCGGAAGGGATGTGTCCACACCCGTGATGACTGGATTTGCATTCCTCAATCCCGCATCCGGCTCATAGGCATAAACGCGCGTGTAGCCGAAGACGTAGCCGTCGGGGCCCACCGCGGTACCGTTGTCCGAACATCCGATGGGCACTTGCTGCGGGTTGCCGTTCGACGGATTCGTCGCGAGCAAGCTCCATTGTCCCGCGCACGCGATGTTGAAGAGGATCGCCAGACCGTACGGAGGGGACACGCCGGGCACGGGCGGGTGTGAAGAGACGGCGTTTGCCGGCATCTGAAAAGTAAATTCGGAAATGACGGGGAAAGCCGTCGTGCCCGAATCGAAATGCGCGGCCAGGCACGCCCCCCCCTCCGAGCTCGGTTCGCCCCCGTCGGCTGCGTCCTCGCTCGATCCGCCGGCGTCCTCCGAAGCTCCTTCGTCGTCTCCTGGCTCGGCGGAGTCGTCCCCGACTTCCCCGGCCTGCCCTTCTCCGGCCGCTGCGTCGAGCCCCGCCTCCGGTTGTGGAGTGGCCCCGGACTCGGTGCCCCCGTCCGTGCCGGTGCCCCCGTCCGTGCCGGTGCCCCCGTCCGCCGACGGGCCGCCCGCATCCGCGCCGGTGCCCCCGTCCGCCGACGGGCCCCCCCCATCTGCGGCAAACCCGTCCGTAAAGCACGCGTAATACGCATCACTCGCAGGATTTTCGCAAATGAACGGCAGCCACTGAACGATCATCGACGATTGCATCCGCTGCGCGGCGGGACGGCCGTCGAAGGCCAGCAGTCGAATGTGAACGGATTCGCCGGGAAGGGCATAGGGCTCGTCCGCACTCGTTGCGATGATGCGAACGCTGTCGATCACCGACGCATCGGCGAATCCACTCGGCGAGCACGAAGACGACTGCCAAGCCAACCCGACGACGAGGACCCTGGCCAACGTGGGTAGAGCCCTCATCGTCACATCTCCACTCTCAGGCCGAGACTCGGCAAGATGGGCAAATCGCCGATGTACGAATTGAGTGTCGAATTGTAGTTATAATTCACGCCGTCGACGTTCGCGTTGTTGAACACGTTCAGCACGTCGAGGTACGCGCCGACCGACCCCCACCGGAAGGTCCAGGTCTTGTCGACCCGCAAGTCGAGAGACGTGAAGAACGGGAGGCGCGAACCATATTGTGGGTAGGCCTGCAGGGGTACGTACGTACCGATGTTTTCGTCGTAGTATCCGTATTGCTGCGGCGTATACATGTAACCGCTGATGAGCCGCAGTCGCGCTCCGAACTCCCATCCGCGACCGAGCTTGTAGCTCCCGACGGTCGTCATGATGTGGGTCTCATCATATTCGAAGATCCGGAGCGGCATTCCGGGCGCGTCGCGGCGCAAACTGCGCGAGAGCGTGTAGGAGAGCCACCCGAAGAAGTGCTCATCCGGCTTGTAGCGAATGAACGCCTCCGCGCCGTAGATGACGCCGCTCCCCGTGTTGCCGAGACCCTGCACGACCAGATGGTCGAGGTCCTTGTAGAATCCCTCGAGCGAGGCCTCGATGTGACCGGTCACCTCGCGCTCGACACCCAAAGAGTACTGGGCAGCGCGGTTGCTCTTCAGACCCGGCGTCCCGAAGACTGCGTTCGTTTCTTGCGGCTGCGGCGGCTGAGTGAAGAGCCCCGCCCCCGCTTTGACGGTCGTTCGGGGATACATCGTTACGTCTTGACGAACGACGATGCGCGGATCGAAGTCCCAAGCCTGCGTGTCTTTCGTGTAGTCGAGACGTAGCCCCGGAACGATCCGCGTGCCTTTCCATGGCGTTGCTTCTCCCTCGACGTAAGCCGCCGGCTCGTAGATCGAGCTCGAGCTCTGGGTCTGCCGCGGGAGCTGCGCGGAGAACGGGCCCGGGGGCGGCTGACCGACTTGCGGGAGCGGCGGCAGGAGCGCGGACACCGTGTACGGCTCGTAGATCATGTCGAGCCCCACGTTCAGGGTGAAGCGCCGTTCGATCTTTTGCGAGATCTCGGCGCGCCCGGTGATCGGCCAATCCGTGAGGTTGAAGTAGATGCTGCCGAGGCTGAAATCGAGGTAGTCGGCACCGAAGGCGCCGACGACGCGGGCCTCCGTGTCATCGCCGATTCTGGTTCTGTAGAGAACCTGCCCGCGCCAGAAACCCGTGTGCGTGCTGAGGCTCCCCGAAAAGGTCGGATTGGAAGGCGAGACGCTCGAAAGGAGCAGCGCGAGGCGATCGTCGGAACCGAAGAGACCGAACCTCAAGTTGGAATGCTTGCTCAAGTCCCGTTCGAGCAAAGCCTGGTAGTCGTAGTAGACCGGCGCGACGCTGACGCTCTCGCCGGCCGCCTTGAGCACGGGGCCGAGCCACGCGTCGACCCACGATCGGCGCCCGGCGACCAAGAACCTCCAGCCCGTGTCGAAGACCGGGCCCTGAACGAGCGCGCGCACGTCGATGAGGTTGACGTCGACGAGAGCGTGCAAACGGTCACTCTTTGGGTCGGCGATCCCGATGTTGACGATGCCGCCCATGGCGCGCCCGTACTGCGTGCTGAAGTTGCCCGGAAAAAAATCGAGCTTGCCGATGGCCTCGGTCGGCACGACCGACGTAATTCCCCCGAAGTGATAGACGATGGGGATCGGCGTCCCGTCGATGAAGTACTGAGAGTCTTCGGGGGCGGACCCGCGGACGATGAGCAGCCCCAAGAAAGCCGGCGGACGCGCGACGCCCGGAAGGCTCTGCAGGGATTTCAGCGCATCCCCGCCGGTCCCCGGAATGCGGTTCAATTCGGACTGGCTGAGCGTGACCTTGGTGACTTCCCGCGGCGGCTTCTCGCCGCGGACTTCGACTTCTTCGAGTGGCTCGCCCGCGTCCGGCGATGCGACCTCTGGCAAAGTCGCGAGGCGATCGACCACCTGCACTTCTTCGGCTGGCTTGACCGTCTGGTCGGCCTCGTGCGGTTCGCGCCGCGGAGCGGTGACCGTCACGTGATAGGACCCCGCACGCAAGCCGTCGATCCGCCATTGCCCGTCCGCCTGCGTCGTCGCGGTCTGCTCGGCGCCGGCGGAGTCCCGCACGCGGACGACAGCACCCTCGATCGGCCGGTCGCCCGCGAGCGTGAGAACGCGCCCGGACAGCGCCGCCGCGGGCGGCGAAAACGTGTAGGCAAACCGAATGCGGGAAGCAACCGGAACACCGTCGCGCTTGGCCGGATCGAAAACGAGCTGGAGGGCCGCTTCGACCGCCGCCTCATCGAACCCGTGGCCCGCTGGTTTCTCGACCTCCGCCCCCGTCACCGCCCCTTTCGCGTCGATGCTGATGACGAGTCCGACCTTGACCGTCTCGGCTATCCCTTCGTCGAGCGCTTGGCGGGGATAGACGACCCCCTTGTCCTTCTCGAGCACGGGCAGGGTGATCGTGGGGGAGGTGTTCGGCGCGGCCGATGTCGAGTCGTGCTGCCCTTCGGCCGGGGGCGGCCCGACCCCGGGCGCGCGAACCTGCGCACGCACCGGTGCCGCCGTGGTCCCCACGAGCCACAAGACAAGCCACGAGGTGAGAAGGAGAGCAAGGCGCGGCCGCCGCATCGCGCAGGATGCCCGATTAGCCGAGGACAGCGGGCGCGCCAAGCCTGCCGCGCGCTTTTGCGCCGGGACCGACAAGCCAGGGCGCCCGGGTCGCCGGTGACCGGATCGCGGACGATTCGATGCAAACTTTTGCATCGAGACCGTCGAGGCGAGCCGCCCACCAGACCGAACCTCCGCTAGCGAAGTCCAACGAAGTCGTAGTAGAGCCCGGCGACGGGCAGCCCCGATGCGGCCCCCGTGCCGAGCCATTGAGGCTCGAGATGCCGACCGAGACGGACCGCGCTACGGTCCAATGGGCCATGGCGAAGCCGAGTCCTCCCTCGCCCCTCGTGGCGGCAGCGGCCGCCGTCGACGAAGAGCTTCGCGAATACGACGAGATCGCGCGCGAGGCGCGACGGATCGAACTCGACGGCGAGCGGGGGCTTGCGCGCGCGGCCCGCGTCCTCGCGGCATCGACGACGCGGCAGCCTCGCATCCACGAGAAGCTCCAGGTCCTCGTCGCCGAAATCGAAGCAGCACGCGGACGGCAGCAGGAGAGCCTCGACGCCCTCGTCGAAGTGTCCCAGGCCCTCGAAAGCCGCGCGGCCGACTTCGACGCCTTGATGAAACGCTTTGCCGCGGTCGGCCACGCGGCGCAGGAAGTGCACGGGCTGACGGCGGAGCTGTCCGCCCGAAAGGCGGCCGGGGCCGAAGAAAACGAGTTGCTCGACGGCCTGCGCATCCTCGAGGAGCGCATGCACCGGGTCGTCGGAGACGCCGACGGCCTCGCGCGCGACGCGGAGAAGAACGGCTGGGCCGAGATGGCGCGCCAGGCCGACTCGGTGCGGCAGCAAGTGCGCGCCGCCACGAACAGGCTCTCTCAAGCGTACAAGACCGTGGCCGCTCGCGCACCGTCTTAGTCCGCCCCCCCCGTCGCGCCACGCCGCGTTCGCCCCGCGTCGCTCGCTATCGCGGGCCCCGATACGACGGCGCGCACCGCTCGCCGCGACAGCGCGCGGTCGCGGGTGATATACGCCGTCGCCCGAAGCGCGATGGTCGAGCCGTCCCCTCCCGATTGGGCCTCGATGGAAGCGTGGTCTTGGCCGACCGAGGGGCCGGCGCGCGCCGCGCTCGCGATTGCGGGCTTGCTCTTCGTCGCCTCCGCCCTCAGGCACGGGCCGCGCCACATCGAGTCCTGGCTGGCGCCGCTCGGCCTTGCACATCTTGATCGACACCGGCGTTTTCTGGTCTCTGCGTCGCTGCTCGCCACGTTTCTGTCGTTGGGGTACATCGCCTTCTACTTGCGCGGAGGGCCGCGCGCGGCGGCCGCCCCGACGTATTGGCTGCAAGGGCGCGCGCTGGCTCACGGACACCTTACGTGGCTGCCGCCGGGGCCTCTTCCGAGCTTCCGGGCCGAGGGCCTGACGACGACCGGAGAGGGTCGCCTGGCGGGCATCTTTCCACCCGGCTTTCCCCTTCTCCTGGCCATCGGCTTCTTCGTCGGTGCACCCATGGTCGTCGGCCCGGCCCTCGCTGCGGCAATCGTCGTCGCCAGTTGGCGCCTCGGGCGGGAGCTCGCAGCAGGGGTGGGCGGCGAAGATCGCGTGGAGGCGACAGGGCGAATCGCCGTCGGCCTCTCGACGGTCTGCGCGGCGCTCCGGTACCACACGGCCGACGCCCTGCCCTTCGGGGCCGAAGCGCTCGCCGTGGCCATCGCCTGCGAATGCGCGTTGCGTGGGCGGCGGGAATCGAGGCCAAAGGCGTTCGCCGGCGCCGGGCTCGCGCTCGGCGCATTGGTTGCGATCGAGCCGTCGTCTGCGGCGGCCATCGGAGTCTTCGTAGCGGTCCTCGCGCTGCAGACCGCACGCAGAGGCGAGGCCGCCACCTGGGTCGTGGCGGGCGCGATTCCGGGCGTCCTGGCGCTCCTCGGAGCCCGGCACGCCGTGACCGGACATGCGTTCGCATCCACGGAAACCGCTTACGCCGCGCTCACATCAGCCCAGTCGGCCGGGGAGAAGGCGCGACTCGCAATCTTCTCTGGCGCGTGGGACCGCCTTCGAGCGCACGTCCGCGACATCTCGAATTTCGAACCTTTCGCGCTCCTGCCGCTCGTCGTGCTGGTCGGCGCGCGGCGCGTCGTCCGTGCTCGGCCGCTCATCGGCGTCGTCGTTGGACAGCTTGGGGTCTGCGCGTTCCTGCATCCGGGAAACGTGAACCCGGCCGGGGGTGCCGAGGGCCTCATTTGCGTGCTCCCGCTCGAACACGCGCTCTTGGCCCTGGCATTGACGCAGGCGTTCCCGCGCGCGCACGCGCGCGCAGGCCTATGCGCCGTCGCGTTCTCCGCGGTCGGTTTCGCTCTTCATGCGTCCCACGGTCACGACGCGTTCGCCGTGGGCCGCGACGGCCGTCCGCGGTTCGAGCCCGACGCCCTCGCCACAGCGAACGTGACGAGAGGCCTGCTCTTTTTCGACGATGACGCCGGATACGAGCTCGCGAGCGATCCATTCGTCCCGGTAGAGCGCGGTTTGGTGGCCGTGCGCTTGCGCGAAGACGACAACGACCGACTCACGTTCGACTGGCTCGGTCACCCGCCTGCCCATCGATACCTGCTGCCCCCGGAAGGGCATCCCTTCATCCTCCCCTGGACCGCACCGGGCGGCGGCGACGCGTGGCGCTTCGATGCCGGTAGCGCTTGGCCGCCATCGGCCATCCGCGGCGGGTGGAGCTCTGCGAACGAGCATTTCGTCGCTTGCGCCACCGGGCGTGACGTGGTCTTGAGCCCCGACGCCGAAGCCGAAGCGAGGGCGACATTCGATCTCCCGATCCCCAGAGGAACGGTGCCGCCTCCACGCAGAACATGGGGCGTCACGCCCCGCGTCTTCGAACGCGGCACACTGGGCCAAGGGTCGCTCGAATTGGTTGTTCCCGGTGAGCGGTCCCCCCTGGCGCGATGGACATGGACCGACCGCGCGCACGGACCGACCTGCGATGTCGATCTTCCGACGCAGAAGGTCGAGCTCGGTGGCGATCGCCGGCGGGCGTCGCTCATCTTAAGCGGTCGGGGCGCGCCGGTGGCGCTCGGCTGGGTCGTTCTCCGGCCGCGCTAGCGCGCCCGCCGACCGACGAGCCGCCCACGAGACCGCCGTTGACGGGGTGGAAATGTCGGTGATATCGGTACTTTCTGGCATCGATGGATGCCATCGGTGCGGCTTTCAAGCGGTGTGATCATGACGAAGAGCGAACTCATCGACGCGCTCGCTGCGAAGAGAACCGACCTCACGAAGGCGCGGGCCGAACTTGTGGTCAACTGCGTGTTCGACGCCATGACCGAGGCCCTGCAGCGGGGCGAAGGCATCGAAATCCGGGGCTTCGGCAGCTTTACGGTCAGGCCGTACAAGCCATATTCGGGGCGCAACCCGCGGACGGGGGAGCCCGTGGACGTCCCGGCCAAACGCTTGCCGTTCTTCAAAGTCGGCAAGGAGCTCAAAGAAATCGTCAATGGCAGCCGGCACCTTCCCATCACGGGCGGCAAGGACGACGACGGCGACGGCGACGGCGAGAAGTAACCCGGGGGCCGCATGCCTGACTTTGCCCCGGTGTTGGACCAGTTCGCACTCCTCGAGCGCGGCGTCGTCGACTTTCACGTCCGAGCCGAGCTCGAGCTCCGGCTCGAAGAATCGCGGCGCTCTGGCCGACCCCTACGCGTGAAGGCGGGCTTCGACCCGACCCGGTCCGATCTTCACTTGGGCCATGCGGTCGTCCTCCAAAAGATGCGGCAGTTTCAAGATCTCGGCCATACGGCCATCTTCCTCATTGGCGACGTCACCGCGCGGGTCGGAGACCCGACTGGACAAAACGAGAGCCGCCCCCGGCTGACCCGCGAAGACGTCGAAGCCGCGGCGGAGACCTACCTCGCCCAAGCGTTCAAAGTGCTCGACCCGCGCGGAATCGAGCTTCGGCGCAACAGCGAATGGCTCGACCGCCTCAGCCTGGGCGAGACGGTCGAGCTCATGGCCAAAGTGACAGTCTCTCGAATGCTCGAGCGCAAGGACTTCCGCCAACGATTCCAAGAAGAAAGGCCGATTCATCAGCACGAGTTTCTCTATCCGTTGCTCCAGGGGTACGACTCGGTCGCCCTCGGGTGCGATGTCGAGCTCGGGGGCACCGACCAGCTTTTCAACCTGCTCATGGGTCGCGACCTCATGGCGAAATACGGAAAGCGCCCTCAGATCGTGATGACGACCCCCATTCTCGAAGGAACCGACGCCCGGATCGAAAACGGCGAAGTGGTCGGTCGCAAGATGAGCAAAAGCGCCGATAATTTCATCGGCCTGAAGGAACCCCCAGCCATCATGTACCGCAAGGCGATGCAAATCGACGACGCGGTCGTTTTTCGGTTTTTCAAGCTGCTTTCTCAGCGCGGTACGGCCGAAGTGGACGCGCTCGAGCAGGACAAGGAAAACGGGCGCAATCCCCTGGAGATCAAGTCGATCTTCGCCCGAGAAATCGTCGAGCGCTTCCACGGTACCGAAGACGCACAACGTGCCGCGGCCGAATTCGATCGCGTCTACGCAGGCAATGCGCTGCCCGAAGAAGTGCCGGTGGTCGAGATCACCAGCGGAGGCCTCGTCGAGCTCGCGTGGGCCATCAAACAGGCGGGCCTCGCGGTCACCACGAGTGAAGCCCATCGACTCGTCCTGCAGGGCGGCGTCGAGGTGGACGGCAAGCGCGCGACGAGCCCCAAGATGCGACTCGACGCGGGCCATGATTACCTCGTCCGGGTCGGCTCGAAGAATCGTCGGTTCGCCCGAATTCGGGTCGCATGACCTCACGGCGCGACGCGCTGTGCGTGCTCGGATCGCTCGGCGCGATGGCTTGCGGCGCCCGCGCGGGGGCACCGGCCGCAAGATCCACGGCCGACGCCCCCTTTCGGTTGCAGCCTCTCGTCGACCTCGTGCCGGCGGCCGGGCTGCTGTGGCTCGTCGATTTACGTCCCGTCGAGCTCATCGGCGACCGGGCGTTTGCCCAAGCTCTTTCGACGGTCATTCCAGACACTTCCCTCGACGCGTTCGCCGAGAGGCATGGCGGCGTGGACTTGCGGGGGGCGACCGAGTTGGTCGTGGCTGGTTTCCCGGACACGGTGCTCCTGCTCGCGCGTCTGCCGTTCGAGCCCGGGCGGGTCGAGCGAGCATTCGCGGCCCGCGCTCTCTTCGTGGAGGGGCGGGCGTTCGATCGGGGGGTGACGCGCGTTTGGGGAACGCTTGGAACCGTGCGCACCCAGTTGGCACTCTTCGGCCACGACACCCTCGCGATCGAGCAGGGCCGATTCGGCCCGCTGCGTACGGCCATCTACTTTGCATTGGGCAAACTCAGCAGGGCGCCTTCGGCGCTTCGCGCTTCGCCACTGAACGACCTGGCTGCCCGCCTCGGAGAGGCGCCGGCACGGGCTTTCGCGCCGGGGCCTTTCGAAGGCGAGTGGGGGGCCGCCGGAGGCGGACTGCTGCGCGCATCGACCGCTGTCGGGGCTGCCGTCCGGATGCGAACGGACGGTCTCGATCGCGATGAAGGCAATCGCCAGGGCGACGCCGCCGGATCGCACCCTGCGGCGCCAGACCTCCTCGCGGCCCAATTGATTTTGACCGGAGCATGGGGACGGGATGCAGGCGCGGCGGCGAAGCGGCTCGAGGCATCATTTCAGGTCCTCGCCGACGATGCCCTCGGCCGACTGACGGGGCTCGATCGGTTGCCGCGACAGCCCGTGGCCCGTGTCGATCCTGCGGCACTGGATTTTGAGGTCGATCTCGACCCCCGCGTTGTCGCCCGTGGCCTCCACGCGGCGACGGAGGCCAGTATCGCGGAGTTGCTGGCCTTTTGAGGCCATGCATTGACGAGGAGGCATTGCTGATGGTAGCGACCCCGCTCCCTCGACCAAACTCGATGACCCATCCCGCCCGTACCGGTTCCGTTCGCGCCATCGCCTCCTCCACCCGGAGCGCCGCTGCGCCCGCTTCGACCGCGAAGCCGCGCACCAAGCGTTCCGTAACGCCGACGCCGGTCGCACCTTCGGCCACAGTGCCGCTCGCGCGCTCGGAGCCGCCGCGCCCATCGGCACCGCCCATGTCCTCACGACACCAGCCTCGGTCGGCCATGCCGGGGGGCTATGTGGCCCCGCCCTTGCCGAATACTCCGGCCCCCGATTTTCGCGTGGGCGACAAGGCCGTCCACCCCGCCCACGGGGTCGGCGAAGTGACGGCCATCGAGCAGCGCGAAATCGGTGGCACGCGGACGACCTTCTACATTCTGCGCATCCTCGACAATGCGATGAAGGTCCTCGTGCCGACGAGCGCGGCCACGCAAGTGGGGCTTCGAGGCATTATGAGCGACGTCGAAGCCAACAACATTTTGACGACGATGCGCGCCCGCGAAGTGGCGGTCGATGTCCAGCCGTGGAGTCGCCGCTTCCGCGTCTATACCGAGATGATTAAGAGCGGCTCGGCCACTGAGATCGCGAAAGTCCTACGCGACATGAACCGCCTCAAGTTCGACAAAGAGCTCTCATTCGGCGAGAGGCGGCTGCTGGATCAAGCGCGCAGCTTGCTGCTCAAAGAACTCGCCTTCGCCAAGAAGACCACCGAGTCCGAGATGGCCGAGCAGATCAAACGCATCTTCAGCGCGTGACCCGAGTCGGTATGGGCGACCCCGTGTTCTTCAGCGCGACCGAGTCCGTGGCCCGAGTCGGTCATGGCCGATCCCGTGTTCTTCAGCGCGCGACCGAGTCCGTGGCCCGAGCCGGTCATGGCCGATCCCGTCAAACGGTTCTTCAGCGCGTGACCGAGTCGGTCATGGCCGATCCCGTCAAAGCGGTTCTTTAGCGCGTGACCTTCGGCACAGGCTACGGCGCGCCGATCACCTCGACTTCGATTGCCTCGAGGGCCGGCTCCGGTCGAGGCGCCACAGCCTTGCTGTGGCCAACGGACCGTCGACACGAAGGCTACGGCGCGCCGATCACTTCGACTTCGATCGCTTCGAGGGCCGGCTCCGGTGGAGGCGCCACAGCCTCGGTGTAGCCAAAATACTCTTCGAGCGCTTGCCGCAAGTTCGACACGGCTTGCTCGGGGGTGTCCCCTTCCCCGGCTCGGTCAACTTCCTCGCAGTGGGCAATCCAGCGACCCGCCGCCCGGGTCAGAACCGCCGACACCTTCATGTCGGGAAACATAATGCGATGGAGCCCAAACGGAAAGCAGAACGGGAAACCGGGCGCGCTCGACCGTGAGGACGCGTAGGCCTTCGGTCACCGATCTGGTTCTCCCGCGACATGCACGACCAGCTCGCGACTCTGCCCCGCGCTCCGGTGCTCCCAGACATAGATGGCCTGCCATGGTCCGAGCGCGAGTCGGCCGCCGGTTACTGGAATGCTTTCGCTCGAACGCGTGATCGACGAACGCAGGTGGCTCGGCATGTCGTCCGGACCTTCGGCGTCGTGCTCGTAGCGCGCATCCTCCGGCGCCAGCCGGTCCATCCATCGGGCGAGATCACGCAAGACCGCCGGGTCGGCATTCTCCTGAATGAGAAGTGACGCGCTCGTGTGCCGCAAGAATACCGTGGCAAGGCCGGTCACGACGCCGGACTCGACCACGACGGCGGACACCTCGTCGGTCACGTCGAATAGACCGCGGCCGCGGGTCGGCAGAGACAGCCGACGCTGGTGCACTTTCATCAACACGCGCCTCGATAGCACGTGACCGAGGCGCTCCCCATTCGCCAACGGCCAACGGGGCTACGGCTCGTCCCGGCTCAAGAGCGCGCCAGCGATCTCGAGCAGCTCTTCGCGGGTGCGCACGCCGAGCTTGGACGCGGCGCGCGCGATGAGCACGCGGACCGTGGAGTGCGCGAGTCCGAGATCGAAGGCGATGACCTTGTTGGCGCACCCCCGAAGGGCGCGAAGTACGACTTCGCGTTCGCGCGCAGTGAGGAGGTGGAGGCCCCCGGATAAGGTCGGTTCCGGAGGATGTGAGGGTGAGGCGATCAGGAAATGGTCCGAATCCATGGGCACCCCGCTGAACGCTCGGGGTCGACGCGGTACCCCGAGCTCTGGGGCTACCGATACCGATGTCTGCGCCGGGCGTCGATTTCAGGCTGTTACACGAGCCGCCGACCCCCCCCGGCGCGATCCGCGAACGCGCGTCCCTCCGGCAGCTCAAGGGCCGTCAGAAAAGATCACGACCTCCCACGATGCGCTGCGGCAAGATTTCGAAGAACCCGGTCGAGCGCGTCGACGTCGCCATCGCTGTCCGCGACGGCCAACGCGGCTCCGGCGTCGGCCATCCGCGCGCGGGCAGTCGAGCGACATGGCACGCGGAAAGTTCCCGTGGCCCCGTCGGGCTACGCGGGGTGCTTTTGCGAAACGGCGGGCTCTGCCTCAGCCCGCAGCCGGCGTACGACCTCGAGAGCTTCGTCCGCGTGACGGCCAAACCGAAATTGCGAAACGAAGACGTGGCGAACGATGCCATCTTTGTCGATGACGAACGTGGCGCGCCCCGGCAAAAAGCCTAAGGTCGGGCGTACTCCGTAGAGCGAGCGCACTTTCCCCTCGGTGTCGCTGAGAAGGGTCATGGGCAGATCGTGCTTTTGAACGAACCGCTCATGCGATGCCACGCCGTCGGAGCTGACGCCGAGCACATCTGCGCCGGCGTCGGCAAAGTCCTCCGATCGGTCCCGAAAGCTGCACGCCTGCGCCGTGCATCCCGTCGTGCCATCCTTCGGGTAAAAGTAAAGGACGACCGGGCCTCGGCCCAGCCGTGCCGACAAAGTCACGCTCTCGCCACGGGACGACGGCAGTGTGAAGTCAGGGGCCCGGTCGCCGACGGCAAGGGTCATGGGGGATTCCTGTTCGATGCCCGCATCGCCATCTCGGTCGTGCGCTCGAAGGAATATCCGACGATGGCTTTGACGACCAGGCCGGCACTGGAGGGCGTCAAGCCCTCGCCGATTCCCGCCTCGAGTTCCCATAGGGGGACAGACAGGATGTCGAGGACCTCGAAGATCTGGTGGAACTGCTCGCGCCAAGCGAGCGGTGAGGACAGAGGGCCGAAGGAGCTATAGGTTTCGAAACCCACTGCGACGGGCCCGACCGTACGGGCCAGCTTGAAGGCCGGCTCGAAGTAGGGGCCGGCGGACGAGTCCGGCCCCGCCAAGGCATCATCGAGGATTGGATTGAGTGCAAACAGCCACTCACGGCTCTGCCAAACGACGATGGGCCGCACCTCGCTGCCCCATCGATTCCGGTCGTAGATCGACGGGAGGTAGGAAACCTCGAGGTTTACGCCGAGACGCACGTGGGCGTCCCAGCCTGGCGGCGTGACCCACTTCGAGCGAAGCTTCGCCCCGGCCCAGTCGAACGCTCGGTCGTCCTCGCGGAGCGCGAACTGGACGTAGGCCCCGATCTCCCAAATCGGCGTCACGCCGAGCGACGGTTCGAAGGTCGTGTGAAATTGGCCATGCAGCGGCGCCTCCGGCGGCGTCGAGGTTCGATGCCCCGTCAGCCAATCGTTCAGGTGAAGCTCGAGGCCCGGCACTCCGGGTGGATTCGCCGTCGCGTCGTAGACCTGAATCTCGAACGGGTCCTCGGCGGACGCTGGCCTGGTGGTCACGACGATCGCCACCGTGATCGCGGCAAAGCCGCCGGCCACGGACCCCCGCGGCACCTCAATCCGGCTTCGCAATTTTGTCCCGGAGCTTCTGCACGATGTTCGCGTACCCCTCATTCGGGTTGTGCATCTTCTTTCGGAACTGGTCGTAGTAGTTCTTCGTCAAGCTCGAACCTTCGGTGACGATGTCGACCACCTTGAAGCCGGCCGTCGTCTGCTTGACGACGTAGTCGACGCGAACCGGCGGTTCCCGCGGCTTGGTCCGACTCTTCGCTTCGGTCATGACGCGCGCGTCGCCTGCGACGTCACGCGAGCCGTGGTAGTCGATTTCGTAGTCGAGCGTCTTCATCAGATTCCGACGGTACGTCTTTCGGACGAGCTGCTCGAGCAACCCGCGAAGCTCGGTGTGCTGCGCTTCGGTGTATCCCGACCAGAGGTCCTCGCAGGCCGGCTCGCTGGGTGGGCACGGCTCGCCGAAGGCCCGTCGGGTGAGCTCGTCGTAATCGACGAACGTGCCGAGCGCCTGGTGGATCTGCGCGTCGCGCGGCGGTGAGGCAGGCATGCGGAGGAGTTGTTCGATGTGCGCGTGCTCTTCGTGGACGAAGCCTTGGGCATCGTCGGCAGCTGCCGCCGTCGGGGCTCGACTTAAGAGTGCACCGAGCCCGAAGAGAAGAGCATCCAATTGGCGGGGTCTCGTCATCCATGACCTCGACTGTCATCGGCACCCATTCGGGCGCGCGCGCTTCAGTGTAGAAGAAAGAGTTAGGCAAAGGATTGCCGACCCGCCAGAGAAACCGACCGCGCTTTCACCGCGGCGGTGCGCGCTCGAGGCGAACGGGAGTGGCCGCCAGGGCGGCCACCCAGGGAAATTCGGGCGTACGTTGGTTGCGAGCCGACGAGGTGTGAAGCCCGACGTCACCCGGGCGGCGGAGGCCGCACGCTTCGGCGGAGGCCTTCGACGTCCCTGCTCAACGTGAGCTGGAAGCTCGCTCCGCCGCTCTGCGCAGAACGCACGGACAGACGGGCCCCGATGGGCGCGTGATCCTCGACGATGCGACGCACGACGGCCAGGCCAATCCCCGCCCCATGCGTTCGGGTCGTGAAAAAGTCGTCGAAAATGCGGGCCCTCGAGTCCTCGGGGATCCCCGGTCCTTCATCGTCGACAGCCAGAGTGACCTCGCGCTCGCGCACCTCGACCCGGACGATGACGCTCGATCCCGCAGAGGTCGCCTGAATGGCGTTGCGAAGCAAATTCCACAAGAGCTGTCTCATCTGCGCGCCGTCGCAACGCGCGAGGACGTCGCCCTCGGGCCCGTCGTAGACGACGCCGACATCTCTCGCTCGCGAAGCGCTTCCGGCGAGAGCGACCACTTCCCGAGCGAGGCACGCGACATCGGTCGCCTCCTGGTTTGGCGGACGGGGCTTCGACAAATCGACCATGTCGCCCACGAGGTCGTTCAGTCTCTTCGCTTCCCCCTTGATGATGTCGCACAAGCGTTGTTCGTCCTCGGACAACGCCATGGATTCCCGCAGCATCTCGATGGATCCGGTGATGGACCCGAGGGGGTTGCGGATCTCGTGTGCAAGACCGGCGGCAATGCGGCCGAGGACGGCGAGACGCTCGGCTTCATGCGCACGCCGCGTTGCGACTTGAAGCGCTCCTCCGGTCATCCGCAGGCGATCGGCCAGGTAGGCCGCGAGCAAAGCGACGACCGCGACCCCCAGCGCATTGAGGAGAAAAGGAAATACGAGATCGGACGCCCCGGTGCTGTACGCTGCTTGATCGGGAGGCGGAGCGATCCAGCCGAAGTGGAAAGCAGCGCAGAGGCCCGCGTAGATGCCGATGCCGAGGCCGGCCGCCATCACCGCACCGCGCACGCCGACCAGGATCGCCCCAACCAGACATGTCAGCGCGTAAAACGACGTGGCCCCACTCGTCGGTCCTCCGGTGACGTAGACGATCGCCGTCCACGTCAGCTGGTCGAGGACGATTTGGCCCCAGGCGAGCGTATGGAGTCGGCGGCCGCTCCGGAGCATGGCTGCATAGACGGCCTCGAGCCCGAAGCCCGCGGCGATCGTCGTCATGCCGATGCGGAGGCTGAACGGATAGAGCGAGAGCGCGCCACGCAGGTAGAGCGTCGACATCGCGACGAGAAGCAGCACGAGAAACGAAAGTCGCAGCCCGGTGATCCACGCGAGCCGCGTCGCCAGACTGTGGTCGGCCGGCCGCCCGCTCGGCGACCTTGCTTCGACCCCTCGCACCGGCGAGGTGACCCGGCCAAGGCCGGGGCCGATGCCGAGTTCCACGACCGTGCTACTCCGCCTTGATCTTGCCGGCGATGCTGAAGATGGGCATATACATCGCAATCAGCACGACGCCGACGGTGCCGCCGATTCCCACCATCAGAACGGGCTCGATGAGACTCGTCAGCGCGGCAACCGCGACGTCGACTTCGTCTTCGTAGAAGTCGGCAATTTTGTTCAGCATCGCGTCGAGTGCACCGGTCTGCTCGCCGACCCCCACCATCTGCACGACCATCGATGGGAAAACGGCCGTTTCCATCAACGGTTGGGCCATGTTTTTGCCTTCCGAAATGCGCAGCCGGGCATACATGATGGCTTCTTCGATGACGACATTGCCCGCAGTCTTTGCGACGATCTCGAGCGCGTCGAGGATAGGCACACCGGATGCCAGGAGGGTCCCCAAAGTCCGCGTGAAGCGGGCGACGGCGATCTTCCGCAAGACGTCGCCGATGATCGGGAGCCGCAGCAGCATCCTGTGAATCGTCTTTTTTCCCCGCGGCGTCCGGTACGTGTAAACGACGCCGCCGACCATCGCGCAAAGCCCGAGGATGACGAAGGGGATGTTGCTGACGAAGCCGCGGGAGACGGCCATGACCATCTTGGTCAGGATGGGCAGCTCGTCTTTGGCGCCGAAGTCTTTGAACATCGTTTCGAAGCCGGGAATCACGAAAATGAGCAGAATCGAAAGGACGGCGAAAAAGACCATAATGACGATCGACGGGTATGTCATCGCGCCGCGCACCTGGCGCGACAGCTTCATGCTCTTTTCGATGTACGCCGCGAGCCGGTTGAGAATCGTGTCGAGAATTCCTCCCACCTCCCCCGCTTGGACGAGATTGACGTACAGGTGGTCGAAGACCTTCGGGTGGCGCCGCAAGGAGTCGCTGAAGGTGGCGCCCTGCTCGACGCTGGCTTTGACGTCGCGAAGGACGATCGCAAATGATTTATTGGCCGTTTGACTTTGCAAAATGTCCAAACATTGGACGATGGGCAACCCGGCGTCGATCATGGTCGCGAAGAGACGGGTGAACGTGACCAGATCCTTCGTACCGACGCCCGTTCCAAGCTGGAACGAAAGCGCTTTACCCTTCTTTTTGACTCGGGTGGGCTGCAGCTGTTGGGCGCGCAGGCGCTGATTGACCGCGTCTTCCGACTCGGCCTCCATCGAGCCCTTGCGCACCTCCCCGGTGCGCGCCCGCGCTTCCCATGCGAATTCGACCACTGGAAGTTCCATCGGCGGACGCTCGCCCAACGAGCGGCCGCTAGCTCGAACTCTACAGGCGCCCCACCAAGCAGGTCAAAGTCTCTGTCGCACCGGACGCCGTCGCCCCACCCCCGAGGGCAACGAGTCGAGTGCGGGCCGCCCGTCACGATCGTGGGCGACCGCCACCCATGCCGATTGAATTCTTTCGCGCGCGTCCTTCGCATGACGAAGCCGGTCCGGCAGAACCCATGTGTGCGAGAGCGGAAGTCCGCCGCGGATCGAGAATGGGTAGTTCGAAGTTCAATGCCTAACCGGTCATCCCGCCGATGCCGGCGACGCTCGAATCGCGACTTCGGCGCGACCGACGGGCCACGCTCTCGCTCCTCTTCCATCGCCTGCGACCGCCGCTTGCGTTAAAAGATCGCCCAAGGTGACGGCCGACGAGATCGCGCGAAGCATTCTGGCCGCTGATGTCGCCCCAGCGTGTGCGGCGGGATGCGCCGTGCGGGCGGGGCCGTGGCGTCGAGAGCTCGGCGGTCTCACGGAGCTGCTCTTCGATCTCGCGAGCGTCACGAAACCAATGACGGCCGTAGCCTTCGCCTGCACGGGCGTCGCTCGCGATACCGAGCTCGGCGCGCTTCTGCCGGAAGCACGCGGTACGGCGAGCGAGAGAGCGAGCATGGAGCTTCTCTTTGCTCATCGGGCGGGGCTCGAGGCACATCGCACCCTGTACGCGCCGCTTTTGCGCGGCGAATCGGTCGACGTCGCGCAGGCTCTGCGTCAGGCAGCCGATGCGCGCCGACCCGATGCCGAAGGGGCTTTTCCGTCAGACGGCTTCGCACCCGTCTACAGCGATCTCGGCTACGTCCTCGCCGGAGCCGCATTGGCCCGTATCGTCGCGGCGAAGGACGCAGGCGAAGCCATCGAGCGATTGGTCCTCGAGCCTCTGGGCATCGAAAGAGAGGCCGGAACGGTTCGGGGGCTGGCGATTCGCGGCGTGCGCGGCCCCTTCGCTCCGACCGAAACGGTCGCGTTTCGCGGCGGCCCCGTCGTCGGCGCGGTTCACGACGAAAATGCGTGGGCACTGACGGGGTTAGGAGGCTCGGGGCAGGCAGGCGTCTTCGCGAGCGTAGGCTCGGTACTCACCTTCGGGGCTGCGGTGCTCGACGCGCTGTCGGGGGGGGGCGGGCCGTTCGGTGACGTCGACCTCGGATGGCTCGTTCGCGATCGACCGGGCGGTACGCTCCGGGCGGGCTTCGACGGAAAAAGCAGCGAGGGCTCGAGCGGCGGGATGCGCATGAGCCCGCGGAGTTTCGGTCACCTCGGCTTTACTGGAACGAGCCTTTGGATCGACCCGTTGGCGCACATCGTGGTCACCCTTCTGACGAATCGAATTTGCCCCTCGCGAAGTGCGCTCTCCCTTCGCTCGGCCCGTCCGGCCGCGCACGACGCGTTGTGGAAGCGGGCAAGCGAGCTCGCGAGGTCGTAGCGGCGTGGTATCGTGAGAGCTTGGGCACCTTGTCGACGAAGACCGAGAGCGTCCGGATGCAGCCATCGACGGATCCGCATGTGGACGAGGACGAACGGCGGGAGTCGCCACGACACGCCATCACGCTCCGCGTCGACTACAAGCGAATGAATACGTTCTTCGCCGACTACGCGAAGAACATTTCCAAGGGGGGCACCTTCATTCGCACCACCAAGCCGCTCGACGTGGGGACCGAGTTCGTATTCGTGCTCTCGATCCCGGAGCAGGCCGAACATCTGCAGCTCCACGGCCAAGTGATGTGGACCGTCGACGAGTCCCACGCCGCCGAAGATCACCCCGCCGGAATGGGCATTCGCTTCCGTTTCGTCGACGATGCGGAGAGGCAAGCGCTCGAACGATTCGTCGAGAGCTTGATGGCCGAAAAGCTCGGAAACCGTGTGACAGCCAGGCTCCTCGGCAAAGCGTGACATCGAGCCGGCGCTCCGAGTGCGTCGCGCGGCGTCCGACGGCACACCTTTACGGACCACGCGCGCGGACCTAGGTTGCCTCCGTCCATGGTGTCGTGCGCGCCGGTTCCCGCCCATCTCGAGGACGAAATCGATCGTTTGAAGAAAGAGCGGAAGGCCGTTCTTCTCGCGCACTTTTATCAAGAAGGCGAAGTGCAGGAGGTCGCCGACGTCGTTGGCGATTCGCTTCAGCTCGCGCAGGCGGCCGCGAAGACGACGGCCGAGGTGATTTGCTTCGCCGGGGTTCACTTCATGGCGGAGACTGCCAAAATCCTGAATCCGGATCGCACGGTCGTTCTTCCGGATCTCGAGGCGGGCTGTTCTTTGGCGAGCGGATGTCCGGCCGATCGATTCGCGGCGTGGATCGAGAAGCACTCGGTCGGAGGAAAGCCGGTGGTCGTCAGCTACATCAACTGCTCGGCCGAGGTGAAGGCGTTGTCGGATTACATCGTGACTTCGTCGAACGCCGAAACGATCCTGCGACACATTCCCGAGTCGGCGACTGTGCTCTTCGGGCCTGACAAAAACCTCGGCCGCTACCTCGCCAAGAAGACCGGGCGCAAGCTCATCCTATGGCCCGGGAGCTGTATCGTGCACGAGACCTTCAGTTTGCGAAAGTTGGTCGGTCTGAAGGAGCGCCACCAGACGGCCTTGGTCTTGGCACATCCGGAGTGTGAAGAGCCGCTGCTCGACCTCGCCGATTTCGTTGGCTCGACGACCGCGCTCTTGAAGTTTGCCCTCGCGAGCCAGGCCCGCGAATTCATCGTGGCGACCGAGGCAGGAATTCTGCACGCCATGCAAAAGCAGGCCCCGTCGAAGACATTCATCGCAGCGCCCCCCGAGGGCCATTGCGCGTGCAACGAGTGCCCGTTCATGAAAAAGAACACCCTCGAGAAGGTGTACCTCGCGCTGCGCGATCTAACGCCGCGAATCGAAATGCGTCCCGATCTCCTCGCGCGGGCGCGGGCGCCCATCGAGCGCATGCTGGCGCTCAGCGCGTAACGCAGCCCTGCGGCCGGTGAATGCGTCCGGGGTTTGGGCCGGTCGAATTCACCGCTATTCGCTGTCGGCGACGTTCGACCGTTCGATCGGGCGTTCTCTTTCGCGCCTGCGCGGCCGACCCGCTCTAGCGCGACTTGCCGCCCGGTCGGAACGGAAAACGATCGCGCAGAAGACCGCGCGCCGGTGCGATCTCAACGTCAGAAACGGGAGCCGCCGTGACCGAAGTGGGGGTCTGCGGAGCGGACACGACCTCTTCTTCGAGGACGATGTTGATCGCCTCTTCCGACGGGGGGGGCGGTAACGGGCCGGTCGGTTCGGGGGACTCCTCGGCCGTCGCGTCGGGGCTCGGGGGAAAGGACCACGCACCGTCGTCCGGCTTTTCGAGGGTCTCGAGGGCACGCTCCGGGCTCGTCGGTTCGATGGCGATGACAGCTGGCTCCGGTTGAGCGTCGTGTTTTCCGGACGACTCGAGCCGGGGGCCGGATTCTCTCGGGGTCCCGAGCACGAGGCCCACCTTGGCGACCATGGCATCGAGCACAGCGACGAGTACGTCGTTGGCGGTCTTGGTCACGATCTTGTCCCAGCCGAGCGCGGAGACGAGGCCTTTCGGGGTTCCGTCCCCGGTCTCATGGATGCGCCGGATCCAGCCGGTCAGATCTTCTTTCGTGAGGCCGTCCGCGAGGACGTCCGTCCCTTTGATGGCGCCGCCCTTCGCATGGATGGTGTCGAGAAACCAGCGTGCGTCGAAGAGATAGAGCTCGTAGGCCGTCGAAAGCGCCTTGTGAATGGCCTGCTTCGTCAGCTTGCCGCCGCGCCAGAACGCCCACCAGTCTGCGAGCGGGACCCAACGAACGATCGTCTCGGGCCCCAAGCCGTCCTCGAACGCCACGTGATCGATGTCGCCTGCGACGAGGGCATCGAAGACGACGCTTTGAACCTTGTCGTCGGAATCGCGCAGCGCGGCTTTGATGCCCCGAATCCCCCACGCGGCGATGATCGGACCGCGAACGTCGTTCGGGAGATATTTCAGGATGCGGTCGGTGCACGACCTGTCATCGTGCTGGAAGAACGTCGAGAGCATCTCTTGGGACGTTCGCACGCGCCCGTCGGGAGTCCGACGATGCTCTTCGAGCGCGAGGCAAAATTTCGGTACGGCTGCACTGAGATCGTTACGTGCCTTGTCCACCGGGGACTCCTCCATCCGTTCGCGGGTCGAGCTGCGACGACGAGGCCCATTGTACAGGAGCGACGTCCGCCCGATGCTGCCAAGACGTTCAGGATCGGCGGATTAATCAAATATCGGTCAAGAGCGTCGTCAGCACGTAGTCGCAGGCAAAAATGGCTACGATGCTTGCGACCACGGCTTTGGCCGTCGCCTCCCCGACCCCCCGGGCGCCGCCGGATGCGAAAAAGCCGTGCTTGCAGCAGATGGTGCTGATGACGAAGCCGAACACCAGGCTTTTAATCAGCATCATCCGCAAGTCCGCCGCCTGGAGCAGCTGGGGGATGTGGTCGTAGAAGATCCCCGGGTCGATCCCCTGCCAGACGACCGCGACGACGTAGGCGCCGAACTGCCCCGCGATGCCGAAGCAGACGGCGTGGAGGGGCAGAACGAGGGTGGTCGCCAGAACTCGGGGAACGATTAAATACTGGATGGGACTGACGCCCATCGTGGTGATGGCATCGATCTGCTCGGTCACCCGCATGTTCCCGAGCTCGCTCGCCATCGTACTGCCGGCGCGAGCCGTCACGACCACCGAGGCAAGGACCGGCGCGAGCTCGCGCGCGAGGGCCAAGGCGACGACCCCACCGACCATTCCCTCGGCGGAGAACTGCCGGAACCCGACGATTGTGCTCACCGTGAAGGCCATTCCGGTGAACAGCCCGACGAGGATGACGATGAAGGTCGAGCCGGTCCCGACGAAATCGAGAGCCAGAAGAAGCTGCGCAGGCCGGTATGGCGGACGGACGGCCCAGGCCATCGCCCGTCCGGCCAAAGCGGCCGTCACCCCCACGTCGTCGAAGACGGCCAGCACCGGATTGGACACCGCATCGATCCCACGGAGCAGCCGCCCCAGCGGGCTCGAAGAGCGGTGGGCCGCGTCGGTCGTGTCGCTCAAGCCGACCGAGTGTAGCCGCACAGGCTCGTTACGGCTCGCGATAGAATCGCGGAACCCGCCGAGAAATGCTCGTCAGCACTTCCCACGGGATCGTCTCGGCCGTCGCCGCCATTTCATCGGCGCCGATGCTCGCGCGCCCTAGCGGGCTGTCCTGTGACCCGAGGATGACGACCTCGTCCCCCAACGAGGCACCGTCGATCTCGCTGACATCGACCATCGTCATGTCCATCGACACGGCGCCCACGACGGGCGCGCGCCGGCCACGAACCAGCACCTGCCCCCGGTTGCCCGCACGCCGCGAAAGGCCATCGGCATACCCGATGGGCACGGTGGCGATCCGCGAGCGGCGATCCGCCCTCCATGTTGAGCCGTACCCGACGGACGCGCCCTCCTCGACTTCGCGAAGTGCGACGACTTCCGACCGGACGCGCATGACCGGCTTGATGTCGGCGGTCAGCGCTTGGGAGCCAATCCGGGGAGAGACGCCGAAGAGCGCGAGGCCGGGTCGCACGGCGTCGAGCAGGCCATGACCTCGCAACAGCGCAGCGCTGTTGGCCGCGTGGCGGAGTCTGGGTCGAATGCCATGGCAAGCCAAAATGGCGCTGGCTTCATCGAGAAGGCGCATTTGCTCGAGAACCGGCTCGCACTCTGCTGCATCGGCGCAGGCAAGGTGCGTCATGAGACCGCACACCCGCACTTCCCTCGTATCGGCCAGCTCGGTCGCAAGCTCCGGTAGCTCCCGCAATGTCGCCCCGAGACGGGCCATGCCGGTATCCACTTTGAGGTGAACGTCGACGGGTCCCGGCACCGACCCCGACCGCACGAGGCGGGCGAACGCAGCCACGGCAGATAGATCGTGGACGACGGGGGTGAGGCCGCGCGCCAGCGCTTCTTCGTGCGCAGTACCGTAGTGTCCGCCCATGACGAGAATCGGGGCCACGATCCCGGCCTCCCGAAGCTCCACCCCTTCCTCGAGAAGGGCGACGCAAAAGCCGTCGACGCCTGCTCGCTCAAGCGTCCGGGCGACCGCCGGTGCGCCGTGCCCATAGGCATCGGCCTTCATGACGGCCCACAACTGGCTACCACCAGCGTGCTTGCGCAGAACCCGAGCGTTGTGGCGGAGAGCGCCCAGATTGATTTCCGCCCTCGTGGGCCTGATGGCTTCGGCGGGCGCAGCGCGCCGGGGGCGGAGGATGCGGGGCACGAGCGGTTGGGTCATGGCCATCAAGAAACGCTCGCGAGGGCGAACGAGATTCCTTCGACAGCTACCACGGGCCGTCGATCCCTGTCACGAAAGCGACACGCAGCCCGCGTCGCCGCCCGGGGCCCGCGTGCGGATCACTCGGCTAGAGGACCCACCACCGAGGCCGCGGTCAGAAGCGCCGTGATTCGGCGCGAAAACGCGCTCGGGTCGTCGAGTATGGCGCCTTCGGCGACGAGTGCCTGATCGTGGAGGAGCTCGATCCACTCATTGACGCGTGCGTCGCCCTGCATGACGAGAACGCGGAGATTCTGGATGATGGGGTGTTTCGGGTTGAGCTCGAGGATCCGCTGAGACTTCGGCACCTCCCGTCCAGCCTCGCGGAGCAGCCGCTCGACGAACCCGTTCGGGCCACGACTCGACAGAACGAGGCAGCAAGGCGAATCGGTGAGCCGATCGCTCGGCCGCACATCCGTCACCCGGTCCCCTAAGACCTCACGAAAGCGGGTGATGAGCGGACGCAGCACTTCCGCCTCCGCCTCGTTCTGCTTTTTTTCGTCCTCTTTGGCGTCGATCTTCAGATCGGCACGCATGGCGGAGACGAGCGGTTTTCCCTCGAATGTGCCGAGAGCATCAGCGGCCCACTCGTCGATGGGATCGGTCATGAGGAGGACTTCGTACCCTCGCTTGCGCAGCCCCTCGAGGTGCGGGGCGCCCTCGAGCGCCCTCCGCGACTCCCCGACTACGTAGTAGATCGCAGGTTGGCCCTCCGGCATGCGTCGCCCGTAGTCGGCGAGCGAAGTCAGGCCGTCCGCGGTCGTGCTTTCGTATCGCAAGAGCTTCGCGAGCCGCTCCCGGTGTTCGAACTCCGTGCCAACGCCCTGCTTGATGAAAGCCCCGAACGCCTTCCAGAATGTGACGTAATCGTCCAGGCGGTCCTTCGACAGCACCTCCAGTGCGTCGAGGACGTGCTTGACGACTTGTTTTCGAATCGTGCGGACCGCGGAGGATTCCTGCAGCAGCTCTCGCGAAACATTGAGCGGCAGATCGTCGGAGTCGATGACTCCAACGATGAATCGCAGCCATTCGGGAACGATCTCGTCGCAGTCCTCCATCACGAGAATGCGCTTCACGTAAAGGCGCAGGCCGCGATGCTTCATTCCCATGCGGACTTCGAATGGACGTTCGCGAGGGATGAACAGCAAGCCCGCGAATTCCTGTGTTCCCTCCACCTTGAAGTGGGTACGCGCGATCGGGGTGGCGTCCCCTCCGCCCCGGTCGAGGTGGTGGTAGAATTCGACGTATTGCTCTTCGGTCAATTCACTCTTCGGTCGCTGCCAGAGCGCGCTCCCCGCATTCAGCCGCTCGTACTCGCTCTTGGCATCCGCCCCGCTGCCCTTCGTCACGAGAAGTTCGATGGGATAGCTGACGTAATCGGAATACCGTTTGACGAGGTCGCGAAGGCGCCATTCGTCCAGAAACTCCACCCGATCATCGCGGAGGTGAAGTGTGACGACGGTGCCGCGAAGCGCGCGGTCGTCCGGGCCGACGGCGAACGATTCCTTGCCGTCGGACACCCATCGGTGTGCCGAGTGTCCGGGCCCCGCTGCCCGCGATACGACCTCGACCCGGTCGGCCACCAAGTACGCGCTGTAAAAGCCGACCCCGAACTGCCCGATGAGGCGCGCGTCGCTCTTCTGGCCACGCTGCGCCAGCTGCTCGAGGAAGGCGCGCGACCCGGAGCGTGCGATGGTCCCGAGGTCGCGCACGAGCTCCTCCTCGGTCATGCCCACCCCGGTGTCTTCGATGCTCAAAGTCTTTTGCTCGCGATCGGCTCGAATGCGAACCGCCAGGGTGGTATCACCCTCGTAAAGGTCTGGCTCTGTAAGCGCGCGAAATCGCAGCTTGTCGAGCGCATCGGAGGCGTTTGACACGAGCTCCCGGAGAAAGATCTCCTGATGGCTGTAGAGCGAGTGGATGACGAGGTGCAGGACCTGGCTGACCTCCGCCTGGAACGCGTGTGTGACCGCTTCTGCCATGCGCCGAGAGCGGTAAGACTTACCCGGCCGGGCTGTCAAGTGGCCGACTTCAGCTCGAGGTGGGCAGCCCGGTCGTGAAGGGGGCGTCGTGGACACGTCGCTCGGCCAAAACGGCTTGTTCGTGAGCGAATGACCCGGCCGGCCGGGCTGTCGAGTGGCCGACTTCAGCTCGAGGTGGGCAGCCCGGTCGTGAAAGGGGCGTCGTGGACACGTCGCTCGGCCAAAACGGCTTGTTCGTGAGCGAATTGCATCCGGTAGAGGCGTGAATAGACACCGGCGCAGGCCATGAGCTGCTCGTGACTGCCGATCTCGACGACGCGACCCTTGTGAAAGACGACAATGCGGTCGGCGGCTCGGATCGTAGAAAGGCGGTGGGCGATGACGAGGGCGGTGCGCCCGCGAATGGCCTCTTCGATGGCCCGCTGCAACCGCGCCTCGGTGTCCGAATCGACACTGGCCGTCGCTTCATCGAGTACGAGCAAGGGCGCATCCCGGTAAATCGCCCGCGCGAACGCCAGAAGCTGTCGTTCTCCGGCGCTGAAGTTCTGTCCCCGCTCGTCGACCCGAGCATCGAGCCCGCAGCCGCCGGCGTGGTCGTCGACGCGCCGCTGAAAGAGCTCGAGCGCGCCGATGCGTCGCAGCGCTTCCTCGGCCCGGCCGCGATCCGGCTCACGATCGGCGATCGCGATGTTGCTGAGAACGGTTCCTGGAAAGAGAAAGACGTCCTGCGGGACGACCGAAAAAAGTCGTCGCAGTACATGCGGGTCGTAGCATCTCACGTCTTGGCCGAGCACGCGGATCACCCCGCCTTGCGGCTCGTAGAGACGGAGAAGCAGGCTGGCGACGGTCGTCTTTCCCGCCCCCGTTGCGCCGACGAGAGCGATGCGCTCGCCCTTTCGGGCGGCGAAGCTCACATCACGCAGTACGGCCGTTCCCGACTTGTATTCGAAGTCGACGTGCTCGAGCGCGACAGCCTCGTCCGGCGACACGGCGGGCGAGCCGGACCCGACCGGCAGGGCCGGCGAGACGAGGTCCTTTTCGTCGAGCAGCTCGAAGATTCGTTCGGCGCCCGACATCGCGCTCTGCAAGAGCGTGTAGCGCTGCGATAGAAGGCTGACCGGTTCGAAGAACTGTCTAATGTACTGCGCAAAAGTGACGAGGAGTGCGAATGTGATCGTATGATCGGCGACGCGACGGAGCCCCGCAAACCACAAGATACTCGCGATGCACAGGGTGCTCACCATTTCGATGGCGGCATCGAGAAGCGCCTCGTAATAGCTCGCCCGCTTGTTGGCGTCCCGGTACTCGACGTTGATCGCGTCGAACTCGTCGGACGCTGCGCGCTCGTGAACGAAGGCTTGTACGACGGCGATCCCGTTGACCTGTTCGTTCAGAAAGGCGTTGAGGCGGGCCGTTCGTGCGCGCACTTCGCGGTAGGCGGCGCGTGACCGATGCCGAACGAAGTTCACAATCGCGCCGACGACGGGCAACGCGAGAAACGATACGACGGAGAGCCGCCAGTCGATGGCGACCATCATGACGACGATGCCGACGAGGGCGATGACGTCGCCCATCGCATTCAGAGCGCCAGACGCGAAGAGTTCGCTGACGGCATCGACATCGTTCGTCGCCCTCGTGACGAGCCGCCCGACGGGCGTTCGATCGTAATAGCGAAGCCGCAACCGCTGAAAGAAGACGAAAATCGCGCTGCGGAGATCGGCCATGGCTCGCGCACCGGCGACCTGCATCGTGTACATCTGCGCGTACGTCAGCAGCTGGGTCAAAAGGAGGATACCCGCCAGCACCGCACCGTCACGCCAGAGGCCGCTCGCGGCGCGCGATCCGGCCTGCCGAACGATGTCACCGAGCACGAGCGGACGCACGAGATTGATGAGGGCGATGACGCCGAGCGTCACCAGCGATAGGGCAATGAATCCGGCGTGCGGGCGGACGAATGGCCAGAGCCGCCTGAGCAGACGGACGTCATAGGCGCGCCCGACCGCGGCCTCTTCGTGAAAGGTCCGAAGGGCACGATCCGCACGTGTTTTTCCCTTCGTGCTCACGACGCCGCCGCCCCTTCCGGCGTCATGGCCCGACCTTCGACGGGCGGTGCATCGAGCTCTTCGAGCTCACTCGCCATCCGCTGCTCCTCAGCGAAAGCCGCGTAAATGCCCCCGGCGCGCACGAGCTCATCGTGCGTTCCCTGCTCGACCACCTTTCCCTGTTCGAGAACGACGATCCGATCGCACCGACGAGCCGCAGCAACGCGGTGCGTGACGAGGAGAACCGTGCGCCGGGCGGCTTGGCGATCGATCGCATCCAGGATGGCCGCCTCGGTCTTCGCGTCGACGGCGGACAACGGATCATCGAGGATGAGGATTTTGGGCTCCCAGACGAGAGCGCGAGCGAGCGAGATCCGCTGCTTTTGGCCACCGGAAAGCTGTACCCCACGCTCGCCGACGACCGTGTCGAATCCGTCGGGGAGAGAGAGCGCTTCTTCGAGTACTTGAGCCTCCCCGGCGGCGTGCCGAATCTTCTCTTGAGCTTCCGGCGAATCCGGGTCGCCCAGGGCGAAACCGATGTTACGCGCCACAGTCGTCGAAAAAAGAAAGGCATCCTGCTGGGCGTATCCGACGGCGGATCGCACGGCGCAGAGCGGAAGCTCGCACACGTCGATTCCAT
>JBEKFX010000012.1:0-84793 GCA_050013115.1 Polyangiaceae bacterium
AAGGGTAGAACCAGGGTGACGCCGGCAGCAGATAGAAACACCCGACGCGACTTGTTGACTCCGATACTCATGTGACATCTCCGCCTTTCACACTGTTCGAGATCACTGGCCGCCCCGTGTGGTCAGGAAGGCTTGGCTTGTTGCGACCGTCTGCAGAGCGCTTTGCCACGTTCCGCCCTTCTGCAGCGGCGATGCGACCGTTTCGATGTAGCCGAGGCCGTCCGTCAAATCGAAAGTGCGGCCAATGCCGTACGTCATGGCCTGCTTGACGATCGACTGGACGAACCGCTGATCCGCGACGATGGCCCCGGCGATGCCCTGCGCGCCGTCGACGGGAGCGCCGCCCGTTCCATAGAGGGTGCCGCTGTTGTCGATCGGCACGCCATTGTCCACAGTCCGCCACGCCCCCGTGGCGTCGAAGTTTTCGAAGGTGAAGCCGATGGGGTCAATCAGACTGTGGCAACCGGCGCAGGACGGGTTCGATGCGTGCTCGTTCAGGGCGTCGCGGACGCTCACGTTGGAGCCCGCATCAGGCGTCACGAGCACCGGCACGTTGGGCGGCGGCGCAGGTGGCGGAGAACTCAGAATCTGAGCGAGAACGAAGTTCCCGCGCAAAACGGGGGAGGTGCGCGTCGCCAGCGACGTGGTTGTCAGGAACGCCTCTTGCGTGAGAAGTCCGCCGAGTCGGTTCGTGCCAGCGAGACTCGTCTGGGTGAACGTCGTCTGACTGGGTGGCGGGCTCGACAGGCCGTAGAACTGGGCGAGTCGCCCGTTCGCAAACGTGTAGTTTGCCGTCAAGAGCTCGGTCAGCGGCCTGTTTTGCGTGATCAAGTACGACGTGAAGGCGTTCGCCTCGGGCGCGATGGAGTTGATCAGCGCTTGATCGACGTTCGGGAACATCGTCGGATCGGGCGAGACCAAGTTGACGTTGCTGAGGATGAGCCACTGGCCGACAAAGCCGCTCAGGAAGCCGGAAAACTTCGGGTCCGCGATCATGCGCGTGACCTGTGTAGGAACCGCTGTCCCCTTCGACAGTTGACCCGTCATGGCGGCCAGCTGCGTCAGCGTCGCGTCGGGCATACTCTGCCACAGGAAGTACGACAGCCGGCTGGCCACTTCGTAGTCGCTGAGCGGCGTCACCGCAGTCGACGTCGGCGTGATGGCGGGGCTTCCGAGCTCCACATGGTAGAGGTAATTGGGCGAGTCCAGCACGTATTGAAGGGCGGCGCTGACTCCCGTCGTAACCGGGTCGGTCGCGGCCGTGCCTGTCGTCGTCGTCGTCGTCGTGGTCGTCGCAGCTTCGCTGGTGGCCGAAGCCGTCACGGCGGTCGCGACGGCAACCGCATTGGCAATTTCGGTCGACGTGACGGGCCGACGCCATGCTTGCGGCATGAACGTGGTCAAGATTTGTGTAAGACAGGTTGATTCCGTGGCGGCGGTCGGTTCGCACGAGAGGATGGCCGTCCGCACAGGGTCGGTCGCTGGACGGGCCAAGAGCTCGGTCACAAGCGACGTAGACGCGGCAAACTGCTTCTGGAACAGCAGGTCGGAGTAGGTCAGGCCTTGTCCAACCGTGTCGAACCCGTCAATGAGGTTGTCGGCGGGAAACGTGCTGGCGGCGAGCGTTTGTGCCGTGGTCAGCAAATCACGCGCTGTGTTGTCGTACTCCCGGTCGTTCAGCCGGCGCAAAACCACGCGACCGGAGTCGAGCTGGCCCGCCGGCAGTGCCGCAACCGAGCCGAGCTGCGGGGTCGTTCCAATGTTGGGAATCGTCGTTGTTGTGGTGGGGTTGTTGGCGGTGCCGGGCGACGTGCCCGGGCTTCCGGGCCCAGTTCCTCCCCCGACCACGCCCGGGCTGCCGTTGCCATTTGTGCCGGGCTCTTGTTGCCCGCCCCCGGGGGGAACCGTTGATACGCCGGTGCAAGCCGAGGTAACGAGCAAAAGAGCCGTCCCCCACCTGCCACGAAGCCCGAAAACGTCCTTGGTCTTCCACATTGGAACATTCCTCCGATGACGAGGGTATGGGTTAACCACCCACGCGTGCCCTTCGGGACTCGATCCCGCGGCGATTGGTTGCACTGACCGAACTATGGGACTTCTGCCCGAAGGCGGGCGCACCGTGACGCGACAGGCCGCTCTCGGTGATGCTGATCGAACCGTCGTTATGAAAATATTGTCGTGTAATTGTGAAAATGGATCCGCCTGATCGGGTGCGCTCAATCGTTGGGCTTTTGGACCACAAGGTGGAGCGGAGCCGAAGCGTTCCCATACGAGGGGAGCGTGCTGTGTTCGCCACGTTGACGCGGCGCGGCGTCGTTTTCAGGCGCTGGGCGGCGAAGGGAGGGCAAGCGGAGTAGGTCACGGGCAGTTTCCGAAGTGAGTAGGGAGGATGCTTGGGACACCTTGCTGAAAAGAAACGCTTCTTCGTTTCTTTCGCCATCACCGTAGTTTTCCGTCGTAGCTGCCTGGCCGAAGCTCGAGGCAATGGTGTGGTCATGTGGGATTGTAGGCGGCCAGCGACGACGGCGGGGCGAGCTCAGGTCAAGGTCGCCCTCCCACAAATGCATCTAGACTGGCAAATTACGTTGGTGTCGCTTTTGGTCCGCGGGCCCGAGGATCAGCGTGGCTAGAGTGAGTGCACTCCTTTCGGCCCAGGACCAAGGTCACACGAACGATGGGTGCGGTCGACGATGGGAAAGGCCGAAGGCGGCGGTTGGGGTCTCAAAGTCATTGCGACGGGCTCCTCGCGGTTCACGGCAAGGAGTGCTTCGTCCCGGCGTAGCGCTGTGGAGTGAATGTGTGCAATGCGGGCACCGGACTCCCGCACGACGGTATCCCCGTCGGAGTCCTGTGGCATCGATCGGGCCTTCGAACCAGTCGGGCGCGCAGCGGCCAATCCGGTCTGCGGGGCGCAAGACGTCCCCCTGCGCTCGTACTGCATCGTTCCGACGGCAACGTTCGAGTGCTGGGGGGATCCGGATGCCCGCGCGGCATGCGGGCCCGACGCAAGGGATTAGGTGCGAAACAGCGCCCTCCTCAGCGGGGGCCGGATGCCGCTTTATCGTTATTTATTCTTAATAGCCCAGCGCAGGAAGGAGCCCAGCACAACAGGCCCCAGTTGGCCTGATCCGGTGAGGCCCGAGCAAGGCGCGCACGGCCAGGAGCCCGGGTGCCCGGTCGTGCGAGCGCATGTACTCGCCCACGCCAAGAGCCCCGCGCACGGCCCCCCGCACGGCTCCGTGCCCGTGCTGTCGTGCCCCCGAGGCCACGCTCCGACGAGACGCGAAGCCAAAAAAGCAGCAACGTGAAAAATCTAGCGCCAAAACGGATATCGAGCGCCCTTTCGCAAACCTCGACCGCTGTCGAGTGGGGCTCCAAAAAATTAGATTGCAGGCTTTCGAATGGGTCGACCGGAGTCGTTCAAACACTCGAACGTTCGGTCTTGGCGTGACCACCACGCGGCGGGCGCTGGACGTCGAATGAGTCACCGCAGTCAATTGCCTTGTTTCGATTGGGCGTGAGGGGCCCATCCGCCGCCCGCGTCTCGACGAACCGTGCATGTCGCTTTTGGGGGGCCGTCGCATCTGGGGCGCCGTCGCATCTGGGGCGCCGTCGCATCTGGGGCGCCGTCGCATCTGGGGCGCCGTCGCATCTGGGGCGCCGTCGCATCGCTCAGGCGTGGGTGACGTGGCCATGCCGACCACAGGGCACATTCGCTTAAGAAGTTTCGCGCTCCCGACCCTGCTCGGGCGCAAAATCCTGCGAGGCGACACTCAAACGCGTTGACGCATTCGATCTCTCCAACGAGGATTGCGAGCTCGATGTCGCAAAGTTCGATGCGTTGTGGCGCGGTCTCTGATCTGGGCTCCGGTGCCGTTCACCTTTTCGAAAGCCGGGGCGGAGGTCGCAGTCCAGCGCGGCGGCTTTGGCTGGCAAGCTTGCTGGCGGCCATGTTTCTGTGGAGCGCGGCTGCGGTGGCGGCGGCGAAACCTTCGATCGCCGTACTGGTCGACGGTCCGCGCGCGGACGCCGTCCGTGCCGACATCATCTCCGCGCTGCCTTCGGGAACGGCGATCGTCGACCCCGACACGCTCCAAGGCGCCCTCGCGAAGCGACACGTCGCGGCGAGCAAAACGTTGCTCCGCGCCGGCCCGCATAGCCAGGCCTTCGTGACCGGTGTGCACAACGTGTCGGCCGACATCGGCGCGGACGCCATCATCCTCGTCAGAGTGCGCGCGAAGAAAGGCAAGCCGAGCGGCGAGTTTTTCGTCGTGGCCGTGGCCGCTTCGCAAGACGCTGCCGCGATCGACGACACCGTGACAATCGGTCAGGACGGAGACCATGCGGACGAGTGGAAAAAAGCGCTCGGACCGCTCCTCGACGTGATTCGGAGCGGAACGTCGGCCGAGGCGGCCGAGCCGGGGAAAAAAACGACGGAGGAGAAAGCCAGCCCGAAGGATGAGGAGAGCGGCAAAACCCCGGCCGAGCCCGCACCCGAACCGGCGGCCGAACCGAAAGGCGGCCCGGCGGCCCCCGTGTCCCTCACGAATGCCATGATCGAGGGGTTCTTGGGCTTGGACCTCGGAGGACGTCAGTTTCATTACAACCAGCGCGTGACGCCCACTCTACGCCCGTACGATCTCCCGACCGGGGTCCTGCTTCCCGAGACGCCCGGCGTGGCCGCTTCAGTTGACGTCTTTCCGTTGGCGAGATCCGAATTGGCCATCGTGCGCGACCTCGGCATCAGCGCCCGCGTCGGCGACAACCTCGCCAAGGCGCAGCTCGGCCCGGCCACGACGAGCGTCGAGTGGTACTCGTGGGAGGCGAACCTTCGCTATCGAATTCTCCTCGGTCCACGCGAGTCGGCGTCGGTCATCGGCCTCGAGGCCGGTACCGGCGAACTCGCATTCAAGTATGTCAACTCGACCGAACTGGATGCGTCCGAACTGCCGGGCGTCGACTACCACTACCTGCGTTTTGGGGTCGACGGTCGGATACCCCTCGGCCCGGTCGCCATTTTGGCAGGCATTGCCTATCGTCCCATCCTTAGCTCCGGCTCGCTCGGAGTCCACTTTCCCCGCGAGACCATCGGGGGAATGGACGCCGACCTCGGGCTGGCATTCCGGCTGGCCCGTTTTCTTGAAGCGCGCGTCGTCGTCAATTACACGCGCGTTTGGGCTGCGTTCAATCCGCAACCGGGGGACATGTTTGTGGCCGGTGGCGGTCTCGATCAGTTCATGAACGCCGACATTGGCGTCGCCGCATTTTTCTGACACACGCGGTCGAGCGGGCGACTCGACGATGGATTGGGGCGGGACAAGGCGCTCGCAGCCCCTGTGCGCACGCGAGGGTCTCCGTCGACAGGGAGGGTGGCCAGAGGACCCCAGCCAACCTCAAAGGGTCGCCCTCAGAGGGTCGCATCTCCAGTCGGGCCCGCGTCGGCCGTCGCGCCCGCATCCAGCGGCGTGCTGCCCGACGGGGCGCCATCGGACGCGGCGCCATCGGACACGGCGCCGGAGCCGCCCGCGTCGATGACAGCGCTCGCGTCGACCGTCGCGCCGTCCGCCATCCCGCCGTCGTCTGCGCCGGCGGGGGCGATCCCTGCGTCCGCTGGGGTCTCGGCACAGCGAAAGCCGCGTGCCTGGTCGGCCGAGGAGCCATCGAAGCCCAAACGAAATGTGACGGTGAGGAGGGAGGGATCCGAGTTGAATGCGCCTCCCCGGAAGACGCGGCCCTCACCTTGCGTCAAATTGGCGCAATCGTCACATGGATCGGTCGTGTAAGGGGCATACATATCGAGCGTCCACTCCCAGACGCTCCCGGCCATGTCTTGGTGTCCCCAACGGGCCGCACCCGACGGCGTGCTGCCGGCGACCGGCAGGTCGCACTGCGAGAGAAGCCCCCCGTAGAGACAGTCGTAGACGGCCAGCTGCGGCGTAGGCGCAGCTTCGCCCCACGGATACGTTCTCTGGTCGCTGCCGCCTGCGGCCGCGTACTCCCATTCTTCCTCGGTGGGGAGCCGCTTACCTTCCCACGCGCAAAAGGCAAACGCCATGTACCACGAGACGCAAGTGATGGGACGCGCGTCTCCTGGCCCGGGTACGTCGGTCCACGTTCCACCGCATTGATCGAGCGCAGACATGTAGCCGCTGCTCGTCGTCGGAATGTACATGAGGTTCCAGTCGCTCATCCAGCCGCTATTGGGGATGAGCGGGTCAAGTCCGACCCCAACGGCCGGATAGCCCCCTCCGTAGGTCGAAAGAAAGTTGCGAAATCGACCGACCGTAACCTCATACTCATCGAGAACGAAGGGCGAAAGCGTGACACTGTGCTGCGGTAGCCCGTCGTCCGTCGCCGCGTCCGGGCCCGCGTCGTCCATCGACGAGCCCATCAAGAACGTTCCACCTGGAATCGGAAGCCCGTCCGAGCATGGGGGCGAGAGGCCGTCCGGCGCGCAGGGAATCGGCGCGACGTTCAGGACGAAGCTCGACAAGGTCGTTTGTTTCAGGCCGCCTTGCTCGGTCACCTCGAGGCTGATCGTATACGCACCCACCGTGGACGCCGCGAACGAAACCTGCGCCGCATTGGGCATCGGAGCGATGGCCACGTACGCGTTGCTCGGGTCCTTCACGTTCCAAAAGAATCCAATGGGCGTCTTCTGGGGATCGGAACTCCCCGTGGCGGACAGATAGATCGTCGAATTCGGCGCAGGCCCGGCAGGCGGCAAATTGTTGGGTCCGTACGGATAGTCGCTTTGGCTTTGCGGCATCTGAATCGCAAACGCGATATTTGCGATCGGCGGCAGATCGGGGGTAAGGCAGTAGCAGCCGCCGTCCCACGCGCAGACGGCATTCGGCGCCGCATCGACGTAGCAATCGACCGTGGCCGGCGGTTTTCCGGAGCATGACGCCAAGATGCCGAGCATCGATGGGCCGAGGATCCCGCGCGGCGCATGGAGCCTGGCGGGCGATTTGAATTTCAAGCCGGACAGGGTGCGAAGCCGCCGCATGTTGGCTCGATTCTACGACGAGCTTTGTTGCCTTGCCCGCATGGCGCCGAGACGCTGCCCCGCAGGCCTCGAATGTCGTCCGGTTGACAGCGAAGGCGGAATTTTTTACGGGCGCATAGGCCCAGGCAAGCCTTACCCGCGAAACGCCGCCCGGGCGCGTGCAGCGGGCGTCCCGCCCCCGCGAGCACGGGAGAGACCGATCCGAGCCAATCCGAGCCACCATCACCACGGCGGATCGGATCGCCGTCGTGTGCCCTTCGCATCCGGCGTTGCCCTCACGACACGCAAAGGAGCCGAGACCGGACTCGCACATCGAAGCGGCTTCGCATCCATGCGAGTCTACGGGGATACCAAGATGAAGGGCCGCACCCTCGTATGTCTGGCAGCGTTCGCTCTATGGCTGGGCCTCATCGGGTGCGAAAAAGGTCGATCGCCGGGAGGCGCCTCTTCGGGGCTCGGCTCGGTGACTCAGCCGACCGCCGATGCGGGAACCGCCAGCCGCCCGACTGTGCGTTTGGTCTTGCTGACCGACCTGGCGGGGGCGATCGCGCCTTGCGGCTGCGTCAAAGATCAGGTTGGCGGCTTGGACCACCTGGGCAATTGGCTCCTGCACGATCGCGCCCATACCCCAGTGCCGCTCGTTGCAGCCGCGGGGCCGCTCCTTTTCATGGACGACAAGGGCGAAGGGGATCGAGCCGACCAAGACGAGAGGAAGGCTGCCGCGATCGCCGATGTGCTCCGCGCCCTCAACTTCGTTGCGTTTGCTCCGGGAATCAACGACTGGGTCAACGGCGAGGACGGGCTCGTCAAGCTGGCGCACCGGTCTGGCGCTGCCATCATCGCGGGCTCTATTCCGGCAGGGCCAGCTCCCTTCGTGTCGGCGATCGTCAAGGATGCGGGCGGAATCAAAGTCGGCTTCGTCGGATTCGGGCAGACGCTGCCAACATCCGCTGGTTCCGAAGCCGGCGCCGCGGATCCCCGCGAGGTCGTCGCGCACGGCGTGGATCTGGCCAAGCAGCAAGGGGCGAGCGTGCTCATCGCGCTCGCCGCCGTCGGCCGCGACGAGGCCAAGCAGATCGCGCAGGCGATTCCTGAGCTCACCGCGATCGTCGTCGGATCGCCCCGGGCCAGTGGCGAGGAAAACACGAGTGCGCCGCAGGGTGAGCAGGTTGGCGGGGTGATCATCGTACAGGCCGGAAATCACCTGCAATCGATTGTGTTGCTCGATCTTTACGTGCGCGATCACGTCTCGCCCGGGCATGTCATCCGGTTCGCCGATGCGACCGGATTGGAACGTTCGAACGAGCGAGAGGACCTCGCGAAGCGCATCGACGATCTGCACGACAAGATCTCGATGTGGAGTCGCGATCCGACCTTTCCCAAGGCCGACATGGAAGCACGAAAACGTGATCTCGCCAGTCTCGAGGAGGAACGGTTGCGACTGGACGTCAAGCCGCCTCCGGCACAAGGAAGTTTTTTTCGGTACTCGCTCCGCGAAGTGCGCCAGTCCATGGGCACGGACCCCACGATCCAAACCCAGATGAGCACCTACTACGCTATGGTCAATACGACCAATCAAATCGCATTGGCGGATCGACTGCCCAAACGGCCGGCGCCAGGGCGGGCGACTTATGTCGGGGTGACCGCGTGCGCTCGCTGTCACAAGCCTGCGCTCGCGATGTGGAAGCATACGTGGCATGCAAACGCGTACGGGACGCTGACGGCGTTTTCCCGCGAGTTCAATCTGGAGTGCGTCGGCTGCCACGTGACCGGGTACAACGAACCGGGCGGAAGCACCGTCACGCATGTCGACAAACTGCAAGGTGTGCAGTGCGAAGTGTGCCACGGCCCCGGCTCCCGACACGTAGCGGAGCCAACCGACGAAAGGGCCATCATCGCCAAGCCGAACGCCGACCGATGCCTCGATTGCCACCACCCGCCACACGTCGAACAGTTCGACGCGGTCGCAAAAATGAAGGACATCCTCGGGCCCGGACACGGCATGCCCCTAAAGAAATAGCCGACCTGCTCCGCTGCCATACGCGGCGAATGGCCATGCGCGGCGACGGCCATCCGCGGCGCCGACAGCCGTGCGCGGGCCATCCGGGCACTGTGAAGCGCGCCGGCCATCTGGCCCGCAGGCCCCCCCGCGCCCGGAGCCCTTCGGCGGCGGGCGTCCGCCGGCCGCGCTTTGCGCCGGCCGCTTTAGCGCACGCAGCGAACGTGGGCTTTGGTGCCGACACTGGCAGCTCCCGAACTTCCGCGCGTGAAGTTGACTCCCCAGGCGGTTCCGGCCGGCGAGCGACTCGGCGATGAAGACCAGAAAAGTTCGCTCGGCGTATTCGGAAATACCGAAGTGTCGATGGCCGGGTCGAAGCGGGTGACGTCGACCACCGTCAAGAGTTCCCGGATGCTCGGGAGCCGCCAGCCCCCGCCATGCGTCGTGAGGTGCGAACAGAAGGCGTTCGCGTCCTGCCAGGAGTAATTATCGTGCTCGACCGCGCGCTCCCAGGTGAGCCCCGAATGGCTGTCGTGCACCGAATCGCCCGAGACCGAATACGGTTCCGCGTCGTCTGTACAGGACGGATGTCCGCGTACGCAACGAGCTCGCGCAAGACGTTTGGTGTCGTTGCCCCCGTAGGCCCCGCCATTTTTGAAGGACAAATACCAGCCGAGGCCGGTATTCGTGATGTCGGTCTGCGAGGACCAAAACCACATCGACGGTGTATTCGGAAACGCCGTGGGGTCCGCGGCCGGATCTTCGCGCGACGTGTCCGCAATCGACACGAGCTCGATGATCGAAGGGAGACGCCAATCGTGATGCCCTGCGAGCGTCAGATCGCGGCAGTAGTCGCCCGCGTGAGGCAGGCTGTAAATGTTCGGATCGACGACGCGCTGCCAGGAGAGGCCCGTCACCCGGTCGAGCACGACTTCGGGGTTGCTCGTGTCGTAGCCCTGGGGGTTGGGCAGCCCGGACTCGGCGAGGTTCGGCATGGGCCACCCCGCGTGGCATCGGGGTGCTTTCGGCTCCGCGTGCTCTTGGCTGGTGCCCCCCCTGTCGGGCGCGCCGTCCTTCTGGCCCGTCGCCTGCTTCGCGCCGGAAGGCTCTGCCTGGCTGCCGCGGCAGCCGCTGCATCCCAAGGCGGCCAAGAGCAGGATCGCGACAAATCTCACGTGGGGCTTCTCCGGCCGGGGCGCGAAGCGCGTCGCCCGCTCTGCGACGATACAGGAACAGTCCTCACTCGGGAACGAGCCCGGTCCCCCCGCTTTGCATAAAGCGTTGTCGGTGGTTTTCAGCCGCTGCGGGCGTCGCGCACGCTATCCGCGCTTTGCCTTTTTTGCAGCCAAGGACGACGCGACGACCGGGGCCTCGACTGCCTTCTTCGCCTTCTTCGCTTTCGAGGCGAGCTTTCTCGCCTTTGGGGGCAACTGCCCGACGTAGTCGCGCGATGCGCGCAGCCACGGCTTGAGCTCCAAGTCGCTCGCCCACACGGCTGGCGGAACCCGAACGTACTCTTGCATGGCGCGGCCGGGCATTGGCTCGAAAATGGCAGAATCCGGATAATCGAGGAACGTCTCGCGCTCCCCCTCGGGGAGGCGAAGAATGAACTGGTCTTGGAACAGTCCACAAAACATGTGCCCGTTCACGAATGCGCAGGGGTAGCCGAACATCGACCGCCGTTCGACCTCCGAGTCCTTCGGAACGACTTCGCCGAATCGGTCGACCAAGCCCTCCGGCGACTTCTTCCAGGTCATCTTGGGCACGGTAGTAAATTCCCGCCGCTACTTTATCACAATACGTTACGTTTGCTCGGCAGCTTTTGCGGAATCACGCGCTTCATAGACGAAATCTCAAACCCTTTCGGGCAGATCTGCCCAATCGCTCTCCTCGCGGAGAAAACGATCGAGGCGCTCACCGCCAAGACTTTCCGCCTTGGCGAGCCGCGCCAGGCCGAGCTTCTCGCCAAAGGGGTGTCGAACGCAAGATCGCCCTCATTAAAGACGTGAGCGCGTGAGCTGAAGAAAGGCGTCGTGCGTTCGTTCGGTGGCGAAAATCATCGCTTCCCAGCTCCTCCGGGAGAATGCACGTCGACAAACTCTCGAACGCAGCGAGTGAAGATCATCGCTCGAAATCGACGGGATGATGTTTCCCAAGGCGCTCGATGTCCGCGTTCTCTCGGCGATGGCGGCCTCGCGAAGCTCCCTGGCCTTCGGGGCGCTCCGGTACGAGGCCGCGCTGCGCGACGCGGAGAGCGCGTCGATCGCGAACCTCGATCGACGTCAGCGAACGATCCTCCGGCTGAATCTATCGCAGGGAATCCCCGCGCGAGTTCACGCGAGGAATGTCTTTCCGATGCCGCTCTCGCCGCCGACGAGAACGAGCTGTCCGTGCGCGCGCTCGGCCTCCACCCGGAGGCACGCCGGCCCCACCACGTGCGCCGGCGGAGCAATGAGTCCACTCATTCGGTCTCGAAGTCGATGCGCGCATGCGTCCCGTCGCAGAAGGGCTTGTTGGCCGACGCGCCGCACCGACAGAGCGCGGTTCGTTGGGTCCGCGTGACCGTGCGTCCGGTGCCGGAGCAGATTTCGATGGGACCGCGCAGGCCGAGTGGTCCGCCCGAGAAGGGAGTCACCGTCAACGTCCCGCCGCGTATGGCCAGCGGTTCGCTCGGCTGGGTCGCGGGTTCGCCCGACGCCACGAACCCCGCGGCGACGTGTGAGCCGTCGCAAAACGGCTTGTTCTTCGAGGCGCCGCAGCGGCAGAGGGTCGCGCGAAACATCGTTCCGTGTCCCTCGATGTGCAGCTCGGCGTGGATCGCGATGGGACCATTTTCGCGGACGCGGGCGACGTTCACGGGAGGCGCTTTCTCCGCGGGCCCGCCGTCGAGCCGCTCGTAGGTGATCGCTCCCGAGGGGCAGGTCTGCGCGAGCGCCGCGAGCTCGCCCGCGGGCATGGCGTTCGGATCCAGCCAGGGTCCCTTCACGTTGGCTCGAAAGACGTCCGGAGCGCCCAAGACGCATTGGCGCGAGTGGATGCAACGCTTTCCTTCGAAGCGGAGAAGGAAGTCTGTGCCGCGCGCCTCCTCGATGGGGGGCGCGGAGGTTTCATCGGACGAGGTTTCATTCGGCTTGTTCATGGGTCACTCCGTTGCACGCCCATCGTCGCCCGAAGGCGCTGTCCCGTCGAGCCGCGGTCGACCCCCGACACGCAAATCGCGTCGCGGGGTCGACCGCGCTCACCGCCCGACGTACTCCGCGCGTGGTCTCAGCAAGTACCCCGCCTCGAGAAGCGCTTCGACGCGGTCGCTCGCATCGGCCGCGCAGGGGACCTGTCGCGGCGGCCAGCGCTCCGGGTCTACCGTGTGCGCGACCCTCGCGCCGCGGTGCTCGAGGCGGCGCTCGGGCGACTTCGCGAGGCGAAAAGCCGAAGCCGCGCCCGAGACTCCAGCCCGGGTTCGGCCCGGCTCGAGCTGCACGGCCGCTTACGTGGGCAACGTCCCCTTGGCCAATCCCGCGGGGACCGAGCGGGAACGATCCCGGCCGCCGAATGGCTCAGATGACCCCGAGCCCACTGGAACGATGGCGGCGACACGAGCGGCTGTCCAGCCAGCGGCCCCGAACGAGACGCGCTAAGAGTGGGAAAGATGGTTTGGCACCCCGCGCGGGTCGATCTGAAGGATTGGGTCACCGCGCTCGACTTCTATCGGCACCTCACCGACCGCAATCAGGACTTTCGACCCCTCTGCGCTCTGGTCGCCCACGGCGGATCGCAGTCTTATGCGACATCCCTTTCGTTGGCGACCTCCGGAACGGCCTTGCTCGTTGCGCGCGAGCGGCACCCTGAATGGCCACGCGACGCGCTTCGGATCGACGTCACCCTGAGCGGCGCCGTTCGCTTTGCGTTTCCGCGAGGACGCCTCGCCAAACCGAAGCTCGTCGACTGCCAGGGGCCGGATGTGCTGAGGGTTTTTGAGCGCTTCGCGCACGACGCCGACCCCGCGAAGCCGTCCCGCGGGCGCGCGACGCCGTAATCCCCGTGCATTGAGCTGAACGTCCTTTCGAACGCACGGTGGCCCGAACGTGCGGGCGCGCCGCCGAGCCATTCGTCAAACCGTGCGACTCACCGCGAAATCGGGAAGCGCCCGGACGAAATCCGTGTCCGGTCCGGCTGTCGCCCCGCCGTAGGCCACATCGAACTCTCGCCGGGCGGCCGCGGCGAAGCCCTCGGCGGCCTGTCGGGCAAAGTCGATGCTCCCGTGCGCGCCGATGAGCTCGACCACCCAGGCCACGTCGCGGGGCAGGCGCTGCGCGCGCGGCTTGGCCAAGAACGCCTGCAGGCGCTGTCGGTCAGGTGGACTCGATTGCCTGAAGAGATGCGTCAAAATCAAAGTCCGCTTTCCCTCGTAGAGGTCGCCGCCTATCTCTTTGCCGTACGTGCGTCGCTCGCCCACCAGATTGAGGATGTCGTCCTGAATCTGGAATGCAGCGCCCAAATAATAGCCGAAGCGATTGAAGGAATCGAGATGGCCGCCGTCCTTCTCCGCAATGAGCGCGCCCATGCGGCAGGGGTGGATGAAGCTATACCAGCACGTTTTTTTGAGGACCATGAGGAGGTAGTCCTCCTCCGTCGTGTCGCAATCGTTGTCCTGGATCCAGCCTAGTTCCATCGCCTGTCCCTCGATGGTCTCCTGGCTCATATGGTCGAATTCGTCGAATAGCCGCGCGGCGAGCGCTGGACCGAGCAGGGCGAAGTTTTGCTTTAGTACGCGAAGACTCATGGCATTCATGGCATCGCCTGCATTGACGGCGAGCGGCAAGCCGCACTGCCGGTGGAGCGTCGGACCATCGCGCCGGTACTCGCTGCTGTCCTCGATGTCGTCGTGCACGAGAAAGGCGTTATGCAGAAGCTCGACGGCAGCCGCAGATGGCACGGCTCGCGCCGCATCCCCGTCGAACGCGCGGCAGGTTGCGATGCAAAGCGCGGGTCGGAGGCCCTTGCCTTTGCGCGCGAGCTGGTGACTGACGAGATCGTAGAGGTGACGCTTGGGCTGTCGGTCGGGGACGGCCGCGCGAATGACCGGAGTTACCAGATCGAGGTAAGAGGCGAGCTGCGACTCGAACGCGCTCGTCGCCGCCGGGGGCGCTGAATGCGGGATCATCGTACGTCTCTGACGATGCGTAGTTGAGGCAATCCCGTGTCACCCGACGCGCGGGCCGCGGCAGCGGCTTGAACATCGGCCGCTCCGGAGGCGCCCTCCGATGCGTCCGGCTGCGCCCCGAGGACCGACCGGACCAGGCCGAGCGGCCCGTCGCTCCACGGCAGGCCCTGGCGAAAGCGCATCCGGTCGTGCGCTCGGAGCGGCAGAAAAACCTCGGGCTCGTGGAGATTCCAAATTGCACATGGTGGGACGTCGGCCCCCGACGCCCAGATGACCCCGTTGACCGCCCGGCGTGCAGCCTCGTTGGCGGCCTCCATGGTCGCGAGATCCGTGTATGTGCGGACGTAATCCGAGGCCAGAAAGAAGTTCGGTATTCGCGTGCTGGCCTCCGGTCGCAGACGCCAAGTATCGACGTAGTTAACCAGAAGGGGCTCGGCGTCGGTCTCGATGCGGGGGGTCGCGGGATCCGCGTTCGCGATGTCGGGGTCGAGAAAAAAGGAATGCAGTTGGCCGTCGGAGAGGATCTCCTGGCCATCGACGTTCAGGCTTCGCTTGAGCTCCTCCCAAACTTCGGCCGCGATCTCTTCCCGGGTGCACCGGCGAGCCTCTTTGCCGTTGAGACCTTGCACGTCCCAGTCCGAAATGTCGACCGAGAGCAAGCCCTTCACTCGGCCATCGCCGTAACGCGAGAGGTCGAAATGGCGCCAGAACTGCTGCTGAGAGACCGACGTGAGCGCCCACGGAGAATCCACGTAAATCGTGTGCCCGCGGGCGATGGGCACATCCTTGGTGAGGTAGAACTGGATCCCGTTCATCCACTCGACGTACTCCGCGAGAAGCTCCAGATTGGCGAGTGAAGCATCTCCCTCTCTCAGGTTTTGCGTCGTCAGAGCGGCCATCCGCTCGACCGGAATCGCGGCGATGAAAAAGTCTCCCGTGACCTCGCGGGGCTCCCCGCCGATCGTGACGCGAGCGCTCCGTACGGCGCCCCGTTCGAACCGGATTTCGCCGACGTCGGCGTTCAAGTGGTAGTCGACGCCGCGGGCTCGGAGGTACGCGAGCCATGGGTCGATCCAGACGTCGTTGGTCGGACCGTTGAGCAGGCGGTCGGCCGGTACGCCGGGAAGGAGGACGCCAAAAAGCATCTGCATGAACATGTCGCCAACGGTCTTCGCGCTCGCACGCTGGGCCTTTGCGGCCACCAGCGAGCGCGTGAAGGCGTTGCCAAAATACTTTTGGTAAGCCCCCGACCGGTTGTCCGCTTCGATGAAGTCCCACCAGTTGACGCGCTCGTATTCGATGAGGCGTCGTTCTTCGCACGAGGTGAGAAATTGCCATGATTTGTCAGCAAAAAAGAGCGCATCGTTCGGGGGGACGCCCGTCTGTCCCGAAAGGAGTGCAACGACCGTCGAAAGGCCGATCCGCAGATCCCCGGTCGACCGTGGAAATTCGGACGGCAGAACGAACGACGACCGGTCGAAGCGGGCCATCCGCACCTCGCGGGTCGCGACGAGATTCTGCGAGACCGAACCGCCTTCGTAGGGAATGCGATCCATGGTGTCGATGACGTGCTTGTAGAACCCCGGGAAGAATCGGAATCCGTGCTCGCCCGGCAAGGGGGGCCTCAGCGGGTCACGGTCGGCCGAAGGCGAAGTCTGCGCCCGCTCGACCGAGCCTCGGAGGGCACGGCCGGTCACTTGGGTACTCCGCGCTTTGCCGCCGGGAATCGCCTTGCGCTCGAACACCTCGACGCGAAAGCCTCGTTCGACGAGCTCGTGAGCCGCACTCATGCCTGCGACGCCGCCACCGAGGATGACGACCTTCTTGCCTCCGCTCTTGCTCATCACGGTGCTCGCGCGCTCCCTCGGTGCTGCCGTCCTTGTACGGCAAAGAGATCGTAGTGGACGCTCGCCGCGTCGAGGCGGGTCTCGCCCAGGCCCACGCATTGCAGCCGATTGAGCCAAAGATACTTGGAATGACCGGTGAGCAGCCGGGGACAGCAGACGAGGTGACTCCGGAGTGGCAAATTTTTCGCCAGGGCTCGCTCGTAGCCGTCGGCCCCGAGTTCGATGCGGCCCCTCTCTTCGACCTCGATCATGGCGCCGTCATCCATCGCAAGGACGGCACGAATGCCGAGTACGCCGATTCCATCCCGGCGCACGAACATGTGATCGGCCGATCGGGGCAAGACCCTTCCTTTTAGCCTGGGGCCCTCGACGGTTCCGTCGAGCACGAAGAAGTCGATGCGCACGCCCTCGGGTGTCTCGCCGATAAAAACGGGCTGGTCGACGTGGAGGCTTACGGCGGCCACGAAGTCGAACTCCGGAATCATCTCGGGACGAGGCAATCGCTGCGGGCCCGTCGTGGGCGGGCGAGGCGACGGCGGCTGCGCCAAGAAAAACTTGGACGGGAACCGATCCGCCTCACTCGGCGCGGGCACCTGCCGGCCGGCGCAGGTCAAGACCGGGCCGTACTCGACCACCTGTCCGCTCGGCCAGGGCCCAAAGGGGACAATGAAATATTGTGAGTCCTTGGCGAGATCGACGTGGAGCTCCCGCCCCGGAGCGACGGAGGCGAGGCCCCCGTCGACGCGGAAGCGAACGTTCACGCTGTTTGCAGGACTTGCCGGGGACGCGCCGACGACGATCGAGAGACCCTCGCGCCCGACGATCTCGTCGAGTGGGGCTGGCGCGTCGCCTGTGCCGTACCACATGGAGAGACCCTCGTGGCTGAGCTTCACGTGCGTTCACTTCGTGGCCCCGATCTCGGGGGGTCCGTCGACTTCGGCACGCGGGGCTTCTCGGCCGTCTGTGCCATCAGTTCGGGCGAAGCGAGAATCGCGATCGACGAGTCTTCCTTGATCCGCAGGGCCACCCGCTCGGAGACGCGGAAGGCGAATCGCGGCTCGAGTGTCGTCTGCAGGTACCGGACCTCGATGTCGCTGGCGACGACGAGCTCCACGGGGCTCCCGCTCGTGGCAAGAACGACGCCGCAGCCGTCCATGATCGTGCTCGTCCGGAGCAAAGGTCCCTGAAGAAACGGCAAGATCCGATCGCGGGGAAGGACGAGGCTTTCCGTCGGAGTACATGCCGCCTCGAAGAGTTTGTGGCTGAGAATGCAGGCATAGGGACCGAGCTGCGCCCTTTGTTCGAGCGCGTCGATGGCTTTGACGATCGTACTGACCAGATGCTGGCCTTGCTCGGGGCCCGATTTGGGGGCTGGGATCCGAATCCGACCGGGAACGTCGTCTTGGGGCGAGTCCGGGAGAGGGTAGAAGATGCCGGCCACGGGCCCGCGACCCTTGACCGTGAAGACGTGAGGGATGGCCCCGAGCAACGTCGGCCCAGCCGGCAGCTGGTCGGTTCCCGGACGGCCATGGAACACGATCACGTCCTCGATCCGCGCAATGTAGTTGGCGGCTCGCCTGAACATCACGAGTGCGGCTTTGATTTCCGGGTCGGCCACTTCGTGCGAATGAAGGAAGATATTGACGGCAATGCGGGTCAGGTAGAGCGTTGGGTAACTGTCGACCTCGAGGCGGTCGCGCGGCTCGACGCCGTCCCGTGCCAAGGCATCACCCGGGAGCGGGGTCTCCCGGTTGGGTCCTTTGCCGAGTGTGAAATTGGGCACGGCGAGTGTACTCGGGTGTTCCGGACCACAAGTGGGCAGAACCCGGGCCGCGATGCGCGCCTTCTGGGCCTCCTCCGCGACAGCGGCGTTGATGCGGTTCCACTGCTCTTCGGTCCATCCGACGTTGGCGAGATCCGCGTGCATCGTTTTCCTCGGGTCTGTTGTTGCTCCGCACGAACCGTCAGATCACCTGGACCGACAGGACGGCTTTTACGTATAGCGCCCCTGTCGCTTGAATCAGTCCGCAGTAGTTCCCCGGTGGCGTTTGCTCGGGGACGGCAATGACGACGGAGAACAATGCTTCGCTCTTTGCACGAATCGTCGCGATCCGCGGCGAGCAGACGATGCGGAGCGAGGCAATGTCGTACCCGCTGTCGCCCGCCAAGTTGGTGCAGTAGAGCGTCAGGCGCGACGGTGTCTCTTCGTCGTTCGCGACGCGGATCGCCGCGCGCCCCTCTTGGCCGGCCCTCACGGGGCCGAGACATCGGACGAGTGGGAACTGCTGGTCTCTCGGCCCATTCGGACTCAAAGCGCCGACAACCGTATCCATTGCGTCACGCGACTCGAGCCGCACTCGACCGAGCTGCGCATCCGAGTTGCTGCTTTCGGACATCGAATGCCGCCGGGCGTCGACGCTCGGCGACGCCCGTGCGTGCGCAGCCTCGTTCGGCGCGACCGCGCCCGCACCAGGCGACGTCACGGGAAACCGGGCGATCTCGCGGGCGAGGACGGCTGCCGCTTGGCCGACGAGCCCCTTGGCTGCTCCGCCCCAAGGGGCCTCCGAGACTCGATCGCTTGGAGACATTCGCGGTCCACTACCGTCAAGAATGACTTCCACTATCTACGTTTGCTCGACGCGGTCAACGGCGATCGCCCCGCGTACACTCGAATGTGCGAGGGGGCAGAACCCATCATTATTTTCCTCCGATGATTGCCGGACGCACGGAAGTGACCCCTTGCCGGATCGGGGCCGGTTGCAGCGACTGAACGGGTTTGCAGCAGGCCTGCTCCAGGATCCGCGCAATCTTCCACGCTCGGCCCGCTCGTCCCTCGTCCCTCGGCCCGCTCGTCGATTGCCTCTCATCCAGGCGGGGGCGCGTGGAGGTCGTGATGCCTCTCGGGCTCGCCGAGGAGGGAGAGTGCCAGTTTGAATTCTCGCGCGGCGTGTCCCTCGGGGAATCCATCGAGGACGCCCCGCAGGGCCTTTTCTCCCTCGGCACCTCCGACGGCTCGAAAGAGGTCCATCGCCGAGCGGAGCTCGAGCGACTTCGTCCCCATGGCGCGGGCGCTTTCGATCCCTTCGCGGAACGACCTCTCGGCCCCATTCGCATCGCCGAGAGCCGCGGCGGCCTGTCCCCGGAGCCTGTGAAGCTCCGGCTCGCAATGCCGCTGGCCGCCCTTCCTGCTGATGTCGAATGTGGCCTGGACGACGTCGAACACCTCGGCAGGCCTTCCCGCGAGGAGAAGGGCTTCGGCGAGTAGGGTGCCGTCCTCGACCGCGAAAAGGGTATTGCCGGCGGCTTGCATCACGGCGATGGACGAGCGAATCGTGTCGCACGCTGCGGCAGGATCCCCGCCGAGCCGCGCATCGGCCCACGCAATGTAGATATCGGCCATCGGCACCCAGAGCTCGAATCCCTCGGCTGCGGCGAGCGAACGAGCGATGACCGCATTTTGTCTCACCTCGTCCGTCCGATCGAGCCACCTGAGGACGCGAAACTGCGCGCAATGGCCGTAGGCTCGCGACGGAGCATGCCGGAGCTCTTCCGCGAGGGATCGCGCGCTCGGCAAGAGCGCCGCGGCCCGCTCGGGAAACCCCATCATCCAGTGCGCGAGACTGGCGTAGTTCCACATGGAGACCGATGGGGAAATCTGGAGCATAGAAGCAAGTCGCTTCTCTTGATCGAATTCGAAAAGCGCGAGTCCCGCCTCAGCGTGCATGAGCGCGTCGACGTAGTCTCCACGGTAGATGTGCGTGTAGCCGACCACCCCATGGCCGGCGAGATGCAGGGTCGGATCGCTCGTCATGAGCGCCATGTGCAGCACCTGCTCTGCGGCCTCGAGCGCAGGGGCGAGCTCTCCGCGCAAAAAGTGGACGGACCAAAGGCCCCACACCGCTTGAAAGAGCTTCGCCGGGTCGCCGCGCGATAGCGCAAGGTCGCGAAGCCGGGCGCTCGAACGCTCGACTTCGGGAGCAGCCCAACCGAGAGTCGACATGTATCCGACTCCGATGGCAGCCTGGAGGTCCATCTCGAGGGCCGTCCGTTCGGGTTCTTCGAGGGAGCCGACGATCTCGATCGCGTGGCCGAGGTGCTTCACCGCCTCGGCCATCGCCGTGCGGCCGAGGGCGCTGAGCCCCGCATCGCGGAGGAGGGGGACGGCGGCATCGCGCCGTCCGGCGCTCTCGGCGTGGTAGGCCGCCATTTCCGGTCGGGCCGCAATGACTTCTGGGAAATTCGACTGAAGCGCCAGAAAGATCCGTTCGTGGACACGCGCGCGCTCGCGTTTGATGAGCGTTCCATAGATGGCATCCTGGATGAGCGCGTGTTTGAAGCTGTAAGCCGCGTGTGGCGGTCGTCCGTGCGCGAAGGCCAGCTCGCTCCGACAGAGCCGATCGAGGTGCTCTCCAAGCACGTCATCGGACAAGCCCGCCACGGCGTGGACGAGCGCATAGCTGAATTCGCGGCCGATGGCCGCCCCGAGCTGCGCCACACTTCGGCTCTCTCCCAACCGATCGAAGCGAGCCAAGAGCGACTCGTGAACGGTCGACGGGATGGCTTGCTCGTCGAGGGGCCCCCGCAGTTCATAGCGATTGCCTTGGAGTCGCAAGGCCCCCGATTCCAACACGGCCTTGGTGACTTCCTCGACGAAGAGCGGCACGCCTTCGCTCCGCTCGGCGATTCGACGCAGCACGAGCGGCGGGAGCGCACGGTCGCTCGACACGTGGGTCGCGATGGCTTCGATTTCTCCGTCGTTCAGACGAGCCAGCTCGATCGTATGAACATGGGGACCTGACCAACGAGGTACGAACTCGGGACGGGCCGTCACGCAGAGAAGGCGTCGCCTTCCCGCACCTTCGCCTTCGGAGGCCATGAGGTCCAAGAGTTCGAGCGTCGAGGGGTCGGCCCAGTGCGCGTCTTCGAAAAGCAGCGCGAGCGGCACGCGCTCGGCCGACGATACCGTCCAATCGCGCAAGACCTCGAGCGTCCGTGTGCGTCTGCGAATCGGCGAAAGCTCCCGAATCGGTTCGTCGTCCGCCCCCGGCACGGAGAGGAGCGCGGCAAGCAGCGGGAGGGCATCGGGCGCGAGGCGCGAGTGCTCTCCGAGCAGGCTTCGAAGCGCTTCCAATCGGCCCTCGGGCGTCGTGTCCCCCCCACTTCGCTCGACGAGCAGTCGCTCGATGATCTCGATGATGGGGGCGAAAGCGGTCGCCTGCGCGAGGGGCGAGCACAAACCGTCGAGTACGCGCGCGGCGGCGTCGACCATGGTTTGCCGGAAATGGTGAACGATGCGCGACTTTCCGATTCCAGCCTCTCCGCGAACGAAGACGACGCGGGCCGCCCCCTCGCAGACCTGCCGCCACGTTTCGGCCATTTCGGCCGATTCTTCTTTGCGCCCGACATGAGGTGTCAGCCCGCCGCGCGCCGCCGCTTCGAACTTGGTGCGTGCTCCCGTTGGCCTCACCACCCGAAAGAGGTCGAGCCCCTGGGTGAACCCCTTGAGCTTGCGCTCTCCGAGAGCTTCGAGCTCGAAGTACCCCTCGACGAGCTTCGCCGTGGATGAAGAAACGACCACCGTGTCCGCGTCCGCGACCGACTCGATGCGCGCTGCGAGGCCGACGGTCTCGCCCACCGCCAATCGATCGTGGGTTCCGCCGGGCCCGATTTCGCCAACGACGGCCATGCCGGTGTGCAATCCCGCGCGCAGGTGGATCTCCGCGTCGAGGCGCCGTCCGATGCCGTCATTGACGAGTTTGATGCCCTCGAGGATCCGAAGGGCTGCACGAATGGCGCGGACCGCGTCGTCTTCGTGCGCGATGGGATATCCGAAGTAGGACATCACCCCGTCGCCGAGGAACTGCGAAATATGGCCTTCGTAGCGGCCGACGGCGTCTCTGCAAACACGCTGGTAGCTGGCGAGAAGGTCCCGAAAGTCCTCGGGATCGAGCCTCTCGCTCAGCGTCGTAGAGCCCACCACGTCGCAAAAGAGAAGCGTGAGCTGCCGCCGCTGGATGCCGACCGCTCCCGGCTCGACCGCGTAGCCGCATGCCGCGCAGAATCTTGCTTCCGGCTGCAAAACGGAGCCGCACTCGACGCACAGTCCGGAGCGGTCCATGGGGCTACTCCCCCTAACGAGGGATGAGTGCGCTTTTAGCCCACCCAAACGCCCGAACGCAAGGGGACTGGACGCCTCCGCGAACAAAAGCACAATGAAATCAATTTATTGAGCTTGTCTTCCGATGGGACGGAAGCATCGGACACGCGAGCAAGCTTGTCACTCGACAAAACCCATGGGCCGCAACGCCTTGCGCGGACGATCAACCTCGGGCCGAACCGGCGTTGCGCGATTCGAGCACGCGCAGTCGCGCGTCGGTTTCGCGGAAGCGATCGGCGAGAGCCCGGACGAATGCCCCCATCCACGAATGCAGGCCGACGGCGTTCGAAAGGGTCTCGCGTGTCACGGACAGCAGCACGACGTCCGTAACGGCTTTCACACTCGCGGTCCGCGGTCGATTCGAGAACACCGCCGTCTCGCCGAACACTTCGCCTGGCCCCATCACCCGAAGCTCGACCTCCTCGCCGCCGTCCACGCGGTACGCCGCGCACCGTCCTTCGAGGACGACATACGCCTCATCGCCCGGCTCCCCGTCGGTGACGATGACCGAACCGGCGGGGAACGTAACGCGGGGGGTGGCCCAGGCGCCGCGCTGGAAGTTCTCGATCGCCCTCTGAAAGTCCTGAACGGAGGCGTAGCGCTCGCTCGGCTCGTACGCGAGCGCCCGCATGGCGATGGCGCAGAGCTCACTGGGGAGGGCTCCGCGTTCGAGGACCTGATCGGGGGGCGTAATCGTTGGCAGGTCGCCGCTGCGCCCTCGCAGTGCAGAGATGAGTCGCCGGTCGAGTGGCGGCCGTCCCGTCAGAATTTGGTATAAGGTACCGCCGAGGGCAAACACGTCGGTCCGCTCGTCCAACATGTCGGCGCGTCCCTGCAGCTGCTCGGGCGCCATGTAGCACGTGGTCCCGAGCAGCGGCTCCGGCCCACGCCGCGTCGCGCCTTGCCCCTCCGTGCCGAGGCGCACCCGCTGACCCACGTGCTGAGACGATCGGGTGAGCAGAATGGCAATCCCCCAGTCTAGAACGTAGACTTGACCGAAGTCGCTGATCATCACGTTCGTCGGTTTCAGGTCCCGATGGATGACGCCGCGGCTATGAGCGAAGCTCACCGCATCGCACATCTTGACGAGGACTTGCAAAAAATTGGCCAAGCGCTCCGGGCACAGTCGTTCTTCCCCGGCGCCCTTCAGCGCGGCTTCCAACGTTTCGCCCTCGACCAATTTCATGCACAAGAAACGGCGGAAGCATCGATCCAGGCCGAACTCGTACACCGGCACGATGTTGGGGTGTTCGAGTTGCCCAGCGATCCGCGCCTCCTCGGCGAATCGCGTGAGCTCGTCGCTGTCCGGCGAAAAGTCAGGATTGAGAATTTTGATGGCCACGTCGCGCAGGAGCGTCTTGTCAAAGGCGCGAATGACGACCCCGGATCCCCCGTGACCGAGCACCCCCCTTTCGACGAACTTGTCGCAATCGAGCGATAACCCTGGCGGAGTCGCCTCGTCGAGGGGCTCGCTGTGCGCGCTCCGGCCGTGATCGACTTGTTCCGTCTCGATCGTACGGGTGACAGAGTGATGGCTCCGCGCATCCTCATCGTGGGGCCACTCATCGCCCGAACCTACCATAACGTCTAGTTTACACGGACGGCGCACGCTGCGCCCATCCCGCGCGAAACTGAAGCTACGAGAGGTATTCATCGATCGTTCTCCGTTTGACAGTTCGGCAGGAGTGCGCCACGCGTTCAAACGCGCAGGAAATTGTCGTCGGCGACTTCCCCCCCCGTGGCCCGCCGCGAACGGGCGAATTGGGTCGGCCCGGGCAAGCGGTTTGGCGACGTCGATCACGACGCCGTAACGAACGAGCACCTGATGCCGGTTCGGCCCGCCCTCAGAACCGCCGATGGGGTTCGCACCAGCCGGGATGGCCTGCTGAGCGTCCGGGGTGAGTGTAAGTCCTGGGCGTGAGCCGAGGCCGAGAGCCGCGTTGCACGGTGGCAACGAGAGCGTTACCCGAGAGAAACAGCAAAGGTTGGCGGGCGGCGGCATCGGGCCGGCCGCGGCCGCGGCGTTAGAAAATGGGCCGACGGACTACAATGTGACTATCGAAATGCGGTCCGCGCCTATCCGAATTTGCTGACTGCTGACGCGTCTTTCGATGATATTGAAGCCATCGAGGATGCCTCGCGATAAAAATTGCTTGCGAATCCTGCATATGTCGATGTTCAGCTTGGGCGGCCCCATGCTGGGGTCATGCGCCAGCTCCTCGATGTCAGTCCAGCCGCAGGTCGTCGGAGGCAAAGACTCCTCGGCGTCGGCGAGGCGACGGCGCGCCAGCGTGAGAAGTAGGAAATTATGGTTTCGGGCGCCAAGGTCCAGATCGAATTCCCGGTCCACCATTCGAAGTCTCACGTATTCTTCGTCCCGCGAGACCGATAGACAAAGCATGAATTCTCCGAGTCGCATCGCCCGCGGCTTCACGAGGCAAAGTTTCATTTCATGCTCGGGAGAGCAGACGCTTGGGGTGAGTCCCACTGCGGGGATGATACCCGACTGAGCTACGTGCGTTCCTTGAACTGGATCCGGGCAGGCCGCTCGAGGCGCGCACGCGCGAGTTGCCGCCGAATTTGACATTGGAGATGTCAGCGTGAGATATTTGGGTGACTGGCTGACAACTTTGCGTTGAACATTCATGATGGTTTCTCCCATTGTGTTGCGAAGGGGTCTCACGTGAACTCACGAAAAATCGTCCCGATGGGCGAGAGGTGGCGAACGGAGGCGCGATAGGCATTCGGGTCCGACTCCGGTTACCGGAGCGCGCCACCCCCTCCCGATTCGACGGGTCGCGGCGCGGGCCCACAGGTTCGGCTGCTCAACGTGGGCTCGGGCCGGCAAGATCGCGCGGTTCGAGGCATACATCAGCCCCAAGCACGCGCTGGGCCATCTCGTATCTTCCTGAAATCGCAAGAAGCCGACACACGCCGACATTGTGATTGCGATCCCATTCCGCTTCGCGCGGTTGCCGCCCCCGTAAACCGGCGAGTCGGCCCGTCGCTGTCCGACGCGGAGGGAGGGCGCGGGGGGCGCTGCCCGGTGCCGTCGGACGCGAGGAGAGGCGTGCGCGGCTGCGGGCCGTAAACCGGTGAGTGGGCGGTCGGGTGCTGTCTGGACGCGGAGGCGTCGTGTGCGGTCGCTATCCGCGGAAGCGCTCGAAGTAGCGTTCAAGCTGTTTGGCGGCCGTCCCGCGGTCCGCCCGAAGCCGGGTCGCCAACTTCGCGGCCAACGACCGCAGCGCTTCTTCGTCGCCGGGCTGAGGAAATGTGGCAGCCCCGCTCAAATGAAAAAATAATAGGGGCTTCAGATACTTCTCGTTCCACTCCTTTTGGTCGTCCCAGGTACGGGGCTCGCGATCGTGGTCTTCGACGAACGCCTGCAGCGCGCGCGACACGACCGCAGGCCAGTCCGCGGCGGCCATGCCGGCCGGACTGGGCGGCGGCACCGTTCCGGCGAGTGAGCTCCGCTCGAGCGAGTGGCGGCAAGTCGCGACGTCGATCGGCTCCCCCCGGGTCCTCGTCGACAGCCGCTCGGCGAAACTCCTCAGCTCCCGAAAGTTGCCGTCCCACGAATGGCTGCGCAAAAGCTCCGATGCTTCCGGCGTCAGGGCCTCGCGGATGCACCGCCCGTCGTCCAATCGCACCGTCTCGAGGTAGGCGTTGACGTCTTCCCAGCGCGCCCGGAGCGGGGGCACTTCGACCTCGTACACCGAGAGCCTGTACCAAAGGTCGGCCCGGAACCCGCCGGTTCGCGTCGCTTCGCGCAAATCTCGGTTCGTGGCGGCGACGACGCGGACGTCGGCACGTTGGACGCGGCCATATTGGCCCAGGCGCTCGAATTCTCTTCGATCCAGGAATCGGAGCAACATCGGCTGGACATCGATTGGAATTTCCCCGACTTCGTCCAAAAAGAGCGTGCCGCCTTGGGCGCGCTCGACGGCCCCGAGGATGCGGTGAGTGGCCCCCGTAAAGGCTCCGGCTTCGGCGCCGAAGAGCTCCGACCGAAGGAGATCCTTGCTGAACATCGCGCAGTTGACCGGCACAAAGGGCCCAGTGCGACCGGAGTGCCGATGGAATACCTCGGCGAGCATTTCCTTGCCGGCTCCCGATGCCCCGGTCAGAAGCAAGCTTGTCGTTCCTCTCTTGGCTGCGTCGACCACCTCGGCGTGGGCGGCGCGGATCGCGGCGGACGCCAAAATCATCCCTTCCCGCCGAGTTTGCTCCTCGGTTTCGTAAACGGAGTTTTGCCGGGCGGTCCAACGCCACAACTGCTCGAGCAAGAGTGACCACTGGGCCGTGGTCGTGCCGAGAGGCATGATGTCGAGTAGCTCGCCTGTCGCCAGAGGAATGCGAGATGGTTGTCCGCCGCCGTCCTCGATCGGCTCGGTGGCGACCGAGGCCCGAGCCTCGACGCCGTGGGCGTGAAGCCAGCCTTCAATCGAGCGGGCCACGGCCGCGGCATACTCACGGCCGGTGGACCACGTGGGTGGCGGCGGTTCATCGCGCAACGCAACGCCGGCGACCCGCTGGGCCAGTTGAAGAAAAATCTCCTGCCCCTGAACCCGAACCGTCTGGCACTTGGGGAGCAGCAACCAAGTGCCATTTCGGCTTCCGGCGTCGTAAACAGAACATGTGTCGACGTCGCACCAAACGACGGCATGGTTCGCCGAGACCGTCGGGCGCTCGACCGTCATGGCCTGGATCGGGCGACCGCTCGTGTCCGGCGACGGGTTGAGGTTTCGGGCATCGGGTGCGCGACCCAAAAGCAATGCGTGGTGCTCATCGAGGTCGACGGCAAGAACGATCTGGCCGTCGGGCCCTTTGGCGATGAGTCGCGGCACCTCGAATTCCCTCCAACTTCGTAAGTTAACGTGCCACGAAAACCGCGGCAATCTTTCGGCCTTTGCCGCGAATCTTCGAGATCCCTCCAAATCGGTGATCGGACCTTGAGTTTACGCGATGTACGGGGAGCTTGCGCTCTTGCTTCATGGATGCACTCTTGACGAGCGTTGCGAATCAAACGGCATCCGTCGCACGAGTGACTCGATGATACGGCACCGGGCTGCAGCCAATGCGTATTGGGTCGTCACGCAATGAGAGGTCCGTCGCTTCTCTCGTACAACCCGTCGCGCGTGCAGAGCCACCATCCATGGCCCTGGCGGCGCGAATCGTGCTTTCGCTGGACTGCGGGCGCGGTTGCGCTCCCGAGGAGGACCCATGCCGGAGAAAGCAGTGAAAAAGCGATCCGAGCGTGCCAAGGCCGAGGGCAAGGCGCCTTCGACCCAAGCTGGAGAATTCGTCCGAGAAGAGATCCACCACGTGCGCGAAGGCAAGCACGGTGCACGATCGCCGAAACAAGCGATCGCGATTGGCTTGTCGAAGGCAAGGCGTGCCGGGGTGGACCTACCGCCGCCAAAGGTGGGCGCCGCCTCTGACGAGACGCGCAAGAAGGCAGAGCGCGACACCGAACGCGGTCACGGCGTTCCGGCCCGCCGGACTTCCTCCGCAAAGCGAGCCCGATCGTCGCGCGACGCTCTGAAACGAGAGGGGAAAGAGGCTGGGTCGCATGATGCCCTGTCGAAGCAGGCGCGATCCGCCGCGACCCGCAGGCGAGCCTCCAAGCGCCCAGCAGCCGCGCGCAAGAAACGCGGCGCGACACCTCGCCATCGTACGGCTCCGAAGGGACGGGCGCCGAAGAGCACAGACGCGCGGCGAAGAAAGGGGGAGGAGGAGCGGCGTACTTCCACTGTCCCGATCACCGGGCGACGGATACGGACTGTCGGCCGGGACTCTTCGGGGGGATGAGTCCTTCCTTGGCGAGTGAAGGCACGACCGTCCTCGTGAGGCTCGATTCGAAATCATGTTTGGACATCGGATTTTCGGTTTCCGTGACGGTCGACCAAACCATCTTGCCGCTGCTCGGACTCCACATGGAGGTCTCGAACTTCACGTACTGATCGGTCTGGCCGTACACCGGACCTCCGGGCCCCGTATACGCGCTCGTGAAGCCGCCCGGCCAGTCGGCGTCCGGCGTGACCATCACCTGCTCGGAAACGCCCCTGAGCGTCGAGACGAGGGCTCCGTCGTAACCCGAACCCTGCAGCGTTCCGCGAACCGAGGCCGGGTCCGGCAGCTCTTCAGGGAAGATCGCGTAGGATGGCGTCGCGTGAACGCCGTAACCCCGCAGGGCGGAAGCGAACTGATCTTCGAGCGTCCGGCGGTCGGTTTCGTTCAATCGGAACGCAAACACGGCAATCTCTTTCATCGGCCCACCCGTGTAGCTTTGGTTCTTCCAGACGTTCGTCTCCGTGGTCGGCGTCGTGCAGCCGATCGAGCCGATCGCAAAGATGGCGAGGGTGGCCGTCGCCCACGTGGCAGCCGCCGAAACGGTGGAGGACGAAGTCCGTCGAATGTTGTTGCGCATGCGAAGCGTTCCTCTCGAGCCTACGCGGGTGCAATCCTCGGGCCTGCGTAGGCCCCTAGACCTCAGCCGCCCACGACGACTCAGGTCGAAATCGCACCGTTGATTCGATCAAACCGGTCCTCCTGGCCAACGTTTCGACTCGTCAGATTGAGTCATTCGAGCGCATTCGGATGATGCCCGACGGGCCCATCCACTTCGCCTCGCACGACAATGCAACGACGACGATCTGGCGGACGTGTCGTTTTGGCCGACCGCTCGATGTGGTGTCGCTCAGGCATGTATGAGTTCATCGGAGGGGGCCGACCAGGGATGTATGAGTTCATCCGGAGGGGGCCGATCAGAACCTCATTCGCCGGATGCGCCGGGTTATTCTCTTTCTGACTGCCGTTCGTCCAGCATGGCGGCCATCGCGGGCAGGTACGTTTTTCCGTCTTCTTCGTTCACTTTCCTCTCGCCGAAATCAGGCGAGTTCCTCTCGCCGAAATCAGGCGAGCGCGGGCGCGATGACCTGCCCGGAGAAAATTTGCGACGCGATGGTCGCCGACGGCACGCCCGCTGCCGCGAGAAGGGTTTGGCCATACGAGGCGAGGGTGCTGATCGCCGGGATGTCCGGCAAGGACTTGGGTGCGACCGCCGACTTTCTGTTTTACGCGTGTTGGCGCAGTGATCGCGAACGCATGCACGACGTCGGCGGCGCGGCACCGCCCCATGGCAAGGACTTGGGTGCGACCGCCGGGGTCCCTAGCCGACTTTTCTGTTTTACGCGTGTTGGCGCAGCGGCGGTGTCCCCGTCAGTCCGTGTTCCATTCGACGTGACGTGATGTGTTGAAGTCGAACCTGTGCGGCGCTTCCGTGTGAAGCCGACGACTGCAGAGGCAAGTGGCTCCGCCACACGCGCAATGGCGTCCCGCCACGCGCTCGCGCACACCCCTCGAACCGGCCGCCGCCAGAAAACGGCTGCGCGTGACCGAGAAAGCGCTGGCATGATCGATGCGACGTCAAGACGCGGGGATGGCGAGAGCTGAAACCATGGCCCGCTCAATGGAAAATCCTGTTTGCATCGGTCGTTTGCACGGTCGAAGCGTGTAGCCCCAGCGGATGAACCTCGTGGTTGCGGGGCTGCGTGCGCACGACGAGGCTCGTAAGCGCGCGATGTGCTTCTCGCACATACCCAGAAAAGGAAGACTTGCCATGAGGAAGATCACTTCGCTGGCGTTGGTCATCGGTTGCACGGCTGCGTTCGGGGTCTGTGGTTGCGCCGCGCCGCCGGCCGCTCGCGCTCCGGGCCTGCTCGCTCAAAGCGGCGGAGGGGCGGGAGGCGCGGGCGCCCCGGGGGGAAGCACGCCTGGTGGAACAGGCGGAAGCGGAACAGGGGGCAGTACGCCCGGCGGCGCTGGCGGAAGCACGCCTGGCGGAAGCGGAACAGGGGGCAGTACGCCTGGCGGAAGCGGAACAGGGGGCAGTACGCCTGGCGGAAGCGGAACAGGGGGCAGTACGCCTGGCGGAAGCGGAACAGGGGGAAGCGGCGGCACGGGCGGAAGCACGCCTGGCGGAAGCGGAACAGGGGGAAGCGGCGGCGCGGGCGGAAGCACGCCTGGCGGAAGCGGAACAGGGGGCACCGGCGGCGCTGGCGGAAGCACGCCTGGCGGAAGCGGAACAGGGGGAAGCGGAACAGGGGGAAGCGGAACAGGGGGAAGCGGCGGCACGGGCGGAAGCACGCCTGGCGGAAGCACGCCTGGCGGAAGCGGAACAGGGGGAAGCGGAACAGGGGGAAGCGGCGGCACGGGCGGAAGCACGCCTGGCGGAAGCGGAACAGGGGGAAGCGGAACAGGGGGCGGGGCCGGTGGAGGGGCAGGCGGGGGCGGTGCAGGCGGGCATTAACCCAGTGAGTCCACTTCGATCGCGAGGTGAATCGGATCGCCCGGGACCAAGCTAACGACGGAAACCAAGCCCGGATTGAGGTCGCGCGCAGGGCGGCCAACGTTGGGCAATGGGCCGCGCCACCGCAAAGCTTGGACCGATCCGCCGTAGGATGAGCCAAATGACGCGACAACTCATCAGCTCCGGTTCGACTTTCGAAAACGACATCGCCTACTCTCGTGCCGTCGTGGACGGCGACTGGGTCTTCGTGTCGGGAACGACGGGTTTCGACTATGAGACGATGTCGATCCCCGAAGGCATCGTCGAGCAGACGGAAAAGTGCCTCGACAACATCGAATGCGCACTCCGCCGCGCGGGCTCGAGCATCAAGGACATCGTACGGGTTCGCTACATCGTCCCAAAGGCCGCAGAGTTTCAGGAATGCTGGCCGGCCTTGCGCAAGGCCTTCGCTGAAGTCCGCCCTGCGGCCACGATGATCTCGGCCGGTCTCGCCGATTCCCGAATGCGGATTGAAATCGAAGTCACAGCTCGTAAACCCGTCAGCGGCTGACTTCGCCCCCCTAGCTTTTGGCGTCGCCGCGACTCCCGATGTTCTCGCCCTCGAAATGATGACGAAACTGGGCCCGGCCATCGTCTCCGGAAGTGGGTTCCGATCCCCAGCCCGAGCATCCATCTCACGATCACGGCGCGGCCGCCACGATTCGTTGCGTCGAGATTCGTCCGTTCGTGAACCAGCCCCCATCGCGGGTCGATTTTGGCGCCGAAGTCATCCTTCGCGAGAAGGAAATCGCGCACCTATCCGAGGTCGAGTTTGCTGCGCTGCAGCGCGCCGTGCTGACGCACCACGTGGTCGTGGTGCGCGATCAGGGCGGGCTTTCCCCCAAGGACCAGTTCGCCCTGACGCGCCGCTTCGATCGAACGGCCGAGACCTACGGACACGGTCACCGCAAAGACGTTTTGCGCCAGAGCGTCCTGGTGCAAGACTTGGTGTCGATTCCAGACGTTCCGCAGGTGCAGCTGATCGGCAATGGACGGGTGGTCGATCACGAGGGCCTCGCCGAAGTCGAACTGCGTCACCCTTCGCACCGCTCATTTCATCGTGTGCCATTGACCGCCGCGGAAGAGGCCGGGGGGTGGACCCGCTTTTATCGCTGGCACATCGACGCGGCGCTTTACAAATTGCACCCGCCAAAGATCACCACGTTGCTTGCGCTGGCGGTGCCCGAGAACCGGCCGCAAACGGTTGCATACGACGACGGCAGCGGCGATACGCTCTCGGTCTCACTCGCCACGACGGCGTTCGTATCGGGATACCGTGCCTTTCGTGACTTGTCTCCCGACCTGCGCAATTGGGCGCTCCGCACGCAAGCCCGGTACGCGCCGCACCCGTACGTGTGGATTCGCCATGCGAGGGCTCGCTCCAATGCGCTTGGGATCGAGTCGGAGGGAAGAGAGCTGCCGCGAGAAGAACTGCCGCTGTTCGAGCTTGGCGAGATCACGACGTTGCCTTTGGTCTGGGTCAATCCTGTGACAAGAGAACCTGCGCTTCAGGTGCATGCTTGTTGCGTCGAAGAGCTCATCACCGACGGGGTACCCTGCGGCGATCTCGCCGAGTGCCGGCGCATTCTCTACGCCCTGATGCGACCGGCCATCGCTCCGTCCAAAGTCTACGCGCATCCGTGGCGTCGCGGCGACTTGGTCATCTTCAACAACCGTGGGGTTTGGCACAGCGTCGTAGGTTCGCTTCGTCCTGACGAAGTGCGCGTCTATCACCAGTGTAACCTCGCCGCGAGCGAACCTCCGCTCGGTCCGAGCGCACTCTGAGCCTCCCTCGCAGCTTGCGGCCGCGTGCGCGAGTTTTTCAGCTTCTCCGCACAAACGCGGAGCGACGGTGGAGCTCGGGTCGGGGCGAGTCGGGGCCACGCTGGCCTCTGCCAAGCCGACGGCAAGCGGACCGCAAGCCGACGGCAAGCCGACGGCAAGATTGAACGATACCCCGCCCATCGCCGCTCTACGATGCCGCTCTACGATGGCGTAAGGCTTCCGCGCCGCCGGCCCGATCGTCGAGGCCGTTGGCCCTGGGCACCGACCCGTGCCGCGGCCCACCGGCGCTGGGCGGCGGGCGCGACAAGGCCGCACGGCCGTGGAGATGTTCAGCGCAACTTTCGGGTACGCCGGTACGGTCGGCGCGACGCGAGATGCCGCAGCCGCGCGAATTGCTAGCATGTGCCCCGTGCGCCTTCGCTTGACCCAGGCCGTCGCCTTCCTTCTCACCGGCATCGCGTCCATCATCGCTTGCGGGGCACGCACCGGGCTGCTCGTGCCGGACTACGTCATCGAGACGCCAGTCGACGCTTCGACACCCGCGGACGCCTCGCACGTCGTGGACGCCTTGCCCGTCGTGGACGTATCGATGCCCACCATCGACGCATCGATGCCCGCCGTGGATGCACCGGCCGACGCGCCGGCGGAGTGCTCGAACGAGACGTACTGCGACCCTGGCGATCCGGGGCACATCTACATGTGCGGGCAGCCCATCGCCGCGTGCGGCTTGCTCGAACAGTGTGAAGCGCGAGACGCGGGCGCGACGTGCGTGAATCCGTGCGTCGATTCGCTCGGGAACGACACGTCCAACGGATGCGATTTTTACGCCGTCGAAATGGATACGACGCCCGATGCGACGGGCGTCTGCTACGCGGTCTTCGTCGTCAACCAGTGGAAGACGGGCGAGCCCGCGAGGCTGCAGGTCTCCCTCGGAAGCGAAGTCCTTCCGATTGATCAGTTCGCACGCATACCGACGGGGACGGGAACGGGCATTGTGTATGGACCATTCAATGCCGAGACGGGCTTGCCGACGAACCAGATCGCTATCTTATTTCTTTCGCGCGATCCGAGTCATGCGGGCGACCCGAACCCCAGTCCGGACGATCCGGCGCTTCTCGCCGATTGTCCACCGGGCGTGACGCCCGCGATCGTCGGCGATGCCGCGCTGCACGGCACCGGCACGGGCACCGCGTTCCACATCGAATCGAACGTGCCGATCGTGGCTTACCAGATGCTTCCTTACGGCGGGGGACATGCGCGGGTCACCGGGTCGACACTTCTTGTCCCCACGAACGCGTGGGATACGAACTACGTTGTGGCGGACGCCTATGAGGCGCCGATTCTATTTGCCGACTCGCGGGCCGGGCCGACGACCGTGATTGTCGCCAGTCAGGATGCGACGAACGTCACGCTCAAGCCGACGGCCGACGTCACCGCGGGCGGGGGACTCGCGGGAACGACGGCGACTACCCCGATCACCTACTCGCTGAACCAAGGGCAATACCTCCAGTTCACCCAGACCTACGAGCTGACGGGCACAGCCGTGCAGGCGGACAAGCCGGTTGCCGTCATCGGCGGCTCGACCCTCATGGACATCCCGCTGACGACCGTCCGTGCCGATACGGCCGAGCAGATGCTCCCCCCCGTGCGAGCTCTCGGAAACGAATACGTCGCGGTTCGATACCGCAATCGAGGCTCGACCGAGGAGGTCGTCCCGTGGCGCATCGTCGGCGTGGTCGACGGCACCGAGCTCACCTACGACCCCCCTCAGCTCGGCGCGCCTGCCGCAATCGGTTCGCAGCAGTGGATTGAATTTGACGAGACGGGTCCGTTCGTCGTCCGCAGCCAGGACGCGAACCACCCATTTTACCTCGCCGCTTACATGACCGGCGGCTGCGGAACGGCCGCGGTGCAGGCTGTTATCAATAATGTGCCCGAGTACGTCTGTCCGGACGAGGGCAATCCCCTCGCCACCCAGGACGGGACTCTGGGCGGGTTCGGCGATCCGGAGTTCATGAACGTGGTTCCCCCGGCCCAATACCTCCCGCACTACACGTTCTTCACGGACCCTACGTATCCCGAGACGAACCTCGTCGTCGTGCGCGTTCGAGACCCGCAAACATTGGAAATGCCCGACGTGACACTCGACTGCGCCGGCGTCCTCAGTGGGTGGCAAGCGGTCGGCGCGAGTGGGACGTACGAAATGACGCGGGTGGATCTGTCGACGGGTGACTTCCAGGGAGTCGGCAATTGCAACAATGGAGTGCACACGATCTCCGCGGCCCTGGCAGGCGCGACGGGTAATCCACCGCCGACTCCCCTCGTCGGAGTCACGATATGGGGGTGGGGTAACGACGTCACATCTCCCTTCGATCGCGGCGGAGTTCCCACCGACGAGACGAGTCCAAATTTCACCCGCTGGGTAAGTTACGGATATCCCGCAGGAGCGAACTTCAAGCCGCTCAATACCGCAGTACTGTCTGCTCAATAAGAGGGCTCGTCGTCCGATATTTCAAGCAAGAAATCGGGCGCCCGCCTGGGCCGCGGAGCGCCGAGAGGCCTGACGAACACGTTGCCGCACAAAAGGCACGTCGTTCCACCCGCGCGGTCGCGGACGATGCGCAAATGAGCACACTCGACCACGTGCAAGGGCGCGTGAGAAGGGTGGGCGGTACTCATCGGGCGCTTTCGTACTTGCGTTCTCGGACCACCCGGTCCGTTCGATGTCAACGAACGCATTGGCACGCTGCTCGCTGGAAATTCGACCTGCCGCAAGAGCTCGCCAGGACGGACCCACCGCAAGAGTTCGCGAAAACGAGGGACGGTACTCATATCGGGCGCTCTCGTGTTTCTGTCGGACCATCCGGTCCGTTCCATGTCAATGACGCTGTTGGCGTGCTCATCGTTCGGAATGGGAACCATCGGAAGAGTTCGCGAGAAATGCCCCATTGCCAGGGCGACCCCATCGCAAGAGCTCGTCAGAACGGGGAATAGTACTCATATCGGGCGCTCTCCTGTTCGCGTTGTCGGACCATCCGGTCCGTTCGGTGTCAATGAGCTCATTCGACGCGCGCAGCCTTGGTCCCCTGGCTGCGAGGAAGGATTGAGGATCCTTCGATCCGTGCTTTCGTCCTGGCCCGGGGCCCGGCCGATCCATACGAGAGAACGGGGCTGTTTGCGGCCTTCTGGGCCGTGAGGAGTGAAATACCGGGATTTTTGCGCGGGGTCCAACGGGATGTCGGCCCATTGACCGTCGAGCCCGCTTTCGGCGATCCTCGTCAGGATGGGCAGGCTCGTGCTTCACGCCATTCTTCGAGACGTATTTCCGGCGTTCACCGCGGAGGAACACGAGCGCGCAGTCGAGCGCGTCACGCTGCACGGCCAGCGCGAAGCGATCGAGGTGCTCGACGGCCAGATCGTCGCCGGTGCCGCCGAGTACGAGGCCTGCCTGGCGGTCGGCGTCAAGCCGGCGCTGACGACCATCGAGAGACCCGAGTGCCTGACCACGTACACGGTTCGCCGGAACATGCCCCGCGAATTGGGCAACCTCGACCGTGGCGTCATCGCAGTCCTTGCTTACGAAACCATTGCGAAAGCGCAAGGCCGGGCCAGAATGCGCGTTGCCGGTCGCATCGGTGGCCGACGCCATGGGTCGAAGGGTCGGGATGCAATGGCTCGACCCTTCGAGGGAGAGCGCTGGTACGCGTCTGCGGCACGCATCGTCGGGGTCAAGCCCGGCTGCGTTCGAGCACTGGCTGCATTGCGCGGAAGTGCGCCTGACGTCTTCGACGCCGTTCGCGACCGCCGCATCACGGTTCTCAGGCACGCCCAGCAGCTCGCCAGACGTGTTCCGTGTCCGAAGGAGCGGGCGGCGATTCTCCAGAAAGCCGATGCCACGAAGCTTCCGTTGACCGCTTTGGTGTACGACCAGTTGAGAGAAATGCGTGTTGCGCGGATTCCGCCGGGGCTTCCCAATGGAAAGCGCTATGTTCTTTACACGGGCCCGCTCGATCAGCAGGGGCGCCGCGTGAGAAGCGAGTCCATCGATCTCGTATATGCAGACGTTCCCTATGGGCCTGATGGGCAAGAAATGGTCGAACAGATCGCCATACTTGCCTGTCGGGTCCTCGTTCCCGGGGGAATACTCGCTCTGCAGCCAGGCCACCTTCGTTTTGCCGAGGCCGCCGCGCTCACCTCGCGCCACCTCGCTTGCTTCGCCGTGGGCATGCTCGCGTACCGGGGTGGGGGCGGCGGGCTTCTCGGGCGGAAGCTGGTTCAGCGGCTCGACTGCGATCCGATCTTGTTCGCGTACAAAGGCCGTCAGGGCCAATGGCCTTTGAAACCCGTGGCTCATCTGCGTTATGAAGCGACCGAAGCGGAAAAAGACCTATTTGTATGGCAGAAGCCGCTGTCAGCCATGACCGATCTGATCTTATCGACCATTGGGCGTGGTGCGGTCGTCTTGGACCCAGTTTGCGGCTCGGGGACGACCGGTGAAGCCGCCTTGCGACTCGGCGGGGCATTCATCGGGATCGACATCGATTCTGAGCGAATCAGGAAAATTGCCGCGCCTCGGCTGGCCGCCGTGGAACGAGAGCTGGGCATGGGGCTCAAGCAAGTCTCCTGAGCTTCCGCGCGCTGAGCCCAGCACCTCGATTCGATTCAACGCAAGGGTCAGACCATGCCGGGCCAGGGGCGAATGGCGGGGAGTCCCCTTCCGTTTTACGCAATCGAGATATTTTAGTGCGCGTGCCTCTTGATCGACTCCCGAATGGTGTCCTGCTGGTCCACCGGAATGCGAACGGCGTCCCGTAGCTTTTTCTCGAGTTCGGTCACATCGAGGTGGCTCATATCGTCGTTGACGGTCGAGAGGAGGTGCTTTTCCAATTCGGGGGTGAGCTCCTTCTTCATCAGACCGACGAAATGAGGGGGTGCCACGAGCACCCACAGGCGAAAGCGCGCCGATCGCATGGCCTCGTCCAGCACTTTGCCCAAAGAGTGGGCAAAATGCTGCTTTTCCACCTCCTTGGGGGACGACGCGGGTGCCAGAGCGTTGTGGTGCACCGATGGCCCTTCGGAAGACCGCGATCCCGAGCGATCACTCACGAGGTCGCCCGCTTTGCTTCTCGAGGCGTCATGCGAAACTTCACTCACGGTCGTCCAGAGGTGACTGCCGCCGTGGACTTCGAAAAATCTCGCCTTGGCCGAATTGCAAACGAGGACCCAAACCGTATTCATGCGCACCCTCTCGTACTGGCTGTGGCAACGTCGATCGGAAGCCGACGGACCGGCTTCGAGAGCAGCCCAGAGCTCTTCGATGCGGGCGCTCTGGACGTAAAACGTACGCACGAGCCGTGCCGCCGCAAAGACCCGACGCCTTCCGCTCTCGGCGAGCGATCGGGAATCGGGAAACGATGCGGCCTCTACGATAAACGATACCGCCTCTACGATGACCTCGGCGGCGCGCGAAGAGGTCGATGCGGTTCGCGCGTCGCATTCGGCCGATCCGCGGGCTGACGGATGGGCAATTCGAGGCCGGGCGAGAGCGCGCGAGGCCGGGGCGAGAGCGCGCAAAGTCTGCAGAAGGGCGCACACCGCGAGCGCTTCGAGGCGTACACTGCCGTTCATGCCGCAAGCAGCCCTTCCTCCACCCGGGCGACCGTCGGCTTCGCCGCGCCGTGAGGGTGCCAAGCCGCCGCGCGCGGCCGCCGCGAGGTGGCTGCTTCTTGCGGTGCTCCTCGCCGCTGTTTGGAGCTACCAGTGGTTTGCCACCAAGGAGGAAGCCACTCCCGACATCCGGTACACGGATCTCTATGCGCTGCTCGATGCCGGACAAGTGGAATCGGTCACGCTGAAAGGACTCGTCGTAAACGGCAAGCTCAAGGGTTCCGAAAACGTGGCCGGGCGGTCCATCGTAACGTTTCGGACGCTCCTTCCCGCCCTCGAAGACCGGACGCTCTTGCCTCTTTTGCGCGAGAAAAGTGTCGTCGTCACCGTGCAGAGCGAGGAGCAGCCTTTGCTCGTCCGGCTCCTGTCGTATGTGCTCCCATGGGCGCTCATCGTCGGGGCCTGGCTCTGGATGTCGAGGCGCGCAGAGGGCATGATGACAGGTGGCCCGTTCGGGCGAATGCTATCGGGGCGGGCATCCCTCGTCGACGTTGCCACGCGCGTCAAAGCGAAGTTCGACGATGTCGCGGGGTTACAGAGCGCCAAGCGCGATTTGCGCGAAGTCGTCGAGTTCTTGAAAACACCGGATGACTTCCGGCGACTTGGAGGAAAGGTTCCACGTGGAATCCTGCTCGTCGGGCCGCCGGGTACCGGCAAGACGTTGCTGGCTCGCGCCGTCGCGGGAGAGGCTGGTGTACCGTTTTTCTCCGTCAGCGCGTCCGAGTTCATCGAATTGTTCGTGGGCATGGGCGCCAAGCGTGTTCGTGACCTCTTCGAGCAAGCCAAGGAGGTTTCGCCAGCCATCGTCTTCATCGACGAGATCGATGCGGTCGGGCGCTCGCGCGGCACGGGCCTAGGTGGGGGAAACGACGAGCGGGAGCAGACTCTGAACCAGCTTCTCTCGGAGATGGATGGGTTTTCGCGCAACGATCTCACGATCGTCATTGCCGCGACCAACCGGCCCGACGTGCTCGACCCCGCCTTGCTGCGGCCAGGACGCTTCGATCGACGCGTCGTCGTGGACCGCCCTGAGCTGGCCGCGCGCAAAGCGATTCTCGGGGTGCACACGCGCGACAAACCCCTCGCCCCCGATGTGGATCTTGGCGCCGTTGCGGCGATGACGACGGGGTTTTCGGGTGCCGACCTCGCGAATCTCGCCAACGAGGCCGCACTCGGCGCGACGCGACGCAAGGCCGCGGCGATCGAAGCAGGCGACTTCGTCGCGGCCTACGACAAGATCGTTCTCGGCGATCCCCGCGAGACCAAGCTCGACGCGAACGAGAGGCGGCGCGTCGCGGTCCACGAGTCGGGTCACGCCGTGGCGGCCCGCTTCACGGATCTCGCCGAACGTCCTTCGCGGGTCAGCATCATTCCCCGCGGCATGGCGCTCGGCGTCACCCAGCAAACGCCCGGGATGGATCGACATCTCATGACGCAGCCTGAGCTCGAAGCGCGTCTGTGCGTTCTCATGGCGGGCTATGCGGCGGAATCGCTCGTTCTTGGCGACGTTTCGTCGGGTGCGGCAGACGATCTCCGTAAGGCAACAGAGCTTGCTTTCGAAATGGTCGCTCACTACGGGATGAGCGAGCGACTCGGCCCTGTCTATTACGAGCATCGCACGACGCACCCGTTTCTCGGTCAGCAGCTGGCGATGGACGGCAGCACGAGCGACGGGACGGTGCACGCCATCGAAGAAGAAGCGCGCCTCGTGCTGAGCGATGCCCTGCGCGTCGCACGTGGAATCCTCTCGGCGCATCGGCGCACCCTCGACGATCTCGTCGCGGCGCTGCTCGAGCACGAGAGCCTCGAAAAGGACGATTTGGCCAGAACCTTGGAGCCCTCGGCACCGGCCGCCGAAAGCAATGCACCCCGGCCCCTCGCAGGCCCCATACCAGAGCAAAAGCGTGCTCTCAACCTACCGACCCCCGGATAGACGGAAAGGCGTGCTGACATGGTATCCATCGGTCGGGCGATGCGCGGCCGGCATCGAAGAGGCCGGCCGTGACCACCGATCAGGCGGCAACCGCTTGCCCGTCGAGCTCATGCTGCAAGCGGGCGGCGGCGCGGGCTTCGTCAAGGGCCTGGATCTTGCGGCACGCATGCCGTGCGTGCTCGCGCACAAAGGGTCGGACGTTGCGGTCTCCCGATCGTCATCCCGTGCTGCCGACGCGCACTGGCACGAGCATTGCGCCTGACCTCGCCATGGGCACACGTCTGGGGAGCCTTCTACTTTTCGTTCCGGTCGGCTTGGCTTCGACGATCAGCGCCGCTTGCGCCCCAGCGATCGACGTCCACGTCGTCGCATCTCCTGCCTCCGAATCGGCGCACGGTGAGACCTTTTCGTTCGTGGCGGCCGAGCAAGCCCCCGGCGCCTATCAAAGCTCCCAGCGCTCGGCCGAGGTGCAACGTCGAGTGCGCCTCCTCGTCGCCCGCTTCCTCGAGGATCGCGGCTACGTACAAAAACCCGAGGGCGAAGGAGATTTCGTGGTTCGCGTGTCCTCGGGACGACGCGAACGCGAGGTGGCGGTGTCGATGGCCTTTCCACGGCCCAAGCCCGAGGGCCCGGCATGGTTCGAAGAACACGAAGTCGAGGACTTCGTCGAAGGAATTCTCGTCATCGATATTCTTGACGAAAAAAAGCGGCAGACCCTGTGGCACGGTGCTGCGCGCGTCGAAATCAATCCAGAGAAGATCGATGATGAAATCTTGAAGCGGGCGACGGCCAAAATCATGGCTTCGTTTCCATGGAAGCCGGCCCCGCCGTCAACGACAAAGCGGCCGTGACCGACCAAGAACCCAGCAGCGACACGGGCGAACGGCGGGTCGATCGGGATCGAAGCGGGCACAGAGACCCCGACGGCGAAACGAAAAAACAGCGCGTCGATCGGGAGCTCAATGAGCTTCTCGGCGAGCTGCGAATTGCGCTTCCCGGTGTGCAAATGCTCTTTGCGTTCCTCGCGACTGTTCCTTTCTACGCACGCTTCGAGACCCTCCGAGGGATACCTCGCGGCGCCTTCTTTGTGACCTTCGTCTGCACGACCATCGCAGCGGTCTTGATGATCGCGCCGTCGTCGAATCACCGCATCGCGTTCCGAGCACAGGACAAGGAACAGCTCTTGTTCCGCGCCAATCGCTTCGCGATCTTTGGAATCGCGTTTCTCGCGCTGGCCATGTGCGGGGTCATGTTTTTCATGGCGGGCATCTTCGTCGGCGGCGCGTGGGCTCCCGCCGCCTCGGGCGCGACCGCCGCACTCATCGGGACGACTTGGTACATGTGGCCGATCATCCGAAAACTCAGAAACCGCAATCGCGCGTGAGAACGCCGCTCTTCTCCGCCCGGTTGCCACGCGAAATGTCGTCTGGACGGCGGCGATGACGGACGCTGCCGAATTCGACCGCGCGGTCATGGTGCACGACGCCGCACTGGTGGCGCGAAACCTCGAGATTTGGGTCGGCAACGAGCCAACCTTCACCGACCGCCGTTCGCACGATCCCGAATGGGTTACCGCTGCACTGGGTCAAGAAAAGCTCATCCGAGCGCAGTCTATCCTCGTCCGCCTAGCCAACGAACAGCCGGGATGTGCGGTTCTTCGCACGATCGGACGGCAATACCCGGGTGAAGCGACCCCACGTTGGTGCTTCGGCATCTATGGCCTGCGAGACGGTCGAGCCGTCTGGGCGGGGCCTTCCGATCCGCTGCTCGCCCCTGGCGGTCCGGCGCCGGCCCCGCCCGTCGGTCCCAGTGCTTCGCCCCCGACGGTCCCTTTTCTGCCGAGCGGTTCTCGGCCCCCGGACGGGTCGTTCCCGTCGGGTGGGCCTCCGCCGCCGGAGGCCTCGTTTGTGCCCGGGGCTTTGCCGACCCCGGTCGTTCATTCGCTTCAAACGACGCTGGGCGAATATCTCGCGAGCCGCGGATACGCGCGCCGGACCTTTTCTGGAGAAGACGACGTCCGAATCGTCTTTGCTCGCGGTGACGCACGGGTCATGGCGGATCCGTCGTGCGACGGGCGTCTCCTCCGTCGCTCCATTCATGGTGCCCCAATTCCCGAAGGCGGCTTGAGGGACGATCTCGCGATGGAGGGGCTTTTCCTCGTCATCATCTCGCGGTGCGAGGAAAACGGATTGGCCAGCATCTGCGTCGAGCTGCCGACCATCGACGATGTCGCGTCGTTTCTCGATCTTCTTCGAGGCCTGGGCGATGCGGCGAAGGCGTGTGGCGTACCGTCGCTCATCCTGCGAGGTTTTGCGCCGCCGCTCGATGCGACCGTGAGCTTTACGACGGTCACGCCCGACCCGGCGGTGGTCGAGGTCAACATGGCGCCGCACCAGACGGTCCTCGGATTTCTGCAGCACAATCGGCGTGTGTACGCGGCGGCGAAGACGACCGGGCTGGAGCCGTACCGTCTCCATTTCAACGGCACGGTCGTCGATTCGGGAGGCGGTGGACAAATCACGGTCGGAGGGCCATCACCCGAAAGGAGCCCGTTCTTCGTCGAACCGCAGCTCTTGGCGCGTCTCATCCGATATGCCGCGGTCCATCCGGCCCTTTCCTATTTGTTTGCGCACGACTACATCGGCGCATCGGGACAATCCGTGCGCTCGGACGAGCACGGCGCCGAAGCGCTCGGTGAGCTCAAGCTCGCGCTCGCCCTCGTCGGCGCCCAAGACTCTCTCGACCCGGCGACCCTCTGGCTGAGCCTCGCGCCGTCTCTCACCGATCCGGTTGGCAACAGCCACCGCGCCGAAATCAACATCGAAAAGTTGTGGAATCCGCATCAGCCGGGTCGCGGCCAGCTCGGGCTCGTCGAGTTTCGAGCCTTTCGCATGCAGCATACCCCGGAGCGCGCCGCCGCGTTGGCTGCGCTCCTGCGGGCGATGCTCGCCATGCTCATGAAAAACGACGTTCGGCCCGATCTTGCGGACTGGGGGGCGACGCTGCACGACCGCTTCGCGCTGCCGTTCTATCTGGAGGCCGACTTGCGCGAGGTTCTCGGCGACCTTGACAGGGCCGGCGTCGGTCTCGCCCGAGTCCTTCGCGGCGAGCTCGAAACCGACGAATGCCGCGCATGGACTGCGATCGAGTTTGCCGGTGGTACACTCACGATCCGGCGTGCGCTCGAGTTTTGGTCACTCCTGGGCGATGCCAGCCATCAGCAGGGCACCTCGCGCCTCGTCGACGCCAGCACCAGCCGCGTCGAGCTCGTCTTGCGTCCGAAGCCCTCGGCCGACGCCCACCCGCTGCGACCGTGGCAATTGCGGGCGCGCGACATCGACCTCCCTTTGCGGGAAGAGCGCGACGCCACGGGTGCCCTGGGTGTCTTTGGCGTGCGCTATCGCAGCTTCGTACCGTCCGTCGGCCTCCACCCTACGCTCGGCGCGCAGGACCCGGTTCGCCTGTTCCTTCTCAATTCCGATGAGGCCCAGGCGATGGAAATCGACTTGCATTCTTGGCGGCCCGACGGAGCAGCGTACGACGGCGTACCGACCGACCTTGAGCAGGCCGCCGCGCGGCGTGCGGCGCGCTGCGTTTGCCGAAAAGTTCCCATGAGCGACGTGCCGCCCGGACGTGAAGCACCCAAAGGTTCGCTGAGTCCCTATTCGCTCGATCTCCGCTACACGTCGGTGCCCGTCTCTGCGCGTCCGCCTCCCACGAACGGCGATGCGCCGGTCGGCCCAGGCTGAGGAGGCGTCGTCGTCGCGTGCCGTCGGTCTCTCGCACCGTCCCCTCGCCTCGAGCGGCTCGGTCCCGGCCGCGCGGTCACCTACTGCGGAGGAGAGGACGTGTCGGGCGGCGACTCCGATAGCATTTTGTTAAGTGCTTTTTCACGGGTCCCTTCGTCGAGAGCCGGCCCGAGCTTGGCCGCATCGAACGTCAGGAGCGGCAACGCGCCGGCGCTGTAGCTTGGAAGTTTGCCGTCCCAGTGCTCGATCGCCCGGTACTGAAGTACGGCCGGAGTCATCGAAAGACGAATGATTTCATTTGCCTGTGCCTCGGCGCGCGCACGGATGAGCAGCGCATCCGCGTCGCCTCGCGCCTTTTGCCGCGCCGCCTCGGCTTGGCCGTGCGCTTCCGTCACCGCCTGCGCCGCTTCGGCCTCGACTTGCGCAACGCGGTTTCGGCTCTGAATCGCGTTTTGCGTGGCCTCCATCGCCCGGTTGATCGCATCCATCACGTTCGGGGGCAGGCGCAGCGCGCCGTTGATCGTCAGTTGATCGATGACGATTCCATCTTTACCGAAGACGTCTCTGCACTTTTGCGTGACGTCTTGCAGCATCTTGCTCTTGCCCACCCCGTAGATGTCCTGCACGGCCAGCCTCGATCCGACGTCGTTGAACGCCTCGCGAACCGTGTTTCGCATGTATCCGTCCGCGAGCACCATCAAGTCGCTCAACCGAAACCGGCTGTAGAGCCGTGGAGCGAGAGAGGGTTCGATGTGAAACGACAAGCCGACGTCGGCGTTGATGTTCACGCCCTCGCTCGAACTCAGTGTGATCGACTCGTCGAAGGGCTTGCCCTCGTGCGACGACTGCGTCCAAACGACGTTCTGGACGCTCGTCGGGAAAAGCACGATCTGTTCGGTCAGCGGGTTGTAGAAAACCCAACCAGTGACGACGGGCATGTCCTGAACGCCGCGGTCGCTCCCGGCGAGGCGCACGCGGATTCCGACGTGCCCGGCATCGACGCGAGTGGCGGCATTGCAGCCGAAGGCACCGGCAGCACCCGCCAGCGCGAGCACGAGAAGCCAGAAAACGAGTGCACGCGCGGTGCGGACAGGTGCGGAAACGCCGGGTCGAGTCATGCGGGCCATGGTCGGTCAGGCTAGTACGCGGCGGAGCGGCCAAGCGAGTTCCCTCGTGAACCGCTCCCCGCGGACCCTTCACCGTACCTCGACGCCGATCTAGTTCTCCAGCGTTCGCTTTAGCCGTGCGATGGCCGCGGGAAGCCCACGGACGCGAAGGCGGGTCGCTGTCTCGTCGAAGTCCTCCGCGACCACCCGCGCACACTCGTAGACCTCGCCGACCAGCCGCTGCTTCGCATAGGGGATGACAATCTCGGCCTCGATCATCGAAGCCTCGAAGAAGGAAATGATCGTCTCGCGCAAGGCGCTGATGTCGCGCGGGTCGTGAGCCGACAAGATGATCGCGCCCCGGGACTCATACGCGCGAAGCGCCTGCAAGCCGTCCTTGTCGAGCCGATCGGCCTTGTTCAGGAGCAGCTTGCTCGGCACGGCATCGGCTCCGATTTCGTGAAGGACGCTTTCCGTGACCGCGAGCTGCGCGTCCCGCGTCGGGTCCGTCGCATCGACGACGTAGAGGAGGAGCGAAGCCTCGAGCGCTTCGTCGAGGGTCGAGCGAAACGACGCAACGAGATCGTGCGGTAGCTTCTTGATGAAGCCAACGGTATCGGACACGAGAATTCGGGGCTTCGTCTCGGGCTGAAGCGCCCGGACCGTCGTGTCGAGGGTTGCGAACAGCTTGTCCTCGACGAGGACCTGGCTGCCCGTCAGCGCACGCATGAGCGATGACTTGCCTGCGTTCGTATATCCGACGAGCGCGACTCGGAGCTGGTCGCGCCGCGCGTAGCGGCGGTTCTCTTGCTCTTTCTGGATCGCCGCGAGCTGCTCGCGGAGCTCGGCGATCCGGTCGCGTATCTTGCGCCTATCGAGTTCGATGGCTGCTTCGCCTGCGCCCTTGCCACGTTGGCGCTCCTTGCCCCCGCCGGCCTCTCGCAGCCGGGGGGCGACGTAGTTGAGCCGAGCGATTTCGACCTGCAGGCGGGCCTCGCGACTGCGGGCATGGCGATGGAAAATGTCGACAATCACGCCCGTGCGGTCGAGCACCCGCGCGCCCGTTGCTCGCTCGAGGTTGCGCGCCTGGCTTGGGGTGATCTCGTGATCGACGACGATGACCGAGGCCCTGCCGTCAGCCTTGACATCGCCGTCGCCGGCCGCCTCGTCCGAGCTGTCGTCCCCCTCGTCGCTGCCCGTCGCCGACGTGTCCTTCTCGGCGTCGGCGTTGGCCCAGCGCGCGCGCGCCTTCGTCTTGATCTCGGCCGCCCCCGAAGGGACGATGCCTTTGCCGCCGGTCAGCTCGGCGAGTTCCTTGAGCTTGCCTTCGCCGACGACCGCGGCAGCCGACAGTGCGTCGCGCCGCTGCGTCACCGTGGCGACCACCTCGAAGCCAAGGGTGTGGACGAGCCGGCCGAGCTCCTCGATGTCGGAGGCGTGATCCGCGTCGGAGACGCCGGGAACCTGCACGCTGACGAGAACGGCACGTGGGCGGTCCGCAGCGGTGTCGCGCGGTTCTGTGGAAGTGCTGCTTCGTGGCATCGAGCCGATGCTCGTATCACGTTCTCGTCCACCCGACCCGTGGCCTTCGCTCGCGCAATCGAGAAGCGTGGCGCCCGCCATCCGAATCATTCGTTGACATCTCCCCCGCGCAGCACTTCGCGCCGATGCGGGCCCGCAGGGCCGCTCGACCCGCGCCGCCGCTCGACGGGGATGACCCTCTGGGTCCAAAAGACCTGCATGGCAGGACATGTCCTTTCACAAGAAACTTCCTCACAACCCACTTGGCGGTCACGTTTTGGTCATCGCCGTTGCTCGAGGTGGCACGTTTTGGTCATTGCCTCGTTAATCCCTGTGCGCCCCACGCTTTCGGTGCGCATGGAGAATCGATGGATGTTTCCCTCCCGGCGCCCGAGGGGCGCCGTGGGCTGATGGATTCGCTTTCGGATGTCCTTTTCGTCGCGATGCATCTCGCCTTTTTTCTCGTATTTCTCGTCCCGATTTCTTGGAAGGTCGTTCTCATGGCGGCGGTTGGCTATCTCGTCCGCATGGCGGCCATCACGGCAGGCTTTCATCGGTATTTCGCGCACCGCGCCTACCGCACCAGTCGTTTCACCCAGGCTTTCGTCGCGCTCCTCGGGACGACCGCCATGCAAAACGGGCCAATTTGGTGGGCGAGCGTACATCGGCGCCATCACAAGTATTCGGATGAGCCATTCGACCCTCACTCACCCGTCCAGCGCGGCTTTTGGTACGCGCACGTCGGCTGGATTTTCGATCGCTCGCGCGCGCGGCCCGACCTCTCGAACGCGACCGACTTGAGCCGCTTTCCGGAGCTCCGATTCATCGATCGGCACCACTGGATTCCGATCATCGCATGGGCGTTCGGCTGCTACGCGATAGGCGGCCTCGCGGGAGTCGTCTGGGGTTTCATCGTGAGTACACTGGCCGTGTTCCACGCCACCCTCCTCATCAATTCGCTCGCGCACGTTTGGGGGTCGCGCAGGTACGTGACTGCGGACGCCTCTCGCAACAACGCGCTCCTCGCCATCTTGACGCTGGGCGAGGGCTGGCACAACAATCACCATCACTACATGAGCTCTGCCCGCCAGGGGTTCTTTTGGTGGGAGGTCGATGTCAGCTATTACCTCATTCGCGCACTCGCGCGTCTCGGGGTGGTCTGGGAGGTCCGTGAGCCGCCTGCCTCGGCCGTCGCCGGCCCCCGCGAGCGGATGCGGCGTCCGGCCCAAGCAGCGACCGATGCCTCCACGCCAGCGGCCGGGACCAGCGGGTCCCGCACCGTTGGGCCGGCGCAGGTCGCTCCGACGGCCTTGTCGTGATCTCACGTGATCTCACGTGATCTCACGAGATCTCACGAGATCTCACGAGATCCATCGGTCGCCCACCGGTCTTTCGGGCATGGTGGTCGGCACGCGCCGACGTCGCGTCGCGCCTTCACGCTGGGATGGCGACGACCACCACGGTTGCGTTGTGCCATCCGTCGAGCCGGTCTGGGCTGCGGGCGATCTCCCCATAGGTGAGGAGGCCGGCGATTGGCGTCGCGGGAAACACCATCCGCACGGCTTCCACTTCACGCCGAAAGGCATCGTTCAGAATCATGCCTCGACACACGCAGTCGAAGAGCAAAACGCCTGCGACCGGTCCGGTAATCTGGGCGCGCGCGGCCGATGCGGCCGCCTGAGCGGCCTTGACCATGCTGTCGGGCTCCCCATCGAGTATGCTGACCATCGCTCCTTTTGGGATCTCCGCTGCGCACACGAGCGAGCCATTGGGGCCGACCGACAGCGGCGCTCGCGCGCGCCCGATTCGGTCGAAAAAGTGCACGCCGATCTCGTTGGCGACGAGATACGGTCCCGCATTATCCGGCGTGAGAACCACCCCGCGCGCCGCCGCGTGTTTCTGATAGACCGCGAACGCGGGTTGGCCATCGAACTCGTGGACGACGTTTCCCTGCGCCATCGTCACCCGCATTTGCTTCGTGGTGGATCGCAGACCGTGGTCGACGCCCAACCCCCAGGGTGTGGCGCTGAAGACGTGCAATGCGGCCGCCGCGTCGGAGCTCGCGCTGCGCGTCGTGCCCACCCAGGTGGCCGAGAAGCGGCCTTCGTCGGCCGCCGCGCCGCCGACGATTTGGGTCGCGCTCTGCACGCGATGCTCGTAGAGGTCGTTCACCAGTCGTTCGCCCGTGCCGGCCAGGCCGTCGGTCAGGAGCACGGTCGTGAGGTGCCGCTGCTCCCGCACGACGCCGGACTTCTTCAAGGCGGTTAGGGTCGAGGACAGCTCTTGCGCCACCCTCTCGGGGCTGGCTCTGAGGCCCGTCGCGAAGCGGAGGTGTGTCGTCGCTTCGGATGCGACCAGCATCACGGCAACTCCGCCGTGCGTCAGACCGTGCTCGGTGATCTCGCCGGCCGTCGAGCATCCCACCATGTCGGCGCCGCTGATCTCGCCCGAAAGGGCCAGGGCCTCGGCGAGCACGAGGTGCGGAGATGCGAACAGAAATCCGAAACTCGGTTTCGCGCCGTCGAGCCGCGAAAGGGCCTTCCCGGTCGCCTCGGTCACGGCGCTTTTTGCGAAGTGATGCGTGGACGCGCCAGTGCCTGTGCGGGAGGGCATGCGACGAGTAACGATCCCCCCGGCGCCCAAGTTTAGTTCCGTGCCGAATGCGCCGAGAGCTCTCCGCGGTTGGGCGGCCGGACAGCTCATTTCCGACATACGACCGGACGGCCTCGGCGCTCCGGGGCTCCCCCGCGACCCCCGCGGCCGGCAAACCCGCTCGCGCGGGGCGTCCGAGACCGGCGCGGGCCATTGTACGAATGACCACCCATCGCCGACAACTGCTGTCCTTTTCAGCCTCGACGTGTGCCCACCGCCGCAATCGTGCGCGGAAGTGGGGGGAGTGCCCCCGTCCGGAATGGTTTCAGCGTCGGCCGAAGCCCCCTTTGGTCGCTCCCGCATCGGCGCTCGTCCGTCGCCCCCACCGATTCGTCTGATTGGAGTGCCCTCTTGCGAGTGGCGCTCTCAACGTGGTGTCACGATGCGGTCGCGGCGACTTCCGACGATGTCGACTCCCATCGGCGGGTGGTCTTTCTTTTCCGCGTCGAGGCCCGCCGCAGCTGTCGCGGCCGTGCTGGTCCTTTCGGGCTGCTCGCCGATCGATCCCGAACCGCCCGAGCTCGCCGGGTGTTCCGCAGGCGACGCGCCATGCGAGGTCCCGGTCGTGGGCGTTTCCTCCAAGGAGTCCGAGGCGGGGGACACCGATTGTCCGATTGGCGAGGCGGATTCTCTCTGTTTCCAATGCCTGAGCGACCGCTGCTGCAGTCCGCTGAGCGCGTGCACGGGCAACCAGGACTGTTTGAATCTTTTCAATTGCGCTGCCCCCTGTACCGACAAGAGTTGTCTCGGCACGTGCGAGAGCCAATTTCCGAGCGCCGTGTCCGTCTACGAATCCCTATCGCGCTGCGAACCGGCCAATTGTCCGGTCTGCGCCGAGCTCGGCATTGGCGATCCATGTCAATCGCAGAATGCTTGCAACGTCGGACTTTCCTGCACGACCGGCTATTGCACGCACGCGTGCTCGAACTCGGCGGGTTGCGTGGGTCTCGGGGCGGGCGGGGGTAATCAAGCGGGCCTGGAGAACGCATGCATCCACCTGTCGACGGGCAGCACCATCTGCGTGCCCAGCTGCATGTCGGACTCCGATTGCGTCAACTTCGCAGGGTCGTTTTGCGAGATGACGGCTTCGGTCGACGGCCTCGCCGTCAAAGCGTGCCTCGTGCCCTGAGCAAGCAGGCCCCGGAGCCGTCCGCGCGCCCCGGTCCAAGGCTCGCGCGCGATCGGCGCTCCTGCTCTTCGCAGGTGAACGCGCACCCTGACAAGTTGAGTGTCGTTTCCGTTCCTACACCGATCGTCGATGAACGCGCACACGAATGGCTCCATTCGTGCTTTCCTCATCATGAGCGCCACTTTCCACCGATTCAATCACGAGCGCATGCCTGCCCCCCATGGTTGTCCGCTCCGCCCGCTGAGCGTGAAGTCGTTCGCTCAATGGCTTGCGCGCGTTCCCCCGGTGAATGACCCGGCGGACGCCATCTCCGCGTCGCTCGTGGCCCACACCATCGACGTCCTGGTCGTCGCGGTGCTCCTCTTCGGTCTGGGGGCCGCTCTGGCCGGCAGGCTCACGGCTCTCTACGCGCTGACGCTCCCCGTCGCCCTGGCCATCCTTGTGGCGCTCCGTGCGATCCTCAACCGCGGCCATGTGCGCCGCGCCGCGTACGCGCTCTGCACGGCCGGGTGGTTGCTCGTGGCCATCGATCTCCAGCAGCACGGTGAGGACACGATTGCCGTTGGCGGCTTCGTCGTGTTGATTGTCATCGGGGGATTGACCCTCGGTTTGCTGGGTGCCGTGGCTCTGTCGCTGGCGACGACGGCTCTTCTCGCTCCCTTTCTGCTCGGCGCGATTCACGGAACGTTTTCGATACCGACCGGCCGCGATCGGTTTGTCCATTACACGACCCAGCTCGTGCTGGCGGGAGCGGTCGCCGGCTGGTGGGCGTTGCGCACCCGGCGTCTCATGACGGATCTCCGCCGATCAGAAGCTCGGCGTTCACTCCTTCTCGAAGCGTCGCCCGACGCGATCGTCAGCAGCGATGCGCTCGGCACGATGACGTTTCTCAACCGCGCGACCGAACAGATGCTCGGCTATGCGGCGAGCGAGACCGTCGGCCGGCGCTGGTCCGACCTGCAGCACGTGTTTGGCGCCGATTTCGTCCGTCTCATGGTCGGGCTCACCTTGACGCCCAGTTCGGGCGATCACGCCCCCCCGGAGGAGCTCACGCTCATCCACCGCGATGGCCATTCCGTCGTCGTCGACGTCAAGGGCATGCCACTTTACGAGGACGGACAGATCGTCGGTGTCGTCGCCATCTTGCGCGACATCACTTCACGAAAAAAAGCCGAGACCGAACGGGCTTCGCTTCAGCGGCAGCTCGCCATGGCTCAACGTATGGAGGCGGTCGGCCGCGTCGCGGGTGGGGTCGCGCATGACTTCAACAACTTGCTGACGATCATCCTGGCGGCCGCGGAGACGGGCGATCCGCAGGCCATCGAGGACATCGGTGAGGCGGCCCGCCGTGGGGTCGCGCTCACCCGACAGCTCCTGGCCTTTGGCGGTGCGAAACATTCCGATCCCAGGCCGATCGACGTAAACCGCGCCATCGCTGCGATCCGCCCGATGCTCGGGCGTGTCCTCGGCACCGACGTCAACCTGGAGATTCGCCTGACACCCGAGACTGCGCCCGTTGTCATCGACCCAGCGCAGCTCGATCAAGTGCTCGTCAATCTGGCCGCCAACGCGCGCGACGCCATGCCCGATGGGGGCATGCTGACGGTCTCCACCCAATTGAATGGCGACCGCGTCGAGCTGCACGTTGCCGACACCGGGGTCGGCATGGCGCCGGCGACGCTCGCGTCCGCCTTCGAGCCGTTCTTCACGACGAAGGGTGACGGGGGAACCGGCCTCGGCCTCGCGGTCGTGCAGAACATCGTCCAGGGGGTGGGGGGCACGATTGCGTCCACGAGCGTGCCGGGGCGCGGCACGAGTTTCACATTCAGTTTCCCCGTGAGCTCCGAGCTGCCGTTTGTCCCGCCCGTCGTCAGGCGAGCCGCGGTACGGGCTGCGCGGCGGGCGGTCTTCGTGGACGACAATTCCTTCTTGCGACAGGTGGTCGTGCGCGCCCTCGAGCGAGCGGGCTTTGTTGTGGACGCATTCGAGGGGGGCTGCGATCTTCCGGCGATCGAGGCGCAGCTGGCCGGCGCGGACGTCCTCATTACGGATCTCGTCATGCCGGGCACCTCAGGGGTCGATCTCGCCCTCGAGCTTCGCAGGAGAAATTGCCAAGTTCCGATCCTGTTCGTCTCGGGTTACGCCGAGCACGCCCTGCTCAAACGCGTTCGTGAGGTCAGCCGATCGTCGATCCTTCCGAAGCCGTTCACGGCGCAGGACGTCGCCGAACGTCTTGGCGAACTCCAAGACGGTCAGCCGGCGGCATAAACGCAGGCTGCTACTGCTCGCCGCCGTCCGAAGCGTCGGCGGCGTCGCCGCCGGCCGCATCCGCAGGAGCTGCGTCGCCGGCGTCGGCAGACGCTGGCGACGGGCACACCGTGTTCTGCACCTGGTTGGAGACGGGGGCCAAACTCCTTAGAAAGTCGACCACGCTCCCGACCGAAGCGTCCGTCAGCAGGGGTTGCATGACGGCTCCGTCCGCAAGGGTCTTGGGGAGACCAAACGTCGGCATCACACAAAAGAGGCCGCCGTCCGCCGGGTCGATGCCGTAGAGAATTGCGTTCGCGATTTGGTTGTCCGACCAGCAGCCAAGCCCCGTCGTCGGGTCGGGTGTCAGATTGGGCGGATAGACCATGCCGCCGTCGACGATCGACACGTCACTGCCCGAGAGTACGAGTGCGGCATCCGCATTCATGTTCGACTGATGGCACTTGTAGCAATGGCCCGTGTTCACGATGAACGCGAGTCCGGTCGCGACGGATGCTTCATCGAGCGCGCTCGCGTCGAAGACGGTGCACATTTCGCCTGCGTCGGAAGCATCAGCGGTTGCCTCCTCGGCTTCGCCGTCTCCCGCATCGGCGTCTTGGCCGCCGTCGTGCGCTCCCGCGTCGGATGAAGTCGACGAGTCCGACGCGTCGGCGCCGCCCTCCGCGATGGTCGAGTCCGACCCGGCGTCGGTGGGTCCATTCGGTCCGGTCGTCGTTTCATTGCTGCTGCACGCCGCCCCAACGAGCGGTCCGCACGCCAGAGCGAATGCGGCCAAAAGACGGCGACGATAACGCGTCATGCTGAGCCTCCCCGATGTGGCGCTTGATAAACGCCGGTCCCCAACGCCTGACGAACCCCCTCGGCTCATAGTGTGGGGGCCCATCTTCTGTCAAGCTACATTTCCCTGCTCGTACGCGCGTGCGATGGCTCGGACGATGAGAGCGCCCGCGGTTTCCGCCGCCTCGAGCGGGAAGTCGAGATGGGTCACGAGGCGGAGCGACGTGGGCGACATCGCGTGAACGATCACACCCAATTCGAGTGCGTGACGCGCGACATCCGCCGAGCGAGCGCTGGACAATTCGACCACTACGATGTTGGTCTCGACGTCGCCCACCGACGGAGCGACGTGCGGTGATTGCGCGAGCACGACTGCGATTCGCTTCGCGGCCTCGTGGTCGTCGACAAGGCGCCGACGATGATGCTCTAGCCCGTACGAAGCAGCCGCCGCGAGCACGCCGCTCTGCCTCATGCCTCCCCCCAGCATCTTCCGAAAGCGTCGCGCCCGCTCGATTCCCGCCCTCGAACCGGCGAGGGCTGATCCAGCCGGAGCCCCCAACCCCTTCGAGAAACAGACGTTGACCGTGTCGAAAGGGGCGGCGAGCTCCGCCTCGCTTTGGCCCGTGGCGATCGCGGCGTTCCACAGGCGCGACCCGTCGAGGTGAAGGCCGAGGCGCAGCTGCTTGGCCGCCGCGGCAATCGCGACGACGTCGCTCTGAGGAAAGACGCGGCCTCCGGCGCGATTGTGTGTATTTTCGACGCAGACGAGCGCCGTCCGTGGAAAAACCTCGAGGGGCGGACGGACGAGCGCAAGAACGTGGTCGGCCGTGAACAGTCCTCCCTTGCCGGCGACGGCGAACTGGACGCCGCTCCACGCCGCCGCTGCGCCGGACTCGAAGTGGGCGAGGTGGGCCCCTTCGCCGACGATGACTTCGCAGCCCCGCTCCGTGTGAAGCAAGAGCGCAATCTGGTTGCCCATCGTACCGGTCGGGACAAACAGCGCGGCCTCTTTCCCGAGCAGAGCGGCGACCCTCTCCTCGAGGGCGCGCGTGGTCGGGTCCTCGCGGTACACATCGTCACCCACTTCGGCCTGAGCCATGGCCTTTCGCATGGGCGCCGTCGGTTGGGTCACCGTGTCGGACCGCAGATCGAACCGGTGCTCGTTCATGGCGGCATCCGAAGCATCAGAAGAGGTATTCGAGACGGAAGCATCAGAAGAGGTATTCGAGACGAAGGCGGCCGCTCACCATGACGTTGGTGAACGGTTGGTTCATCATGTTCGGATTGAAGTTGGCCAGGGCGTATCCGAACACGCCCTTGATGAAGAGCTGATTCCAAAGTTTGTACTGGACCGCGCCGAATAGTTGCCAGTGGTCGAAGTCTTCTTCCCGGCCGAGGGTCGGATCGTATTGCTTGTCCAACAAATAGGTGTAATTGATGCCGCCCCCGACGAGCAGGTTGTCGACGATGTGCACGTTTGCAAAACCGCCCGCGCTGTAGGTCTCGAAACTCCCGGTGGCGCTCTGATGGCCCTGCGGGTCAGTCTGCCGCTGCACACCGTAGGCGCCGTTGATTCCGAACTCGACCCACGGGTCGACGATGAACTGAAGCGCTCCACCGCCGCCGTAGTTCTTTTGCTCCGTCAGCGAGCCCTCGGTTTGGGGCGTGTAGTCGAGGTATTCAGCACCGAATTTGAACCTCATGAAGCCGAAATCCAAGATTCCGACCGGTCGCGCCGCGTAGCCATTTTGCCCCGTTTCGTTTCCAAACCGCGTTCCGATCTCGAAACGCAGCCACGAAGAAGGGTAAAAATGCAGGGCTCCCGCGCCGATGCTGTTGGGGCGATAGAAGGCGTAGGTGACGCCGTAGATGGATGGGACGTTGAAGTTCTGGTCGGTCGCCCCGTTCCGCTCGAGTGTATAGAGGTCGAGGCCCATTCCGAAGTGGTAGATTTCCCAGGCTTCGAAGCGGCCCACCTGCAGATCGAAGGCTTTCCATTTGCCGATCTTGATCCACAGATCGTCGACGTCGGCCTGTGGAGGCGATGAAGAAGGCGACTGCGATTGGTTCTCGTTGGCCACGAACTCGGCCTGCGACTGGGCGAACCACTTGCCGTCGCTCCACGTCGGCGTGACGCGAAGCACGAAACGCCCCTGCTGCACGAGATATCGGATGCTCTCCTCGGTCGGGTTGCCCCGCGAGATGTGCTCGTAACCCGTGTCGAGCCAGACATCTCCCGATACGCCGATCCCGGTCTTCGGGAAGTATGGCCACTCCTGTCCGTGGAAGACTCTCCACAGCGACCCGCCGTAAATGCCTCGAATTGGATCCGACGGGTAGGCCGACTTCGGTAGCCGTTCGATGGGACCGAGAAGTTGGTTGGATGTGTCGCTTGCGTCCGGTGCCGTCGAAGGAGTCTGCTTGAACGATGGCTCGCCTTGGGGCGCATCGTCGGCCAACGCGGAGATCGAGGGCGCGAGCGTAGCCAAGAGCACCGCGGCGCAGACGACGCCCCGCGCGACGCCCTCCGCCAATGGCGTTCCCCGCAGGAGTGCCCCTCGCGGTAAGATTTTGCATAGACCTGTGATCATCGTTGGTTCCCGAACGATAAGGACCGAGGCGCTTGGGCCCCGTTCAGTTGGACACGGTCATCGTGTCCGTGAGCGGCAGCTGTGCCGAGCTCCCGCCGACCATGATCTCGACGGGGCCGTTCTCCCATTTCCAGCTGTGGCTCGTCGTATCCCAGTATTTGAGATCTTCGACGCGCAGTGGAATCGTGATCCGAACCGTTTCTCCGGCTTTGATCGTCGCACGGTGAAAGCCCTTCAATTCTTTCTTGGGCCGACGCTGGGCGGTGTTCGGGTACGAGACGAAAAGAAACGACACCTCGTCACCGTCGACGGTGCCCGTATTCGTGACGTCGGCCTGGACGTTGACGACGCTGCCCGTCGTGACCGTGCTGCAGGGGACCTCGAGGTTTGCGTACGTGAAGGTCGTATAACTGAGTCCATACCCGAATGGGTAGAGCGGGGCCGTGCCCATCTGGTCGAAGTATTTATAACCGACGTAATAGCCCATCGTCGTCTGGCCGTTCGCCCCGGTGAACGCCGGCTCGTCATTCCACGAGTTCGGCCAGGTCACCGGCAGTTTGCCGCTGAAATTGGCGTTTCCAAAGAGCAAATCGCCGAGCGCGTGCCCGCCGTCCTGGCCCGGGTACCAGGCCATCACGACCGCAGGCACGGTTGACAGCCACGGCAAGCTGATGACGCTCCCCCCTTCGAGGACGACGACCATCGGCTTGTTCAAGGCGGCGACGGCTTCGATGAGCGGATTTTGGTATTTGGTCGTGCTCTTGCCGTCGAGATCGAAATTCAGGCGATCGCCGCCGCTTCCGTCGCTGCTCGTATACTCCTCCCCTTCGTCCTCCGGCGTCATTCCGGCGACGACCACATAGAAGTCGGCGGTGGGAATGCTCGTCGCGCTCGATCCGCTGACGACGGTGATGTTCTTCGCCATCGCGGCCTTCTGAATACCCGCCAAGGGGCCGGTGCTCGTGCTCGGGTCGCAGTACGTTCGACTGCTGCCGAGGTCGCCCGTCCTCACGTCGGTCCCGAAGTTCACCGTGCCGCTCTGGATATCGGCCGAAGTCGAAAGCTTGTAGGGCACGCTGGCCCCCATGACTGCGATGGTCTTGACCGAGCTCGATATCGGCAGTGTGTTGTTGTTGTTTTGCAGGAGGACCATCGACTCAATCGCCGCCTGATAGGAGAGCTGAATGTGGGCGGTGTTGTTGCCGATCGAGTAGGTGCCCGTGTTGAACGTGGTCGAGGCGCCCTTCAGGCCGCCCTGGTTCGGCAGGAGCGTGTTGAAGCGAGCTTGCTGCTGGGCGATGCGCGTGGCGCCCGTCGTGATTTGCGCAGTCGTCGCCGTCGATTCGAGCTGCGAATAGTTCATGTTCCAGGGCATTTCGAGGTCGAGCCCCGCGCCGACCGCGGCGGAGGTGTACGTCTTTTCCGTGTCCGAGGACGGACACGTCTGTCCGCCTGGCATGGCCCACCAGTCCGAAACGACGAACCCTTGGAAGCCGAACGTCGTACGCAGCATCTTCGTCAGAAGGTCCTGGCTCGACGTGCAATGGGCTGTCGTGTCGTTGGCGATTTGAATCTCGTTGTAGGCCGCCATGACGCAGGCGACGCCGCCGTCCTGGATGACCATCTCGAAGTGCCGGCCGTAAGCCTCGTAGGCCGTCTGTTCGTCCAAAATCGACGCATTGCCGGTCTCGCGGCCGCTCTCGATGTTGTAGGCCATGAAGTGCTTGACGCAGGCGGGCACGTATTGCTGAGCCCCCGAGACGAACGCGGTCCCCAGCCGGCCGAGGAGAAAGGAATCTTCTCCGTAGGTTTCCTGCGAACGTCCCCACGCAGGATGGCGCAAGATGTTGATGACCGGGGCGAGGACGATGGTCGTCCCAGCTGCGACGATTTCGTCGCCGATGGCCTCGCCGATGGACTGCTCGAGGTCCATGTCGAAGGCCGCGCCACGCGCGGAAGCCGACGGGAAGGTCGTGGAGTAATCCCCATTCGGAAACGAATTGGTTGCCGGATGCACGGTCGAATACGGAACGAGGCACACGCCACGAGGCCCGTCGCGAAACTTGATTTCCCGAATGGTCCCTTCGCCGGCCATCGGGTTGCCCGACGATCCACCGCTTTCGAAGGTATCGCCATAGTTGAGCGACTGCCCACCGCACCCGGACGGAGTGCCGCGCATGATGTTTGCTTGGTGCGTCGTGTCGAGGGAGCTGACATACGACTGCGCGGACATTGTCTGCGCCGTCGTGATCGAATAGCCCGGCGACCATGCGTCCGTCGTGGCCGTGTTGGTGCAGGCCACCTTTCCCGCGTCGGGGGGCGTCGAAGCATCGGGACTGACGACGATGTCAGGCGGCGCGCTGCTCGTGGCGACACTCTCCCCGCTGCTGGCGCTGTTGCCGTTGCCGTTGCCGTTGCCGTTGGCACTGCTGCCGTTGCCGTTGGCACTGTTGCCATTGCTGCCGTTGGCGCTGTTGCTGTTGCCGTTGCCGTTGCCGTTGCCGTTGCCGTTGCTGCTGTTGCTCTCGTCGTCGGCCCCGCTGGCACCGCCCCGGGCGTCTGAATTCTCCAGACGGCTGCACGAGCTCGACCCAACCACCACCACAGCGAGGGGAACGAAAAAGACCCAACCAAGCGAACGCTGCCAATTCAAAAGCGGGTGCCGACGCATGACGTAACCGTCTCCCTTCAACCTCGAGGAGGGTCCAGGAGTCCGCGCCATCGTGCGGGCAGCCCGAACGGCGGGCACGATAGCCGAAATCCATTCCCGGTGCGTTGCCTGTGCCACGACGCAACCGTCTTCGCCGAGTCGCAGCGCGTCAAAAGTTCGTCGTGGTGAGAAAATTCTTACGCTGGGCCTGCGGAGCCCGGAGGGCCGGGTGCGGCATGGCGCGTCGAGGACGCTCGGAGCCGAGAGGCGGCTGGTCCGTCCGATGACACGTCGTGCATCGCCGCCACCAGTTGGCGGCGGCCCCGAAGTCTTCCGTCAGCTGGCGGCGGCCCCGAAGTCTTCCGTCAGCTGGCGGCGGCCCCGAAATCTTCCGTCAGTTGGCGGCGGCCCCGAAATCCTCCGTCAGCTGGCGGCGGCCCCGAGCCCCTCTGTCGGTCGGCGGCTCGGTCCCCCCGCGATGGCTCGCCATGTCCAGGTCGGCGACTCTCGAGACCTCGCCGAGGACCTCCTCCAGATTGCAACGCAGGCTGGAGGACATCGGGGGTCCGCAGTCACCGGCGAGAGTCCTTCGCCGCGGGGATCATGGGAACTTGGACGTGACATACCTCGTTAGCATGTGGCGCAGCCATTCCTGCGAAGCGATCGAGGTGAACGTATGGTCGGCGCCGTCGGCGATCTCGAACGAAAAGTTTCTGCGCCGCCTCATCCGCCTGGCGTCGTTGCCCAGGTATCGGGCAATCATGTCCAGACCACTGTCTTCGAAACTCAGGACCATGAGGGTCTCGACCCCTCGATCGCACAGGGCCCCGAAGGAGCGTTCGATCTCGTTTTGGGGCTTGCGCCGGCCGCGCGCAAGGTCGCTGACCGAAGGGATCCCTTCGTCGATCCGGGTCTGAACGCGTTCAAAAAGCGCTCCGGCGATCGCGCGGACGTTGACATCGCCGCGAAAGAGGCGCAGCCAGCTCGTGGAGTCGAAAAGAAGCCGCCAGTAAAAGCGCGTCGAATGGAAATCGCCTTTCCGCACGGTAGGTGAAACGGGGTCCCCTTCTTTCCACTCGAACGCGTAGGGGCTGAGAAGCAGTTGTCCGACGACCCGCGCGTCCTCGACTGCCGTGTGAAACGCCAGGTAAGCGCCCGAGCAAAGGCCGATGAGCACGAAGCGATGGACGCCGCAAATGTCGCCGATGGTTGTCATCGCGCCCGTCACGTCCTGAACCGCGTCCTTCGTGTAAATCTGGTTCTCGCGTGCGCCGGGCGGGGCGAGGCTGTCACCCAGGCCGGCGGCGTCCATGCGGAAGGTTCGATAGCCGAGAAGCGCAAACTCCCGTCCGAGGTCGACGTTCATCCGATGCGGCCCCACGTGGTGGTTGGCGCCGACGTTGAGAAAGCAGAGGACCGGATGGCTCGGGCGAATGGGGCCGACCGGTTCGGTGAGCACCCCGAACAGCCGCTGCCCGTCTCCGAACTGGACTGGCGTCTCTCTCAGTCCCGCCCTCTCACCGGAGGCACCCAGCCAAAGAACGTTCGATGTCGCGCTCGACCTCGCAAGCGTTCGTTCGCCTGCATACCGCGCCGCCCCGAGCCACTCGACGATTGTGTCGATGGTCGTGAAAGGCACGGCCGTCTCGTAGGGATCATCGCGCATCATGCCGCCGTAGCCCGAATCGACGGTGAGCCGGGCATCCGCTCCCCGCTCCTTCAGGCGTTCGACGAGCCGCGTCTCGTCCGGGTGGCGCTCGCCTCGCGGAAGGACGAGCACGCGAGCGGCTCCTCGCGACGGGAGGGTCAAAAGGTCGATCGCCGCCATGTCGGCCAGCGTCTCGGGGGCGAAGAAGACCCCCCCGATTTCTTCGCCGGCCTCTTTCGATCGGGGTGTGGAGGCTCGCGGCGCTTGCATCATGCGAAAGGCGCGAAGGTCTCGCACGTGCGCAGGCCCCGAAACGACGGGCGCCCACGAAATCAGGCAGTCGACTTCGCCGTGTTCGACCGCTGCCACCGTCGCGAGCGTTGCTCCGAAGCGAACGCCGAAGAGTGCAAGGTGCCGGACTCCCGCTCGGTCGCGAACCTCAGCGAGCGCGGCCGCGATGCTTCCCAACCACGCGCGGACTCGACCGGGGTCGCGGGCCTCGCCGGAGGAATCGCCTGTGCCGTCGTAGTCGAACCGCAGTGCGGGAAAGCCTCGACCGGCCAGGCGCTCGGCCAGGTGTCGGTACGTGCGATGGACGCTCATGGCCTCGTAGCCGAGGGGATTGCAGAGAACGACGGCCAACGACGCGGCGGAGTGGGGATCCGCCGGGTGGTAGAAGCCGAAGAGGGATCGCTCGGTCGGGCCGAACACGATCGGCACGGCCCGACCGGCCGGCGCAGCCCTGACGACGGTCTGATGGACCGGAGTAGCCACCTTAGCTCGCTCCGCGAGGGTGGCGGAGTGTGCGCTCGACGGGCCGCGCCCATCTCAGACGTCGTTCGGAGGCCAGGCGGCGGAGGGGCAAAATCGAGCGGATCGGCGTGAGGTGTGGTGCCGCGCCAGGTTGAAAGAACCGGCGAGGGGCTGAATCCGTCATTTCGTTGATTGGGTGCTCCGCAAAAGCATAACCCTACGGAGCCTTTCTTGAAAGGGCCTTTGCGTTGCGAAGGCGAGCGCTCGGTGCTACTCGTCGGTCGGAGCCACGGCAATGCGCGAAGAGACGAACGAGGCGCGCGTGGAACGCCTGGTCCTAGAGTATGCGCAGACTCTTCCAGACCGGCGCCCCCTCGACGTAAACCTGTCGCTCCGCGAAGATCTGGCCATCGAATCGCTCTCGCTCGTCTCTCTCACCGTGCGGCTAGGCGACGAGCTCGGCGTTGACGTGCTCGATTCTGGAGTGGAGCTCGGTGCCGTGAAGACGCTTGGCGACCTCGTCCAAGTCGCGAACGCGCTCTCGCGTTTGCGCAGGTAGCGCGCTTTCACCGATGATGAGCCGTCTGCGAGAGTGAGAGGGACGTCCTTGGATCCGATCGAAGTTCGAACGGGGGCCATCCGCAAACAGCCGATTCACTTCGGTGCGCCAGGACGCCCGCTCTTCGGTTTCTATCACCCACCCGAAGACGGCCTCTGGCGGGGCGTCGGCGTCGTCCTGTGCAATCCCATCGGGACCGACCAAACCCGCTCGGAACGAACGCTTCGGCATCTGGCCGAGCGGTTGTCGGCATCAGGCTTTGCTTGTTTGCGTTTCGACTTCTTCGGCACCGGCGACTCGGGCGGCGACGGTCTCGTCGGCGGGATCGTGCGTTCATGGCTCGAAGACGTGGGGCTCGCGGTCGATGAGCTCCGCTTGCGATCAGGCGCCGAAACGATCGCGATGGTTGGGCTGCGCATCGGAGCGTCGCTGGCACTGACGCACGCGGCGGAGCGCGGCGACGTCGACTCGCTCGTCCTCTGGAATCCGTGCCTCTCCGGGCAGGCGTTCGTCAACGAGGTCACGAGGCTTCACAAGATCTACGCCCGGATTGAACCTCAAATGCTCTCCGCTCCGACGCTGGCGGCCACTGGGCAGATTGGGCAGGAGGCGCTCGGATGTTTTCTGTCGAACGATTTCATCGACGATTTGTCGCAAGTCGATCTCTTGCAGACGTCACGCCGACCGGCGCGCCGCACGCTGGTCATCGACGGTGGCGGTCTTGCGGGCCGCGACGCTCTGATGGCCCATTTGCAGGCGCTCGGCGCCGCGCCCGAACTGCAGTCTCATCCTGGCCATAAGTTCCTCGTCACCGTTTCCCACCGCGCAGCCGTACCCGACGAGGTCATCGATTCGATTGTCGGCTGGCTTCAACGTGCGTATCCGTCGAGCCACGCGCCGCCGCTCGCAGCGGCGCTGCCGATGGCGGGACCTGCGCCCGCAGGCGAGCGCTCATTGGTGTTCGGTCGAGGGCGCCCGCTCTTCGGCATCCTCACGCCGGCCGACCCGGCGCGCGCACGACCGCAACGTCCGCCCATCCTCCTCACCAACGCCGGGTGCGTCAATCGGGTCGGCCCCCACCGCATTTATGTCGAAATGGCGCGCCGCTGGGCCCGGCTCGGATTCGACGTACTGAGGCTCGATCTCTCGGGCATCGGCGACAGTCCCGTCGAGCCTGGCGTAGCCGAGAACCTCACCTACCCACCGAGCGCCATCGAGGACCTCGGCGCCGCCATTCGCGTACTCGGCGCAACCCGCCTCATCGTCGCGGGTCTGTGCTCGGGCGGCGACTACGCGTTTCAGCTGGCCGCCCGAGAGCCGCGCGTCGTCGGCGCTTGGCTCCTCAACCCGCGGACCTTCACGGTCCTCGAGCTTGCAGCCGTCGAATCAGGTATTCCGCCGACGACGTCGGTCGACAACGTCCCGCGCACGCTGCGCGAGATGGCCGATCGGGGTGTTGACACGCTCCTCGTCGTCAGTCGCAACGACCCGGGGGTCGCTTATGTCGACGCCTACGCGAGCGACGAGATGCGCGCCCTCACGGGCGTTGCCGGCTACGAGCGCGTCGACCTCGACGGAGCGGACCATTCGTTCACCCCCGTTGCCGTGCAGGCACGCGTCAGCGACCTTTTGAGCGAGCATCTGCAAGCCCACCACTGAACCCGTTTTCCACCTCCATGAATTCGGCCCTTCCGATCGGCTGCGGCCGAGCGTTTGCGCTACTCGTCGATGGACTGGCGAATCTTGTCGGGGTCGATCGCCGCATCCCAGTTCCACCCGACGCATAGCGCGCCGCGCAGGGATTGGGCGAGCTTCTCCCCAAACTTCGTCATCGCATCGTCGACGCTTGTCCCGGAATATTGCATGGCCACCATGGCCACCGAGCGAGACTGGGCCACCGAATAGAGGGAAGCGGAAATATCGAGAACGCTCGGGTCGACGACGCTTTCGGGCTTGGTGCCCCTTCCCATTCGGTTCGAGCCGCGCATTCCGCGCCCACCGCTCCTGCCGCCCATCCCCGGCGTGGGCGCAGCGCCCGGCTGCGCCCCGCCCTCCGGGCCGATTCGCTGGGGCAGCGTGCCTGCCAGCGTCAGAACGAGAATGAGGTCACCCTTCGCCGCGGGCGCGAGCTGTCCCAAGAGCTCGTCGGTCGGGCCGCCGGCACGAGCCGACTCGTCGATCGCGCCGGCGAGCGACTCGTTGCGGGAGACAATGGCGTTGTAGCCTGCCTCGCACCGGTCTCCGCCGAGCGCTGGCGCGACGTGCGCGGCGAGCGCCTCCCAGCCCTCCGACGACATCCGACCGTCCTTGTACACGCCGAGGACCGACACCGTACGTCGACTCGGCGAAAAATCGGACGCGAACCTCGTCGTGAAGTGTGCGTCGCCCTCGTCGCAGGCCAAGAGCAGGGCCACGAGCGAGACGAAAAGCCGAGCAAAGCGGGTCACGCGCAGATCCGCAAACGCGATCAGAATCGAATGCCCGTCGGAATGACCTCGGAATCGTGAAACGCAAACGGCAACGCGCTCTCATAGGAATAGACGTGGCCCGCCGATGTCGCGCCGTGCGACGTGTGTCTCGGGCACCAGTACACGCGGCCCGCAGACTGTGCGCGGACTTTCACGCAGTCTGGGCAGGGCGGCTCGATCGCCGGGTGATGAACCCGCGGCTCGACCGGCTTCGGACCCGCGAGGATGACCGGGCAGGGCGCGTGCTCGAGAAGCTTCTCCGAGATCGTGCCGAGGAGCAGCGCCTTGAGGTGAGGATGCTTTGGCGAACCGAGCACGATGAGGGCGACCTCGAGCTCTGCGGCGAGCTGGGCGATCTCGCGCACCGGGTCACCATGCCGAACGTGCACGCCGATTCGCAGCCCGTCGAGTCCGCCGAGGGAAGCAGCCTTCTCGATGACATAAGTCCAGAGCTGTCCCCCGAGCTGGCGGATCCTGGCCTCGGACGCGTCGCCGCCGGTCACGTGCAGAAACTGAACGGATGCGCCTGGAATGCGCTGAGCCAACCGCGTCGCTTGCTCGAAAGCATAGCCGCTCGCATCCGATAGATCGGAGGCTGCGAGGATGGAGAATTGCGTCATGGGAACCTCTCTCGAATGGATCGGCTGGCACCCGCCAGGCCTTAACCAGATATCCGCGCGGCAATCCCGAGCGCAACTCATAACCCAAACGAGCAGGTATCGGAAAAGTCGTTCGTTGGCGGACGCGGCTGCTCTTCGAGCGGGCGCACCGCGCGGGTCTCGTCAAAGCAGACGTATTCGTCGACGGGTGCGACACCCGGCCATGCGCTGGCATCAAAGGCGGATTTTTTGGGCGAGCTCGCGAAGCCGGACCGACCCCTTGCCATCGCCCTGCATCTGAAGGAGATCGGCCTGTGCGTCGAGCAACGCCGCGGCCGGTCCGATTTTGGGTCCGAGCAGCACCCGGAGCATCGGTTCGTCGAAACGCTCGACGTCGCCCCGCCGGAGACCAAGAGCGCTCGACCATACCCCGTCGAGTTCGCGCTGGGCTTCCTCGGAACGCCCGGCTTGCGAGAAGCCGGCCGCGCGTGCAATGGCGGCGGCGACCTGCTCCAGCATCCGCTCAAGGTAGTCTTGCCGCTGCATGGATGGTCCCAACCTGCCAAAAATTTCGCCTTTCCGCTCGCCGGGCGATGTGTTCAGACCGGCGTCGGCGGGGCGTGAACGTCCGCATCGATCTTGTGATCCCGGGTCTCGCGGACGAAGAAGCCTCCGATGGCCACCGTCACGATGCAAATCCCGATGGGATAGAGAAGGCCGGTGTAAATGGACGCGCTGCCGAACGTCTCTTTCGCCCACGTCGACGCCGTGACGGCCGTGGCGATGAGGGGAAGAAACCCCCCGAACCAGCCGTTGCCGAGGTGATACGGTAGCGACATGGACGAGTAGCGGATCTTGGTCGGAAAGAGCTCGACGAGAAACGCGGCGATGGGGCCGTACACCATGCACGTGTAGACCATCTGCAGCCACAGAAGCAGGACCATCGCGGCACACTCCACGCTGCCGGGCGAGGCGTGCGCGAGCCCTTCGGGATTCCCGAAGTGTTTCAATCCGATGTAGATTGGCACATAGGTGGCGGCGGCCAGAAGGCAGCCTCCCAAGATGATCTTCTTGCGTCCGATCTTGTCCGACAGACGCCCGAAGACGAGAAAGAAGGGTGTTCCGAGGAGAAGCGCGATCGAGACGAGCACGTAAGACGTCATCCAATCGATCTTCAGGGTCGCCTGGAGAAAGGTGAGTGCATAGAACTGACCGGTGTACCAGACGACCCCCTGGCCGGCCGTGGCGCCAAAGAGGGCAATGACGACGTAGCGGAGATTCGTCGGATTTCCGAAACTCTCTTTGAAAGGATTCTTCGAGCCTTTGCCGCTTGCCTTCATTCGCGCAAAAAGCGGTGACTCGCGCATCCGCAGTCGGATGTAGACCGAGACGGCCAGAAGTGCGAAGGAGAGGAGAAATGGGATCCGCCAGCCGTACGCTTTGAACGCCGCTTCGCCGAGCGACGCGCGCGTCGTCCCAATGACCCCCATGCTGAGAAAAAAACCGAGCGTTGCGGTCGTCTGGATGAAGCTCGTGTAGTAGCCGCGCTCACCGTCCGAGACGTGCTCGGCAACGTACGTCGCCGCGCCCCCGTATTCGCCTCCGAGGGCCAGGCCTTGAACGAGGCGAAGGGCGACGAGGAGCACGGTGGCGCCGAGACCCCACTGGGCATACGTCGGCAGCAAGCCCACGAGAGCGGTCGCCAGGCCCATCGTGACCATCGTGATGAGGAAGGTGTACTTGCGACCGACGAGATCGCCGATGTGGCCGAACACGAGGGCGCCGAGAGGGCGCACGCCGAACCCGGCCCCGAACGTCGCGAGGCTCGCCAAGAGCTGCGCCGTGTCATTTTTCGCGGGGAAAAACAGCCCGCCGAAGAAAACCGCCAGGCTGCCGTACAAATAGAAATCGTACCACTCGAAGAGTGTACCGAGTGATGCCGCGAGAATGACGCTTCGAAGCCTCGCTTTTTCGAACGCGGGCTCCGCATGGATGGCGATTGCGGTCATCGGAGCGCATCTCAGGCGACTTCGGCCCACGGGTCAAGGGGACGTAAGGGGCAAAATGGCGGCATGTCGGGTCGACCGAGTCTGTCACTCGGCGTCTCTCGGCCTTTGCTCCGCGGCTAGAACGTGGTCTCGTAACGCTTCCTCGACACGCGCGAAAGTGCGGTTCTCGTTTCTTCAAGGAGACATTCCATGGCCAACCCGTTTGCTCACATCGAATTGACGACTGCCGACCTCGGCGCCGCCAGAAAATTCTATAAGAAGCTCTTCGACTGGAAGCTGACGGACACGCCGATGGGGTCGGAGGGCGGTGTTTACGTCATGATCGGCGCCGGCAAAGGGCCTGGTGGCGGGATGCAGGCGCAGCCGATGCCGGGCGCTCCGGTCACTTGGCTGCCTTACGTCGAAGTCGAAAACGTGAAAAAAATACTCGCGAAGGCCGAGAAGGGAGGCGCCAAGGTCGTGGTGCCACCGATGGACATCGGAAAAAACGGCATCATCGGGGTGTTCGTCGATCCGACTGGTGCGACGCTCGGCGTGTGGTCGAAGGCCAAGCCGGCGAAGAAAGGCTCGAAGAAGCCGGCCAAGAAAGCGTCGAAGAAGAGCCGTTGACGGCCGAACGGTCGACCCATCACGCCGAGCGAGTCCGGGTCTGGGGACGGTCTTGACCCGCTGCCGGCTCGAGGCCGAATCCCCCCGTTCGGAACGGGTGCTCTGCTCTTGCAGCGGTTCGGCGGTCGGATTCATCTGGTAAAAAATAGCGATGGACGAGCCAGCCCGACACCGTGACGACGAGGGCGACCTCGAGCGCCTCGGCTACGTGCAAGAGCTCGTGAGAAAGCTCGGGGGCTTCTCGAGCTTCGCCATCGGTTTTTCGGTCATCAGCGTGACGACGGGGGTGACGTCGGCGTTTGGCGATGCACTCGGCGCGGGCGGGGGGGCCGGACTCGGGCTGGGGTGGCCTCTCGTGGCCTGTGGAACGCTGCTTGTGGCGCTCGCGATGGCCGAGCTCGCGAGCGCCTTTCCCACGGCTGGCGCGCTCTATCACTGGGCGGCGCTGCTTGGCGGCCCCGCCTGGGGCTGGTCCACGGCCATGCTCAACCTCGCCGGTCAGCTGGCGATCGTCGCCGCAATCGACCTTGCCTGCGCACAAGCGCTCGGACAGGTCGTTGGCTGGCGCGCGGCCGAGGTGACCGGGGTATACGCCATGATTCTCGCGGTCCACGGCGCGCTCAACGCGACGTCGGTCCGGCTCGTGGCACGGCTGAACGATGCGTCGGCCATCGTGCAAGTTGTCGGGGTGGCTGTCCTCGTCGGTTGGCTGTTCTCGAACGGGGTCCCGCGTCCCTGGGGATACCTGGCTCGCGCAGGCGACACCGCCCGGCCCGACGGGATCTACGCTCTTGGTTTTGTCCAGGCGCTCGTGCTCGGCGTTTGGACATTCACCGGCTTCGATGCGGCGGCGCACGTCAGTGAAGAGACGCACGATCCAGGACGGCATGCGCCCCTCGGAATCGTTTCCGCAGTCGCAGCGAGCGCCGTAGCCGGTTTCGCCCTCGTCGCGGCGCTGACGCTTTCGGTGCGCGATTGGAGAGCGACGGCTGCGGCGCCCGACGCGGCGCTCGCAGTCCTGCGAGCGGCGCTTGGACCGCAGGCCGGGCGCGCGGCCATGGCGCTCGTCGTGCTCGCCATGTGGTTTGCGGGCCTTTCGAGCATGACGAGCGCATCGCGGATGCTGTTCGCGTTTGCACGGGACGGCGGGATGCCGATGGCGCCCGCGCTCCGCCGCGTCAGCGTTCGGACGCGCACGCCGGTCCGTGCCACGGTCGCCTGCGTGGTCTTGCCGCTCGCCCTCGTGCTGTGCACGGCGCCCTTCAGCGACGCGGTGTTCTTGACCATCGCCGCCTTGGCGACGGCAGCCCTCTACGCCTCGTACGCCTTGCCGATCGCCCTCGGTGCGGCGGCCAGGGCGAGCGGCCGCTGGACCAAGCGCGGGGCATGGAACCTGGGGCGTGCCGGACTGCCGATCGCCTGGGCCGCTCTGGCGTGGACGATGGGCGTCGGGGTCGTCTGCGCATTGGCGAACGCGCGGGCGATGGAAGCATTGCTCGGCCTGATGGCCGCGTTCGCAATCCTCTGGCGAACGCGGGTGCGCGCCCGCTTCACGGGTCCAAAGATGGATCTCGCCCATTTCGAGCAGGACCGCCGGCCCCCGTCCTGAAGCCCAACACCTCCTGACCGCTGGAGGTTTCAAGGCTCATGCCTCTCGGCATTTCGCAGCCCGCGGCCGGTGACGCACCCGCAACTCGGGAGCGAATTCGCCACGTTTCAGGGTCGACGGACCTGCGCGTCCGAGGTGTTGACCGTCGGCGGCGCTGACGCCGGGCTCGGCGCCGCGAGCACCGCCGCCGAAAACGGTGCGAGCGTCCCACCGTCCAGCTCTCCGGTCCGAAAAAGCGGCACTCCGAGCGCTTGCCAATCAAAATGCATGGTGTCCGAAGTCCAATTCGCGACGAGAATGCGGCGTCCGGCCTCGCCCGCGCGCTCGACCACGAGAGCGTTTGCATCGACGCGGGCGCGAAGGTCGCGTCGATCGCAACGCGCGCGAAGAACGGGATCATCGCGACGCAGCCGAAGGAGGGCCTTCACCTGTGAAAGGACGCGCGCGTGCTCGTGGTCGTCGCGTTCACTCCATCGGAGCTTGGACTTCTCGAACGTAGGCCGATCTTGGGGGTTGGGGATGGTCGCCGCGGATTGGGCGTCGCCGAATGCCAGAAACGATTTGAACTCGTCCCGGCGCCCCTTCGACACGAGGGCGCCGAGCTCGGGTTCGTGATCGGTGAAATAGAGAAACGGCGTCGACGCTCCCCACTCCTGTCCCATAAATAGAAGCGGCGACATGGGCAGAAAGAGTAGAACGGCCGACGCGACGACGAACGCATCGAGCGTGACGTCTTGCGACAGACGCTGCCCGAACGCCCGGTTCCCGGCCTGGTCATGATTGTCGATGCAGTAGACGAACTGCTCGGCGAAAAGGGCGTCGGCGGGCTTTCCGCGTGCTCGCCCCCAAGGCTCGTAGCTTTGTCCTTCGTAAGACCATCCGCGCTCGATGACGCGGGCGAGCGAAGCCAGGGAGCGAGGGTACGCTGCGTAATAGCCGTCCGATTCTCCCGTAAGCACCGTCCGGACCTGGTGGTGGAAATCGTCGGCCCAAACGGCGTCGATGCCCGTTTGGGCGACGAGCGCGGGGTCGTTGCGGTCGTCCTCCGCAATGAGCAACCGCGCTGGAACCCGGGATCGCGTGATCTCGCCAAGCTCGGCCAAGATGTGCCGAGGCGACGGGTCGATCATCGCGTGCGTCGCGTCGAGACGCAGACCGTCGAATCCGTACTCATCGAGCCACATGCGCGCGCTGCCGAGGACGTACTCCCGCATTCTCGGTTGAGTGAAGTCGAGGGCAGCCCCCCACGGCGTCTGCATCTCGGACTTGAAATACTCGGGTGCGTATCGGCCCAAGTAATTGCCGCTCGGCCCAAAGTGGTTATAAACGGCGTCGAGCAGCACGGCCAGCCCGTGGTCGTGCGCGGCTTCAACGAAGCGCCGCAAATCCTCTGGCCTGCCGTACGCCGCGTGCGGCGCATAATGCGCGACGCCGTCGTAACCCCAACCGCGCTCCCCGGCGAACGCGGCAATCGGCATCAACTCGATCGCGGTGACGCCCAAGTCCGCCACGTCGGCCAAGCGTTCCGTCGCCGCCGCATACGTTCCGGCGGGCGTGAACGTTCCGACGTGAAGCTCGTAGGTGCAGAGGCTGGAGAGCGGCACGGCAGGCTCGAGCGGCGAAACCCGTCCGCGAGCCATGACCTCCGCCGGGCCATGCACTCCGAGTGGAAGAAAGCGCGCATACGGGTCGGGAACCTCGTCGCCGTCCAATACGAATTTGTAGAGCGCACCGGGCCCGATCGAAGGGTCATGGACCTCGAACGCGCCGCCGCCGGAGCGCCGGAGATCCGTCGTGCCACGCGGGCGTCCGGAGGCGTCGAACAAGCGCACGCTCACACGAGCGGACGACGTCGACCACACCCGAAACGTGGTCCCGCCCGCTTCCGGAGTCGCTCCCAAAGCCTTGCCCTGGCTCATGAGCCTTTGCCCCTTCGCTCGCGCGTCCTCCCGCGAGCAGGGAAGGACTGTAACCTTTTCGTCGGCTCGGGCGTGCTCATTCCGGAGGCCCATTCATGCTCGAACGAAGCTGCGACGTTGCCGTCGTTGGTGGCGGACTGGGCGGCCTCGCAGTGGCCGCGCTGCTGGCCCGGCGCGGATTCGCCGTCGTCGTCTCGGAGCGGGCACACCAACTCGGCGGGCGCGCAGCGAGCCACGCCCACAAAGGCTTCCACTATAACGAGGGGCCTCACGCCCTGTATCGAGGCGGCGCGGCGGCCCGCGTGCTCTCGCAGCTCGATGTCCGCTGGACAGGAAGGAGGCCGCCCGGTCGCGGTGTGGCCGTGCTCGCCGGACGTTCGCACGCTCTCCCTGCGACCGCGGCCTCGCTGCTTGCGACGGGGCTGGTCCGGTGGTCGGCCAAGGTCCAAGGGGCTCGCTTGCTCGCGGGCATCGGCTCGGTCGACGCCCACCTGCTGCGCGGCGTTCCCCTCGAGGCCTGGCTCGAATCTCAGGTCCCCGACAGGACCATGCGCGCGGCGGTCCTGGCGTTCGTTCGCGTCACCACCTACGTCGACGCGCCATCGATGCTTGACGCGGGTGCGGCCATCGAACAGCTCCGCCTGGCCCAACGCGCGGGGGTGGCGTACGTGGACGAAGGCTGGCAAACGCTGGTCGACGGTCTGAGCAAAGCGGCCGCCGCGGCGGGGGCTGTGGTGCAGGCCGGGGCCAGGGTGTTGTGCGCCGCGCCGCATTCGCAGGGTTGGAAAGTCTCGCTCGAAGGAGGCCGGTCCTTGGCTTGCCGCGCGATCGTCTTGGCCACGGGGCCTACGGCGGCGCGATCCATCGTTTCGTCCGACGCCCTTGCCGGGTGGGCGAATCGTGCCCTGCCCGTACGCGCCGCATGCCTCGACGTGGCCCTCGCGCGCCTGCCGGCGCCGAAGACGACATTTGCCCTCGGAATCGACCGCCCGCTTTACCTCTCCGTGCACTCCCATTTCGCGCGCCTCGCACCCGAGGGAGCGGCCCTTGTGAGCACGATGAAGTACCTCGCGCCCGGCGAAGATTCGGACGCGGACGCCGATCTGGCCAGTCTCGAGGCTTGGCTCGATGGCCTGCAGCCCGGCTGGCGCGAACTCGTCCTGGAGCGTCGCTGGCTACCCGCCATGATCGCCTCGAACGCATTGGTGACGGCCGCCGGCGGAGGGTTCGCCGGCCGACCTGGACCACGCATCCCCGACGCGCGAGCCGCTTTCGTCGTCGGCGACTGGGTCGGCGCTGAAGGGATGCTCCTCGATGCATCGCTCGCGAGCGCGGCGCGAACCTCAGCGGAGCTCGGGGACGCCTTGACTGGTGCAAAGGTCGCCTGAAAGTGCGCCCTTGTGGTCAAATGGGTTCGATGCAGAGCCGAAGCCTCATGGCCGAGGCGTTCCGCCAGCACGAACGGCATTTGTGGGGCCTCGCGTATCGGATGACGGGCACCGCGGCGGATGCCGACGACGTCGTCCAGGAGACCTTCGTGCGCGCTCTGGATCAGCCCCCCCCCACGCTTGGGTGAGCCTTTGCGCCCGTGGTTGGCGCGTGTCGCGGCGAATGCCGCGCGCGATGCGCTCCGTCGTCGCAAGCGTCGCAGCTACCTTGGGCCGTGGCTGCCTTCCCCGGTCGAGACAGGAGATCTCGAGGCCATGGCCCTCGAGCCAGCCCAACCTGAGGCGAGCGTCGATGTGCGCTACGACCTGCGAGAATCCGCCTCGTACGCCTTTCTCGTGGCCCTGGAGGCGCTGAGCGTCCAGCAGCGCGCGGTCCTTTTGCTTCGCGACGTGCTCGACTATTCGGTTCGCGAGACAGCCACCGCCCTGTCGCTCTCCGAGCCCAACGTCAAGACGACGCACCACCGCGCGCGGCGCGCAATGCACGAGTACGACGCCGCGCGGCGGCCCTTGAGCTCCGCTCGGAGCGAGGCAACGCGCAACGCGCTCGTTCAGTTCCTGACCGCGATCCTCACGGGGGACACCGAGGCCGCCGCAGCCTGCTTGGCGGACGCCGTCCGCGCCACGAGTGACGGCGGAGGCGAGTTTATCGCGGCGCTCCGGCCGGTGCGCGGACCCGATCGGGTCACGCGGTTCATGCTTGGGCTGCAGAAAAAGAGCCAGGCGGTCGGCCACTTTGAGCTTCGCGATGTCAACGGACTCCCGGCACTCCTCGCAGAATTCGACATGACGGCCACTCGCTGGGCGCCGCGCTTGCTCTTACGCTGCGAAGTCGACGACGGGGGCAAGCTTTGCGAGCTTCACCTCGTGGTTGCGTCGGCGAAGCTCTCGGCGATGAGACCCGTCGGCGAGAAAAAGGCGGTAGGCCGGTGACGCGAACGAGTCGAAGCAATCAGACAAGCATTCCTTTCGCCACGCGCCTGTCGGGGTGGGGGGCCAATGTGCGCGCCGACTGTCTCTTGATTGAGCCCGAGTCGCCCGAGGTCGTAGCGGCGCGGCTCGACCCTGCGGGTACGATCGCGCGCGGCCTCGGACGCAGCTACGGTGACGCCGCGATCAACGCCGGCCGGCAGGTGCTCGGCATGAGCAAGGTCGACCGGTACCTCGGTTTCGACGAGCGCACCGCCACGTTGACCTGCGAGGCGGGCATCAGCCTTGCCCGCATCATCCAGGATTTCGCGCCGCGTGGCCTTTTTCCGATGGTCACGCCGGGAACGAAGTTCGTCACGGTGGGCGGTTGCATTGCGAACGACGTGCACGGCAAGGCCCATCATGTTCAGGGCTGCTTCAGCAGCTGCGTCGATTCCATGACGGTGCTCCTTGCGAGTGGGGACGTCGTGACCGCGAGCCGCAGCGAGAACCCCGATCTCTTCTGGGCGACGTTCGGCGGTATGGGCCTGCTCGGCGTCGTGCTGACGGCGACGATTCGCCTGCGCAAGATCGAGACGACGTATTTCCGTCAGAGGTCGATCCGCGTGGACGATCTCGAAGCGATGCTCGTCGCCCTCGACGAGCAGGACCAGATCTTTCCCTACTCGGTCGCGACGCTCGACGTGCTGGCCAAGGGCGCGCGCCTTGGCCGCGGCGTTCTGACGGTGGGCGACCACGCGAGCCAGGGCGACTTGCCCCGCGAACTGGCCGCGAACCCGCTGCGGGTCTCGCCACCCGCGAAGTTGGCGGTGCCCTTCGATTTGCCGGAGGGCGCCCTCAATCCGCTCAGCATCCGTCTCTTGAACGCGGTCATTCAATACTCGCTGGCGCACACCCGGCCGATCGGTCACTACGAGGGTTTCTTTTACCCGCTCGACATCCTCGCGCACTGGAACCGCGGCTACGGGCGCCGAGGCTTTACGCAGTACCAGTTCGTCATCCCGTGGGCCGACGGCACGCGGCGCATGCGCGAGATACTGGACACCATCCTTTCTTCGGGTGAGCTGCCGTTTCTCAACGTCCTTAAACGGCTCGGCAAGGCGAGCGGCGGCCTGCTTTCCTTTCCGCAGGACGGCTACACGCTCGCGATCGACTTTCCCATCCGCCAAGGCACCGTCGCGCTCTTGCGTCGTCTCGACGCCATGGTGCTCGATGCGGGCGGGCGCATTTACCTCGGCAAAGACTCTTACGTCGAGCCCGCCACCTTTCGCGCCATGTATCCCCAGATCGATCGCTGGCTCGAAACCAAGGCCAAGTACGATCCCCGCGGTGTCTTTACGTCCGATCTCGGGCGCCGCGTCGGCTTGGTCCCCCCGCTGCGATCCAGCGACCCCGGCCTCCGATTGGCCGCACCGAGCGTTGCTTGACGCGAACGACCTGTTTCGTTGGCCCTGCGCGATCGATGCCGGGGCCAAACGCGCCGGCGGGGGCGGTGAGACCTTCGGGCGTGCCCCGGCAGCCACCCCCGCCGCGTCTCTAGAGCGTCGCGTCGGCCGGACCGGATCCGACGCGTCCGCGGCTCCACCCGAGGCGTCCGCCACCCCCGCCGCGTCTCTAGAGCGTCGCGTCGGCCGGGCCGGCATCCGACGCGTCCGCGGCTCCACCCGAGGCGTCCGCGTCGTCTGCGCTCGCGTCCAAGGCGTCGAGGGCCGTGCCGTCCAAGAAGCTCCCGTCGTCGGGCTCGGCTTCGGGGACCCCCGCGTCCGCTTCGCTTGCGTCGGCAGACTGCGCCTCGGGGCCTCCGTCGAAAGGTCCTGCCTCCAGAGGCCAGACCTCGGACGGGGCATCGTCGACGGGCCCGGCCTCCGAAGCGGGCGTCGCATCCGCGGGTTCCGAATCCGAGGGTCCCCCGGGAGAGGTTGTCGCTTCGGCGTTCGCCGCCTCCCCGGAGCTCTCTGCGTCGTTCCCGTCGTCTCCGGGCGGCGAGTCTTGCATATCGACGGCGCTCGCACGGGCGTCCTCCATCTGCACCCCCGAAGCCCCATCGAGCGTTGTGGCATGGCTCGAGGCGTCGTCTTGGGGCGCAGAACCCGAGGTCGCGGTTGCGGTGCAGATGGGGATGCTTGCCTTCATGCACGACAGTCCGGCCGCGCAGCCATTTTGTGCCGGCCCGGTGCACGGCTCGCCCGCGTCGCCCCCCGCGGCGCAATATCGTGCCTGAGAGCTCACGTCCTCCACGCAAGCCCCGCTCGGCCCGCACGACGTCACGATGGTGCATGTCGAACCAAGCGGCAGCGGACCGGCGCACACGAAACCGTCCAATACGTTGCACCACAGTCCGAATAAGCAATCCTCGTCGCCGCTGCACCTTTCGTTTATCCCCTCGGTATTGGGCAACTGGCAGGTCGCCGGCGACCGGCCGGTATTGCACACGAGGCCGCTATTGCAGGTCGGTGTGCCAAGGAGCGACCCCGGGGACGTGCAATTCTCGTCCAGTCCGCCCGTCGCAGAGCCGCCGCAGCCCGTCCCAAGCCCTCCGAGCAAGCCGAAAAGGGCGCCCAGGGCGCAGCAAAGCTTCAACCTCGACATGTTCGAAGACTCCTATGGCACCCGGGCGGCGACGTGAAGCGGTCGACGGCGTCGGCGTGAGACTCCGCCGCGGCTCATTCGCTGCTCGTTCGCCTCCAAGCGATCCGATCCCCACGGGCGCCAACCATAGCGCGGGCGGCTCACCATGCGGAGCTTGCTCGGGTGCGGGCACGCGCTGCCCGCAGCGGTGTCCAACCGGCGCCCTGCCCACGACCCGCGCGAGGACGCCCGCGGCCCGTCACCGGGTCAATCGGCCGTCGCGGCCGCCGACTCGATTTCGCCTGGAAGCGGAAAGAACCGCGGCCTGCGGAAGTGGGGGTGGGAGTGGAAAGTGAAAGGCCGATGCCAAGGCGAAAAAACGCGCGGATGAGACGTCCGCAAAGCGCGATGGGAGGGTAGGGACCGAACACATCCGCGTGGTAGGCTCGGCGTCGCTTATGCGCGAGTCTGTCGCCATTGTGCACGATTGGCTTACGACGATGAGGGGCGGCGAGCGCGTGCTCGAAGTCCTTTGCGGCGTTTTCCCCGACGCCCATCTCTTCACACTCACGCGGGATCCCGCGGCGCTCTCGCCCGCGCTCGCAAGCCGGCGGACGACGATGTCGCCCATCGATCGGGTAGCCAAGGCGCCCTTTGTGCGTGGCCGTTTCCGGGCTCTCCTGCCTCTTTTCCCACTCGCGGTCGAATCGTTCAAGCTCGATCCGTACGCCTTGGTCGTCTCGAGCAGCCATTGCGTGGCGATGGGCGCCATTGCGCCGCCCCGGGCGCTCCACGTCGCTTACGTCCACTCGACGCTCCGTTACGTGAGAGAGGCTCAGTGCACTTACGAGGCAAGCGTCCCGGGCGGGCGCGTCGGCCGGGCGGTGTTTCGCGGTACCGCGCACTATTTGCGGCGCTGGGAGACCGCAGCCGCCGCGCGGCCCCATGCCCTCATCGCCAATAGCACCTACACGCGTGATCGAATCCGCCGCTATTATGATCGCGACGCCCTCGTCATCGAGCCGCCGATCGAGACGAGCCGCTTTGAGCGGGCGGCCGCGCGCGCGGCCCGACCTTCGCCCGAATCTCCTTTTCTCTTGGTGTCGGCGCTCGTGCCGAATAAGCGTGTCGATCTGGCGCTTCGCGCGTTCGAGGGACGCTCCGAGCGACTGGTGGTCGTCGGCGAAGGCCCCGAACGCACCCGGCTCGGTCGGCTCGCGGGCCCCAACGTCACACTCCTGCCCCGCGTCGATGACGCCGAACTCGATGCGCTGTGTGCCGGCTGCCAGGCCTTGTTGCACACGGGAGTCGACGATTTTGGCATGGTGATGGTTGAGGCCCTGGCCGCCGGCAGGCCCGTCATCGCCTGCGCGGAGGGAGGCGCGCTCGAGATCGTGCGCGACGGAGAAACCGGCCTACTCATTGAAGAGGCCACAGTGGCCGGCGTCCGGGCGGCCCTCGACCGCTTTGCCCGCCTCGGCGACCGGTTCGATCCCGCCGTGCTGCAAGCGTTCGCCAAACGCTACGATCGCGAAAATTTCGAGCGCCGCTTTGCTGCAGCGGTGGAGGACGCGCGCCGCAATCGTCGCAACGCGGGCTCGAACGGAGTCCATGGCGGGTCGCGGTCGACGATGCATCCGCCCGGAGGCTCCGGGGCGGCCGAGGTGCCGAAGCCGTCGGGCTCGAACGGAGTCCATGGCGGGTCGCGGTCGACGATGCATCCGCCCGGAGGCTCCGGGGCGCCTGAGGTGCCGAAGCCGTCGGGCTCGAACGGAGTTGACTCGCATTCGGGCGCGACGCCAGAGTCGCCCCGTCGCGCGGCAAGCGCCTTGTCGACCCAGGGGCGGGGTCACCCGAACGAGCCGTCAGCTCATCCGACCGACACCTCGACCGTGGAGGACTGCGTGGCCAAGCACCCTCCTTTGGCCCGTGCGGTCAAGCGGCTCGTCGACATCGCGCTGGCTTCTTCGGGGCTCGTGCTGACGGCGCCGCTCTTGACCGCGCTGGCGGCTCTCATCCCGCTCGACTCGCCGGGTCCACCGCTTTTCCGCCAAGAGCGTACGGGTCTCGGCCAGCGCGCGTTCACGCTCGTCAAGCTCCGCACAATGGATACCGAAAAGCGAGTCACCCGCTTGGGCCACTTGCTGCGGCCCCTCGGTCTCGACGAGCTGCCGCAATTGTGGAACGTCCTCAAAGGGGACATGAGCCTCATCGGGCCACGGCCCGAGGTGCCATCCCGTGTCGAGCGGTATGACGAAGAATTCCCCGGTTTCCGCGATCGGCACCTCATGCGCCCGGGAATTACTGGCTGGGCGCAGGTGAACGGGTTGCGTGGCGACAAATCGCCGATCGGCGAGCGGCTTCGATTCGACGCACAATACATTCGTACCTGGAGCCTCGCTCTCGACGTTCGGATCTTCATGCGCACCGGTTCGACGGTCGTGCGCGATGCAGTTCGGGAGCTTCGAGACTGAGAGGCTCGATGGCGCGTGACCGCGGCCTCCGTGACGTGCTCCGAAGCTTGTCGCTCAAGGCGCTGTCGCTCGGTCTGGAACGCGTCTGTCGCTTGGTCGTCGTCGTCGCGCTGGCCCCCATCCTTGGCCAGGCCGCTTTCGGACGGTTTGTGTTTGCATCGACCGTGACGGCTTTGCTCGCGCTCGGGACCGACCTCGGGCTGGGGGTGTGGACGACCCGGGCGCTCGCGCGCTCGAGGGCTCAGAGCGATCGGCCGGCGGGGGAGGGGTGGAAAATCGTCGAGGTGGGGCTCGCGATTCGGAGCCTGGCAGCCCTTCCCTACACGTGCGCAGTCGTGGCCGTGGCACTTTTTGCCGCCCACGGCGAGGCCCGGACCGCGATGGGGCTCTTGGGCGTCGGCGCGCTCGTCAACGCGTTCGTGGATCATTTCGGCGCGATCCTCCGCGGCTACGAGCGCTTTGCGGATGAAGCGCGCCTCAACGCGGTCCGGGCACTCCTCATCGCAGTGGCGGGCCTCGCCACTTCGGTGGTGGCTCGTTCACTCATCGGCCTTTGCGCAGGCCTCACGGCTGCGAATCTCGGAGGCTTCGCCTACGGCGTTGTCATGGTCGAGCGATTGCGCGCGAACGAGGTCGTGCGCATCGTGCGCCCCGTCCTCGATCGGGCGTGGGCCAAGACGGCGCTGCACCAATCGCTGCCGCTTTGGTTCGCTGGCCTATTCTCGATGCTTTACTTCAAGGTCGATACCTTGTTCCTCCGTTCGATGTCCGGCGACGCGGAGCTCGGAGTCTACGGGGCCGCCTTCAAACTCTTCGAAGGGGTCATGGTCTTGCCGGCTGTCTTGCTTTCCGTCCTTTTTCCACGGCTCGCCCGCGTCCACGACGACCCCCCCGCGCAGCGTCGCCTCGAACGGCTGCTCGGCGCCGTCCTCCTCGCGTCGGGAGCTCTGGTCGCGGCCACGTGCCTCGCGTTCGGGGCTCCGCTCATCCGCGTCGTTTTCGGTCCCGGTTTTGGCCGCGCCGTACCGTTGCTGCGCATTCTTGCCGTCGGGGTTCCGCTGCTCTTCTTGAACTACGGCCTCACGCATTTCCTCGTGGCGCGCGACAGGGGCATGATGACGCAGTGGTTCGCTTTCGGGATGCTCGGACTCAATGTCGTCCTCGACATCGTCCTCATCCCACGCGCCGGCGGGGCAGGCGCCGCGTGGGCCACGGACATCACCGAGTTTGTGCTGACGGCCTGTTGTCTGTGTGGGCTGCGATTGGCCATGGCGTCGACGCGCACGCTGCCGTCAGCCCCAAGAGAAGCCAGTACAGGCCGAAGAGCGGCGTAAACTCGAGAAAATAGTCGAGCGCGCCGTGGACGAAGAACAGGCCCGCCGCGACGCCCGAGCCAATCCCCAGAAGGTGGGTCGTCCGGTGGTGGGCACGGAGAAGTCGCCCGAGCGCAAACATCAGTAACGCAAGCGCCAAAATGCCTATAACCCCGAGATCGGCAAGCGTCTCGAAATAGAAGCTATTCGCGTGGACGCGACTGTTGTCATTGTATTTCGTACCGTTCGGGGCGAGAGACAGCACGGCCGGATAACGGCGCCGGAAGTTGTCGGGGCCAATGCCCCACAGCGGGTGTTCTTGCCACAGGGCGACGGCAGCTCGCCAGAGCGCCGTGCGCGGCGCGGCCGGGGCGTCGCTTTCGGGGACGGGCGCTTCGTCCTCGTCCTCTTCGGACGTCGACACCTCGGCCCCGGCAGTCACATCGACCTCTTGATCGGCCATCGCGTTGCCGCGTTCGCTGAACCAAGTGACCCCTTCCTGCACGAGGTCCCAGCGCAGGCGATAGGTTCCCCCTTCGGCCGGACCCCGCGCCCGAGCCTCAATCTGAACGACTCCTCCCGGCGGCACGTCCATGGGCAGATCGGTGCGTCTGCCTTCAAAGTCCGAAAGGGACATCTCGCCGTCCGGCTTGACCCAATGGTAGCTGAGCTTGAATGGGTGCTCCCCCTTGCGCGTCCACGTCAGCGTTCCCGTGTTGCGGAGCCTTATGGGGACGGCAAAGAGCTCACCCACCCCCGCGGTGACTGGGGTCGAATCGATCTCATATTCGACTCCAAACCAGGCGTCGTCGTGCCAAAATCGCAAGCGCTGGCCGAGCAGCGAGCCGAAGGCGGTCGTCCCGAGCGGAATCACGGGCGAAAGCGCGATCACCGCCATGACCGCCGCCGACGCGCGTCGAATCGGAACGCCCGCGTTCCACCCCAGCGCAGCCAAGGCGGCAGCGCCCAAGGCGGCGCCGACGAGCGCCGAACGCGTTGCGCTGTCGAGGATCGCCGTCACGAGCAGAAGGCCTCCCATCGCGGTGATCGCCGCACCACCGTTCGCCGTGCGTTGCGAGCGCGGCGACAAGCGAACAAAGGGCGCCACGATGAGCAGGGGCACGGCCGCCTCCCAATACATCGATCCGATCGTGGGGTACGCAAAGACGCCGCTCGCCCGCGGCAAGCCGAACGCGGTGAAACGCCCTTCCCGAAAGTATGCCCACAGCCGGTCGCTGCGCGGAACGAGCGAGTCGATGACCGCGGTGCCGGCCGACAAGAGCGCGCCGCATAGAATCGCCAGAATCAGGCGTCGAGCGGTTTCCGGGTGCCGCGCGAGAGATCGGCCTGCGAAGAAAACGAGCACCCCGCTCAAAGTCCGAAGCGCAAATTTGAAAGCCGCCGCTCGGTCGGTGGGAGCGGCCAGGGCGGACGCAAACTGGACGGTCGCCCAGAGGACCGCGGCCTGCACCATCGTTTCGGAACGGAGCGCCCTCGCCGCGTCGGAGAGCGCCGTGCGATGGCGAACGACGTCGGCCGTGACGGCCGTGCCGTATGCGGCGAGCACGGCGTAAAGTGCGAGCTCGACGGTCGTCAGCTGGAGCGGCCCGACCCGGAAGAGCGGCGCCTCGAACGGAAGCACGACGGCGAGCACGATGAGAAGAGCTCGAGCGATGCGCACGGCGAGTGGGCCGCGTGCGGCCTGCAGTGGCTCGGCCAGCATGGGTAGCGCTCAGCGCTTCTAATACTTCGGCACACAGAATTCGACAGCCCGTGTCGCTCGACGCGCTTCAAGCGTCCAGATCGGGAAGGGTGCCTTTGCAGGGTTGCCGCCCGCGAACGCTCCGGAGGGCGTTGCCCCAGGTGGCCCGGGTGGCCTCAGCCGTTGTCCAGGGTGGCCTCAGCCGTTGTCCAGGGTGGCCTCTGGCGTTGCCCCGGGTGGCCTCTGGCGTTGTCCAGGGTGGCCTCTGGCGTTGCCTCGACATTGATCGATTCCACTCTGGCGCGAGTAGAACCCTCTTGTGCCCCTTTAGGGCGGGCGCGCTTGTCCCTGGCCTTGCGATGACGCATGATGGCGCCCGCCGCGCCCGGTCGCATGAGACTCTCCGTCGAAATTACGACGTGCAATTCGTCGCGTACCGGGGTTGGCTACTACGCCGAGCATCTCGTCGACGCGCTCCTTCAGACGCGTCGCGCGGGCGACGAGGTCGTTCTGCTCTCGAACCGTTGGCCCGCGCGTGAGCTCGCGACCCGATGGGCGCCGTTCCTCCACGTCGGCGGGCGAGGGGTGCGCGCCGTGTGGATGCAGTCGGACGTGCCCCGGCTCTTGGCGGAAGCCGGCGTCGACGTTGGCGTCTTTCCGAACTACGCGGTGCCCCTTGCGTCGCCTTGTCCCAGCATCGTCGTCGTGCACGATCTGGCGATCCTTCGCATGCCCGAGCACTTCACGGTGCGAAAGCGGCTCTTCATGGCGGCGATCCTCAAGCAATCCGTCGCCGCCTCGTCGGTCATCGGCACCGTGTCGGAGGCCTCCGAAAGCGACATCGTCGAGCTGCTCGGCGTCGCGCGCGAGCGGATTGCTCTTTTGCCGGGAGCGGCCCACCCCTCATGCCGCCCGGCGAGCCCCGATCTCGTCGCCGCCGTCCGCGCCCGCTACGGCCTGGCTCGGCCCTATGTGTTGACCGTCGGAACCCTCGAGCCGCGCAAAGACTTACTCACGATTTTGCGCGCGTTCGACCGACTCGGCCCCGAGGCAGCGGGTCACGACCTCGTCGTTGTCGGCGGCCGTGGCTGGAAGGATCGCAAGCTCCTGCGCGCGCTCGAGGCCCGCGTGGCGTCTCGACGCGTCCGCTGGCTCGGCTACGTGGCCGAGCCCGATCTCGTCGCACTGTACGGTGGGGCGGATCTCTTCGTTTTTGCGGCGCGACTCGAGGGCTTCGGGTTGCCCGTCTTGGAGGCCATGGCGTGCGGCACGCCGGTCATCGCCTCCGACGTCCCGGCACTACGCGAAGTGGGCGGTGACGTCGCGCGCTTTGTTCCACCCGGCGACGACGTGGCATTCGCGCGCACCATCGCCGAGTCCTTGAGGGACGCCGACGGCATGGCCGCGCTGCGCGCCGCGGGTCCCGGGCGTGCTCGGCACTTTTCCTGGACGAGGACCGCCGAGGCCCTGTGGGCGCGTGCGCGACGGATTGCGCCTGAGCGCGTTCGCCCGTACGCGAACGGGTTGCCGTACGGCGGAGCGTACGGCCGGGCCGACTCCGGCATCGGGATCGGCTCGGCGCGATCGGCGCCCGAGGCCCTCGCGAGGCTCCCGCCGCCGCTGCATCCGCCCCCGCCGGGGCTGACGGTTCCCGAGTGGTCGCTGCTCGCGACGGTTGTCTATGCAGACCTCTTTGACTCGGCCCTCCCGCTGCGTCAGGCGTTGAGGGCGACACTTGGGGTCGCGATGGACGAAGACGACCTCCGCCGAACTGCCCGAAGCCCGGCGCTCTCCGGGCTGCTGACGCTCCATCCGAGCGGATACTTCGTGCTGAGGGGCCGCGATCACCTCGTCGAGGCCATGCCCGAGCGAGAGGCGCGCACCCATGAACTGCTCGAGCGAAACCGTGCGACCTTGAAGTCGCTTTCTGCGTTGCCGTACATCCGCGCGCTCGTCATCTCGGGCGGCGTTGCACACAAGAACCCCGGCGTACGTCCAGACGTCGACTTCTTCGTCGTGGCCGCGCGCGGTCGCGCTTACATTGCGTACACGAGACTGTTTCTCGCGACCAAGCTCACCGGGACCCGCCAGCTCATCTGCCCGAATTATCTCGTCGACGAGAGCGAGCTGCCCATCGCCTACCATCGCGACCTCTTCACCGCCCACCAGGTCGTGTGCGCGCTGCCCTTCACCGGACACGCCACCTACGAGGCGCTGTGCCGTAGCAACACGGCGTGGGTGCAGGAGTTTTTCCCCGCTTTCGCCCCTCACCCGGCTCAGGTCGACGGACTGGGTCAATTCGGGGCCTCCGCCGAAGGCGCGTCCGGCGCGCAATGGCTCCGCGAGATGGCGTTATGGCCCGTCGCGCCCGTGCTTGAGAAGCTGCTCCGGTGGGGCTGGCGTTTTCACTTGCGTCGGCGCGTCGCGGCCGCGGCTGGCGGCGACGTCGTCCTCGGCGATGGCATCCTCAAACTGCACCTCTCCGACCACCGGCGCCGGGTGATGGATCGATTCGCCGCGCGGCTCCAGGCCCTCCGCGCGCAGCTCGGCTCCGACGCGTGGCCGCAGCACCCCGTCCTCGACCCGGTTGGCGCGTGACGCGGCTGACGACCGGCCTCGCAGCGCTGACGAGCGCGTGCGCGGCATTTCTCGTCCTGCTGATTTACACCCCTGCGCTCGACGCGCCGTTTCTCGTGCCGAAGTTTGCCGTACTGAACTTGACTGCTTCGCTCGGGTTTCTCGTCTTCGCCGTTCAGCGCGCGGAGACCAACGGCCTGCGTTGGAACCGAGCGGTGACCGCCGGTGTCTTTCTCGTGCTCGCCACGTCCCTTTTATCGTGGTTTATCGCAGCCAATCAACCTCCGGGCGCCCCCTACGCTGTCGCGGCCATGGCGCGGTGGGGGGCGTTCTTCGGGGTCGCCTGCGGCGCCAGCCTGCTCGCAGACGCCCCCGCGGCACGCCAGCGCGTCCTCGAAGCGGTCACGATAGCCGCCGCGGTCGTCGCGGGAATCGGCCTCTTGCAGCACGTCGAACTCTGGCCGCTCCCCATTCCCGTCATCAGCAAGCCGGGCTCGACCTTCGGCAATCGAAACCTGGCCGCGGAAGTCATGGCCATGGGGTTACCCCTTGGGATGGGCGCCGCCGCACGAAGCAAACAGCGCGATACCCGAATCGTCCTTCGCGTTTCGCTGGCCTTCGAGCTCATTTATCTGGCCGTCACGAGAACGCGCGGCGCATGGCTCGCCGCGGCCTGCGCTCTCGGCGCGGCGCTATGGCTCGGCCGGGTGCGGGTGTCGCGACCGTCGCTCTTCGGGGCGCTCGGGGTGCTGTTCGCCGCGGGCTTGGCGGCTACCTTGCCGGGTCGATATAACCCGCGCGACGCAGGCGACGCCAAACGCTACGCCGGCCTGCTCGAAGTGCTGCACGAGGGACTTGACGCTCGGTCCACCGCGCTAAAAACCCGTTTCGGATTGTGGCGACGATCACTCTCCATGGTCCACGATCACCCGATCTGGGGTGTTGGACCGGGAAATTGGCCGGTCATCTTCCCGCGGTACGCCGAACCGGGCGCCATGCGCGATGGCGTGCTGAGCGCCACCCTCGTACCCCGCCAAGCCCACGATGATCCGCTCGAGCGCGCAGCCGAAACGGGCCTCCCCGGCTTCGCCGCGCTGCTCTTCCTCGTCGGCGCCGTCGCGACGGCCGCGCGGCACTCACTGCAGACCGACGACGACGAGCGACCCCACATCGTGGCTGCGGCCGCATCGCTGGTCGCCCTGGCCGTACTTTCCCTCTCCAGCTTTCCTCTGGAAATGCCGGGCACTCTGGCCCTTG
>JBEKFX010000013.1:0-157150 GCA_050013115.1 Polyangiaceae bacterium
GCGTGCAGAATCAGCCGGGTCGAATCCGCCTTCGGGTCGCACCCGACAATCAAAATCTTCTGCCCGAGGTCAGCCAGGGCGGCCAGCGTGTTCTGGGAGGTCGTCGACTTGCCGATCCCTCCTTTGCCATAAAACGCAATCTGACGGAGTTTGCTCATTGGGCTGCGTCCCGTGTGTGCAAGCGTTGGGTGTGGGTTGGAAGCCTCGCGGGTCGCGGTCTCATTGTCGCGCCGCCCGCCCGTCCGAGACCGCAATCGCACGGTCCGTGCCAAGCGGGCCTGCACGCTGTTTCCGTCGAAAACCCCAAAAAAGAGCCCGTGCGCCGGCGCCGCTCTCGCTGCGCAGGCGACCGCCTGTGATGAGTCCTACAAATGCGACAGCGCGTTGTCGCGAAGGCGCCCTTTGCCGCGCAGGCCCTTGGTCAGGTGACAGAGGTCGCAGCCGGCCGGGGGGTGGTCGGTTCGTCGAACCAGTCGAAGGGGACGTGCGTGGCAGCCGTGGACGACACCGGGTACGTCTGTTGCAGCCCTGTTCGACATCGGAAACGCGATTTCCGCCGCGTTCCCGTCGCCCGTTTTCACGCGAGAGGGGCTCGTACTTGCGCCAGACCCGGACGATGAACAACACCGAACCGCGCGCTTCGCCTCGGAGCGCGGACGTTGCACTCTATGGGGTCTACGAGATTTCGAAGCTTCTGACGGCGCCGGCCCGGCTCGAGGTCACCCTCGCGAGGGTTCTCCAGCTCCTGTCTAGTTTTCTCGACATGCGTAACGCCTTGATCGCGCTGCTCGGCGAGGGCGGCCTCCCCGAGGTCGTCGTCGGTTCGGGCTGGAGCGAGGCCACGGCCAAACGGTACTTCGCGCGCCTCCCGGAGCGGGCAATTGGGCGAATCGTGGCGACGCAGATGCCGCTGGTCGTTCCCGACATGCAGGAGGAACCCCTCTTCGAGAGCTGGGACTTCTCCGAGTGGGGTTCAGCGGACGCGGACCTGGCCTTCGTCGGTGTGCCCATCAAGGACCGTGGACGTGTCATCGGGACGCTCACCATCGATCGGCAGCGCGCGAGAGACTCCCGTGTTCGCCTGGACGAGGACGTTCGCTTTCTCGCGATGGTCGCCAATCTCGTCGGACAGACCGTTCGACTGCACCGGCTTGTCGCGCACGACCGGGAGAGGCTTATCGAGGCGCAGCAGCGCCTGCAAAAAGCGGCCGAGTGGACCGCTTCCCCAGTGGCCCCGGGTTCCCCAATGTCCCCTGGTTTTCCAGCGCCCCCTGGTTTTCCAGCGCCCCCTGGTTTTCCAGTGCCCCCGGGTTTTCCAGCCCCCCCGGGTTTTCCAGCCCCCCCGGGTTTTCCAGTGCCCCCTGGTTTTCCAGCGCCCCCTGGTTCCCGAGCGCCCCCGGGTTCCCGAGTGCCCCCGGGTTCCCGAGTGCCCCCGGATCGTTCTCCGCACGAGGGGATTGTCGGCCAGAGCAAGGCGATACGCGCAGTCTTCGAGAAAGTTCGTGTGGTGGCCAAGGGTCATTCGGCCGTCCTTTTGCGTGGGGAGTCAGGGACCGGCAAGCAGCTCTTTGCGAAAGCATTGCACGACCTGTCTCCGCGAAGCAGCCGACCCTTCGTGACCGTCAACTGTGCGGCGCTGGCGGAAACCGTCCTTGAGTCGGAGCTCTTCGGGCACGAGAAAGGAGCTTTCACGGGCGCCGCCGGGATGAGAAAGGGCCGGTTCGAGCTCGCCGATGGCGGCACCCTGTTCCTCGACGAGATCGGCGAGGTCTCACCGGCTTTTCAGGCCAAACTTCTGCGCGTTCTGCAGGAGGGCGAGCTCGAGCGGGTCGGCGGCACCAGCACGCTCAAAGTCAACGTCCGCCTGGTATCAGCCACGAATCGCAATCTCGAGGAAGCCGTCGCCCGCGGTCACTTCCGGGCCGACCTCTACTATCGCATCAGCGTGATTCCGATCTTCTTGCCTGCGCTGAGGGAGCGTCCCGAAGACATCGCGCCCCTGGCCAATGAATTCTTGGGTCGCTTCAACACCGAGAACGGGACCGCGATTCGCTTGACGAAGCCCGCGCTCGACGTACTGACGGGCTGCCTCTTCCCAGGCAACGTCCGTGAGCTCGAAAACTGCGTGCGGCGGACGGCGACATTCGCGAACCAACCGGCCATCGCAGAAGAAGACTTTGCTTGCCGCCGCGACGAATGCGTCTCGGCACTCCTTTGGAACCATTCGAGGGCTGCCGCCATTCCTGGACGCATCCCATTGCCCATCGCGCGAGCCGCGACCACTGGTGCGGCGCCAGTTCGGCAGTCGGTGCCCCCGACGGCTCCAGCGGACGCCGTTGCTTCTGCGAGCCCGCCGATCGAGGCGCTGGGCGCCCGCGCGTCGGCGTGCCCGGCGTTCCGACACGACGAGAAGGCCGCTCACGAGCGCGATCGACTCATCGAAGCCATGGAGGCCGCGGGTTGGGTCCAGGCGAAGGCCGCGCGTCTGCTGGGACTCACCACGCGGCAGGTCGGCTACGCGCTTCGCAAGCACCAGATCGCCGTCAAGAAATTCTGAGGCGACCACGGGCCTCCCAAGAACCGACGCGCCGAGCGCAAGAAGGTACGACTCGCGAGCTGCGGGCGCCCTCGACGCGCTGACCTCGGCCCGTGCACGGAAATCACCCGAGTGTCTCCGGTGCGCCCGGGCAGCCGCCTCCGAGCCCCGAAGGTCAATGGCTGGAGGGTCCGAACTGAATGATGGCACTGCCGACAAGGATGATGCCGAGGCCGGCCCAGGTCGACCCGGACACCTTCTCGGCGAAGACCACCCGCCCGAAGACGATGCTCACGATCGCGAAGAATCCGACGTACGTCGCAAGCAGCTTGGAAAAGTCGATGGATAGCAGGTTGACGACGACCCCGTAGGCGCCGAGGGTGGCCACGCCCAGCGCACAGAGGAGCCAGCCGGTTCCTCGCAGCCCCGCCCGGATCATGGCGTCACCTCCAACCTCGAATATGGCCGCGGCCAGCATGACGGCCACTTCGACGGCGCGGCGCGCGCTCAGCCATGAAATATCTTGAATTGGAGGCATTGGGTTCATGGTCCAGTCACGTCTGCAACGCGCGGGCCGGCTGTCTCTTTTTTTTGGCCTGCTTCGCGGGCCGCAAATGATGCTCGTGTGGCCCATCGAATGGGTCTCTCATGGTCTCGCGTAGGACTCCCGACAGGCGGAAGGCTTCCGTTGTCCACCTCACGACAAACGTGACGAGAGAAGACGACAGCTCGGGCGGCGCCGAACCCGCAATCACCGTTCGCGGAGGCGCGGGCGCCCCGACGGTCCGCTCGATCGCACGCGTGCAGTTCGAACGAGACAGCCCGCTGTGCGTCATCCCGGAGGTCGAGGCTTCGCGTGGTCGCACAACGTCGCGTGGACCCACAAGAGGGAGAGAACTGGAGAACACATCCCACAGCGCAAGCATGACTCTTGCTCTGAGGAGAGCGCCGCCGACGAGGTGTGGATCATCATGAGTATTCGTGGCTACGAAATCGGCGATTTGGTGTTCAGCCGGACCGATATCCACAATGACGGCGGCGTGCCCGATGTGGACGAGGCGGCACTCCTTGCCGCAGCCGGCGCGCGCGGCGTCGTCGTGCGAGCCGGAAGCGCACAAGCGCGGCCAGGGCTTCGCATTTATCTCGTGCGCTTCGAGGGCCCCGACCAGGTGCTCGGACCGCCCGTCGGTTGTCTCGACGAGGAGCTCACCCAGGACGAGTCGGTGTTACGCGCCGACGGATCGACCCACGGTCCGTCGTCGGCCGACGATCCGCCGTGACGAGCGAATCGTTCCATCGAGGAGTCGCCGATCCAGCAGCCTGCTGATTCGAGGACGTCCAACGAACGGCTGACGGCCGTGGCTGTCGGGCCTCTTCGTCGTTTCCGTCGGGATAGGGGCGTTGATCGAGCCGCGACGAGGCTTCTTCGCTCATGTGCGCCGACGGGGTTCGCCCCGCACGGTCCCCGGGATCCACGCAAAGCTCGGGAACTCCTCGGTGGATCTCCGCTCGATCGTCTGCATCGCAAAATGGATGCCTGCGCAAGGGTGGAATTCGTCTCGGGGGATGCGCGCACAAGGGGCGCGCAGGCATGGGCTGCGTGCGAAGAGCGTCCGGCCGGAGCCCGGCCTTGTCGGACAAATGTGTCATGTACCTAACAATGACCCTTACGCAGCGGGCGCCATTCCGACGGTGACGCCACGGCCTCTGCTTGCTCGGACGGCACGTGAATCGCCGTCGAGAACACACGCGTATGGGGGCGTCGCCTGGCTGTCGCTCGCGCGCGACGGTGGCCGACGTTCTCGGTTGCAGCGGGATCGGTGCGTCCTCGGCGATCGCGCGAGGGTGGTGGCAGCCGGCGCGCCGTTTGCAGACGGAGCCCAAGTAGATCGCCGACGTGCTGACCTCCGTTTCGGGTGCGGCCTCTGGGAGTCCGTGCACGAGCGAAGCTCGCGGAGCGTGTTCGCTCCAAGTTCGCCAGCCCCGTCGAGCTTTTGCAAATCGAGCGCCCTCAGGCAAACCATGTCCCGTCCTTTCGCTCCATGGCGCTGGCTCGATGACCCCGCGACCGTAACCACGACAGCCGACCGGGTGCTTCGCGTCGAGGGGGGAGGAAGCCGCAATTGGCTCAATTCGCTGCTCACGGCCGACCTCCGCAGGGTGGCCCCCGGCACCGCGGGCTACGCTCTTCTGCTGACCCCCACCGGCGGCATCGTGACCGATGCTTGGGTCGTCGACACCGGGAGCCAAAGGTCAGAGGCCTGGGCCCTGGTGCTCCCGGCGGCACGTGCAGAGCGAGCTTCCGAGGCGCTGGAAAAATACCTCCTCAACGAGGCGGTCACCCTCACATTAGACGATACCGTTCGTGTGGTCGCGATTCACGGAGCACGCGGAGGCGAGCTCCTCGAGGGAGCGGCGGGGATCCTGAAGGCTTACTCATGCGCACGCCTCGGACCGATCGGGCTCGACGTTTGGGTTCCGACCGCGGCCGTCGATGGCGTTGTGACTCGGCTGTCCGCCGCTGCATACCGGCTCGGCGGTGGAGCCGTCGGAGCGCTCGATTGGTCGTCCGCCCGAGTGGCCCTCGGAGTCCCGCAGATGGGGAGTGACTTTGACGAGAATCTGTCGCCCCACGAAGCGGGGCTCGAAGGCCGAGCGGTGTCCTTCGCGAAAGGCTGCTACCTGGGCCAAGAGCGGGTCGCAAGGCAGCAGCGCCAGGGTGGTTTGGCGCGGCGATTGGTGCAGTTGGTCGTCGAAGGAGCCGAACGCGTGGCCGAGGGCTCGATCGTGTGTAGCCCCGGCGGCGAAGAAGTCGGCCGAGTGACTTCGTTAGCCCCTGCGAGCGACGAATATCGCAACGTCCTGGCCCTCGCCGGAGTGACACCGAATTTCGCCGAACCCGGGACACGCCTGACCGTGGTCGAAAGAGCCGCTCAAGTTCGTCTTGTCATCGGGCGCTCCGAACCTTCGCTTCCACCTGGAATCGGACGACCGCCGGACGAGTGAAAGAGATTGGCCATGTCGCTCGAATCCATCGAACTTCCCGTCGTCTTTCGTTATCACGTCTTTTGCTGCTTTCAGCAGCGTCCGCCCGGTCACCCACGGGGCAGCTGCGCGGCGAACGGAGCTGGCCATCTATGGGAAAGGCTCAGCGCGAAGATCCAGGCTGGACAGCTTGCGGGCGTGGCCATGGCGGGGACCGGCTGCCTCGGCTTTTGCGGAGCGGGGCCGCTCATGGTCGTCTATCCGCAAGGGGTCTGGTATCAACCGAAGACGACCGAGGACATCGACGAAATCGTCGAGTCGCACTTCGTCTCGGACAAACCGGTGGAACGACTCATCGTGGTCCTCAAGCCCTGATACCCGCCCTCCGTCAGCCGGGCTTCGTCCCGATGAAGTTTCGCACGACGGGCAAACGGCCCCGCGCCCCCTCCAGACTGGGGAGTCGACGCCGCCGCCAAAGGACCTGTTCCCGTTGGAAGGCAGGCACGCAGCCCGCGCCTGAGCTTCGTCGAGCTCCGTGACGATGGAATCGTTTGGAATCGTTCGTCTGTAATCCGCCCTGGCTTTTGGACGGACCAAAGTGAGCCAGACGGCGAGGGCTCACGCGGCCCTTCGGATCTCGTTCCACCAGTCTTTCAAGACCCAAAGACGGGCGTCGAGCATCGTGCCGATTCCGTCACCGAACGCCAGCCAGTTTTCCACCATGCCGCGCCGGACGGCTGTCAGCACCGGTCGCCCACTCAAAATGGCCCGCGCGAGCTCATCTCGAAACCCTTGGCCGCGCGCCTCCTCTTTCCCGAAGCGCGACACCATGACCAAATCCGCAGAGGAGTCTGTCGCGGATCGGATGCGGCGGGCCGCATGGCGCAGCATCGTAGGGTCCAAGCAGCAATCGCCCACGCCTCGTCCGAGGTCTTGGCAAATGGGGAACGTTTCGCCGGTCGCGACATCGCGCAGCTGCATCGGTGCAGTCGGCCCGCACCCCGGTCCATTCCGGGGAATTTGAATGACTCCGCCGATTCGAACGCCCTCCCCCATCAACTCACGGGCAAACACGAGCAGCAGGTCGTCGACGGCCACCCCGCTGTCGTAAACCACCGCGGCCATCTTGCGCGGGTCCAGCGTCAGTTCGTCGCTCATCGTTCCTCCGCGCCCGCGGGGCTCATCTTGGCGACCAGAGTCGCATGACGCGGGGCTTCTGGGGACATCTCGCAATCGGCGCGCCAGAGCTCCGTCGGGCGGCGGCCGCCGTCGTTTTCGAGACCGCGCCATGGTTTGCAAACCGACGGCTCGGTCGCGAAGGACCATCCCGACCGCGGAGATGAGCGGAGGCTCGCAGGGCGCACGACAAGATCGTCGTCATCCGAGTCCTGCGAAGGGTCGCCATCGGCCCCCCATTCGGACGTCTTAAAGGTAACAATAGGTCACCCACATTTTGTGGTTTTAACGACCAACTTGAACCCGCACGACGATCGCCGAGAAGGGAAAAGGACGCCGCACCGCCGCCCATCGCGTGCTCGTCGGACCGCCCACTCGTAAAACGCACTTCGTCCGCGAAAGCTGGCAGCGGGGGCGCCGCGCGAGAACCGCGACTCGGCTCGCTTCCACCAGGTGGCCCGGGCGTTGCAGATGCGTTGGACGACTGACGTTGGACGACCGACGTGGACGACTGACGTTGGACGACTGACGTTGGACGACCGACGTGGACGACTGACGTTGGACGACCGACGTTGGACGACCGACGTTGGACGACCGACGTTGGACGACCGACGTTGGACGACTGACGTTGCGCGACTGACGTTGCACCACCGAAAGCTGAGAGGTCCGAGACCGGTCAGGGTCGCTCATGGAGGTCGCGGCCGCGTCATGGCCTATTCCGGAAGCAAACAACGAGGGCCGGTGGTCCTTCGTCACTCAAGCTGAGAGGTCGGGGTTTGCTCGTGGATGTCGCGGCCGTGTCATTGCCTTTTCCAGAGGCAAACAACGAGAGCACGAGGCCGCTCTTTCCTCATTTTTAAGTATCAATTAAGACCCGATTGTTGCACCTGATATCGAACCGCGGTGCCCCGTGAAACACGCTCGTCCAGCGCTTGCAGTCGATGACCTTCGTCGCCCGAATGCTTTGCTCACCACCCGAGACGTCGCCCGCCTCTTGCGCGTTCATCCCAAGCACGTCTACCGCTTGCTGCGCCGAGGCCTTCCGGGCCATCGGGTCGGGGGCGAGTGGAGGTTTTTGGCCGACGAGGTTCTTCGCTGGTCGGAACCTGCTCGGGCAGCCTCCGAGGCGATGCGTCGATCCGAAGTGCATCCGGAGGCGCCGGTCGAGACCTCTCGTCCGGCTGCGCTCGTCGCGGCCAATGGCGATCTCGTGATCGAGTGTCTTCTGGCACGGCTGAGCGGCTCTGGCCGCGCTCCATTCGGGCACGTACAGGCTGACCGGGGCGAAGGGCTCGAGCTCTTGAAGCAGGACGACGTGCTCGTTGCCGGTTGCCACGGCAATGAAATCCCGGGCGCGCTCTCGGACCAACGTTTGGTTTTCATTCACTTGGTCGATCGGCAGGTCGGCCTCGCACTCCGCCGGGGCGTCCGCAGGCAGAGCTTGCGGCAGATCGCCCGCTGGAGGCTGGCGAGCCGTCCGAAAACCGCGGGCGTCCGCGGCCACTTCGACGAAGAGCTGCGCCGGCAAGGCCTCGATCCGGATTCAGTCCACGCCGGCGCCGTGCTCTTGCCCTCGCACCGCGAGGTCGTCTGCACCGTCGCGCGGGGGGAGGTGGACGCCGGTCTCGCCTCGTTCGCGTGGGCCGGCCGCGTGGGCCTCGACTGCGTGCCTCTTTGCCGCGAGTCGTACGGCCTGCTCGTGCGCGCGAGCCTGCTGGGTGATCCGCGAATGGTCCGCCTTTGCGAGGTGGTGCAGAGCCGGGCTTTTCGGCGCGAGGTGGGGAGCATCCCCGGGTATGACGCCCGACTGACCGGAACGATTTCATTTCAGTCACCACAAGGAACACACCATGAATGATGCGACGATACGTTTCACGCTGGCGAGGGCGTTCGGGGCCGGGTTCTGCGCTCTCTCCGGAGCATTCGCCTTGCCGGTGGGGCTCGACGCCTGCTCGAGCAGCAGCAGCACCTCGGCCGGTCCACCCGTGAACGACGCCGCTGCGACGGCGGAGAGCGGCACCGACGGCGGCGGGCACGACGGCGGCGGCAGCGACTCCACCACCTCGCTCCCGGTCGACTCGGGTGCTTCCGCAAACGACTCGGGTGCCGAGGCGGGGAGCGGCGGCGACAGCGGCGGCACCAGCTCCAATTGCAACCAAGACGGCGGCCCGCTGCCGTTGTGCAGCAGCTTGCCCGGCACGGTCGTCTACATCGAGTCGGCCGATACGCAGGAAACCGTCCTCGATATCGTAGGCCGTGAGCTTCGCGACAGCGCGAACATCACGCTTGCGTTCGAGCTCACCGGATCATGTACGGTCGTCCCGAACCTCTACGAGGCGACGCCGCTTCCGGCCAACACGAATCTGCTCTACATCCCCTCGACGGCGGAGTGCCCTTCGTGGACGGCTTCGGACCCTGAGCTGACGTGCGTCACGGACCCGAGCACCACAACGCCCGTAGACGTCGGCATCGCGGCGCTCTTTCCGGCCAGCTGCGACGACGGCCCGCCGCCGGCGGGCATCGGCACGTTCATCGGGCCGATTCAGGCGTACACGTTCGTCGTGCCAACCGCGGAGTTTGCGACCCAGCAGGCCATCTCTGCCGAGGAGGCCTACTACGCGTTCGGTGACGGCCTGAATAACCCGGTCACCTGGAACGGCAATCCCGAGTGGAACGTCCCCTCGCAGTTCTTCCTTCGTCCGGCCAGCAAGAGCACCCTTGTTTCGACCGCATTCAATATCAACCTCACCCCGGCGCAAATGACACTTGCGACCGCGGACGGCGGCACTGCGGACGGACGGCAACTTTTGTCCAGCTCGACCGATGTCGTCACCGCCGTGGCGGCGGCGACGAGTCCGCAGGCCATCGGCATTCTCGGCTCGGAGGTCTACGACACGAACCGGGCTGCGGGGATCAGCGTACTGGCCTTCAGCGGGTTCGGCCAAACGAGCCAATATTTCCCCGATTCGACAACCACCTCGTTCGACAAGCAGAATGTCCGAAACGGAAATTATACGCTCTGGTCGCCAGCCGTCATCATTGCGCCAGTCACCTCCGTCGACGGCGGAGACGGAGGCGCGGTCCCGTCCAACCCGACGGTGAAGTACTTCACGGACGTCATCCTCGGAAACCCCGGGGCAACGCCACCCGGCGGCTTCGTCGATGGTGGAGCGGTGATCGACGGGCTCGGTGCCACAGTGAGCGCAGGGCTAACGCCGGACTGCGCGATGCAAGTCCAGCGGTCGGGCGACGGCGAGCCTGTCAGCGCGTACACGCCGCCGGCGCCGTGTACGTGCTACTTTCTGAGCAAGATTCCAGGGGCCACCCCCGCTTCGCTGCCGGCGAGCTGCGTCAGCTGCTCCGCCGCCGCCCCCTGCGCGAGCGGGGCCTGCTACAACGGTTACTGCGAGGTCACGCCGCCGCCTTCGGTCCCTGCAACACAGATCACCAAAACGGGTCTCGTGTTTCCGACGACGGACGGCGGTCTTGCGCCGCTCAATCCGTAGAATGCGGCCAAGCACGTTCCTCGGCGGGCTCGCGATTACGACGTTCGCTACCAATTCGCACGCCGAGGACGTCCCGCTGCAGGCTCCCTCGCCCGCGGCCACAGCGGCATCTCCACAGACTCCGGACCGCAAAAGCGTCTTGATCCTGTCGGCTCCCCCCGCGGACCCGCTTGAGGCCGAAGTGGCGCGACAAGGGGCAGCCATCGATGCACTCCGGGCGCTCATCGCAAATGAGAAACGAGAGGCCCATCGGCCGGAGGTGCGCTTCTCCGGTTTCATCCAGGCCGACTGGGTTATTCACAATCAGGAATCGCAAAACGAGATCAACGGCTCGGGCGAGCCTCTGAACCAGGACCGATTTACGCTCCGTCGTGGGCACCTTCGCGTCGACGCGGAGCAGGGTCTCGTCCTCGGCGCGGTGGAGATCGACGCGAACACGACGAACGGCCCTCAACTGCGGCCCATCGACGCCGAGGTGTCCCTGCGCTGGCCCGACAGAGCGGACGACCGATTGCCGTCTCTTATGGCGAGCATCGGTCTCATGCGCATTCCCTTTGGCTACGAGGTGCAGGAGCTCGACTGGGTGCGCCCGTTTCTCGAGCGGGCGACGATGCTCGAAGCGCTTTTCCCCGGCGAGTTCGATCTCGGGGTTCGCCTCAAGGTGAAATACCGGTTCATCGACTGGGCGCTCGGCATGATGAACGGCAGCCCGATCGGGGACAAGATCTTTCCTGACCTCGATCCCGTGCAGGCCAAGGACTTGGTCGGCCGTCTTGGCGCCGACGTCGAGATTGCGCCCGGCGTTCGCTTTCAGGCAGGCATATCCGCGGATACCGGCACGGGCTTTCATGCGGGGACGCCCGCGACGAAAAGTCAGCTGGTCTGGCAAGACGAGAACGGCGACGGTGTGGTCCAGTCGAACGAGATCACGGCCATTGGGGGCACTCCCGCGAGCCCCTCGCAGGTGTTCCATCGGTTCGCTCTCGGGTGCGACGTGCGACTCATGGTACGGCTCGCACCGCTCGGCGATTTGTCGCTTCGCGTCGAGGCGCTCGATGCGCTGAATCTCGATCGTGGCCTCGAGGTGGCCGACCCGATCGGCGCGGGTCACAACCTGCGCGAGATGGGGTACGCCGTGGGCGCAACGCAGGAGGTCACCCGATGGGCGCTGGTCGGTGTGCGCTATGATCTCTACAACCCGGACGCCGACGCCAGCGAAAATCGGGCCGCAAACCTCGTCCCCATCAACCGATCGTACTCGACGCTCGCCCTGATGGGGATGCTCCGCTACGGCGCGGGGGCGCGTCTCCTGCTCGAGTACGACATCAATCGGAACCCTCTTGGCATCGGAGCAAATGGCGCGCCCACCACGCTTGCGGATAACGTACTGACGTTGCGCGGGCAGGTGGTGTTTTGATGCGCGAGCCTGCTTTGGTTCTCGGGTTCGTCGTGTCCTGCTCGAGTGGCGTCCGAGCGGACAGCGGTGCCGACGCGACCATGCAGGTGGCGGGCGGCCAGTTCGTTCGCGGGCCGATGCCCGAGGGGTCGGCCAGCGGACCGACCGTCGCGCAGATTTCGCTGATGAACAGCAACATCTGGGCAGGCCTCGTGAACGATCCGCTCGAAGGGGCGCTCGGCCCTACAGCCACTGCGGCCGCGGTCGGGCTGCTGGGCGATGTCGGCTACTGGATTCTGGTCGCCGGGACCCCCAGCGTGACGACTCCGAACGATCCGAGCTTCTCCGGCACACTGGAGTTCTCGGATGGAATCATCGTCGGCAGCTACACGCTGGTCGCTCGCGCCGTGGATCAGAACGGGAATTTTGGCCTACCGAAAACGCAGATCCTCGCCGCCGAGGTCTCGCCCCTCAACCCGCCCGCGACGGGCGATCTCGTCGTGACCCTTGCGTGGGACACCGAGTCGAATCTCGACCTCCACGTCGTCGATCCGGCCGGGCTGGACATCTACTGGGGTAACCCATCGTCGGAGCCGCCGTTCTCGTTCGACCAGGCCGAGGGCGGCAGCTACGGCTACGTCGACTACGACTCGAACGCGAACTGTGTCATCGACGGGCTGCGCAGGGAGGACGCCGTCTGGCCCAATCGCCCGCCGAGCGGCGAGTACACGGTACGCGTCGATACGCCATCGCTCTGCGGACAGCCCATCGCCAACTGGAAGGTGCGCGTCGTTCTGGATGGCAACCAGATCGCTGAGTCAAGTGGGGTTGCGGTGGACGCGGACACGATGGGATCGCACGGTGCTGGGTCGGGGGTACTCGCGCTCCAATTCAACGTGCAGTGATGATGCGTGCGGAGCGGGCCTGGCGACTGGTGCTCGCGGCCGTGCTCGTGGCCGACGTGGTGCGTGCTCAAGGGAGATCGTCTCCGCCGGTGCCGCCGGTCACCGAAGTGCGCGATACCCGCCCCGTGACGAAGTTACCCCAGCTGCTGACCGCAGTGAAAGCCGAGTTTCCGGGTGGAGACACCCACGCGGCGGAGGTCGTGCTCGCGATCACCATCGGCGTCGACGGGAGGGTCCGCGACGTCTCGGTGATGCAGTCGGCTGGAGCGCCCTTCGATGCCACGGCCAAAGAGGCGGCCATGCGCTTCGTATTCGAGCCGGCGGAGGTGAACGGGAGACCTGTCGCCGCGAGGATCCGGTACGTCTACGACTTCGGCCTCTCCGCGCCCGCGAGTGAAAGACCCCCGACGCCGAGCCCGCATCCAAGCGAAGTCCTCGTGCGCGGCCTCCCGCCGCACCACGACTCGACCGATGTTCGGGTCTCCGCCGCCGAGGCGAGCAAAGTTTCTGGGACAGAGGGCGATCCCGTGAAGGTCGTCGAGGACCTTCCTGGGCTCGCGCGCCCCTCGTTCGGCTCCGGCCAACTCATCGTATGGGGTGGATCACCGACCGAGTCACGGACCTACGTGGACGGCGTGGAGATCCCGGCGCTCTTTCACGGTAGCTCCCTTCGGTCCACGGTCAACGGCGACCTTGTCCGCGACGTCACGCTCACCCCCGGCTCTTACGGAGCAGACTACGGTCGCGCAATCGGTGGGATGGTGCGCGTCGAGACGAAGGACCTTCCCAAGAGTGGTCTGCACGGCTACGTCGCTGCGGACACGCTCGACGGTTCTGCAATGATGACGGCCGCATTCGGCGACCGCGTGCGCATCGCCGTCGCAGGGCGATACGGCTGGCTGGACAGCGTCCTCTCGGCACTGGACGCACCCAACGTAGACCAGTTTTTCGCCATCCCTCGGTATGGCGATTACCAGGGTAAGGCGCAGATTGCGTTGCGGCCGCACGAATCAATCGACGTCGTCATTCTCGGCTCCCACGACGACCTCGCCGAAACAATCCCTGACGCCGACCCCGCCCACCAGCGCAGCCAGTCCACGAGCACGGACTATCAGCGGCTTTACCTGCGATACCGGCGTCTATTGGACGACGGGGCCAGCGTCGAGGCGGTGCCCTTCATCGGACACGACACGAGCAACCTGAACGAGAGCTTTGGCGCGAATCCCGCGGCGCTCGATGAATCGACTTGGCGCTGGGGTCTCCGCTCGTCTTACCGCGCCCGCGTCGCCGAGCCAGTCACCCTCACGCTCGGCGTCGAGCTCGACGGCGCGACCTCAACGCTCGTACGCACCGGATCGCTGCTCGTTCCACCGCGAGAAGGTGACATCTCGGTATTCGGGCAACCACCGGGAAGCGAGACCAGCGCCGATGCGTGGATCGCTGGCGTCATCGACGTTGGCCCGTACCTCACGGGGAGCCTCGCCTTCGGTCCACTGTCGATTTCGCCCGGGCTGCGCGTCGACGGCTTTCTCCTTTCGACGAGTCGACAGACACCGCGGGTCGGCCAGACGCCATCCATCGGCTTCGAGCAGCTCAAAGGCGAGTTCGAGCCGCGCATCTCCGCCCGGCTGCGCGTGTCTTCCCACCTCTCGGTGTTCGGCGCGGCTGGCCTCTACTCGCAGCCTCCGGCCCCTTCCGATCTGAGTGCAGTCTTTGGCAATCCCGCCCTTGGACCGTCGATCGCCGACCACGCCTCGGTCGGTCAGACGCTTCAAATCACGTCCACGTTGTCCCTGGAAACCATCGCGTTCTACAAATGGCTGAGTGGTTTGGCCGTGCGAAACCCCTCTCCCAGTCCGGGCTTGACGCAGGCGCTGCTCGAGGAAGGCGTCGGGCGAGCGTACGGTGTGCAGACGCTCCTTCGTCAACAGCCCTGGCACGGCTTCTTCGGCTGGGTGGCGTATACCATCTCTCGCAGCGAGCGGCATGACACGCCGAACGCGGCCTGGAGGCTGCTCGACTACGACCAGCCTCATGTGCTCACGCTCGTGGCCAGCCAGGCGATCGAGGCGTGGACCGTCGGCATGCGCTTCCGGTATGCGCGCGGCCTGCCCCGGACACCGGTGATTGGCGCCTTCTACGACGCCAAGGACGACCTTTATCAACCCGTATTCGGCGCTCAGAACTCCATCCGGCTGCCCGACTTCTGGCAGCTCGACCTACGGCTCGACCGAAGCATTTTCATCGGCGATTTTGCGCGAATCGTAGTCTATTTGGAGGGGCTCAATGTCACCAATCACGCGAACGGTGAAGAATACATTTACAATGTCGACTACACGCGTCGCGGGACGATCACCGGGCTTCCTGCCATCGCGGTCCTTGGAGTCAGGGTGGACCTGTGAATGAGCGCACGCTCCGAGCGGCTCCGGTCCTGCTCTTGACGACCGGCACCTGCATCCCGGCTCTCGGCTCAGGCGATTCGCTCGTCACTTCGACGCGAATTCTCGCGATCCGCGCCGATCCCGCCGAGGCCGTCCCGGGCACTCGCGTCACATTCACGGCACTCGTGGCGAGTCCCGGCGGGACAGTCTCGAACGCCGACATCGACTGGAGCTTCTGCACCGCCCCCAAGCCGGTGACGGAGGACAACGTCGTCTCGAACGCATGCCTCGGGTCGTCGTCTTCGCTCGTTGCCGCGGGCACGGGGCCGACGACCACCGCTGCGACGCCTGGCGACGGGTGTTCCGTCTTCGGGCCGGACGTGAGCTCCGCCGGCCTCCGGCCGTACGATCCAGACAACACCGGCGGCTATGACCAGCCGCTCCGCGCCGCCCTCGCCGGTGCTGACATCGCCATCGAGCTCGCCCGCATCCACTGCGACCTGGCCAATGCCGGCATGGCCGCCGCGACGGCGTTCGCGGCGGCGTACAGGTTGAACCAAAACCCCGAGCTTCTTCCGATCACCGCGACGGTCGGCGGCGCACCGGTCGCCCTGAGCGCGCTCCCGGCTGGCTCACGCGTCACGTTCGAAGCAAGCTGGCCGGCTGCGTCCGCCGAAACGTTCGCCTACTTCGATCCGCTTTCCCAGACGATCCAAAGTCAACGCGAATCGATGCAAGTAGCCTGGTACTCGAGCGGCGGTTCGCTCGATACCGAGTCGACCGGTCGGGCCTCCGACGACGTGGCGACGGTGAGCGACAACCAATGGGACGCGCCGGCGCTGCCGGCGACCGTCTACCTTTGGGTGGTGCTTCGCGACAGCCGCGGCGGGGTCGACTTCGCGGCGTACGACCTCTCCGTCCGGTGATCCGCGGTCGGGTCACGACGCCTTGTTTGTTTCGACGCCGTGCCCCGCGCGATTGCGCCGGAGTTTCGGCTGGGGCCGGCCGAATCGAAGTTTGCGAGGACGGCGCAATTGCGCTATCTCCGAGGGGATGAAGTAAAGTTCGAAGTAACGGAGAGCCGCCGAAACTTCGTTATGTGTCCGGACGATTTCCAGCCGAGGAGGAGAGTCGTGGCAGCGACCCAAATGACCAAAGCGTCGGGACTGCGCGCCACAGCGGACCGCAGTCCCGACGTCGCGCTCTACGGCGTATACGAGATTTCGAAGCTGCTGACCGCCCCCGGCAAGCTCGAAGTCACGCTCGCAAAAGTCCTTCAGCTCTTGTCGAGCTTTCTCGACATGCGGCATGGCCTCATCGCATTGCTCGGAGAGAACGGCCGCCCCGAGATCGTCGTCGGCTCTGGGTGGAGCGAGGCCACGGCCAAGCGGTACTTCGATCATTTGCCGGAGCGGGCCATCGGCCGGATCGTCGTCACCCAGATGCCGCTCGTTGTGCCCGACATGAAGGAGGACGCTCTCTTCGAGGAGTGGAATTTCTCCGAGTGGGGACCGCCGGCCGGCGGTCTCGCGTTCGTCGGCGTCCCGATCAAAGATCGCGGACGTGTCGTCGGCACCTTGACGATCGATCGCGAGCAAGATGGCGAACATCACGTCCGGCTCGACGAGGACGTTCGCTTTCTGGCCATGATTGCAAATCTCGTGGGCCAGACGGTGCGCCTTCATCGTCTCGTCACAAACGATCGGGAGCGGCTCATCGAAGCTCAACACCGCCTCCAAAAAGTGGTCGAGCGGGTGGTGCCGAACGGTACCGCGCCGCGGCGCCCGCGCTCGACCGAGGTTGGCGAATCGCAATATGGCATCATCGGAACGAGCGGCGCGATTGAGTCGGTTCTCCAGAAGATCCGCATCGTCGCGAAGAGTCACTCGACGGTGCTTCTTCGCGGTGAGTCCGGAACGGGCAAGGAGCTCTTCGCGAGGGCTTTGCACGACCTGTCGCCACGCAAGGATCGGCCCTTCGTCCCCGTCAACTGTGCGGCTCTTGCGGAGAGCGTCCTCGAATCCGAGCTCTTCGGTCACGAAAAAGGGTCCTTCACGGGCGCCGCGACGATGCACAAGGGGCGCTTCGAGCTCGCCGATGGCGGCACGCTTTTTCTCGATGAGATCGGGGAAATTTCCCGTTCCTTCCAGGCCAAGCTCCTGCGCGTGCTTCAAGAAGGCGAGCTTGAGCGAGTCGGAGGGTCGACCACGCTCAAGGTCAACGTCCGGCTCGTGGCGGCCACCAATCGCAACCTGGAAGAGGCGGTCAGCCGCGGCGACTTTCGGGCCGACCTCTACTATCGCATCAGCGTGGTGCCCATCTTCCTTCCTCCGCTGCGCGAGCGTGCCGAGGACGTCCCCCTCTTGGCCGAAGAATTTCTTCGGCGGTTCAATCAGGAGCACGGGACGAAGGCCAGCTTGACGAAGAGCGCCGTCGACGTGCTCCTCGGTTGCTCCTTTCCGGGCAACGTGCGGGAGCTGGAGAACTGCGTGCGCCGCACCGCGACCCTGGCCTCCGGACCGGCCATCACAGCCGATGATTTTGCCTGCCGCCATGACGAATGCATGTCGGCGCTCCTCTGGAAGCACGCCGAGCAGCCGCCGGCGCCCGAATCCATTCAGCTCCCAGTCACCGCCAAGGTCGCCGTGACAGGACCGGCCGCGCACCCGCAGAGGGCGAGCCGGACAGCGAGTGGCTCGGACGAGGCGACGAACGACGCGGAGTGCCCCGGGTCCGGAACATGTTCCTCCTTGTGCGGAAAAGACGAGAGGCTCGAGCGCGCCCGACTGATCGAAGCCATGGACTCGGCCGGCTGGGTCCAGGCCAAGGCCGCACGCCTGCTCGGAATGACGCCTCGACAGATCAGTTACGCACTCCGTAAGTTCGATATTGCCATCAAAAAATTCTGAGTCGCTGCCGCGAGGTGCGGGCCGATGGCGAGGCGACGCTACGACGTGGGAGACCTGGTGTTCAGTCGCACGGACATCTATAACGATGGCGGCGTGCCGGACGCGGAAGAGGGCGCGCTGCTCGCCGCGGCCGGAACGCGAGGCGTCGTCGTGCGCGCTCCCAGCTCTGAAGCGCGTGCTGCAGCGCGGGTCTATTTCGTTCGCTTCGAGGGTCCGGACCAAATCCTGGGGCCGACCGTCGGCTGCTTGGACGAAGAAATCACTCAGAATCCACCGCTGAAGTGACGCCCCACCCCTCGCCCGCGTCGGCGGCACGTCGTTAGCTCGGTGCCTGATCGTTGGTTGGGCACCCGGCACCGATGCGCCGCGCACAGCTTTGTCGAGCTTGCGCGCCCGCCGCGACGCACCGGCCGGAGCCATTCACCGGAGGCCGGTGGCGGAGGAGCGCATCCGGTCGGCGGCCCACTTGGGGCGGAGACCTCAGGTCACACCGACGATGACGTCCGACGATTTGACGATCGCCAGGGCCGGTTTACCGACTGCGAGCCCCAATTCGTCGACCGACTCATTCGTGATGGACGCCGTGACGACGAAACCTGAGGCGACCTCGATCTTCACGTGGGAAGTCGTCGCCCCCTTCGTGATGGCAACGACTTTGCCGGGCATGACGTTGCGGGCTGAGAGCTTCATTGGGGGCAACCTCATCTGCGTTTGTTGCACGACGCGGAGACCTGGCGCGGGGTCGACAAACGCCATGGCGGACTGCGCCTCGTTCGTCTTAGCCCGACAAAGAGATTTGGTCACCCATTTTTCGGGCGCCATCGGCCGGCGCAGAGCGCCCGCCGAGCGCACCCAGCCAGTCGCACCCAGCGCTCAGTACCCTGTCCCGCCGTAGCGCAACGGGCGTGTCAGGTGGCCGCTGCGTGCATCCAGCCGGAATTGGCCTGTCCACGGCGCGGATGACGACGCCCATAGGGGCGATCCGTGTTGTCGCAAAGCGTACATTGGCACAAAGGCGACGTCCGAGGTGGCGCAGCAATCAGGGCGACCGCGGAATAAGAGCGTCTTTACGTCGGCATGCCTGTTGCGATGTCGTCGTGCGCGGAGCCGCGGTCGGCCAACAAGCCGCGCCCAGCCAACAAGCCGAGCGCGGGGCGTAGGGAGAATGCCTTGATCGAAATCACCGACAGCGCCACGAATGCCATTCGGACAGCCATCGCGGGGTCCAGCGGGCCCGTCCAGGGGCTTCGACTCATGGTCGAGTCCGGAGGATGCGCCGAATCGACGAGCGCGTATCCAAGGTTCACAAAGACGCCGTCAAGTCGAAGGCGGTACGTCCTGTTCCCTTCGTGCCCCTCACGGCGTTGAACAGGAAAGACTGAGAAGGTGGCGCGTGGCCTACAAGATTGTTGCATCCCAATGTACCGTGTGCGGCGCCTGCGAATTCGAGTGTCCGAACGTCGCGATCACACTCAAAAACGAAATGTATGTGATCGATCCGAAGAAATGCACCGAGTGCGAAGGTCACTTCGACGTGCCGCAATGCGCGGCGGTCTGTCCGGTGCCGAAGACGTGCGTTCCGGCGTGACGGCGCCGCGGTGATGGCAAACGGGGCAATACCAAAAACAGGAACACGCGTCATGGCGTCCAACAATCGGCTGTCGACCAAGCTGTCCACCAAGAAGAGCAGGACTGATTCGCGCTGCATCTCGACCGCGAGCGACTGCGCTCCGTCGTTTCTCGCGCGCATGGCGCCGCCGCCCGTTGTCGTCAACGACACGACGCTGCGAGACGGCGAGCAGGCTCCGGGGGTCGTTTTCGACATCGAGGAGAAAGTCGCCATCGCGCGCGGGCTTGAGCTCGCGGGTGTCGAGGAGATCGAGGCCGGCATACCCGCGATGGGGAGCGCCGAGGTTGCCGCGATCGCCGCAGTCGGAGCGGCCCTCGAGCGGTCGGAAGCGATCGCGTGGTGCCGCATGACCGAAGAGGACGTCGACAGCGCCGTGCGTACGGGGCTGCGGCGTGTTCATCTGTCCGTGCCGGTGTCCGATCGGCAAATCGCCGCGAAGCTCCGCGAGAGCCACCCCGCCGTTCTGGCGCGGATTGACCGTGTGGTCCGTTACGCCCGCAACCTTGGCTTCGGTGTCTCGGTCGGGGGCGAAGACGCCAGCCGCGCGGCTCCCGATTTCATCTGCGCAGTCGTCGTCGCTGCCGAGGCGGCCGGCGCGCACCGCTTTCGGTTCGCCGACACGTTGGGCGTTTTCGATCCGTTTCAAACGCATTCGGCCTTTCGTCGATTGTGCCGCGAGACGGATATGGAGCTCGAGTTTCACGGGCACGACGACCTCGGGTTGGCCACCGCCAACACCCTGGCCGCGGTCCAGGGGGGCGCAACGCACGTGAGTGTTTGCGTCCTGGGACTCGGAGAACGAGCAGGCAACGCGGCGCTCGAAGAGGTCGTTGCCGCGCTCGACCAAATCGCCGGCCGTCCGACCAGCGTTCGCGCCGATCGCCTTCCCGCCCTGGCAGAGCTTGTTGCCGCAATTGCGCGCCGGCCCATTCCCGACGGCAAATCCATCGTCGGGGCGGCGGCCTTCACCCACGAGTCGGGTATTCACGTTGCAGGCCTGCTTCGCGACCCCGAGACGTACGAGGCCTTGCGGCCGGAGCGCTTCGGCCGAACGCGGCAATACGTCCTCGGCAAGCACTCTGGCCGCGCGGCGGTCGCCCATGCGCTGAGCTCGTTGGGCATCGCGGCCAGTCGGGGCGATGTGGTTCGGGTCCTCGACGCAGTCCGAACGCGGGCGGCCGCAACGAAGCATTCCGTGGGGCTCGCTGATCTTCTCGATATCTACGAGCAAGTTGCCCGTCCTCAGCCGGTGCGAGCGGCGATCGGAGGATAATCATGCGAATCGTCGTGTGCGTGAAGCAGGTTCCCGACAGCGCTCCGATCCGATGTCGTCGCCCGGAAACCGGCGCTGGAAGCGGAGCTCCGTTCCCTCCTGGGCTGAAAGAGGCGAGCAGCTACGCTTTCCGGACGGATGAAGTCGTTGTCAAGACGTTCTGAGCCCGCCGCGGACTGCGGCGATCCCGGCCGATCGCCGCGGTCCTTCGTGGCGCTCGGCCGATGACCACCGGACCGGGGCTCCGCCGCGGTCGAAGGTTGCCCCCGGGGTCACCGGGCAAAGCGTGCAATCCATCGCTCCAATTCGGCGACGTGTTCCGACTCCTCTTCTGCAAACGACTGCGCCATGACGGCGACCTCCGGGTCGCGCGTCTTTCGCGCCACCGCTTCGTAATATGCGTGGCCGCTACGCTCCCCGCTGAGCGCGGCCTGGAGTGCTCCGAGCACGTCGATACCGTCATCGACGCCGCGCCAGCTTGTGGCTTCTGGCGTGATGCCTTCAGGCCATTGAAATTCATGGGGAGGGACGTTCGGCAGATCCCGGAATCCGCCGCGCGCCATCGCTGACTTGAGGTGCAGCCGAGAAAAGTCCCCGAGCCGGCGAAAGAGCCCCTCGACCTCTCGATTTCCGGCGGTTTGCATCGAATGCATGAGATCTTCGAACCGCCGCGCAGCGTCGCGCTCGAGTTGGATGGCGTGAGCCAAGAACAGGTTCACATCGTCCATGATTCGTTCTTTCCGGCGACCCGGGACGCCCGTCTGGTTCTTCGTTCTTGCCACTTCGGGCTCATCATGGACTCGCGCGGTCGGCCGTAGCTCGAACGCGGGCCTCCTCCTTCTGGATCCAGAGCTTGAGCGTCTCGACGTGATCGCTTTCCTCCTTCACGAACTCTTTGGCGACGGCTCGTATGTCGGCGTCCGCGGTGGTCCCGGCCACCGCATAGTAAAATTCGAAGCCGCGCCTTTCGCCTTGGAGCGCGGCTTTCAAGGCATCGAGTCGGGAGAGGGACGGATGGCCCGCCCAGAGCGCGGTTCGCTCGGGTGTTTCGTGGTCGGGCCACACGGAGTTGGCGGGAAGCTTGAGGACGACGTCGTGCGCGATGGACTTCGCCTTCGCCTCCGCGAGATGGAGGCGAGAATAGCCGCCGAGCTGGGAAAAGAGCGCAGCGACGTCACCATTGCCGCAGGCCTGCATCGCCGTCGCGAGCCGCTCGAAGTGGATGGCCGCGTCCTCTTCGACTTTGACCGCATAGCTCAAGAACTGGTCGAGCGTTTGGATCGCGACACCGCCCTTGTAGATGGCCGCTGCCACGGACAGAGCGGGCCCCTTCACGGGCACAGTTGGGTCGCCTTCGAAGGCGACGACGATGTCCTCGTTTCGAACGAAGCATTGGCATGCGAGGCGGAAACGCGGGGGCATGTCGTTCACCTCCGCATCTTTGATTTCTTCGCGCGTAATCTTGCCGAGCTGTCTGAGCAGCTCCTTCTCCTTTTCCGTGAGAGCGATGCCGTACCGTGCGCCCGGGGAAAGGTGCTCGATCTCGACAAGACAAGAACCGCATTCGCCGTCCTGGCAGTCGAAAGGGATCGGAATCTTGTGCTCTTTGGCCAGTGCGAGGATGGTTCCTCGATCGCCTGCGACCGCGTACACCGTGACGTCTCGTGGCATGCTGGGACTTGAGAATGTTACGTTGGCCATGTGGATGTCGTTTCGAGCGTCTGAGCACGATTCGGGCCATCGGTTCTCGCCACGCGATACAGGGCCGAATCGTGTCTTGGCGGCGGGCGGAGCGAATTGTCCGTCGCCCCCTGTAGCCAATGCGACAAACCAGAGAGCCTTGTCGTCGCGCCCGCTCATCGGCCCACGCGGAGCCGCTCTTCACCGGTTCACGACGGCGCTCGCGATCCGAAGAAATGCACCCTCGAGCTCGTGGCGCAGCTCCGCGTCCGTGACGACCTCTCCGAGCGCGCCTCTCATACACGTCATCCAGGCGTCGCGCTCGGCAACTCCGATCGAGAAATGGAGGTGCCGTGCCCGAAGGCGTGGAGGACCACGGCGCGCGCTGTAGTCCTTGGCACCCCCAAGCCACTCGACGAAGTAGAGCTCGAGGACCGCCTTAATCTCGGTGAGATCGTCGCCGTGCATGGCGCGAATGCCAGCGGCCTCGGGCAATTCTTCCATCCGCCGGTAGAACGCATCGACGAGCCGGCGCACCGCAGGGGCGCCTCCGATCCTGGCAAAGTGTGGGTTCGGAGCTTCGATGGCCATCTCATTCACCGTGTCTTTTTGCTCGTGGCGTCGCCCATGTGATCTTGGCCCCCGCGCCCGGGCGCTCGCCTCGGCTCCCGCGGCTCGGTAGAGATCGATCAACTCGCCGGTGCACGCAAGTGTCCACGCCAAGCGTGGACGGACGAGGACTCGCTTGGGGGCCTGACTCAGTCGGCCCATCGGCGCCATGCGCCGAACGCCACGAACTTTCGCACGTGGCGTGCTCGGGCGCCGAGCTCTCCGGTCGATTGTCGGAGTGATGACAAATCCCGCACCGATTGTCGCTGATCGCACCTCGCTCGTCCGGGCAGGATGGCCGTCTCACGCCAGTTTATGCAGGCGGTAGCCAATCGCATCGTCGAAAATTCGGGTCCCGCCCCCTTCTCCCGCGATTTGGAACAGACGTTCGGCGTCGCGCACGATCGCTCCGGCCAGAAACTCGACGCCGAAGTCGCCCCATTCATCGACCCACGGCAAGCTCGGTCCCATGAGGACGACCCTCGCCGGCCGGCTGAGTTCGAGCAGCCGGGGCAAGGTCTTGTTCGCCAGCGCGCTCGCCGTGAGAAAGACCCAGTCGGCCTTGGGCAGCAGACTCTCGGCTGCCGTATCGGGCAGCGTGCCGGGCGATGGCCGGCGCTCGAGACACGTATACGCGCGTCCGCGCCAAAGTTCGTCGAGGCCGGGATACTGACCGACGACGACCACATGCGCGTCCTTGGTCTCTGCACTGAATCGGTCGAAGACGGCCAGGTGGGGCGCGACGGTGCTGGCAAGGGGAACGGCCCGCCGCAGGCAAGCGTTGGCGTCATGGTTAATGACGGCGTTGATGACGGCGCATCCGACCGCGGCCTCACACGGATCGAAGCTTCGAATCCAAGGAGCGAGTTCCTCGGCTGGTCGCCCAGCAAGGGTCCCAGGAAACCGAAGTGTGCGTGGGGGATCGATCGGGCTGAAGCAAAGACCCGACGCCTGAACCTGCGCGACGCTCCAATTGAGGCCGAGCAGCATGCGACGGAGCGGCTCGACCGAGCGCGCCCGCGACACCAGGAGGTCATAGATGTCTCGGGTCAAAGAATGTCTCCTGGAGGCCCAAGCAGCGCGACTGCAAGACGGATGCCGCCAGCCCCGGATAGGCTTCGGGCTGGACCAAGCTACATCATCAAGCCCGACTCGAAGCCGATGGGCCGCTCTGCTGCCCCGGTCAAACCAGCTTTCGAGCAGCGCATCAGCTGCTTGGACGATCCCGCGCGCCCGATGCCGCGGCAAGGAGATGTCGTGCCACCGTTACGTTCTCCGATTCGACTTCGCTCTCCCTTCCATTCGACTTCGCAAAAGCGCAGTCGAATCGACTGGGACACTCGCTCGAAACATGAGTTCTCGAAAATTGGGGCGTGTCGGCCACGCCTAAACCCGGGAGTGCGCCCTCGACGATGAGAGCGACGGACACCCATTGCCCCTACTGCGCCCTGCAGTGCGGGATGGGATTGGCCGAGCAAGGCGCGGCCCTCGAGGTGGTGGCTCGCGATTTCCCTACCAACCGTGGCGGCCTATGTCGCAAAGGATGGACCGCCGCCGAGTTGCTCCATTCTCCGGATCGACTGACGACGCCGTGGATGCGTCCGTCGCGAGGCGACCCGCTCGAACCCGCCTCGTGGCCGGCGGCGATCGAGCGGATCGCGAGGTCCATTCGTGACGCGCAAGAGCAGAGCGGCGCGGACGCGGTTGGGGTCTTTGGGGGCGGCGGGCTCACGAACGAAAAGGCATACACACTCGGCAAATTCGCGCGGGTCGTTCTTCGCTCGAAGAGCATCGATTATAACGGCCGCTTTTGCATGGCGTCGGCCGCCGTCGCTCTGCAGAAGGCCTTCGGAATCGATCGAGGATTGCCCTTTCCGGTTACCGACATGGCCGGCGCCGACGTCGTGCTCATGGTCGGGGCCAATCCCGCCGAGACCATGCCCCCCATCATGCAGCACTTCGACGACCAGCGTGCTCGGGGGGGCCGGCTGGTCGTGGTCGATCCCCGACGAACGGCAACCGTCGCAAAGGCGGACGTCCACTTGCAGATTACGCCGGGCACGGACGCCGCGCTGGCCAATGCGCTCCTTCACGTGATCGTGCGCGACGGTTTCGGCAATGAAGCTTTTATCAGGGCACGCACGACGGGCTTCGAGGCCGTTCGGCACACGATTCGTTCGTACTGGCCGGACCGGGCCGAACGAATCACCGGCGTACCGGCCGCCCGAATCGTCGAGGTCGCGCATCTTTTGGGCAAGGCGCGCAATCTCATCATCCTTTCCGCGCGTGGCGGCGAGCAGCAGAGTCATGGTGTCGACAACGTTCTTGCGTTCGTCAACATCGCGCTCGCACTCGGACAGGCCGGAAAGCCGAGCTCCGGGTTCGGAACCCTGACGGGCCAGGGCAATGGCCAAGGCGGTCGCGAGCACGGGCAGAAGTCTGACCAGCTGCCCGGATACCGCCGTCTCGCGGATCCGGCCCACCGAGCCCACATCGCGGCCCTCTGGGGCGTGCAAGAAGGCGATTTACCCGGCCCCGGCCCCTCGGCGTGCGAGCTCCTTGGCGCGATTGGGACCGGGGCGGGGGTTCGCGTTCTCTTGGTGTTCGGATCGAACTTCGTCGTGTCGGCACCGAACGCCTCTTCGCTCGAGACGCGCTTGTCTGCGCTCGATTTGCTCGTCGTCGTCGACCCCTTTCTCTCCGAGACGGCGGCCATGGCCGATGTCGTCCTGCCGACGGCCCAGTGGGCCGAGGAGGAGGGGACGATGACGAACTTGGAAGGCCGCGTCCTCTACCGGAGGCCAGCGCGGACTCCCCCCAGCGGCGTGCTCACCGATCTGCAGATTATGAAGCGGTTGGCCGACGCGCTCGGCCGGGGATCCTACGTAGAGGAGTCCGCCGAGCGCGTTTTCGACGAATTGCGCCGGTCCTCGGCCGGCGGAATCGCGGATTATTCGGGGGTCACCTATGCGCGGCTGAAGGGTGGCGAGTCGCTGCAATGGCCTTGCCCCGCCGAAGCCCACCCAGGAACCCCGCGCCTTTTCGAAGAGGCCTTTCCGACGCCAGACGGGCGCGCCCGCTTTCATGCCGTGCAGCACGCGGCTCCCGCTGAGGAGCCCGACGAGGAATATCCCTTTTACTTGACGACCGGACGCATTCTTGCCCAGTACCAATCGGGTACCCAAACCCGCCGCGTCCGGTCCTTGCTCGAGGCCGAGCCCGTTCCCTTCGTCGAGATGCATCCGCACATCGCGGCGAGCTATGGGCTGACCGCCGGCGCGAGCGTGTGGGTTCGCACGCGCCGGGGGCGCGCGCGTTTCTCGGTTCGACCGACCGATGCCATGCGTCTCGATACCTTATTTGTACCGTTTCATTGGTCGGGCCTCGGGCGCGCGAACACGCTGACGGGCGACGCCCTCGACCCGCAGTCGAAAATTCCCGAGTTCAAACTATCTGCTGCACGCATCGACCGCGAAGACATGCAGCCGCCCGCGGCCCACGGACAGGAGAGACCATGAGCCCAACGTCTCGATTCATTCAGGGTACATTTCCATTCACGGGCCAGGGACTGGCAAAACCCCATCCGCTGCGTGATGGCGCGCACTTCACGGTCCCCGTCGACAAGCGTGCGCAGCTCATCTACGTACGAGCCGGAAACTCATGTGACGCACTGATTTGCCTTGTTCTCTCGCGCGACGGCAAACCGATGCGACTCTTTCCGGTCGGCGCCAGGGCCAGCGTTCACGTTCCGCTCGCCGTCGTCGAAGACATCTTTCCGGAAAGCCGACTCGAAGTGCTCGTGGCCGCGCCCGAAGGGGTCTCGGGGACGGTCGTCATCGACGTCGGCATCCTCGAAGTCGACTAGACACCCCGGTCCGACGCCCGAAGGTGCCCCTGGAGGATGCACATGAGTAAGAAGCGACTTGTCGTCATTGGCAACGGAATGGCGGGCGCGCGGGCGGTCGAAGAGATCCTCGCGCGCGGTGGCGCCGACTTGTTCGATATCGTCATGTTTGGCGAGGAGCCTTACGGGAACTACAATCGCATTTTGCTTTCCAATGTCGTCAATGGCGCCCAGGACCCCAGCGAGATATTTCTCAACAGCCTGGGCTGGTACGAGGAAAACCGGGTTCGCCTCCACGCAGGCATCAAAGCGCTATCGATCGACCGAGCTGCCCAGCGGGTCTACGGCGCGTGCGGGATCATCGAGCCCTACGACAAATTGATCATTGCCACGGGCAGCAGCGCGCTCATCCCACCGATCGGGAACATCGAAGGTCCAGACGGCAAGCTGCGGGCTGGTGTTTTCGCCTTCCGAACGCTCGACGACTGCCACGCGATCGTCCGGGAAGCTGGGCAATCCAAGCGCGCCGCGGTCATCGGCGGGGGCTTGCTCGGTCTCGAGGCCGCGCGAGGCTTGCTGACGCACGGCTGCGAAGTGCATGTCGTGCACATCTCAGCGAGCTTGATGAATCAACAGCTCGACGGTCCAGGCGCCACCATCTTGCGATCGATCATGGAAGGGCTCGGGGTTCGCGTGCACGTCTCGAAGAGCACGACCGCGGTCCTCGGGACGGACCGGGTGACGGGTCTCTCCTTCAAGGATGGCTCGACCCTCGATTGCGACATGGTCGTCGTCTCGGCGGGCATTAAGCCAAACTGCGAAATTGCAATTCGATGTGGCCTGACCGTCGAGCGCGCCATCGTCGTCGACAATCAAATGAGGTCGATCGACGATTTCGACATCTACGTCGTGGGTGAGTGCGCACAGCACCAGGGTCGCGTGTACGGGCTCGTCGCTCCCCTCTGGGATCAGGCGAAAGTCCTTGCCGATCACATCACGGAAAAGAACACCCAGGCCGGCTACTACGGCTCGAAGCTCGCCACGAAGCTCAAAGTGATGGGCGTCGAACTCGCGTCCATGGGGACCATCGAGCCAACCGACGAGGGCGACGAAGTCGTGCAGTTTTCTGAACCGAAGAAGGGTCGGTACAAAAAACTCGTCATTCGCAACGGGCGTCTCGTGGGCGCAATCATGATGGGCGATCTCAGCAAGGTCGCCTACCTCACGCAGGCCCTCGACAAGAACACGCCGCTCCCGGACGACCGTCTCTCTCTGCTCTTCGACGTGGGGGCGCCGGCCCAAAAAGTCACATTCGACGAAATGTCCGATTCGGCGCAGGTATGCAATTGCAACGGCGTCACCAAAGGCGCGATCGGCGCATGCGTGACGCGCGGCAAGCGGACAGCGAAATCGGTCATGCTGGCCACCCGCGCGGGAATGGGCTGCGGGTCGTGCAAGTCGCTGGTCGGCGAGCTCGTCGACTGGTTCTGCGGGGGCGAGGTCGATGTCGACCCCACGGCGCACTATTATGTACCGTCCATCCCTCTCAACCGCGCCGAGCTGACGCAAGCCATTCGTCAATTGGGCTTGAAGTCGGTCTCGAGCGTATTTCACGCGCTCGCCGACGGCAAGGAAGACCCTGGAAGCAAACCCGCCTTGGCGTCGCTCCTGTCGATCGTGTGGAAGGGGGAATACGCGGACGAACGGGATGCTCGGTTCATCAACGACCGCGTTCATGGCAACATTCAGAAAGACGGGACCTTCTCGGTCGTCCCCGAAATTCCCGGAGGCATTTGCTCGCCCGCCGAGCTTCGTCGCATCGCCGATGTTGCCGAGAAATACAGCGTCCCGTTGCTCAAATTGACCGGTGGGCAACGAATCGACCTCGTCGGGGTCGCCAAGGAGGACTTGCCCGATGTCTGGCGCGACCTCGGCATGCCGGCCGGATACGCATGGGCCAAGAGCTACCGCACCTGCAAGAGCTGCATCGGATCCGACTATTGCCGCTTCGGCCTGGGCGATAGCATGGCACTCGCCAAGGCCGTCGAAGCGAGCTTTCGCGGGCTCGATAGCCCGGGCAAGCTCAAACTCGCGACGGCAGGCTGTCCGCGCAACTGCTCCGAGGCACTCGTCAAGGACGTCGGCGTCGTCGCGGTGGAAGGCGGGAAGTGGGAGATTTACGTGGGCGGTGCCGCGGGAGCGCATGTGCGAAAGGGCGATCGACTATGCACGGTCGACAGCCACGACGAGGTCCTGCTCGTTTCGGGGCGCTTCATCCAGTACTACCGCGAGAACGCGAAGTACAAGGAGCGTACGTACTCATTCGTTGAACGCATCGGTATTGCAAAGCTTCGGGCCATCATCGTCGACGACAGCGAAGGGCTCGTGGCCGAACTCGACCGGGCGCTCGCAGAATCCATCGAGGCGACCTACGACCCCTGGCTCGAGCGCGATCGACCGATGACGCCAAATCAGTTTCGGCAGTCGCTGCCGATCGTCGGGTGAGCCCATGACGAGGCACGTCTCGCTCGGCTCGGTCTCGAGGATACCCCCCGGTGAAGGGCGATCCTTCGAAGTGGGCAACGTGAGGGTTGCGGTCTTTCACGGCCGCGACGGGCGCGTTTTCGCGACGCAGGCTGAATGCCCGCATCGTCAAGGGCCCCTCGCCGACGGCCTCCTCGGTGGAACGACGCTCGTGTGCCCCCTGCATGAGTGGACCTTCGATCTCATGTCCGGCATGGCGCTGCAGGGGGGCTCCGGAATCCGGGTGTACCCGGTCCACGTCGACGCCGCAGGCAACTTGGTGATTCAAGTGGATGACGACGGCGGCCCGCCGCCCTGGCGGATCACCGATTACGTCAAACACGGATCGAGTGAATAAAATTGTGAGGTTCGTGCTTGTCCTCGGCACATTCGGGGAGGCGCTTGGCCGCATGCGCGTGGTCCCCGATCGCGGCGGACATGGCGAAATCGGCGTGCGTCTCCCCCGAGAGCACGGTTCGGGCGACGAGTCGACGTGCCCACGATCCGTGACCCCGTCTCAGTCCTCCCGACGGCAGTTCGCCTTGGACTGCGCGAGTTCGCCACGAAGACGCCCGATTCTGCAGGTCGACGTATGACCCTCAGGGAGAGCTGACCGTGATCGACATCCATGCCAAAAGAGCCACGAGCATCCGCCTCTTCTCGTTTTCCACAGCCCCCATGCGCGCGTTCCACCTGAGTTGGATCGCCTTTTTTGTGTGCTTCTACGCGTGGTTTGCGGTTGCTCCGCTCATGCCCGTCATTCGGGCCGATCTGCACCTCACGGCGACCCAGGTCGCCAACATCAATATCGCGGCCGTGGCCATCACCGTCCTGGCCCGCCTTGCCGTGGGCCCCCTCTGCGACAAGTACGGCCCGCGCTCCGTCTACACGGCCATGTTGACCGTCGGAGCCATCCCCGTGCTCGGCGTCTCTCTCGTCCATACGTACGAGACGTTTCTCATCGCTCGCCTCCTCATCGGAGCGATCGGGGCAAGCTTCGTCGTCACGCAGTACCATACGTGCGTCAACTTTGCGCCCAACGTGGTCGGCACGGCGAATGCGGCGAGCGCCGGGTGGGGCAACGCGGGCGGTGGCGTGACCCAGTCGACGATGCCGTGGGTATTCGCCGGTGCTCTCCTCGTCGGCCTGAGTCCGGCGATGGGCTGGCGGGTCTCGATGATCGTGCCGGCGATGCTCATGCTGGTCGTTGCCGTCCTCTATTGGAGGTTCACGCAAGACTGCCCACAGGGCAACTACGCGGACCTTCGCCAGGCGGGCGTCGCGGTCGAGAGCGCAAAGAAGGGCGGCTTCGCGGTCTTCAAGACGGCCGCGGCGAACTATCGGGCGTGGATGCTCTTTACCACCTACGGCGCGTGTTTCGGCATTGAGCTTTTCGTCCACAACGTGGCCGCCACCTACTACGTGGAACGATTCAAGCTCGACCTTCAGACGGCAGGGCTCGCAGCGGGCAGCTTTGGTTTGCTCGCGCTCTTCGCGCGGGCTGTTGGTGGCCTCCTCTCCGATCATTTTGCGAAAACTGGCGGGCTCGACGCGCGCACGCGACTTCTCTTCATTCTCATGTCGGGCGAGGGCCTGGGCCTCCTCTGGTTTTCCAGAACCAATACGGCCATCAGTGCGGTGACCGCCATGGTCACCTTCGGACTCTTCACGCATATGGCGTGCGGTTCGACGTATGCACTCGTGCCGTTCATCGACAGGAAAGCGCTCGGGGGCATTGCGGGCATCGTCGGCGCGGGCGGCAACGTCGGGGCGGTGGCCGCGGGCCTGCTGCTCAAGGCGCTTGGCGATGTGCAGCACTGCTTTGCGATCCTGGGGGTGTGTGCGCTCCTGGCCTCGCTCTGCGCCACGGCGATCCGCTTTAGCGCCGAGCACAAGGCGCGCGAGCAGGCCCTCTACGACGACGCCCTCGCGACGCGACGGTCGTCCGGGCGACTCACGGCAATCGCGCCTTCATCGACTTAGAGCCGGCTGCGGGGTGCACATGACCGGCGTGGCTGCCCCGAGCACGCACTTGTTCGAGTCGCTCGCGAGGACGCCCCCCCCCCGTAGCCCATTACCCCGCACTCCCCGACGCTCAGCCGCCGTCCGGCGTTGGCGGATCGATACCCGCCCCGACGCTCAGGCGCCGTCCGGCGTTGGCGGATCGATACCTGCCCCGACGCTCAGGCGCCGTCCGGCGTCGGCGGATCGATACCTGCCCCGACGCTCAGCTGCCGTCCGGCGTTGGCGTGATCGATACCCGCCCCGACGCTCAGCCGCCGTCCGGCGTCGGCGTGATCGATTCGCCGACGGACGCATCGCCCGACGTCGGAGGCCAAACGAAAGAAACCTGTTTGCACGTGGGGGGCGACTCGAACGGGCTGCTCGCGTCCCCAGCCGCGTAGGCGACGCATATCGTCGCGACGTAGTTGCCGGCGGGCGCGCAGCCCCGCGCGGTCCCTCCGACATAGTACGTTCCGTCCCAGGTAAACGATTGGGGCATCGCGGACTGAGGTTGAAGGGCGGGACACCCCCCGTCGCAGTCCCCCAGCACGCACAGCGGTGGCTGGTCCGCGGGGGAGATCGTGAGCCATCCCCCGCATTGGAACGAACCGAGCCAGGGGCGTGGACCTTGGTAGTAAACGGGCCCCGTCGCATCGACCGTGAGATCGAACGCGATGTCATAGGGCTCGCAGACGCCGCCGTCGTGGCCCGCGTCGCTGAGCGACCCATCGCCTGCGTCTTGCTCGGGCGCATCGCTCGACGCAGCGTCGCTCGCGTCCGACGCGCTCGAATCCGGCTGCGCGTCAGGGGGCGTTCCGGTGTCGGCTGATGCGTCGCTCAAAGAGGAGTTCGAAGAAGAGGAGTTTGAAGACGAGGAGCTCGAAGAGGAAGAGTTCGAAGAGGAAGAGTTCGAAGAGGAAGAGTTCGAAGACGAAGAGGCATTTGGTTGGCCGCCACCGTCCGATTGACCGGCGCTGTTGTTGCGACTCGAACAGGCGACGAAGGATCCCAGAGTCGCGACGCCAACGACGCACGCAACAGTTTTTCGATTCACGTGTCACCTCACCTTGGCCCTCCACGCTTCGCGGGGGCGCCGCCCTCGTGCGCAAATTCGGTGCCGATCGTCAGTGGCTCAATGCAGCCAAATCGCCGCATTCGACTGTGCATGAATGTGCCACTCCGACGGCGTCTGTCATGCGGGTGCCGGCGATGAGCTCGTACACGGCCCTTCGAGCGAGCGACCATCGCGACACGCGCTCAAGCGCGCCCGTGGTCTCGACTCGCTCGACGCCCGGACATGGCGCGTCGGGGCGACGCTGAGCCACGCGACCACGGCGAAGGCGCCGCGCGGGCACCCGAGAGGGTGCATAGCAAAGCGTCGTCCCATGCGCTGCCCTTGCTGGGTGCGACGCCGGAGCGGTGAGCTAGTACGGCCGGCCGGAAGTTCGTTCCGGGATCGCGCGGTTCATGGAAATAAAAGAGAGCCCTCAATGGCCGGCGTGCGCTGCGAGGACGTGTTCGTTCAATAGCGTTCGATGTTGTAGACCCCGATCGGGACCACGAACTGCGCCGCATAGTAAACGTAGGACGAATCGATCGCGATCGATACCGGGCTTATCGAGGTCGAGCTACCCGGTGCGATGGTCGGCGTTTGGCCGATGGCGAGCACAGTGGGAACGCACTGCGTGCACGTGAGCGTCGGGCCCGCCTCAGTCGCTGCGTCGGGGGAGGCGCCATCTCCGCCCTGCCCCGTCGCGCATCGCGACCCATTCAGCGCCGAAATAGCGGGGTCGAGAGATAGCGTTCGCCGCCATCTGGAAAGATGAGGACGGCGCGTCGGCCTCGCCACGATTCGCGGGCGAATAACCGTTGCGCAGCGGCGAGGGCAGCTCCGGAGGACACGCCTGCGAGCACCCCCTCGGTTTCGGCGAGACGGCGGGCCGCGTCCATCGCACTCGCGTCGTCGACGGCCATCACTTCATCGAGCACGCTGCGGTCGAGATTTTTCGGTATGAACCCGGCGCCGATGCCCTGAATCCCGTGTTGGCCTGCCGGCCCGCCCGTCAGCACCGCCGCGGCTTCCGGTTCGACGCCGACGACACGCACCGAAGGCTGCCGCTGTTTCAGCACGCGGCCGACGCCGGTAATCGTGCCGCCTGTCCCGATGCCTGCCACGAACAAATCGATCCTGCCGCCAAGGTCGCGCCAGATTTCTTCGGCCGTCGTTTCGCTGTGAACCCGAGGGTTCGCAGGATTCTCGAACTGCCGAAGCATGACGGACCCTGGCGTGGTCGTCGCGAGCGCCTCCGCCTGTTCCACCGCCCCCTTCATCAGCGCCCCTGCCGTGAGAATGACTTCGGCGCCATACGCTCGCAAGAGCGTCACCCGTTCGCGGCTCATCGCCTCGGGCATGGTGAGGATGAGGCGGTAGCCGCGAGCCGCTGCGATCATCGCGAGTGCGATTCCCGTGTTGCCTGACGTCGGCTCGATCAGCGTGGCGCCCGGTTTGAGGGCGCCGCGCGCCTCGGCGTCGTCGACCATCGCGCGCGCCACGCGGTCCTTCACGCTGCCGCCCGGATTGCCCGCCTCGAGCTTGGCAAAGACCTCGACCCCGGTCTCGCGCGACACGCGCCGGAGTTGAATGAGCTTCGTGTTGCCGATGGCCGAGGTGACGTCGCCAGGCGGTGCCATGTTGGTCCGGCGACAGCGTACTACCGCGCGCTCGCGACGAGATCCCAGCCCACGGCGAAAACCGTGACGAGGACCACGATGGCGAAGGCGCGGCGGAGCGTCGTAGCGCGCAGTCGATGGGTGAAGAGCGCGCCGAACTGCGCGGCGATCGACGAGCCCGCAAGAAGGACGAGCGCCAGGCGCAGGTCGACGTGTCCGTGGAGCGCATGCTCGAAGGTACCCAGCGCCGCCGATGCCGTGAGCAGAAAGATGCCCGTGGCCGACGCCTGCCGAATCGGAAAGCCGTAGCCATAAATGAGGATGGGCATCAGGGCCACGCCGCCGCCGATCCCCAGCAGGCCGCTCAGAAAGCCAAGCCCGAGTCCGATCTCGGCCATGACGATAGCCGACGCCCCGCGGATAGGGATCGCGGGGAGGTCGATCTTCGGTCCAAGAGCAATTCGCGCAAGCAAACCACTTCGAACATATTCGAGCGATTCAGCGCCGCCATCGGCTTGGCGCCAGAAGAGGCGGGCAACGCCGAGCAGCAGGACCGCGTAGGCCGTCTCGATGACGATGCGGACCACGGCCACGGGATGCGTTCCGATGACGAGCGATCCGGCGGCGGCGAGTGCCGTGACGCACCGGGTTCCCGCATCGACACCCAAAAGCGAGCCCGCAAGCATGACGAGGTCGACGCGTAGCTCTCCCCGACCCAGCGCACGATGGCGAAGTAGCGACGCAGCACTCGTGCCAACCATCTGACAGAGGCCCGAGCCCACCGCGACGGGAAGCGGGATGCCAAAGACGACGGTGAGGAGAGGGGTCAGCAGAAAGCCACCGCCGACGCCGAACATCCCAGCCACGAATCCGACGACGACGCCGAGCGCGACGAGCCCGACGATCGGAACAGCATGAGCCCCGACGTGGATCGTGAGCGGCATGCGTCAGATCGAGTAGTCGACCGGAGGGGGATCCCCGCGGACGCGTTCGTGACGGCTACGCCGGCGATGGACGAACCCAAAGACGCGGGAGACGGCAATGCCCCACGCCGCCGGCAGAACGACGCACGCGATTGCGTAGCCGATCGAACTCACTTTTTAGAATCGTATCAGCTGCAGGCCTGCTTTTCCCGGGCCGTCCAAATTCGCGATCCGACAATCGCGGCGTCGAGCGTTGGACGCATCCAGTCGGCGACGGGAGGTTCGAGGCGCCAGCGACCTGCACCGCGGGCAGTCATCCGGGGGCTTGCGTCCGATGAAAGAAGGTTGTTGCGAGCGTCGCTACGCGCGGCGCGCTGGCTTCCTCTCTCGGCGCTGGGTCGGTGGGTTCCCTTCGGCAGCGACGGCCTTGATCGCGTCCACCGCCGCGCGGATGTGCGCTGCGAGGTCGCGCGGTTTACTCCCGTTGACCCAACGTTCGAAACCGGTCTTGAAGACGGCGATGCCCACCTCCGCAGCCAGGGTCGCGGCGGGCTCGGGGACACCCCTCGCACGAAGCGCTCTCGCGACGGCCAGGGCGAGCGAGGCGAGCTTGATGAGCTCGCGCTCTTGCACCTCGGAATGGTTGGTGACGAGTTTGTACCGTGCACGCACGAAGCGGATGTCACGGCGCTCTTGGAGCTCGGCGCCCGCTGCCTCGAACGCAGCCACGACGGCCTCGAGCGCACTCGCCTCGCGGGGGGCGCCTTCGATGCCGTCGACGATGCTTTTCTCGAGCTCCTTCGAACCGGAGAACAGCACCTCGCGCTTGTCGGCGAAGTAACGGAAAAAAGTTCGCTCCGTGAGGCCGGCGCGCGCGGCGATCTCCTCGACCGTCGTGCGCACGTACCCGCGCTCTTCGAAGAGCTCCATGGCGGCCTTCTCCAGCCGTCCACGTGCGTCGGGTTCCCAGCGCGCCATCGTCACCATGCTACTTGATTGCAGCCACTGACATCGCATGGTAGTCGTATGTCAGCATCTGACATCAAAGAGGTTGCGGATGGCGAGGAGAGGCTTCTCGGGCCGCGCGTCGTCGAGATCGACGACGGGCTGCTCGCGATGCCTCGCGGTGCCCGGCTCGTCATCCTCGGAGCCGGGCTCGCCTCGCGGGCGTACCGGATGCGCGAGCTGTCCGAGAGCGTGGCGTTCGAGGTGGATCACCCGGCGAGCCAGGCGCTCAAGATCGAACGGACCGTGGGGCTCGTGCCGTGCACGCGGTTCGACCCGCGCTGGGGGCGCTTTCACCACGTGGTCATCGCCGACTTCGAGGGCAAGTTGACGCCGCCAGCCGCTCGGGCGTGAGCGCGCGCTCGCGTCGACGACGCCGTCCTCGACTCTTTCCCTGCGCCGAGGCACCCTTCGTCCGAGCCCGGGCGGCCCCCTCGCGGGCCGATGGCTGGATGGCCTTGCGTGAGAGCGGTTGGCACGCGGCACGCGGATGCCCATCGCTGCATCGCTGACCGGGCCGCATGCGCGGTCGGACGACGAGCGGCGCTTACGGGCAGGTGCTGTACGAAAGCTTCGACGACGAAATGACGCCGGGAACCTTCGTCGCCGCATGATCGAGCTGGGCGCGGAAGGCTGTCGTCTCTGCGGCCGTCAGCGCGGGCGCCCCGTCGCTCGTGAGCGCCAGGTTGATCGCGGCGACGTAGTCGTCCTCCAAGGCGGAAATGTCGGCCTCGGTGAACGTCAGACCCGCGCGCACGAGATCCGGCGGGATGAGGGAAACCTGAAGCGAGAGCGGGCCGTCGAGATTGCCAGCCTCGGCGCAACCGAAAAGCTGGAGCGTGAAGAGATTGAGCGAAAGCGTTTGCTGCTCGATGCCCACATAGGTGAAATCGTTCACGATCGGCGGATTGTTCCACGCGCCCAGGCGGCAATCGCTTGCCAGCGTGGTTGCAAAGAAGTCATTGGCCACGTCGCCCGCCCAGCCGCCCGCCGAGTCGAGACGGTCGAACGCGCAGGCCTCCGTCGACACGGTGCTGCAGCTCGCAGGCTCCGAGAGGCCGAAAAGCTTGTCGAAGGTGGGGCAGTAGGTGAGGGGTGCGGGGGGGCAGCCCGTGCCGGTGAAGTTCTGCGTCGTGCTCACCTTGAGGTTGTTGAGGTTCAGAACGCTCGGCGTGAACGACGCGCAGGCGCCCGCGACGTCGACCGAGTAAGAGCCGGGGTTTACCGCGAAGCTGTAGGAGCCCGTCTCGTCGGATGTGCGGTATCCCTGGGCGTTGCCGTTCAGGTAAACGCGTGCGCCAGCGACGGGGAGCCCGCCGGAGGTGACTGTACCCGTCAAAGTCAGCGAGCCCGACATGGCGCCGGTCGAAGCCGCGGGCGAACAGTTCGTCACCGGGTCCGTCCCGGAGCCGACGAACTGGATATTTGTGCTCGTCGTCAGGTTATTGAGATTGACGACGCTCGGGGTGACAGTGAGGCAGCTCTCGAAGGGTGGCTGAAAGTAGTTGCTGGCGCCCGCCGCCGTCAGGGAATACGAGCCCCCCGGCTTGACGCTGAACGAAAAGCTCCCAGAAAAGTTGGTCACGATCTGAGCCTGTGCGCTGCCGCTCAGCGTGATCGTGATGCCGGCCTGTGGTCCGTCGATGGGGTCGGTAATCGTGCCGCTGATGGTGATCAGCGTACCGGCTTCGGCCCCCGCGTCGGAGGTCAACGCCGCTCCGGCGACCGACGAACGCTCGAAACCAGGGGCGACGGCCGTGAGAAGGGCGACTGGAGTAACGAGTGCAATCGTACGCCGCACTCCAACGAAACGAAGATGAGTGGACATGGTAAGATATCTCCTGCTCGTTTTCGGCGAGCCGTTGATCCATCAGGGCGCGAGCGCACGATGCGGCGCGATGAACGCCTTTTGACTCGGCGTCGTCCCGCTTGTCAATGCGTTCGAGGTCCATCTCGCACGAAGTGACCGAGACTTTGCGGCGCCGTCACCTCCAATGTCGCCTGTGCGTTCCGCCCTGTAAACTCCGCGCGCCGTGACCGCCCGTCGCCACGACGGCGGGACCGGCTGGCCGCGCGGCCTTGGCGAAAATCGACCAGGCGCCCGCGACGCCTTCAGACAGGTGCGTGTCCGCCATCCCGGCCACGAACGTCGACGACGTAGGGCTGGCTCGCCAGCTGCTCAGGCCGACCCCCGGGCTGACGAATGGATCCCCCCGTGTCGCTCCTGCTGCAGCTGCCGCAGCGTCTCGGGCGCGACCGACCGCGCCGAGATCCGGACGGGGACGCGCTGCCCAGATTGAGACTCATCGATCACCCGGAACATGCCGCACCCCCGTCGTCCCCTGAGGGCTCGATCCCATCGAAGATGAACCGCAGATCGGGCACGCGCTTCATCTCGACCGTCTCGGCGAGCCGCGCCCGCAGAAATGGCGTCGCCCGCGCGAGCGCTCGCTGCGCCCCCGCAGCCCCGACCACGGCTCCAGTCAGCACGAAGTGGACCTTCGCGTGCCGGTAGTCCACCGACAACACGACGGCTACGAGCCGCACCACGCTGAGGTTGGGATCGGAAACGTCATCGCGAAGGAGCGCCCGAAGCTCCTCGAGAACAAGGCTCTGCACACGCAAGTGCCGGTGGCCGGCCCCCTCATCGTCTCGTCGCATGACACACGACATCCAGGGAGCAGCGAGGCCGCAGAACAGTACTCACGCTCCGCGGGCCAGCGGCAGCGTGGCGTGACCCGGCCCGTGAAGGAGGAGACGCTAGAGGCTGCGAGCGGAGGGGCCTGAGGAACCGTGTTGTGCAATCGACCGCATGGTCCACCTCCTCGCTCCCAGAACGCAGGACGCGAAGGCTGACGCGGACCCCCGCGCTTGTCAAGACGAGGCGCCCGGGCGGCCCTCGCTGAGGGCCGCGCCGCGCTTGCCGGGGAAGACGCGGCGTCGACGCGCGCTTCTTCCCCGGCGCGTTAGCGCGACTTGCCCGGAGGGCCGCCTCGAGCCGCTCGACGATCGCGGGGCTGCCCTCGGGTCGACCGGCCGCCCGATGCAGGTACTTTGCCATACCGAGCGCCGTGCCTCCGTGGGCGGGCTCTCGGACGCTTCCGGTCCGGCCCCCTCGACAGCAAACACGCGACGGCATCGTGGCGGCCGTGCAGCGCTGACCCGTGCCACGACATGACGGGGTCACGCGACGGCGAAAGAGGTCATCAACCTTGCGACTCGCGCGCCGCCCGCGTGCGCAAGTGGTTGGCAAATGCAACCCTCTGCGTCGGCGTGAGCACCGGAACGATGGCCTGGGCCGCCTTCTCCGCCCACTCTCCGCGCGTGCCGTTCGGCACGAGTCCGGTTGCGTCGAACGAGTCGCTACGGAATGACTCGAGCGCCGTGCGCATGGCCGCGCGCGGTGAGGCGCCTTCGTTTGCGCGCAGGGCTTGGAAGTTGGCCTTGATCCGCACCTTTTGGGCCTGTGTCAGGTTCAGGCGGTTGGCCTCCACCGTCTCATCGGAATCGGAGTCAGACGCCCCACCCGTCTCGGTCTTCGACCACTGCGACTCGACCCGGTCGACCAGCTGGTTGCGTTGGGCAGAGGTGAGAAGCTCGTGGAGCCGATTGAGCGCGCTCGTCCTCACGTCGTGCGCGTTGGGCGCGGCATTCTGCTCCGCGCTGAGGTACGGCTGGAGCGAGGGGGGGTCGACCTTGGCGGTTTCGACTTGTAGCGCCAGTTGGGTCAAAAGCTTGGCATCGGCTTGACGAAGAGGGGTTGTTGCCGCCTTGCACTGCTGCACGAGCTGCTCGACCTGAGCACGCTGTTCTGGTGTGAGCGTATCGAGTTGGGCCGCCTTTCCGATGAGCCCCTCCGGATGCCCCGGCTCCGTGGCGGTAGCCCGAGGCGATGGACTCTGTCCGCCTGGCTGGGCGGAGACTGGGGTTGTGGCAAGTGCAAGCGGTCCCGCGACCGAAAAGCATACGGCGGCTGCGTGCGCCCATCGATGGGTCGAGCGTTTCATGGCTTTGCCTCCTTGTTGTCCTCGTTGAAGTTCCCGATCGGGTCGCTTGCATGGCCCGCGCCGACACGCGGTGGAGCCTCGCTCATCGAGCCCAGCGTGACGCCGAGCGCGCGAGAGGGCGCGAGCGCCGCCACCGCAAAGGAAACCGCGGTCAGGTCGAGCGACCCGTTCATAGCCATCCAACGCTGGTTGACCGCCTGGTAGCGACTCATCCACGTCGCGGTGTCGCTGGCTGCGGGGCAGACGGTGCTGTAGCCTGGAGGCGGCTGCTCGTCCGACCGGCATTCGATCCAGAGCTCTGCTTCGCAGCAAGGCGTGAGGGTCGTCGAGAGCTGGTCGATCGTCTGCAGGCTCGTGTCGGCGATCGCCTGATCGCACGCGCTGCCGAGCAGCGTGAGCACGTCGGTGGCTGCGCCGCCGTCCTGATCGCTCGTCGTCACCGACGTTGCCCCCCGTTGAGGTAGACGAGCCCGTCGCCAGCTCGCCAGCCGTATGGACCCGCACGACGGCGCGGGCAGCCGCCTGAATCGCGGAGCTCGCGGTGGAAAGGTCGTTGAAGTGGGGCAGCCACGCGTCACGGTTCGCGTCGGAAGGCGTGCGGTCACGGAGGCAGAAGACGCCGCGCTCGAATTTGCTCGACCCGCTTCTGCACACGCAGGGGCGGGAGCGTTCGGACGACGACCGACGCGAAGGTGGCCGAGCCGACAATCCGAATGGCCGGAGCATCCGGGTCGGCGGTCGTGCGTGTGGCGCCCTCGAAATGACCGAAGACCGCCGCTCCGCCGACCTCGACCGTGACATCCGCGGGCACGACGATTTCGATCGAGCCGAAGACGGCCCTCACGCCGATTTCGGTGACACCCGGCGCAAATGTCGCCTTCCGCAGGTCGACCTCCACGTTCCCGAATACGGCCTCGATTCTCGACGCACGCGGCATCAGGGCGTCGTCGCAGCGCTCGATGTTCGAGAACAGGGCGCGCAGAATCGGGCGCGACTCGATCGAGCTGACAGACGCCGGCCGTATGTCGGTGCTTGGTTCGTTGCGAACAAGTTCCGCTTTTGCAACGACCATGGCGTCCGCTTCGGAAGACTCCGCGCGCCGGAGATCCGCGACCAGCGCATCGCACTCCGTCACGGAGTCGCAGCAGTAGGCAGCTTCGATTCGCCTTTCGAAGGCTTCAAGGCCGAGTTCGTCTCGCGCGAAGCTTTCGGTCAGGCGGGCGATCGCTTGCTCGCGTCGTTCGCGTAGTGCGAGCTTGCTCGGATGCCCGTCTCCCTGCATGGCGCACTACGGTAGAGCAGAATCAGCGCGCCTGCATCGGCGACATGCCCCTTTTTTCGCGAGCACGAAACTTGTCGAGGAGCCATCCCCGATGCGTCTTGGGAGCTCTTCGATGTGGGCGACCTCGATGTGGGCGACCTCGATGTGCCGCCCGGAGGCCCCTGTGTCGAGCGCCGCGAGCGCCCTGCCGTCGAGCGGGTCGTTTCCACTTCTCGCTTCCACTTCGCGTGTTCGGGTCAGGCGTCATCTCGCGATGACTCGCCTTCCAACAGGCGCATTTTCGACCCGACGCCCCCCCGCGTCGTAGAACGGCGCCAAACATCCACTCCGTAGGCGTCATCGCTTCGCTTTGCCAAAAGGACGTAATAGGCAAACGAGTAAATGAGCTGAAGACCAAGGACGTTCCAGTCGCCTCGCAGGGCCGTTCCGAACATGAGCGCCGCCATGGTCAACGCTCCGATGACGAGTGCAGACCATGTGAACGCCCCGAAGACGAGCAGGACGCCCACCGCGAGCTCCACGCACGGGAGACCCGCGCCAAACGGCCATACGATGGCACGCGGCAGCATCGTCGCGGCGAAGTCATCGACCATTTTCGACGCAAACCGATCGAGGCCGCCCACGATTCGATTCACGCCGTGCATCGCGAGGTTCACTCCGAGGGAAAAACGAAAGAGCGCGTAGGCGATTTGCGGGTCTTTTGCGTGAATCACCGTTTGCTCCTCGGTTCGGGCTGTTGCTCGCCGACCGTCCCGTCATCCATCGCAGCACCCTTCCGCTCGGCCAACAAGTGGATGACGTCACCGAGGCGAGCCACACGGCATCCACGCGCCACATGCAGCGGCCGCGTGCGTGGACCCTCCGGGTCGCTCGTTTTCCCGAACAGAACCTGACGACCGCAACGCGCTCGGTCCCGGCCGACGCGCGGGGCCTGGTGCCGTCATGCTTTCGCTGAGGTGTGCGGCGCGCAGGTCGCGAGGCCGGGTCGTTCGATTGGCGCCGCGTCGTCGCGCTCCGTCCGCCCCGCAGGTTGATGGGAGCGCCCGTCAAGGCGTATCGTTTCGGCAACCGCGGGGGCTTCCCTGTACCATCGCGTCGTCGAGATTGGGGGGCCCGATGAACGACTGGAAGGTGATGGTTCGGGGACGCGGGGCGGCAGCTGCGATCCCCTTCGTGCTGATCCTCGTCGGCCTGCTTTCGCCGGCGGGATGTTCGTCTCTCAGTCCCGGCCTTGGCGACGCCGGGGACGCGGGGTTGGAATCGACGGACGCTGCGCGGGAGGAAGCGGGTGACGCGGCCCTGGACGCGTCGGCCGGCCACCTCGGCGACGCAGCCGACGCGAGCGACGCGGGTTTCTCGGGCGAGAATGACGCGAGCGACGCGAGCGCTTCGGAGCAGCGTGACGCGGACGCTTCAGTCCCGGACGCCACCGTGGCGAGCGACTCCGGCGCGGAGGCGGCCGGTGGCGAAGCGGGATCGGGAGGCGATGGGGGGCTCGGCGCAGCAAGCTGCAACTGGGCTTTCCGACAGGGAAACCAATTGTTCCAGTCCGACGCGGGGATCGTGCAGGGGCAGGCGGCCGGGGCCCATGGCGATCTGAACGGGGACGGCAAACAGGATGTCGTATGGATGAATGCTTTGAGCAGCGCGGTCGACGTGATGCTCGGCAACGGCGATGGCACGTTCGAACCGGCGGCTGCATCTCCCATCGGCGGCATCGGAGCCTCCATCGCCGTCGGCGATGTCAATGGCGACGGCAAGCTGGACCTGGTCGTGTCGGTGTCGTCGTCGATCGATGTCCTTCTCGGAAAGGGGAACGGCACCTTCATGCCGTTCGTAGAAACGGGCGGCCTCCAAGCCAACCCTCCCCTCATTACGTTGGGCGACGTGAACGGCGATGGGAAACTCGATGTCGTCGTTGCCGGCGAAATGAGCGTGCAGTTCAGCGAGGGCGGCGTGACGGGCACGACGAACGTCGGCGTCATTAACGTCCTTCTGGGCAATGGCGACGGGACCTTCAAAACGCCGCTCACCGTCGACGAGGCCCCGGCTCAGCTCGGGGGCCCCGCGGTCCTGTCGGATCTCAACGGGGACGGCAAGGAGGACCTGGTCGTGCCCGCCTTCAATTCGCTCGACGTCAGGCTGGGAAACGGCGACGGCACGTTCGGCGGGCCGACTTCGTACGCCGCGAACTCCGCCGTCTCTGCCGTCGTCGGCGACTGGAACGACGATGGCAAACCCGACATCGCGTTCGTCAATCAGAATACGAGCGGCGTCGTCACCCTGCTTGGCAACGGCAACGGCACGTTCCAGTCCGAGTTGACGTGGCCCGTCGGGGCCTCCCTGGCGGAGTCCGTGTACAGCCAGGACGTCGATGGCAACGGAACGCAGGACCTGCTTATTTTCTTGCCCGGGAGCCCCGCTGGGACGGGCGCATCGAACGCCGATCTCAGCGTTTTGCTCGGCAACGGCGACGGGACCTTCGAGCCCGAGCGGCTCTTCCTTTGCGGCGCCTACAGCCAAACGACGGCGCCCGTCCCCCCCGCCGACTTCAACGACGACGGATTGGCCGACTTCGTGTGCCTCGCCGGGAACCTCGCAGTGCCCCCGCTCCGCGGGAACCCCGAAGGCCCGACATCCACGACCCTTGTGGTCCTGCTCGGCGACCACGATGGCGTCTTCGGGCCGCCGGCCGCGTATCCGTCACCGTCGCCCGTTTCTTTGGCGGCGGGCGACCTCAACGGCGACGGCCGGCCCGACCTCGTGACCGCGAATTCTTCCGACGGCGGAAGCGCCGCCGGCGTGAACGTCTTGATTAACGCTGGGGGAGGTCGGTTCGAGGCGCCGGTCGCCTATGCCGCGGGTGCGGACCCGGACTCGGTGGCGCTGGCTGATCTGAATGCCGATGGGCATCTCGACGCGGTCGTGGCCAACGGCGGCTCTGGCACCGTGCACGTTCTTTTGGGCGCCGGCGACGGGACGCTCGGGTCTCCTGTCTCGTATCCAGTCGGCAGCAACCCGAGTTCCGTGGCGATTGGCGATCTGAATGGGGACCGCAAGCCCGATGTCGTCGTCGCCAACGCCTCTCCGGCCACCGACGCGGGCTCGCCGCCCGGGGCCGTCAACACTGTGAGCGTGCTGCTCGGAACCGGAGACGGCACCTTCGAAGCGCAGGCCACCTATGTCACGGGCGACAATCCGGCGGGCCTCGCGCTGTCGGACTTCAACCGCGATGGGCGCCTCGACGTCGTGGTCGCGAACGAAGGCTCGGCGACGGTGGGGGTTCTTCTCGGAAACGGCGACGGGACGCTCGGCGCGCAAGTCAGTTACGCCACGGCTCTGCAGCCGACCTCCGTCGCCGCCGGCGACCTCAACGGCGACGGGAAGGTCGACATCGCCGTGGCCGACTTCGGCGCGAACACCATCAGCGTTCTCTACGGAAACGGCGACGGCACCTTCGAGGCGCAGGTGCCCTTTGCGACGGGAACGGTCTCGTCGACACCGCTCACCATCGCCATCGGAGACGTCGACCGCGACGGGACGCAGGACTTGGTCGCCTCCGATCCGGGCCAGGGGCTCCTCGACATGCTGAAGGGCAACGGCGACGGGACGTTCGGATGGCCGGGCATCTTCTCCGTGGGGACGGCTCCGGACGCGCTCACCCTCGCCGACTTCGACGGCGACGGCACGCTCGACGTGGCGGTCGGAAGCGCCGGGAACGTGACCGTGTTGCTCGCGTGCCCGGCGAGCGGTTCCCCTGACGCCGGCAGCGCGCCGCCGACGGGCCGTTCGGTGACCGTCACGCCGAGCTCGCTGGTCTTCTACGCCACCTGCGCGATGGGGGGCGAGCTCGCCCAGGCGCCCAACCCTCAGTCGCTCCCCATCACGGTGACGAACACGAGCGCCGCGTCTGTAGCTCTCAGCGTGTCCTTGTCGGAGCCGAGCGTCGGGGCGCCGCCGCCGTACACCAACACCTGGTTTTCGATTAGCGTGCTGGGCGAGACGGGCGGCGTGCTCGCCGCGGGCCAATCCGCGACGGTGGTCGTCACGCCATCGCTGACGCTGGACCCCACGTCGTCCAACTACACGGGGACGATCGCAATCCGCGCCGGAGGCGATGCGGGCAGCGCCCAGACGGTAAGCCTTGCCGAAGCCGAGACGTACCCCGTCACGTTCCAGCCCGACATCTCCTTGGGCGACGTGCCGATCGGCACGTCGGTCTCGACCGTCGTTGGTTGCCCGACGAACATCGCCGGCCTCGAGACCTCACCTCCGCCCCCTCCTTTTGGGTCCCCCAATTTTGCCGTCACGGGTAGCTGCGCATCCTCGCCAGGCGGATGGACGATCACGTTCACCCCGCAGAGCGTCGGAGCCCACAGCCTCTCGCTTGGGTTCGTGAGCACCATAGCTTCGCTCTGCCCGAATTCCTTCACGGTCACGGGCACGGGCGTCGCGGCCGACGCGGGCACCGGCGATGCGTCGCGCGACTGATCGACCGGTCGCGCGCTCCTCGTCGGCGTCGATCGCCGGGAGAGCCGCGTCGATCGCCGGGAGAGCCGCGTCGATCGCCGGGAGAGCCCGCCCGGGCGCGGCTCGCCGCCGGCGACCCGCGCCGATCGGTGAGCAGGCCACGCGTCGCCGAAAGGCGGGCGGCTGAGCCGCCGCCGACGCCTGCATCGGCGATTACTGAAAGAGGACTGTGAACTGGGCCTGGTTCTGCTCATCGACGCAGCTCTGCCCCAGATTCACCGAGGGCTGAGCGGCCATCGTCGTATCGTTTTCGACAAGGCCAATCACGAATGTGGCGAAATCGCAGGGACCGCCTTCCGAGCCGTCCACGCTGGACGAGTCCAGAGCGGTCGGGCTGCCGTCCGCGGCGTCGCCACCCGCCGAGTCGGCGGCCGTCGTGCTGCCATCGGCGCTGGCGCCGTCAGCCCCGCCGCCATCGGCCACGACGGAGCTGTCGTGGGTGCCCCCGTCTTCAACGGCATTTGCACTGCCGTTGTCGTCGCCACTGCAGGCCGGCAGGAGCGCCGCAGCGAAACCGCCAAAAAGACAAACTGCGAAGGTCGCTCTCATGGCGGCCTCCCTAGGTCCCACCGCCGTTGGCGCCCGAAGTGGGCGTCGTCAGGTATGGAAACGTGGAGTCGAACTGGCTTGCGAGCTGCTGCACGCCGTCGGTGAACAGCGTCGGGGTGCCGCTGTACGCAGGAGATACGGTTGGAATGAGGTATCCCTCCATCACGTCGAGGGCGATGTCGACGACGTCGTCGCCGGGACGGCGACCGTTGGGGAACCCGGCCGGGTCGCAGCCTGTGTTCGTCAAAGTCAGCGTCCCGTTGACGAAGCACGCTGCGGCTCCGAGATAGTTCTGGCCGGCCGCGGGCGTCGCGGCGATGGCCGTGTTCAATCGCAGCTCTTCGGCGGCCGTCGGTGCGCCCCCCTCGGGCGTCGGGAACTGGTTCACGCCGGGAACTCCAGTGAGGAACGCTTCGACAAGGTCGGCGCGCGGAAAGAGTTGCGGCTCAAAGCCCACGCCGAAAATAAGGTCGATGACCTTCGGGAGCGTCGGGTTGGTCACGTATTTGGCAAACTGCGCATCATCCTTCGGTGCGCTCGAATTCCAGTGGTCCTTATCCGGCAGCCCGATCACGACTTCGTTGACGAGCGGTGCCCCCAAGCGGGAGACCTGGGTCCATGCGCCACCTTCGACCGTCGGCACGCTGTACGTCGCTCCAGGGTTGATGACCCGGGCCTGGCGCACGCTCGCCGTCGTCCATGCCCCGATCACGGACTGGGTCGACGAGGCCGTGAGACACGACGCCGACACTTCGAGTTCGAGCGACGTGATGTTCTTTTTGGCAAGCGGGTTGGGCGCGACTTGCGGACCCTCGGTCCCCGTGATGATGGCCGCCGGAGCGTCGATGAGATCGAAAATCGGTCCGAGGTTCACGGCAAACGGTTCGGCCCTTTGGCCGACGAAGAGCCGGCCGGGCGTCGCGCAATTTGGAATGTCGATCGCGTAGACGAACTGGCTGGCGTACGCTTGATAGCCTCCGGGGTACGACTTGACGCCGATGTTGTCGGTGGGTTTGGTGAACGTCGCGGAGCCCGCGCTGCTTTTCACGGGGGCCGACACGCCGGTTCGTCGGTCGCCCGTCACGAGATTGACCGTGTAAGTCTCCGTGACGTTCAAGTTGCCGGCCGCCCCGGCGTCGCCGTTCAGCGGGCCGACATTGAGGAATGGAACCGCCACGGAGAGCGTCTCGCCGCCGTCGGCGTAGCCGATCGGGAGCGAAATGCCGTTGCCGGAGCTCGCAAGAGTCTGCTGAAACTGAAATTGGAACGTCAGGTCTTCGACGCCGTCGCCGGTATTGTCGATCGAAATTTCGTACAGGGCGTCAGGGTCCATCTGAAAGTAGTTCGGGCCGCCGTACGCATCCTGAAAGGGCTGGTAATCGGCGATGATCGTCACAAACCCCGCTCGGCCCGCCTCGTAGCTGTTGAATAGGTAGAGATCCGTTCCGTCGACCTTGGGGTTCTTGGTCACGAACGGCGCCTCTCGATGGCTCGAGGCTCGAGCCGCGAGAGGCAGAAGGACCAGGCCCACGAACAGCGCAACGGGTGCGATTTTAGCCGTCATTCTCTTGTCTCCTCGAGCGATTCGTTTACCGCCGCAACTTCCCGACCCGGGCCAGCCGCCCCGTGCGCAGCAGACTGTGGCCGCGCGCATGTTGATACCTATCGCCGGTGTCTGTACGAAGCTTCGGCGCAAAAGGTTTCACTCTTTTTTTGGGGGGATTGGCCATCGAAGCGAGCGCAGCGCCGTGTGATGACGACGACTTGAATCCGATTGCTTCGACAGCAAGTCGGGCTCGCAACGCACCGGACCGAGACAGTAGACTCACCGGCGCGTCGGGACCTTGGCGATTTGCAATGCACCCGTTGCCTCGACCCACTGCAGGCGGACCGATGCTTGCCCTTCGAGACAGAATACGAGCAAAAGGAGAGCCACATCAGATGTCCATCGGTTCCCACAAAGCGGCTGGCACGTTCGTCCGTTTCGCACCGCACCGCACTCAGCTGGCTCGCGCGATGGCGCTTCTCGCAGGCGCGTTCATCGCGGCGACGGGATGCGACCGGAAAACGCCTTCCGCCGCCCTGACGACATCGAGCTTCGAGGTGCCGAAACCGAGCCCGACCGGCGAAGCCGGGGATCGCGACGCCATGGCCCCGCTCGAGCCGGGCGAGACTCTTTTCGGGCGCCTCGCACGAGATGCCAAAAACCGGCCGCCCATCAAACCGAACGCCGATGATGTCTTTTCCACGTTGCAGACGGCTGGTGCGTCGATTGGTCAAAAGCAGCAAACGATGGCTACGACGTACAGAGCCGACTATTGCATCGGCGGTTACACGGCGGACCGAGCGTTGGCCGTCAACGTGTGCGAGTACGGAGACGGCGAGGCGGCGGCCGCCGGCCGCGCCTTGTCGAAGAGCTTGTTTCGCAAGATGCCGACGCGCGAGGTGTGGAGCCACAAGGCGACGACGCTGACGATCATTCAGCTGAAGCCCGATGGCGCCGATCTGGAGAAGAGAATCGTGAACGCGTACTTGGCCATTTGAGATCAGGAGTGGCCGTCAGAGTATCCGCACCGAGAACGCACGCTCCACGAACCATACGCTGGCGAGGGCGGCGATTGCGACCGAACCACCGTACAGCGCGCCTCTGCGATAGGACAGCGTGCGGCGCGCGAGATAAGCGAGTGGCAAGAACGTCGCGACAACGCACAGCTGCCCGATCTCCACACCGACGTTGAAGCCGAAGAGCGTGAGTACGAGATTTTGCCGCGGAAGCCCGAGATCCATCAGCGTGGCGCTGAAGCCGAAGCCATGGAGCAGGCCGAGCGCAAATGCCGACACCCACCGATCTTCGTCCAAGATGGGGACCAAGTTGTTGACGGCCGCAAGCACCACCGACGCCGCGATCCCCGATTCGACCAGACGGCTCGGCAACCGAAGCACGTCGAGCGCGGAGAGCGACAGCGTGATCGAGTGGGCGACCGTGAACGCGGTCACGATCTTGAGGACGTCGGTGAGCGCAGGACGCAGTCGCGCCACCGGTTCCCAGGAGCCGTGCCGATCTCGCCTGACGAGCACCGCCGGAAGCAAGAGTGCAATCAAGAAGAGGAGGTGATCGACGCCGGAAAAAATGTGCACGAAGCCCAACACGATCGCCGATGCAAGTTGGCGTCCGCGCCGTGGCGTCGTTCGTTCGAAATGCTGTATTCGATCGGTCGAAGTGAAAATGGCCACACGGGTCCCCGCAACGTTGTTAATGCGAACGATGCCGTGATGTTGGGGGTCCACGTCGAAGAAAAGCTCGTAGTCGACGTCCAGTACGCGCGGCTCGGAAGGGCACGCGGCGTTGAAAAACAGGACGGCGTAGGCGCCGTCCGAATGGGACGCCACTTGCAAATCACTCGGACGGAGCGAACAGGCGCGGTCATCGGCGCGGATGCTCAGCTTGGCCAGGAGCAGTTCGGTCACGTCGCGCTGGCGCGCATGGAGCTCGCCCCAGGTGAGCGCACCGTCGCCATCGCGATCGAGGTCAATGACATTGTTCAGATCTCGGAGGGCGACGTCCCAGCGCGCCAAGACCTGGCCGTCCGACACGGACAGCGTCAAATAACTGTCGCTGGGCTTGTGGGCCCCCGCCGGATGCGTAGCCAAGCTGACGATTGCGAACGCAGCGGCAAAGGCAAGCGCATGCAGCGGCGTGCATCGAATCGTCACGGGGTCGCCTTGCGCAGGGTGGCCGCCAGGGCTGAAATGCGTGGATCCTGCAAGTGGTGCGCATCGACGAACGCGAGCGCGGGAGCCGCTGCCTTTGGGTCTCCGGCAGCAAGCGCGGCTTCGAGCAAGATGCGGACGTCCCACGGCTCGTGCTGCACATCCCAGTTTGCTCGTGCCAGCGCGAGCGCGGGACGCGCGGCGCCGACCAGTTCGAGCTCATAACGAGCCTCCTCGCGGCGATGCACGACATCTCCACGAAGACGAATCGCGTCGAAGCGAGCACCGAGCATCGCTGTGTGCTCCTCGGCCGAGGGGCCCCGGACGGCCTTCTCGGCCAGCGCCAAGCGCAACAGAAGAGCGTCGTTGTCGATGCGACCCGCCAGGAGCTTGGCGGCGTCCGCCGGACGCGCCTCGTCGAGCAACAGGTCGGCGTAGGCACCCAGGACATACGGATCGTCCGGATCGATGGAGAGGGCTGCGCGGAAGCCACGTTCGGCTTCGTCGTTTCGGCCGAGACGAACCGCGATCTCGGCGAGCGTCGAGGTTGCCCACTCGCTTTCGTCCGGCGACAGTCGGGGTGTCGAGCGGATCGCACGATCGAGGCGGTCGTAAGCAATCGCTGCTGAACCAGTCACGGCCTGGATTGAAGCCTCGCAAACGACTTCGTCGAGCAGCGGCACCAGGCCGGACAGCGAGCGGCAGCTCGACATCGCCGCGTCGTAGCCACCACGCACCGTCAGGACGACCGCGCGTGTAATCCACGCCTGTCCGTCGTCGGGGCGAAGGGCCACGTCCCGATCGAGGTCGGCGAGCGCGCCGTCGAAGTCGTGCAGCGACTGGCGAATCGTCGCGCGGAGCAAGAGAACGTCCGGTGGCGGGGCGGCCTGCTCCCACCAAGTCGCAAGCGCGGCTTGCGCATAGCCGAGGTAACGCGGGTCCGAGCGCCTTCGGGATAGCTGAATGTCGAGACGCGCGACGGTCGTGGCGGCCCGCAGGTCGTCGGGATGGACCGCCAACATCCGGGTCAGCATCTGTCGCTCGCGCTCGCGAGGATCGCCCGCCGTCGCGGGCAGCCTTTCGAGCACCTCGTCGGCATCGTGGGGCAGGCGCGGGACGTCGGCCCCCTGCGAGGGCCGGAAAAAAAAGGCGCTTCCGAAAATCAGAGCCGTCGTGGCGCCGAAGAGCGCAATGGATGGCTTCATGGGCGCGAGGTTTGGCGGGGCAAGCGGACGACCGGCCGACCGATGCACGGTCGAGTTCGCCCGGCCTGAGGAGACCCTCTTTTCCGAGAGCGCCTGAAGACTCCGTCCTTCATTGAGATTCGTCGTCGTAAGGGCGTCGTAAGGGCAGGGACGCATGACGGAACACCCCCGCGGCGTGGGCACGCGGCATGCGACATCGAAGCGTGCGTACCCATCCCATCTCAAGACGGAAGGATAGCGACATGAAGGGCACGATCGCCACCAAAGTCGAAGCATTCGCGGCCCGCCATTCACGCCACGACCAGGAAGGAACGGTTGCCATGAGCACGAGCACGATCACGACCAGGGACGGCACGACCATTTTCTACAAAGACTGGGGCAAGGGGCAGCCCGTCGTCCTCAGCCACGGTTGGCCCCTCAACGCCGACGCATGGGACGAGCAACTCTTCTATCTGGCATCCAATGGATATCGCGCAATCGCTCACGATCGCCGCGGGCATGGCCGCTCGAGCCAGCCCTGGGACGGCAACGATATCGACACCTATGCCGACGATCTGGCGTCGCTCCTCGACAAGCTCGAACTGCGAGACATCGTCCTCGTCGGGCACTCGACGGGCGGCGGAGAAGTCGCACGCTACATCGGTCGGCACGGCACGAAACGGGTGGCCAAGGTGGCTCTGGTCGACGCCGTCACCCCTTCGCTGCTCAAGACCGAAGCCAATCCGGACGGTCTGCCGAAGGAGGCCTTCGACGGCTTCCGGGCCGCAATCGCCGGCAACAGAGCCCAGTTCTACAAAGAATTCGCCATCCAGTTCTACGGAGCCAACAGGCCGGGCTCGAACGTCCCCCAAGCGCTTTTGGACCAAGTCTGGCTCTACGGAATGCAAGTCGGCCTCAAGGGCGCCCACGACACCGTCAAAACATGGGAATTGGACCTCACCGACGATCTGAAGCGCTTCGATTCTCCGACCCTCATCATCCACGGCGACGACGATCAGGTCGTTCCGGTCGCGGTCGCTCGCCGCGCCTCGAAGATCGTCAGAAACGCGACGCTGAAACTTTATCCGGGCGCGCCGCACGGCCTTCCGGCGATCCGCCGGGAACAATTCAACGCAGACCTCCTGGCGTTCATCCGGGGATAGGCGCGAACCCGCTCGGTCTTTGCGCAGTCGCCCCGCTCGGACTTCGCCTTGTCGCGGTCGAGCAGCCGACGCAAGAGCCGGCGAGGGGGGCGTTGTGGCGGCGTGGCCGCCTCCACCGCCGATCTGCCCAAGGAAAAGCGCTGGGCCATCGAGGCCCAACGCGGCCTGACCGGAGGGCTCGGCGGTCGCCTTGCCGTCGCCCCGTGCTTTCGAGGCGGGGGTTCGGCGGGGGCTCACCGACTCGCCCACCGCATTGCGGACCGATGCGGCCGAGCGGACCCTCGGGCCACCTCTGAACGCGCATGTCGCGCGAAATCGGGGTAGGTTCCAAGCATGAGGTTTCCGTGGCGCGCGTGGCTGACGTTCGGGGGGCTGATGCTTTTGGACTCGGTCATCGCAGGTTGCGGCTCCGGCGCAACGGCCAACGTCGGTGCGTCGGAGTCCAGCGTGTCGTCGGGCGCGAGCCCGTCGCAAGCCAACACCTCGGCGTCGAGCCAATCCTCGACGGGCTCGCAGGCGACGGCCGGCGGTTCTTCGAACGGCAGCGAGACCAGCTCCGCATCGGGGGGGTCGAGCTCTGCGTCGAGCAATCAGATGGGCAATGCGAGCAGCTCGAGTACCAGCGGCTCGGGCGCCCCGGCGAGCTTGAGCAGCACCGCCTCGAGCAGCACCGCCTCGAGCAGCACCGCCTCCAGCACCAACAGCACGAGCAAAAGCTCGAGCACCTCTTCGAGTTCGTCGTCAGGAGCCACGTCGGGCGACGGCGGTGGTTCCGGGCCGGCATCGGCCGGGGTGCATGCAGTGGGGAATCAGCTTTACGATGGCTCGAAGGCCATTCGCCTGCTCGGTGTCGATGAGTCGGGTACCCAATACGAGTGCAGCGACGGCGTCGGAGTCTTCGACCCGACGAACAACACCGGAGCAAACTCCGCGATCTCGATCACCGCGATGCTGAGCTGGGGCGTCAACGCAGTGCGCATTCCGCTCAACGAAGATTGCTGGCTCGGGCTCAACGGTGTCAATGCGGCCTATTCGGGTGCGAATTACCAGAGCGCCATCGAGTCCTATGTGACGACGCTTCTCAGCAACAACATCTACCCCATTCTCGATTTGCACTTCACGGAGGGCCCAGGCGGAACTCTGGCCACCGAGCAGCAGCCGATGCCGGACGCGGCCCACGGCGCCGATTTTTGGACGTCTGTTGCCAATGCCTTCAAGTCAGAGGACAAGGTCATCTTCGATCTTTTCAACGAACCTTTCCCGGACTCGAACGCGGACGCGACAAGTGCATGGCAGTGCTGGGGCGCAACGACGACCTCCTCCTGCCCGGGTGTCGCCTACCCGGTCGTCGGCATGCAGGGCATGCTGAACGCGGTGCGCGCGGCCGGCGCCACCAACTTCGTCATGATGGGCGGCATCGAGTACTCGAACGACCTGTCGCAATGGCTAACCTATGAACCGAGCGACCCCGCGAACAACGTGGGCGCATCTTGGCACGTCTACACAAACAGCAACTATACCTCGAATCACACGTTGGCCGCCGATGCACTGCCTGTCCTCGCGAAGGTACCGATCGTGGCCGGCGAAATCGGCGACACAGACACACCGCCTGCGTGCAACGGATCGTTCATCACGACGGTCATGGACTTTCTCGACAATCCGGGCAACGGGATCCCCGCCCAGAGCTATCTCGCCTGGTCATGGAGCACGGACAACTCCCCGAAAATTCTGTCGAGCTACGATCCAGTCACCCCGACCTGTGACGGGCCCACCTACAAGGCCCATATCATGACGCAAGAGTAAAAAGTCGTCGCATTTCGTGCTACCCGACCGCCGCCGCTCAGGCAGAGTGGGGTGCGCCCAGCGCCCCGACGACCTCGTCGGCGGTCAGGACCGTTGCCTGCCTCGCAAAGACCTTGTCCATGAGCACGCGATGGACCTCGGGGTCGCGGTCGGCGCAGGAGTCTTCGACGACCACGAGTCGGTAATCGGCGTCGGCGGCATGCCGGACCGTCGAGAGCACGACGCCGCTCGTGGCGATCCCGGCCAGCACCAGCGTTTCGATGCCGTTCGCTCGGAGAATCATGTCGAGGTCGGTCCCGGCGAACGCGCTCACCCGGTGTTTCGTGACGACGGCCTCGCCGAGCTTTGGAGCAACGGCGGCATGCACCTCGGTGCCGGCCGAACCCGCGGCGAACCGACCGCTCTCCCGGACCGGACCGAACGACGGGTTGCGTGCGCTCACCTCGGGGTAGCCCGGTCGAAAGCCGACGACGATGTAGATGACGCGCAACCCAGCCTTCCGCGCGCCCTCGACGAGCTTCGCGGTGCGCGCCAGCAGGCCAGCCTTGTCGGCGGCGACCATCTCGACGATCGACGTCTGGAAGTCCATGACGAGCAGGGCGGAGGTGTTGGGGTCGACAGCGAGGTTCGAGGTCATGGCCGCATCAGCTTAGCGCGGGGGGCCATCCCGATGGGCGCCTCGGCCGATTCGTCCAGTCTGCCGGCCGCTCGGACGAGCATTCGACGTACAGCTCGCTCGACGCACTCGACGGCTGCAGCGCGGTAGCGCCAGCGCTCGTCGTCGGCGGGCGGCACGATCGTCATCGTGGCATTGGCTTCGAAGACGACTACGGTCCCGCGCCCGTCGAGCGCGAAATCGATCCCCCCGTAATCCAGCGCCAGGAGATCGCGGATCCGCTCGAGCGCCTGCATGGCCCGCGGTCCGATGACGCGAGGCATGTCTTGCAAGAAGGCCTCGTCCTCTGCTCGGTGCTCGGGCCGGTCGGCCATGTCGGCGCTGAAGTAATGGACCTTCCACTGCGGCGAGACGGCGAGGTGCAAGGGGTATAACCGACCATCGATCATCATGACTCTGTATTTGCGAAACTTGCCGTCTACGCCCCGGGTGTCGACGAACTGGATGACCAAGATGGTCTCTCCGGGGAGGCGGGCCACCACCCCGGGCAAGTCCTCGGGACGACCCACCTGCTCGAAGTATTCGCCTCCGTGAAAGCCGGGCGACCGGAGCAGCAGTGGCCACGCGAAACCGGCCTTGGCGAGCGCCTCGGACGCATCGGCCGCCAAAAGCGCTTCGCGCGACCACTCGACTGTGCGGGCAGTCGAGACCCCTGGGATTGGCTCGAGCCGTTTGGCGTTGACAGCGCGGCCTGTCTGGCGGACTCGGTGCGGCGGGTTGAGCACGCGCGCCCGGGTCCGCGTCAAGATCGCGGCGGCCGCATCGAGTGCCTCTCCGCAGCCATCCGCGTCGCCGATGCCGAGGAAAACGACGTCGTGGCGCGGCAGGTCGGCGTTTGGGTCGAAAAATTCGGGAGTCAGCGTCCACTTCTCGAAGACGCGGTCGTCCAGGAAACGCTCGATGGGAACGTTCGGACCGACCGCGGACGAGACGAGGAGCAGCGACAGCGGTTGGCCCGTACCTCGGTAAGGCCAACAGTCCGCCTGACCGCGAAACCCCGCCCGGCCATGCCGCTGCGCCGCTTCGGTCCGACCGACTTTCAAAAGGAGCACGGCCATGCCCCGATGCGCCAGGTTGTTGTCGGGCTCCAGACGGAGCGCCGTCTCGAAGTGTTCGCGCGCACCGGCCTCATCGCCTTCCTCCGCCAGCAGAAGTGCGAGTTTTGCGTGGGGGTCGGCGCGGTGCGGATGAGCCGCCGAGGCTTGTGCGAAGGCCGTTTTGGCTGCGTTTCGATGCCCGGTCTTTATCGCGAGGGCGCCAAGCCCGCTCAGTGCATCGAGATGCGTCGCGTCCACGCGCAAAACGGCGAGGTAGGCGTCCGACGCCGGACCATTCCGCCCCAGCCGATCGAGCGCTCGGGCCCGCGCGAAAAGAGGCTCGACGGCGGATGGCGATCTGGCCAGTGCAATCTCCGCGTCCTTCAGCGCAGCTTCCGGCGCTGACGTTTCGAATGGCATGGTCCAGACTCCAATCGCCCCGCGCACGAGGCTGCGCAGCCCCGCCCCAACCCCAAGCCAATCAGCATCCGGGCGAAGCGACAAGCGAATGGGCCGACGATCGAATTGAATGGGGCGGTCAGGTGGTCTCGAAGGCCACCTCGAACAATCGGAACCTCCCGCCACGGCCGAATCGCAGCGGCCAATTGGTGGAACGCTCCGCGCGGCCGAAGGGTCGACGCCCGTCGCCGACAGTTCGTGACCATGAGCACAGTTCGTGACCTTGAGCGCGACGCGATTGTCGGCGCGGCGCCGGTCAGCGCGGCGCCGGTCAGCGCGGCGCCGGTCAGCGCGGCGCCGCTCACAACGCTCCTCGACCGGTTCGAAATCAAGAGCGCGCCCGTTCCGCTCGCCGAGCGCCACGGCCTGCCCCGCAGAACGCTCGCCCTTCAGTCCGCCCCCGCTTCGGGGCTTCCGGCGCGCGCCAGCCTTGCGTCTACGATGGTGGCCGCCGATACGACAAGAAGCGGCAACGCCAAGGCGCGCATGCCGGCGATTCGCACGAGAAGTCCCGAGGCGACACCTCCTGTCGCATAAGACACCCACAAGGACCCAAAAAAGAACGCCCGGCGGCTCGCCGCGCGTAAGCTCTCGGATTGGCGTGCGGTCACGGGGAGGCGCAACCCGTGCCACACGTGTTCCGCGAACTCGACCATCCCGTCTGCGACCCGCACCAGTGCGCCTGTGACGAACGTCGTGTGGACCCGTGACCCTCCGACGCGGCGCAACGTGGCGCTCTGCACCCCCATGGATCCGGCAGCCAGAGCAACGAGGGCGTAGTAGGTGCCGGCGGGCCTCAGCGGCACGACCCCTCCTTTGCCCGAGGCGTGCTCGCCCACGAACATCAGAGCGAAAAGCATCGCCGCTTCGATCGCGAGGGCAAGGGAGAAGCCGATGCGAAATCTCATGCGCTTCGTTGCGGCCGCCGTGCCGGCTCCGATCACCAATCCGGAGACGAATGCAACGATGACGAACGCAGCGCGTCCCGCCTCGCCCCATTCCTCGAAGGCTGCATGCGACATCATGCTGACCGTGTTCCCGCTCATGTGGGCCGAGAACACGTGCCCGAGCGAGAGCCATCCGACCGCATCCACTCCCCCGGCCGCCGCCGCGAGCGCAAGCGCCATCGACCTCAGCTCGCCCTTCCGGTTGCCACTCACAACACCGCGCGAGGCGATGCAAGCCATTGGCCGCGGCCTCCAACGGCCGACAGCACCGCGGTCGATGCGACCGTCGGTGCGACCATCGTGCCGTCGGTGCGACCATCGTGCCGGCCGCAGATCGAGAGACGGCTGGCCTCAGACGGCCAAAAGCGGCGAATTGGGGGCGTTTGCTGCGTGGAGCATGGCCCGGCGCTTGCTGCGTGGCTCATCGACAGGTCGTGTCCCGAGACCGCGCGAAAGGACGGCGCAAATGAACAAGGCAAATGTTGTGGTCATCACCGGCGCTTCGGCCGGAGTGGGCCGGGCCGCCGTGAGGCGATTCGCGGCCGGCGGCGCAGACGTGGCGCTGGTCGCGCGCGGCGCTGCTGGGCTCGAGGCCGCACGAGCCGAAGTGGAGGCGCTGGGCCGCCGCGCCCTCGTGCTGCCGCTCGATGTCGCCGACGCCAAAGCGGTCGAGGATGCCGCCGCTCGGGTCGAAGACACGCTCGGCCCCATCGACGTATGGGTCAACGATGCCATGACGACCTGCTTCGGCGAGTTTCTCGCCATCGAACCCGACGAATTCAAGCGGGCGACCGAGGTGAGCTATCTGGGGTACGTCTATGGGACGCGCGCGGCGCTCGAGCGCATGCTGCCGCGCGACCGCGGCACGGTCGTGCAGGTCGGATCCGCTTTGGCCTACCGATCGATTCCGCTGCAAAGCGCCTATTGCGGCGCCAAACACGCAATCCGCGGCTTTACCGATTCGTTGCGCTGCGAACTTCGCCACCATAGTTCGAACGTGTGGCTGACGATGGTGCAGATGCCGGCCCTCAATACCCCTCAGTTCGGCTGGTGCGAGAACAAGATGAGCCGTGCGTCTCAGCCGGTACCACCGATCTATCAGCCGGAGGTCGCCGCAGAAGCCATCTGGTATGCGGCTCATCACCGCCGTCGCGAAATCAACGTGGGGGCTCCCACCGCGGTCATCGTGCCCGGCAACAAACTGCTGCCCGGGGTGGGCGACTGGTACCTTGGCCGTACCGGGTACGCCAGCCAGCAGCGCGACGCACCGCCGTCGAGTCCAGGCGGAGGAAACCTCTGGCAGCCGCGAGACGCAGAGCGTGACCACGGCGCGCGAGGGCGCTTTGATCGACGTGCGCACGGGCGCAGCCCAGAGCTATGGGCATCGACGCACAAGGGCGCGGTCGCTCTCCTGGCCGCCGGCGCGTCCGCTCTTGGAGCGTTGGCTCTCGTCGGCTCAAGGCTCCGGTGAGCCGCTCCCGGTCTTTCCGGGCTCCGACCGGACGTTGGCGGGCCCAGCGTGCGCGCACAGCCTTGAAGCCGCCTCACCGGCTTGTCATAGGTGGCATACGCGCGCTAGCTTGATCGGGCGAACATGAGAACGATCGTCTTCGTCCCCGTGTGGGCAGCGGTCGTCGGCGCGCTTTGTGGAGCTTCCTCGGCGCAGGCCCAAACGTCTGTGCCCGGCGTGCCGGTCGCGACGACATCTTTGCAGAATCCCCACGCAGGCGTTTTCCCTGGATATCTTCTGTCTGCTCCGCTTCGGTTATCGTTGGAGGCGAGCGTCATTCCGAAGGCGGGTGGGTTTCCAAACTGCGCTTCTCTCAAAGAGGACGTCGGCAACACTGTGGGTGGCATTCCGGTGCAGCACTATGGGGAATGGCGCCTGGCGCCGAGGCTCGTCTTGAGTGTGTTCACCCAGCTCGGCTGCCCCATCGACGGGGGCATCGGAGGCACGCTCACGTACGCCGTCCCCATTCGTAGCGCGCTGCAGCTCGTGTTCAGTTCGGGGCTCTATGCGGCCCCGGGACAGCTCCCGCTATTTTTTGGCCCGCAGGCCTCGCCCTCGCAGTTTTTGGGAGCGTTACGGAGCGCAGCGGTTCAAGGGCTTCGAGGAGACTCGCCGGTCAAGGGGGCGACACGCGTCGATCTCGTTTGGACCGAAAAGGACGGTAACACCCGTAACCTCGGAGTGGAAAGCCTCGGGACAGGGACGCGCGGGATCAGGTTGGGTGGCGGTTTTTAGTACCTTACCGTCGCAGCTCTGATTCATTGGCGCAGCCATCCGGGCAGGGCAGGGGGCCTGCGCCGCTTGCGCCTGCCGGACCTCGACTGCTCGTCGCAGCGATTCCAGAATCGAGCTGCATGTGCAGCGAGAAAGAGAGCGGGCGTGAGCGCAGACGACCATGTGACGACCCGCAGAGCCGCCATCGACGATCTCGACGCGATCGTGCCGCTCTTCGACGGCTATCGCCGATTCTACGAGCAGCCCGCCGACCTCGAGGGCGCGCGTCGTTTCATCGGCGCCCGGCTGCAAGCAGGCGATTCGGCGATCTTCGTCGCCGAACGGGACCGGCACCCAATCGGGTTCACCCAGCTATATCCCTCGTTTTCGTCTGCATGGATGAAGCGCGTCTGGGTGCTCAATGATCTGTTCGTTGGGTCGGCGCACCGCGGGCGTGGCTTCGGCAAGGCCTTGATCATCGCGGCCGAGGCCTTCGCCCGAGGGGGCGGCGCGAAGGGACTTGTTTTGGCCACACAGAAAACAAATTCGATAGCCAAGGCGCTTTACGAAGCGCAAGGTTGGCAGATCGACGGCGCATTCGATCACTATCATCGATTTTTCTAATCGGTTTTCGTCGACGGGCGGGGCGGGGGCCTCTCGCTGCGCGCCGCTTCCCGTGTCCGCTTCGGCGGACCCCGCTGGGAAAACTGCATGCTCTATTGTGGTGGAGCGGCGTGCGCCGTCTGCCCGTCTGCGGTCAGCAGGTGTGAGTAGGCATGCGCAAGCAATGACCCTCCCGCGATCCCGGGCCAGATAAAGCGCAGCTCGAATGGATGTCTCGTCACAGAGAGTTGCAAGCGGCAAGCTGAAGACGGGCTGTCTCGCCTGCGCGGCCACCAATGCCACCCGATCCCCAGTTGACCTGCGGGAGTTTTATCGACGCGGGGCCCGAGGACGAAGCGAACGGTATGGTGTACGGTGCTGAGGAAATTCCGAGTCGAAATAGTCGAGGGGAGGAATCGCCCGGTGACGCGTCGGTCCAGAAACGGTTTTATCGTCACGGCCAAAAAGGCGTTCGACGAACATCCGGCGTTGGCGGAGCCACTGCGGTTTGTGGCAACTTGCGCGGCCATCTCAGCATGCCACGGGTTGCCCGGCTTCGAGCCGCTCACCCCCGAGGGCGCCAACGTCCGCGAGTCGGACGGCAGCGGGACCGAGTCGTGCCAATTCGTGGGCACTTTCGTTGCCGCCGAAATGGCTCCCGGCGCGGGCGGAGACGCCGTCCACCACCATCTGCGCAACCAGGCGGCCCAAAGTGGCGCGACCGTGATTGTCTGGGACACGATCGCCCCTCGGGCGCCAACGCAAACCGCATCGGGGCACGAGTACGAGGGGGAGATCGTCGGGAGGGCGTACAGGTGTCCATAGCCCTGCCGCCGAGATATCTGTGGCGAATTGCGCGGGTTTCGACGCCGCCGACCCTCAGCCGTCATGAGAAGCGCCCCATCGGGCGTACGCGCCCGCGGACTTTCGCGCGATGACGCCTTGGCAGGCGTGACACCGGCGAATCTCGATCGTGACGTCCTCCGGCCACGACGTCACCAAGCAACGGATGCGCGCGGCGACAAGGCGCTCGACGAGCTCGAGGCGGCCCCACATCGCTTCGGCGTATTCATGACGGCACCGACCGCATCGCGTTGTGCGTGCGCCCGCCTGCTCGGCAACCATCGAGCCGTTCGCCGCCGCCACCCGTTCACCCGCGATCGCTGACCGCGGGGCGCGACTGGCAGCGCGCGACCCACTCCGAGACATGGCGGTGCGGGTCGATCAGAACCCCCGAGAACTTGCCGTACTGCACGAGCGAAGCGCCGACCACGTCGACGAGCGAGAACGAGTCGCCGAGCATGTAGGGCCTCGTGGAGAGGCGTGCGTCGAGGATGCCGAGCAGGTTGGCGAGTTCGCTTCGCGCGAGCTCGGCCTGCGCCGCGTTGTGCAGCTCCTTGCCGAAACGCTCGGAGGTCGCCAGCGACAGCCGCGCGATGAGCGGGCCGAGGCTCACGTAGCCCCAGACGCACCACGAGAGCGCCTGCATACGAGCCGGATCGTTTTGCTCCGGCCAGAGCTTCTTGTCGACCCCGTACCTTTCGGCGAGAAACAAAATGATGGCGAGCCCCTCGAACATGGAGGTGCCGTCGACAACGAGCGTCGGCACCTTGCCGTTCGGATTCAGCTTGAGAAATTGCGGCTTCTTCTGATCCCTCGCCGCGAGATCGAAGGTGACCGTCTCGTGCGGCACGCCGAGCTCGGCGAGTGCCCACGAGACGGGAGATGCGCTCGACATGGTCGACGCCTTGTAGAACACGATCGACATGGGACGGCTCCTTTCGGCGCGCTCGGCCGGCCCGACCGGCCCCCGCGCAAGTTGTCCGAGACCATAGGACACTTCGAGGACAGGATTGTTCCGCAATACGGTGGCACAATCTCTCCCTCGTCAATGCTGCAGACCTCTGCGCGCCTCCTACGCCTCTTGTCGCTGCTCCAGGCGCGCCGGCACTGGTCCGGGGCCGACCTTGCCGATCGCCTCGAGGTCACCGGTCGAACGCTGCGGCGCGACGTCGACCGCCTGCGCAGCCTTGGCTACCCGGTGCACTCGACCGCCGGGATGGGCGGCGGCTACCGGCTGGGGGCCGGCGCCGCGCTTCCGCCGCTCCTGCTCGACGACGACGAGGCGCTCGCGGTCTCGGTCGGCCTGAGGACGGCCGCGGGGGGAACAGTGGCCGGAATGGAAGAAGCCGCGCTGCGCGCGCTCACGAAGCTCGAGCAGGTCCTGCCTTCGCGACTGCGCCGGCGCGTCGCCGCTCTGCACGAGTTCATCATTCCGTTCGCCAACGCCGGTCCGACCGTCGACGCAGCGGCGCTGTCGGTCATCGCCGGCGCCTGCCGCGACCACGAGCAGGTTCGGTTCGATTATCGGGGCCACGCCGGCGCGGCGAGCCGCCGCACCGTCGAGCCGAGCGGCCTGGTTCACACCGGCCGGCGCTGGTACCTCGTCGCCTGGGACCTCACGCGTGCGAGCTGGCGCACCTTCCGCGTCGACCGCATCGCGCCGAAGGTTACGACGGGGATGCGCTTCGTCGCCCGCGATCCTCCCGACCGCGACCTCGCCGCGTATGTGTCGCGGTCGGTGTCGGCGGTCGCGCAACCGCTTCGGGCGCGCGTGCTGCTCCGCGCCCCTGTCGATGCCGTGACCGCACGCGTGCCGCCGTGGGCGGGCCGGCTCGAGCCGGTCGATGACTCCACTTGCGAGCTTCACACCGGCGCGACGTCGCTCGATTGGCTCGCGGCGTGGATCGCCTCGCTCGACGTCGACTTCGAGGTGCGCGAGCCCCCCGAACTCCTTGGCCGTCTGCGCGTCATCGCCAATCGCCTGGGTCGCGCGGCCGCGCCAGCCTAGGGCACGAGCGATGTCGCTTCGCCGGGCGTATAGCGAGATCGCGCCCGCTCATCGTCGGCCATACGACTTCTCCGGCACCGTCCGCGCGGCCGGTCACTGAGACGCTGGACGGCAGCCGCGACGGTCGCACCATTCCGCTCAACCAGAACACGCCGGGAGGAGAGCGCGCCGTGCTTCTTGTGCGGCTGCAATGCCACGCGAATGCGCATGGCCTACCAGCCGGACGGTCAGCTCAACGAGCGGACCTCGTTGGACCTGCGCGGGTTCGGCAATCGATCGAAAGGCTGCCTTCCAATCAAGCCGTTGACGAGGTTCGATAGCGGGGCTGCCCACGCGATGGGATTCAATGGCACAGGGCCGGGGCAATCGCCGGGAACGGGTGAAGCAAAAAAAGCTGGGACCCGCAAAGTCTGCCGTTTGAATCGCATTCTCGGCTTGCATGGCGTCGTCTTTCTTGTGAGAGAAAGAGTGCGGCATACGCGTTGCTGCGAACGGGTCGATGGCGAGCGGGAGAGGGGGCCCGGACGGGGACAGCATGGGGAGCGAGCCGCGGTTCCGTGCTCTGGTCGAGAACAGCCCTGACGCCATCGTTCTGACGGCGGCCGACGGGACGACCCTGTACGCCAGTCCGGCCGTCGAACGAATCAGCGGGCGCGTGCCGTCCCGATGGGTGGGCAACGAGGCGTTCGAGAGCGTGCATCCCGCCGACCGCGAGCGAGTCTCAAGCGCGATGGGGCGGATCCGCGCCACCCCCTCGGAACGGGTGACGTTCGAATGTCGGCTTCGCCATCGTGACGGGTCGTACCGGTGGATCGAAGCCATCGCGACGAACCTCCTCGCTGATCCGAGCGTGGCTGCGATTGTCGCGTTTCTTCACGACGCCACACCAAGGCGAGAGCGCTCCGACAGCTCCCGTGGCGTCAGCGATGTCCGACGTTCCGAAGAACGACTGCGCGTTCTGTCGAAGACGACGCAGGCGTTCTCCGAAGCGGGCAGATCCCCCGATCGGCTGTTCGACGCCGTCGTCCGCGAGATCGCGGAGGCCCTCGGATGTGCATGCATCCTGAGTCTCCTCACGGAGGACGGTCGTCACTTCACGACCGCTCACGTGCACACTTCCGATGCCGAGCTCCTGGCCGTGCTTCGCGATCACTTTGTGGCGAGTGGTCCGCGCCGCGTCGACTCGCATCCTGGCCTCAAGCACGTCGTCGACACCCACACGCCGTTCTTCATGCCCGACGTCGACGGCAGCCTCGAGCGGCTGCAGCCACGGGCTGAGCCCGACGTGCTGCATTTCGCGCGGACGACCGCCGTCAAGAGCGCACTCGTCGTGCCGCTTCGCGTGCGCGGAACCGTCCTTGGCGCTCTCGGGCTTACACGACACGGCGCTCAGGCTCCGGCTCTCAGCGAGCACGATCTCGCGCTCGCACAGAGCCTCGCCGAGCATGCGGCGCTCGCGGTCACGGCCACCCGCCTGGTTGCCGAGTCGGAGCGCGAGCTCGCCGAGCGCGAACGGATGGCCGTGCGCCTTCGCCTCCTCGCGGACGCGTCGCACGAGTTTGCCGACGTGGCGGGTGACTACGCCCGGCTGACCGCCGTCGTGGCTCGGCGCCTCGGCGAAATCATAGGCGACCTATGCGCGATCCGTGCTGTGAGCGAGGACGGCGCGACGCTCGAATCCGGGGCCGTTTACCATCGCGATCCCGGAGTCGTCGCGTGGGCCGACAGTCTGTTGGCCTCCCGGCCGCAACGCGTAGGCGACGGCGTCATGGGTGGGGTTGCGGCCTCCGCGCAACCCGTCTTTCTGCCACGTGTGACGACCTCCGACTATGCCGCGTCGTCGGCGCCTGCGTATCGCGAAATTCTCGACCACTTGGCTGTGGGCAGCGTGATCGTCGTTCCGATGCAGTGCCGCGGGAAGGTCGTCGGGGTCGCGGCGCTCCTGCGGTCTGGCTCCGAGAGTCCCTACACGGACAGCGATTTCGATCTCGTGCGCAACCTCGCCGACCACGCAGCGCTGGCGATCGCGAACGCGAGATCGTACGCCGCCGAGCGCGCCGCGTTGGCGCGCGCCGTGGGCGCGAACCAAGCGCTCCAAGAATCCGAAGTGGCCCACAGGCTCCTCTTCGAGGCGAGCCCGATCCCTCTCTTTGTGTTCGACGTCGAGACATTCGACATTCTCGCCGCCAATGACGCCATGGTTCGCCTCTACGGTTATTCGCACGGCGAATTGATGACCATGAAGGTCGTGGATCTGCGCCTTCCGGCTGATCGCGACTCCGCAAAGCGGATCATTACGGCCCTCGACGAGGCCGAAACCGTGGGGACCGCGCGTCATTGCCGCAAGGACGGCTCGCTCTTCTTCATCGAGTATGTCTCGCGCGTCCTCGCGTTCGGCGTCGCGGGTCGTCGCGCGCGGATCACGGTCGTCACCGACATGACGGCGCGCCACGAAGCGGAGGCCATGGCAGGGTTGCTTGCGGCGATCGTGCAGTCTTCGAACGACGCGATCGTGAGCCAGGACCTCGACGGCACGATCATGAGCTGGAACGTCGCCGCCGAACAGCTTTTCGGCTACTCCGCCGCAGAGGCCGTCGGAATGCCGATTGGTCTGTTGATTCCTGCCGATCGACGGGCCGAGGAACGCGGATTGATCCGGTTGGTCTCCGAAGGCGACCGCGTCGAGCGGCACGAGACCATCCGGCGTCGCAAAGACGGCACGGAAGTCGCCGTTTCTCTTTCGCTCGCGCCGATCTTTAATGGGTCGGGCAAGGTGGTCGCCGCATCGAAGTCCGTCCGCGACCTCACGCAGCAGCGCAAAGCCGACGCTGCGCTCCGGAGCACGGAGGACCAGCTCCGCCAGGCGCAGAAGATGGAGGCCATTGGCCGCTTGGCCGGTGGCATCGCGCACGACTTCAACAACATCTTGTCGGTCATTCTCAGCTACAGCGAAATGGGCCTCGCCGAGATGGCCCCCACCGACGCGATGAGCGAGGGGATCGGCGAGATCCACAAGGCCGCGCTTCGCGCCGCCGAACTCACACGGCAACTGCTCTTGTTCAGCCGCCAACAAGTGGTGGCGCCCAAAGTGCTCGACCTCAATCAAGTGCTGGCCGGCATGGACAAGTTGCTAAAGCGCATCGTGGGCGAGGACGTCGATCTGGTCTCGGTGCCGGCGCCGGGGCTCGGCCGGGTCTTCGTGGATCCGGGCAGCGTCGAGCAGGTCGTGATGAACTTGGTGGTCAATGCCCGCGATGCCATGCCGCATGGGGGCAAGCTCACGCTCGAGACGGCCAACATCGATCTCGACGGTGAATACGCACGTCAGCATCTCGGGACGACGCCAGGCCCTCACGTGATGCTCGCAGTCAGCGACACCGGCATCGGAATGGACCTGGCGGTCCAGGCGCGCATCTTCGAACCATTCTTCACCACCAAAGAAGCCGGAAAGGGGACGGGCCTTGGCCTCTCGACGGTGTTCGGCATCGCCCAGCAGGCCGGCGGAAGCGTGGGCGTTTACAGCGAGCCCGGCAAGGGGTCGACGTTCAAAGTGTACTTTCCGCGAGTCGAAGCGGAGACGAGCGCGGTCCCCTCCATCGTCCAGCGGGCCAGTCTTCGAGGTTCGGAGACCGTCCTGCTCGTCGAGGATCAAGAGCAGGTGCGAGCCGTCGCGCACGGAATCCTGAAGCGAATGGGATACGATGTCATCGTCGCAGCGGGTGCCCACGAGGCCCTGCTGCGTTCCGAAAAACTCAGGCGGCCCATCCACCTTCTCTTGACGGACGTGGTCATGCCGGAGATGAGCGGAGCCGAATTGGCCAAGCGGATCGCGCCGGGGCGTCCCGATATGAAAGTGCTCTTTATGTCTGGGTATACCGACGACAGCATCGTTCGTCACGGCGTCCTCGAGAGCGAAATGGCATTTCTTCAAAAGCCGTTTACCCCCGAATCCATGGCGCGAAAAGTGCGGGAAACGCTGAACGCCCCGGAATCGGCCGCGACGCAGAGTAAGAAGCAGGAGGCATGACGACACCGCGTGGCACGCCGGTGAGGCGTTCTCGCAAGCGCGCCCGGGCGACTTCGGGCGACGATGCCGCGGGTCCCGGCGGAAGAGCGCCTGGAGGAGCGGCCTGGCCCTCTGGAGCCGCGGGGTGTTGCAATAGGTCATCCGGAACCCGCCGTCGCTTCGCCGTGGCAACGCATGGAACGGCCGATGCTTACCCACGCCGTCGACGGTCGCCACGGCCGCCATGACGCGATGGGGGGCGGCCGCACGACACACGATTCCTCTGAACGCAAAAACCGCAGGTTCAAACGAGGTTCCCGATGACATCGACGGACGACGAGAGCCTCATTCGCGCGGCCATCGAAGCCCGAGTACTGGCTGTACGCGACAAGAACGTCGACGCCGTCTTGGCCGGATATGTGCCCGAGGTCGTCACCTTCGACGTCGTAACCCCCCTCCAGCACGAGGGGCGGGCCGCAGTCCGTAAGCGCCTGTCGGACTGGTTTTCGTCGTTCGAGAGCGCGATTGATTACGACATCGTCGACCTCGCCGTTGCGGTGGCCGGCGACGTGGCCTTCGACCACCACCTCACCAAAGTCCACGCGGTACGCCGGGGCGGGCAGGTCATCGCGATGTGGTTTCGTGAAACGATCGGTTATCGCAAGGTGGACGGCGCGTGGAAGGTCACCCACCAGCACAGCTCCGTTCCAATCGACATGGAAAGCGGGAAGGGGCGCATGGACCTCGCGCCGTAGCCATCGGCGCGACCCATATCGCACCGATGGTGGGGGTGGTCCGGGCAACCAGCGTCCTATCGCCCAGTGGACGACTCACCCGGACATGGTCGGCTCAGCAGGAGCCGGGCTTCGCCTTGGCCGATCGACACGCGCGGCGAGACGTGAATAACGTTGAAGCGGACTGCCCTCGACTCACGGACCGGAGAGTTTCTACGGGCGACTTCAGGCGGGTCCTGGCCGTGGGGACGCGATTTCTTATCGTTCAGTCCGTTGGAGGACCTGGCGCGTGTGTTCCTGGCGGCGGAACGCCGCAGCGACCGCGCAGGATGGGCACCCCGGCGATTCGCGTGCTCAGTCTTGCTTGCCGTCCGCCAGGCCAGGCCTCATCATGGGCCCATGAGCTTCACCGAGCGAATTTGATCGCGACCTCCCGCGGGGGCCTTCGCGCTGCTGTTCGTCGCCCTCGTCGACGAGCTGTGGAGTGGCGTGGCCGTGTCGGGGGCGCCATCCGTCGAGCACGAGCTCGCGCTCTCCCATCGCGGCTACCTCACGTTCGCCTTTGCTTTGCCTCTCGTAGGCGCCGCGTTGCTCGAAGCCGGGCTTGCGCTGCTCTCGGACATTTGCGGCCGTGCCCGGCTCGTCGTTCTCGGCCAGGTCGCCCTCGCCGCGGCGCTCCTTTTCACGGCGTGGACATCGGACCCCTGGAGCCTTGCATTCGGGCTCGCCCTGGCGGGGGCGTCGAGCGGCGTCGCCTGCGGAGCCGCGCAAGGCCTGCTCTTCGCTTCGAACCGCGAAAGTGCCGACCGTGCGATGGTGCGATGGTCTATCTACGGGGCCGTCGGTGACCTTCTGACTCCGCTCCTCACGGCGTTGGCGATTGCCCTTGGTCATTCGTATCGGGGGGCCATGGGCGCGCTCGCCGTCGTCGTCTTGGCGCACGCCGTGTTGGCAACCAGCCTTTTGTTCCGAGGGTCCCATGCCGAGCACCCGGGCCCTGACGTGGCGCCTCTCGCCGAGCCGCTGCGTGAGGTGCTCGCCCGGGCCATCCGCCTGCCGCGTCTATGGGCTTGGCTTTTTGCGGCCGGCTCATGCACGCTCCTCGACGAGATCGTCGTCGCGCTCGGGGCGTTGCGCCTCGCGCATGCCGGAGGAACGAGCTCGGCGATGGCCACCGGAGCCGCGGTGACCTTCTCCGCGGGCTCGCTGCTTGGGGCCACGATCACCGACCGCCTGGCGACTCGCTTCGATTCACGCAGGGTCCTTGCCATGAGCGCAATTCTTTGCGCCCTGGCTCTCGCTGCACTCTGGTCGACCGGGAGCCCGCTCGCCTCGTGCGCCGCGCTCTTTGCGGTCGGCACGACGTGCGCCCCACACCATCCGCTGGCGCTCGCGCGCGCGTACGATGAGTTGCCGGACTACCCCGGCACGGTGCAGGCGATGGGGCAAGTCTTCTTCGTTGTCGAGGTCGTCGCCCCCCTCGCCATCGGCCTGGCCGCGGATCGCCTGGGCCTCGGCGCAGCGATTGGATGCTTGCTCGTGCAGCCCGCGGTCATTTTCGCGTGCGCCGCTCTACTCGTCTCTCCGGCGAAGTAACCCCGAACGGAAGTTCGCCATCGACCGCCAACGCGTGAAGCGTATAGCCGGCGTAGTCGGTACGGAATGTCCAGTCGAGAGCGCTGTTATTGACGCGCCCAGAGCGCAGTAGAGGCGACCAGATGCCCAGCACGACGCTGACCACGACGACGAACCGCACGAGCGCCGCGCGCTGTCCGACCCACTTGCAGACATGCCGCTCGTGCGACGCTTCCACACCCAAGCGAACGCATCGTGACATAAGGACAGCCGTCAGGTCCACGCGGCCGACTCCAAGCGCGTGGAAGGCCCCTTTGTCAGGCTATCCCCCTCGGAGCCTCGCGGCCAGCCGGTTGCCTAAGCTCGACCCCGAGCAGCATCCGCGCTCCTTGGAGCCATAGTCGTTCGCGACGAGAGGAGCGCGGCGGCCGCTCTTTCCGGAAGCCAGGTTTTAGGATCCTGCAGCTCTGCCAGGTGATTGACCCGAGGTCACAGCGCCATGCGCCTTCGCTGAGCTGCCGTTTCCGCCGATCAGCCGAAGGCGAACCGAGCGCAAACTCTGCAGCACCTTCCCCGGCACCGATATCGCTTGCTCAACCGCCTGACTGAGCGCCTCGAAGAGGGTGAGAGGCGTCTTGGCCGCGGGCAGACTGACCGGCTTCGCGCGCGCCTTCTGCGGCATCAGGGCATTGCGCGTCACGTCGATGTACCCACGCGGCGAGTGGTCATCGAGCGAGTACGGGCAAAGCCGCATGCCAGGTAGCCTGAGGGCATCAATCCGGCGCGTGAAAAAACTGCCTGCGACCAACGCCAGATCGCCGAGCTCTGCACGCCGATCGTTGCCGCCAACGGTCCACTCCTCCTCGCAGGTGTGCGCGAAGCGCCGCACGCCAAAGTGAACGAAATCTGTATCCACCGAGGTCGGGGGAAGGCACGGAACGACGTCCTGATCATACGTGTACCGATAGAGAAATTCGCCGAATTTCTCATGAAACTCTGCCGCAAATTCGGCGTCTCCAACCATCGGCTGGGCGAAAGAATAGACCCCGCGGATGCAGTCTCGCCACTTGGCATAGGGACTCTTGCTCGACGGGTCTTTGAATATTTGTGCCGCCGCGACGACGGCCATGGCAGCGCCCAGGCTGTGCCCGGTAATGTATAGCTCCTGAATTTTCCCATCTTCGACGAGAGGGTCAATCAACTGAACAATGTTCGCCCAGAGGGCTTCCACATTCGCGAAAAACCCGGAATGAACGTATCCCTTTCCAAACGGATACTTCGCTGACTCTGCGTCCGTCAGCCAGTTGATGAGATTGTCCGGTTCCGTACCACGAAAGGCGAGTACCCCGATCTTGTGTTCTTCGTCGTAAATGAGATAGGCCGATGCAACGATGAGGAGAGCTTTGTTCTGAACGGATATCTCGCGAACCTCGCACCTTGGAAGGCCGTGGAAAAAGAGCTCGTCAGCCAAAAACTGTCCCTCGGCATAGGCCCACCCGGAAATAATGGAAAGAACATAAGCCCACGTCGGATTGTAAGCAGTACTGGCGTTCGTCGTCGGAAAGTCCGCCCCGACTACGCTTGGTTCGCCGAAGCGGGCTTTGCCGTTCGTCGGGCGATAGGTACCGAGGATCATGGCAGTCTCCTTTTCTTTCGACCGGAGGCCGCTCGATGCAACCACAGTTCCTTTTCATCGACAAGGGACGTTCGAGTCGGACGCCGCGACGCTCGTCCATCAGCGCATTCCGGTGGAACGACGGACGCGCACTCAAGCAGACCCCGTGAACTCGGTCTGCCGGCGTCTTGGGCGATGGCGACCGCACGCGCCCGGGCTGGCTTCACCCATCGACGAGGCCGATTGCACGACGGACTCCGTACAACCGTGACGTAACGCCGGCGAGGTCGCCTCCGCAAAGGTTCTGTTGTGGCTGCCGGCCGGTACCTGCCTCTTGCGTTCGCCCGTCGCGATTGGGCTTCACGTCCGGGCGGCACCGAGCGGTCACGTTGGCCGTTCCCCGGCTGTGGACGGCCGCTGAGTGCCAGTTCGCAGTTTCGCCTGCACCTCCATCAGATATCGCATGGCGTCGGCCCGGGTCTGAAGATGACTGACCTTGTCGAGAATCTCGGCCTTGTGCTCGGGTTCGAGCTGCAGGTCCTGACGAAGGGCCGCGTGGACGATGGCGGGGAGCATGCCGGCGTCGCCGGTGATGGGGTCGTCGGGTCGCGTCACGGCGACAGAACGGTCTCCGAGCGGCGCCATCGTATTCGGTGCGGCGGCCGCCACGAGAGGAGCTGCGTCTGTGCAAGGCATCGGCAGCGTCGCCAGGGCCTCCCCTTGCTCTCTTGGAGTGGGCAAAGACAGCAGGGGCATGAGGCTCCGCGCGCTCGCGTCACGTGCGGTCAGCGGCTGCAGCTGGAAAACCGCTTCCAGCGTCGCGGGCACGGAGGCGTGGTCGTAGATCCGGTGATCGATGGTCCCGCGGGGAATCCATGGTGAAACGACGATCGCCGGTGTGCGAACTCCGTATTGCTCAAAGGTGAACCCTGACCGATTGTACTTGCACGTCGCCGGTGTATCGCCGGGGGCGACTGCCCGCGGCGGCGCCATGTGATCGTAGAATCCGCCGTGTTCGTCCCACGTGACGATGAAAAGCGAGTTTTCCCAAATGGGCGAAGCGCGGAGGCCTTCGTAAACTGTCTTGACGAGTGCCTCGCCGGCACGAACATCGGAGAGCGGGTGCTGGCTGCTGCTGTTCTGGAAGTCATGCAGTGCGTTGTAACTCGGTTCGATGAAGACATAGTCGTAAGGGAAAGGGTTCTTCTCCAAATCCGTCAGGAGATCCCCGATGCGGTGCACGTCGAGGAGGGTTACGCCCTTGAGCGCCGCAACCATCGGGAAATCGTCGCCCGAGTAGAAGTGGTACGCTTTGCGGCGCCTTGTCATGGCCTCAAAGATGGTTCCGTTTTTGAACGTGAATCCATTGAGCGCCTCCCACTCCACGATTTCCGCTGTCGTGGGACTGTGCTCCAATCCCCCCGAGGACGCGGCGTGAACGAACATCCGGTTCGGCCAGGTGGGTCCAGGCATCGACGAAAACCAGTGGTCGCAAATCGCGAACTCCCGTGCCAGCGCGTAAAGGACGGGCAATTGTCGTGGCGTGTCAAAGCACTTCATCACTTCGACCGGGTTTGAGCTCCCACCGGAGTCATTGTACGAGTCGACAAAGCCCGAGTTGTCGATGGTCGGATACGGCGGTTCGTAACGAACGCCTGTCCCGCAAAGCTGACCGAGAACGTCCGGAAACTCGTGACCCGGGTCCGCTGGCATCGCATAGTCGGCACCCCGCACGACTTGGTACGAGTTGCCCGCGAGCGCGTTCGATTCGTTGCCCCGAAGCCCCTCAACGGCAGTCGGCGCGCCGGTCGTTGCGTCGATTCCGCTTAGACCTGAAAAGCCGAAGAGGTGGTCAAAGGATCGGTTTTCGAGCATGAGGACAAAAACGTGCTCCAGCGCTGCCGGCATTCGTGAGCTCCTGCGTGCACTTGACTCTGGAAGGGAAGAACCGACCTGGAAGCGTGAGCTCCATCATCCTAGCGAAGACCCCCCGTCCCGAGGCGTTGGGGGGGGCGACGCCAAGAGCCGCTCCCCCCAACGTTTTGCTGGGGTTTCATGCCCCAGGGTCAACGGCGCAGCAGGCCGGGCCCGTCTTTTCACGAGACCTTCCCGGCTCGCGCTACCGCACCGGTTCCACCGGACTGAAAGAGAGAGGCAATCTCGGCCCCGTTCGGGCTGCCGAGACCCGTGCACGCGTCCCAGCTTGGTCCTGCAGCGAAGTTTCCGTTGTTTCCAGTGGTGATGTCGTGAAACGCGCTCGGATTGGCATAGAGCGTCGGGTTGACATAGCCGACCGAATTCCCGTTTGCCGCGTTAATTCGGGTGATGAGACCAGCAAATAGCGGCGCAACCGCACTCGTTCCGCCGATGACCGTGTCACTCCCGTCGATACGGACTTCATAGCCGGTTTGCGGGTCCGCATCGCCACTGACGTCGGGTACGCCGCGCATCGTCAATGGCGCCCGACCGCCATTCGTGCTCGTGATTTGCAAGCCCGTCTGCCACGTCGGCAGTGGAAAGAAGCTGCTCGCGCCGCCTCCGCTCGCGCCGCCCTGCGATCCATCGTTCCAGGTGGACTCGCTGGTGATGCCCGTCGCCGAGGCCTGAAGGCTCGTCCCCCCGCACGCCAGAGCGTACGGGCTCGACGCGGGGAAGTCGACGTGGTCTGCGCCATCGTTCGCGCCGTCGCTCGATCCGTTGTCGCCCGAGGCAACGCATACGGTGACCCCGAGGGCCGCCGCCGCCTGGAATGCGGAGTTGAAGGCGCTGAGCGATTGCTGAGTCCAGGATGACTCGGGGCCACCCCAACTGATGGAGATGACCGAAGGCTTGTTCGTGTCATCGTGAATCGCCGTGGTGACCGCATCCAGAAACCCGGCGTCGGTATTGGGCGCAAAATAGACGGCGATCTTTGCCTGGGGCACGATCGCGCCGACGACTTCGATGTCGAGCATCACTTCCCCGTCGGGCCCGTTCGGATCTCCGGTCGGTTGGTTTTTACCGTGATCGACCGAGACGACCGTGACATGGGGGCCCGGACTCGTGCCGAGCGCGGCAAAATACGCAGAGAGATCCGCCCCTCGTTCCCCGCCTCCGAGCTCGATGATTCCGACGCACTGGCCCTGCCCCGTTCCGGGAGGAAAGTTGTAGAGCGCGGCGAGCTGCAAAGGCGTAAACGACGCGCTGCCGTCCGCTTGGGCGTGCCAGCGCACATTGCCGACCGTCGGACGCGTGCGAAATTTCGGTTTGGCCGCGGGCCGGTCGTCGAGGCCGAGAACCGCTTCGACGACTTCGTCGAGTTCCTCGGGAAGTTGAATGCTGCCGACCCGCCCCCGATACGAACCTCCCGGATGCTCGAATCGCTGCAGATCCACGCTGAACGCGGCGTTGAACTGGGCGACCGTTCCAGAGAGGATCACCGTTCGCCGTCCGGCGTGCTCTTGCACGACCGAGAGCCCGTGAGCGCCCGCGAATTTCTTGACGGCCGCGATGTCCGCGGCAGAAGCACCAAATTCCTTTTCGAACTGCTGGCGCGAGAGGTGCGTACCCGGTTTGCTAACTTGGTCGAGCTTGCTCACGATTCCTTGGAATGCCTTTGGCTGACCACGGCGCAGAAGGAGGCTCACCTCCAAACGTTCGGCGGGATCCGCCTTGCCGACGGCCTTGGCCTTGGGCAATGGCTGACGTTCGCTCCCTTTTAGGTTTTTTGCCATTGTGCGACTCCGATTTCAATCAATGGGGTTTGACAATCTGTACCGCACGAACCGTTTGCTGCGTATCGCCCGCAGGCGGCGCTGCCGATCGGGCGGGGGCCGCCGACCTTCCACTCGTCCGTTGAGTGTCCGGCATGAAGCCGGCGCGCGTTCATGTCCCCCCCCCTCCGGAACCCGCTCATACGAGCTCTCGGGCGGGGAGGCTAGGCACGTCGGCGCCCCTGCTCGATTGCAGTCGATTGCACGCGCGACGCCGTCGCCTCCAAGACCCGAAGCTTACACGATTTTCCCCGGCTTCCGGGTATACCGAGGCAAGGCGGCCCGCTAGGCCTGACCGTGCGGCTTGGGGCCTGCACCGAGGTTTGTCACCCGCTGAAGCAGATCGGACGAGAAGGGCGCGCCGAAGAGCGCCCGTTGGTTTGGGATGGGCGGGGGGATCCGCCGATCCCCGATGCCGCTTTGTTCTTCATACTTTGGATGATCCGAACGCGGCCTACGTCACATTGCTCCAATGCGTCAAACCCGGCTACCTGGCCCTCAGCATTCCTCCTGTGATGTTGCTGTTGGGGGGCGCCATGGCGCCGTCGTTCGACGTCATCGCCGCCCGCGTGCAGATGCGCGCCGGCAGCATCGCAGCCGCTGCTGCCTGCGCAGCCGCGGCCGTTTCGACGACGTTCGCTTCGACGAACGGGAGGAGGATCGGCGCCCGATTCCGGCCGACGCGCGGACGTTGCTCTGGGTCAGTGAGGCGGACCGCCCCCTGCCGGCGGCTGTATTCTCGGAGTTCCCTGGGACACGCGAGGTCTATAAGGGAAGACGGCGGTGTTTCGGACCGAGTTGCCGAGAGGGGCCGTTGATGGGGTCGGCGTGCCCACCGTGCCGGCTGACCTGGTGCCGTGAGTACCTCGCGGGGCCGCCTTTCGTTTGCGATCGGGAGCGGCGTTGTGGACCGGCCGCCTGCCGCTCTGCCTTAGCAAGGCGGCGACGCGATGCGTCCAAGTCGCCGAACAGCCCCGAGCGACGCTCCGCCGACGCCATGGCTGAGGGCGATCGCGCGGCAGAGGTGAAGGTCCCCGGCGGTCGAAGGAGTCGAAGGAGAAGAGGGGCCGAGTGGCCGCGGCGCCTTCGCCGTGCCGCAGCCTTGGACCTGGGCACGGATTCTGCGACCCGATTCGACCGACCGGTTTCCAGGGTGAGTGAGCCGACCGGAGGGCCAATGAAAAGCACACAACCAGTGGCGATCGTCACGGGCGCATCGCACGGCATCGGATCCGGGCTGGTCGAAGGCTACCGTGCGCATGGTTTCTGCGTCGTCGCCACGTCGCGAACGATGGCGCCGTCAAAGGACGAGCGGGTGCTGGCGATCGCGGGGGACATCCGAGAGCGCGCGACGGCTCAAGAAGTCGTCTCCGCCGCCAAGGAGCGATTCGGGCGTGTGGACACGCTCGTCAACAACGCCGGCCTCTTCATCGGCAAGCCTTTTCTCGAATACACGCAAGAGGACTTCGACGCCATAACCGCAACGAACCTGACCGGGCTCTTTCACCTGACGCAGGTCGTTCTCACGGAGCTCCTGGCGCAGGGACGTGGGCACATCGTCAACCTCAGCGCTTCGGTCGTCGACCAGCCTCTCGCCTCTGCCCCCTCGGGCCTCGCCGCGATCACCAAAGGCGGCGTGAGCGCGCTCACCAAGTCCCTGGCGATCGAGTTTGCGAGGCGGGGCGTGCGCGTCAACGCTGTCGCGCCGGGCATCACCAAGACGCCGCTGCACGATCCGGCGACGTACGAGGGTCTCGCCAAGCTGGTGCCTGAAGGACGCTTGGGCGAAGTGAAGGACATCGTCGAGGCGGTTCTCTATCTCGAGTCCGCGTCCTTCGTGACCGGGGAGATCCTGCACGTCGACGGAGGCACGGCCGCTGGCGTGGCGTGAGGCAGCCGATTCTCCGTCGATGGTTCCGCGCACGTCGGGCGACGTCGAGACTCAGTGGCGAAAGGTCGAGCGGCGCGCGTTCCATCAATCGTCCGTCGCGGGGTACATGGTATGGATGAACAGCGCTCCGTCGAAGACTTGTGCCCAGGCGGCGCGGTAGCGTCCGTAGCCAATGAAGCGCGCGATTGGCGGCAGGCGGGCCCGAGTGCCTCGGAAGTCGACAAAGGCGTTGGGCGCCGGCCCTCGATGATCGCCGCCCGCTCCTCTGGCGACCAGGCGTGTGACGCGTCGGCGTAAGCTGCGAGCCAGTGGCGATAGCGCGTAAACGCATCCTTGCCGGTGAAGTTGACGTCGAGGCCGGTCATCCGCAGCGGCTTTGCGGTGCCCGCGACGGCGCGCGCATAATCGAAGATTGCCTTGGTTTGCCTGACGCTGCCCCACGGCCAGCCGAGGCCCACTTCGCGCGGATCGTCGTCGGAGCTGAGCTCGCGTACCCGGGTGTCCATTTGCTCGCAACTCCACATGCCCGCTTCCCACGCGAGGATGTCGAAGTCGAGCTGCTGATGCAGAAACTCAATGAAGCGCACCTTCGCGTCGAAGGCTGCGCCGACCTGGCCCCCCTCGCGGGCATCCTCGGCGATGCCCGCGTCGTGTTGCCGGTGGCGGGTCCGCCGTGGCTCGGTGCCGCCTTGCCCAATTGAGCATCTGAACGTTGCTCAGTCCGAGCTTGCTGAACCATCCAAGTGACGTCAAGCTCGAATGCGTGGCATCTTCGAGCTACCATCACGGAGATCTCGTCAACGCTTTGCTCAACGCGGCGGACGCCCGGCTGGCAAAGCAGGGACTCGCCGGGTTGAGCCTCCGCCAAGTTGCGGCCGACGTCGGCGTCGCACCAAGCGCGGCGTACCATCACTTCGCGGATCGCGACGCGCTCGTCGACGCCCTCGCCGTGCGAGCGCTCGATCGCCTCGCCCTCGCGGTCGAGCGTCGCATCAGCCGCGTGCCGAAGGCGGATGCGCTGGGACGTTTGGTCGCTCTTGGACGTGCCTATGTGACATGGGCCCGCGACGAGCCAGCACACTTCGAGATCGCTTTCGGCCCCGGCCGCGCGTCGCCGAACGTGACAAGCAACCGGCGGCCGTACGGCCTTCTCGAGGACCTGCTCGAAGACGCGATCGCCCAGAACCTCCTGCCGGCGGCCGCTCGGCCGCACGCTGCACTCGTCGTGTGGCCCGCGATACATGGTCTCGCTGCGCTCGCTGCGATTGGGCCGCTGCGCAAGAGCTCCGAACGCGAGATCCTGCGCCGTACTGACGAGCTCACGTTGACGGTCCTCGCAGGACTTCGCGCCAGGGCCGGAGACGCATCGCGCCGAGTTTCGGATGGTCGCTCACCGTAGAGCGTAGCCCGCTCGCTTGGCCGGACATCGCGGCAGCCTTCGATGTGAGCGGTGTTCAAATTCGAGCGTTGACCCCGCAACCATCCGTGCTAACCCCTCCTCTGACCAAGTGAACATCGTTCAGATTGGCCGTGGCGCTCGTGGGAGTCGCCGAGTTGACTTCGATCGAGAGAGGAGCACGAGCATGTTCGACGAGGAGATTCTGAACGAAATGACGACGCTCGCGCGGGAGACCGGCGACCGTGTGTTGACTCTACCGCGTCCCGCACCTTTCCGAACGTTGTCGGAGCTGCGGGCCGTGTTCGACGAACTCGATGGGCCCTTGCAGGCCGTTCTTCACGAGAGGCTGGGCGCGCTGCGTCCCGCGGCCAGGTGGGTCGACGAGCTGAAGGGCCAAGTCCCGGACGCGGGAGAAGCGTGGGTCGTCGACCCGGTCGACGGTGCAGTCCAGTACCTGCAGGGATTGCCCCACTGGTGCGTCAGCATCACGCTCGTACGCGACGGCGTTCCCGTCATCGCCGTCATGCACAGCGCCGTTCAGAGCGAGACGTACGCGGCGGTCGCCGGAAGGGGAGCCGCGCGCAACGGGTCGCCGGTGAGGCCGTCGCAAAAGACGGAGCTCGCTGTCGCCCTGATGGCGACGAGTCAGCCGCCGTTCGTTGCGAAGGAGCCAGGTGATGTCGAACGCGCCGGACGTTCGCTCGGCGCCGTACTGGCCAAGGCTGGCGCGGTGAGAAATTTCGGACCTACGTCGTGGCAGGTCGCCGAGGTCGCGAGCGGGCGCATCGACGCGTTTTGGCAGTACGGCCTCGACGACGGGAACCTTCTCGGCGCGAGCCTTGTCGCTCGGGAGGCGGGAGCGAGCGTGACCGACGTGTTTGGACAACCATGGCACGCGGGGGCTCGGAGCGTTCTTGTTGCGGCGCCCGGACTGCAGCAGCGGCTGCTCGACCTCCTTCCGCCGGACGGCAGCGTTCCCGCATGAGCGCTGTGAACCGCTGGCTCGGTTCGTCGTGGCCTGCGATCGGCCGCTCGGCTTCGAGGTCGCCCCCCGCGACCTGGCGTGGACGCTAACGGTCTAGCAACGGATTCTTTCTGCGCGCCGATGACTTCTTCGGACAATTGCGCTTGCGAGCCGGGAACGACGCCGGAATCGCACGAGAGCGCGGCGAGGCCGATGCGGGGGGTCGGGGCGGACGTGCCAGTGTCGATGTCGACGTTCGTCACCGAGGACCATCCCGAGGATCAGGCCGCCGGTCGCATCGTTTACGGTGCGGCCTTCGCAGCCTCGCGCTGGAGACGCCGCGCCAGCAGCACGTCGAACTTCGCCTGCTGCGCGGCTTGCAGCTCGGCCCGGATGCGATCGTCCACCCTGGCCCTGTGGTCGAGGAGCGGATGGCCACACTTTGCATCGGTCTGGAGCGAGATGACGCGGGCCTCGCGCCGCGCGTCGTTCAGGATCCGGGCGATCCGCTCCCGCTGTGCGCCGTCGAGCGCGAGCTGGTCGGTCAGTGCCTCGAGGCGCCGCTCGTCGACGCGGTCGTCGAGCATCAGCGCCGTGTACCGGTGCTTGAGCGACGCGAAGACCGACCCGCCGCCGGCTACGACGCCCAGCGCGAAGACGGTGACGAGGATGACGTAACCGCGCAGCCGACCGCCTACCATTCCATGTCCACTTCCGCCGCGCCCAGCACGGTCACTGCGTCGTGCCACGCCCGCTGGCTCTGCACGGCCCACAGGACCCCGACGGTGGCCGCGAACGCGGCGAGTGGAACGAGCTTCCACGCGGCACGGGACAGATCGGCGAGCCAGCCGGCGGGCGAGAGCTCGCGACCGACTGCGGCCGTTACGCTGGCCGTGAAGTCGGCGCGCGGGCGCACGGCCGCCGTGGCGAGCCTCAGCCGCTCGAGCCGCGCGTCGGAATCCTTTTCGGGGTCCATCATCAATCCGCTCCCATTTTACGCAGCGCGGTCCGCGCGCGCACCAGCCTCTGCTCCACGGCGCCCTCGCTGCAGCGCAGGATCTCGGCGATCTCCGCCGAGCTGAGCTGCTCGACGGCCTTGAGCACCACCACCACCTGCTGCTCCTCCGGCAGCGCACCGAGCCAATCGGCCAGCTCGCGCAGGGCCACCCGCGCCTCGCTCGAGGCCGCGCCGTCGACGCTCGGCTCCCGCACGACGTCGGAGGGCGGCGGCGGCGCGCGCCTGCGAACCCGCCTGGCGTCCAGCGTCGCGTTCAGCACGATCCGGTGCAGCCACGTGCTCACCCTCGAGCGACCATCGAACCCGCCCGCGACCAGGGAGCGGTACGCCTTCACGTAGGCCTCCTGGACCACATCCTCGGCGTCCGGCACGCTCCCCAACAGGCGCGCGCTGAGGCGCACCAGGCGCTCCTGCGTCGCCGCAACAATGTCCGGGAAGGCGGATGGGTCCCCAGCCGAGACCGCCGCGGCGGCTTTCTCGAGATCGATCAATGGGCTGCCTCATGAGAGCACCGTCGTTCGTTGGACGCTGCGGACGGCCCTCTCCCTACGGACCCGTTTTCGTCGTAGGGGACCCGAGGAGACGACCGTCTGAGGAGAGAACAAGGAGAACATCCCATGCGCCACTTGCAAATGCGTGCGCTTAGAGCTCGCACCCTCTTCCTCGCCCTGCCTTTCCTCGGCCTCGCAGCGACGAGCGCCCCAAGCGCGGTCGCCGCCGACGACCACGGTCCGTCGCCGGCCACCGCCCGCGTCTACCAGCGCCTGCTGGATCGCTTCGACGCCAACCATGACGGGCTGGTCCAGACCGCAGAGCTACCGCCGCTCGCACGGCGACGCCTCGGCGCCGCCGACGCAAATCATGACGGTCTCATCACGCCCGAGGAGCTGCACGCCTTCGGGGTCGAGCGCCGGGCGGCCCGGTTCTCGCGCGCGGACAAGAACGCCGACGGGAAGCTCGAGCCGTCCGAGGTCGGCGCTGCGCGCTGGGAGCATCTGAAGGTGGCCGACGCGAACTCCGACGGCCGGGTGACCCTCGACGAGATCGAGCGCGCCGTGTCGTCCGGGACGCTGCGACGCATGTCGGCCGAGGAGGTATTCCACCTGCTCGACCGCAATGGCGACGGCGTCGTGGACCTGACGCGCGCCCGGGCGCGCGTGCGCGAGCTCCTCACCCCGGCTGACACGAATCACGACTCGAAGGTGACGCTCGACGAGCTCAAGGCCTACCGCAGCGCGCTCGGCATCGACTGAGCGCCATGCGACCCGCCCGACGACCGGACATGCCCGTCCCATCGACTGGCTGATTTGCGGTCTATTCTGGGTTCGCAGTCGCATCGAACTCACCTTGCGGCGAGCGGTGCGAGCACAAGAAGCGGCCATCGAGGCTGACGTGGACGTCGCCGCGCAGGCGCTTCACGGCGACGTGTCGTTTGAAGAGTCCGGTTGCCTGAGGGCGCCCCGCGCATCGATGGCGACCGACGCCTCGAGGATCGCGACCGCCATGGCGTTCAGCGGCGTCGGGACCCCCAGCCGCTTCCCGAGCCGGACGATGACCCCATTTCGCGCATCGATCTCGAGTGGCCGGTCCGCGCGCCGGTCCACGAGCATCGAGTTGGCCTGGTCCGGGGGCGACGCGAGGTAGCGCGCGACGACCTCGTCGGGCAGTCCGTCGTCGAGCCCGACCGACCGCAGTTGCCTCGGCGGCGACCGCGCGCATCAGGGCCGCCGCATTCGCGTCGCGCACGAGCCCCGCGGGCCTGAGTGCGAGCGCGTTCACGACCGATGCGCTGTTGAGCACGAGCTTGCGCCACGAGGCGCTCAGGAAGTCGTGCGTCGTCGTCGGTGTGAGCGCCGTGCCCGCAAAGAGCGCAACGAAGGTCGTGCCGAGCACCCCCGCCGGAACCGTGATGTCCCCGTGCCTATGCTGCCGGATCCGACCGGGGCCGCTGCGTTCGGCGGGAATGTCCACGATGACGGGCAGCGTGCGCCCATCCGGCGCGAGGCCCGCGAAGCGCTCGAGGTGCTCGACGCCATTCTGCACGATCGCGAGGCGCGTGGCCGGTCCGACGAGCCGTGCGAGCCAGCGCGCCGCCCCTGGTGTGTCGTACGCCTTCGTCACGGTGATCGCCCAATCGACCGTTTCCGCGCGATCCGGCTCGGTGAGAACGTTGGGGTGCGCAGCGAGCGTCCGGCCTCCCGGCACCTCGACGACGAGCTCGTCGAACGGCGTCCGAGCGCAGACCGTGACCTCGTGGTCCGGCACCTGCGAGAGCCACGCGGCGATGGTTCCACCAATCGCTCCGGGACCAACGATCGCGATGCGTAGGGTCATGACGAGCCGAGCCTAGCGTGATCGCGGTGTCGCGGCTCAAGGCCGGGACGGAGGGTTCCGGCCACGCAAACCCGAGGCCCCGAGCATGGCTCGAGGACCATGCCACCTGCGAAGGGCGTCAGCCGTTGAGGCCGTCGGGCGCCTCAACGAGGACAAGCATCAAGCGGCACGGGACGGAGCGACTTCGATCGCTGCCTTCAGCGCGCCGTACGCACCTGCGTCGAGCACCCGCTCGGCAAGCCTCGTCGCCGCGCTGAAGACGGCCTCGGGTGCTCCGGCCCTCAGGCCCCGGAACATCGCTGCGCGTTCCGCGGGGTTCATCGCGGGAAGCATATTCGCCCATCCGGCCAACGACTGTTCGAGTGTGCGGCTGCGCTTGAACGCCGTCATCCCCGCGTCGAGGCGGGCTTCACCCGCCAGCTCCCAGACTCGAGGCTGGCCTTCCTCCTCCTCCTCGATGTGCGCGAGGAAGTGAGCGGTGAATCGCGCCAGCATTCGGTAGGCCAGATGACCGGAGGCACTGGTGCGAGCCGACGCGGCGTTCTCGAACGCCTGTTCCACCGCGTCGAGCGCGCGGTTGTGTTCCACGTGCTCGGCGTGGAGCGTGCGCGCGGCCTCGGGCAGAACTTCGGCGATGATCGGGTGGAGAAACTCGTCCTCGTGGTCCGCGTGCTCTCGAAGCAGGGTCACCACCTCGGCCACGGTGTCGGTGAGCCTCCTGAGATCGTTCGCGGCGGCATAGTCGGTCGTGCCCGCCAGGACGACGGCCTCGAAGAGCCGCTTGCGGAGCGCCTTGTGGACCACGGTATAGAAGTCGGTGCGCGTCTGAACGGTCGGGGAATCGTTGATCATTTTTGCCTCCATGCCCTTTGGACAATGGGGAAGGACGGCCGTGACAGTGGGCGGCCAAAAATCGGAACCCACGGCCGCGCGAACGGCCGGTTGGTCGAAGAGGCGCGGCGGGACTCAACTTCTGCGCCGTGGTTGTGTCGGCCGCTTTCGAAAGATCCCCGCGAAAGAACCCACGGCCGCGCGAACGGCCGGTTGGCCGAAGAGGCGCGGCGCCGACTCAACTTCTACGCCGTGGTTGTGTGGGCCGGTCACGAAAGCAAGATACCGTCTCCCCCACCATGACCGCCCCCCAACCCGTCACGATTCCGAAGTGGCAGATCGCCACCAGCTGGGTTCTCTCTTCTATTCCCCTCCTCGCTTTTCTCCCGAGCGCATTTTTCAAAATCGCGCAGCCCGGAGAGTTTCTCACGCAGTGGACGAAGAACTACCCGGCCGCGGCGGCGCGCCCCATCGGCATCGTCGAGCTTGGGTGCCTCGTCCTCTACTTCGTCCCGGCGACGCGCGTGCTCGGAGCCATCCTTGCCACGGGATACCTCGGCGGCGCCATCGCCACGCACGTTCAGCAGGGGCAAGCCATCTTTCTGCTCCCGCTCCTCATCGGGGTCATGCTCTGGGGAGGCCTCTTCTTGCGCGAGCCGCGCCTCCGTCAGCTTCTGCCGACGACGAAGGAGATCTGAGCTCTCGCGATGAACGCGGGCCGCACGTCATTTGCAGCCCGGACGGCGGGTCCTGAGTGCGTCCGCAGGGGGGATTCGAACCGGTCTTTTGGCGGTTCCTTCTCGAGGGCTTGACGACGTACTTCGATAAAGTTAGAAATAAGCCATGCCCTCGAAGTTGGAGAACCATGCCGAGCAGCTGGGCGCGCTCGGGCACCCGGTGCGCCTCGCCATCCTGCGCTTCGCGGTGCAGGCTGGGCCAGAGGGCGCAACGGCCGGGGCGATTCAGGCGCACGTCGATCTGCCGGCGTCGACCCTGAGCCATCACCTCAAGCGGCTCGTCGATGCAGGCGTGATGCGAACCCGCGGCGAAGGGACGTTTCACTACTACTCGGCGGACTACGAGGCGCTACGCAAGCTGAGCGCCTACCTTTGGGAGGACTGCTGCAAGAACGGCAGCAAGGCCAACTGCTGCTGACGTTTTTTTATCCCTCATATTTCGATTTTATTCGAATAAAAGGAAAAGTCACCATGAATGTCATGAAGCCCCACGTCTCGCTGAATATCTCGAATATCGACGCGTCGGTCGCCTTCTACGAGAAGGTCTTCGGCATTTCGGCCACGAAGCGCCGCCCCGGCTACGCGAAGTTCGATTTGCAGGAGCCCTCGCTCAACCTCACCATGCAGGAGGCCGCGCGGTCGGGCGTCAACGCCAGCCACTTTGGCGTCCAGGTCGCGAGCACCGAGGACGTCGCGGCCGCCTGGTCTCGGTTCCAGACCGCAGGCCTCAAGACGTTCACCGAAGAAAACACGACCTGCTGCTACGCGATGCAGGACAAGGTCTGGGTGATGGACCCGGACGGCAACATGTGGGAGGTCTTTGTCGTCAAGGGGGATGCCGCGACGATGCACGTTGCTCCCGAAAAGACGGCCGACGCCTGCTGCGCGCCCTCCGTGCTGCCGTCGCAGGAAAAGCCGGTGCAGCTCGGGAAAAAGAGCGGATGTTGCTGAAAAAGCTCATCGCCGAGGCGCTCGGCACGGCACTCCTGCTGGCGATCGTCGTCGGCTCGGGGATCATGGGCGAGCGGCTGGCCGGCGGAAACGTCGCGATCGCGCTGCTGGCCAATACGATCGCGACCGGTGCGGGCTTGGTGGCCCTCATCCTGACGTTCGGGCCGATTTCCGGTGCCCATTTCAACCCAGCCGTGACGCTTGCCGATGCGAGCCAAGGCGGCCTCCCGTGGCGCGAGGTGCCCGGTTACCTGCTGGCGCAGTTCGCAGGTGCCTTCGCCGGCGTCGCGGTCGCGCACGTCATGTTCAAGGAGCCGGCATTGTTCTTCGCTTCGCAACACGAACGCTCCGGCATGTCGCAAGTAGTCAGCGAATTCGTGGCGACGTTCGGCCTGCTGTCGGTCATCTGGGGATGCGTCCGGCGACGGCCGGACGCCGTGCCCTTCGCCGTGGGCGCGTACATCACGGCCGCCTACTGGTTCACGTCGTCGACCTCGTTTGCAAACCCCGCGGTAACGGCCGCTCGCGCCGCGAGCAATACGTTCGCCGGCATCCGCCCCGCGGATGCTCCCGGCTTCATCGCCGCCCAGCTCCTCGGTGCGGCGGCATCGACGGTGCTGTTTCGCTGGCTGGTTCCCACGCTTCCCCAGTACGCCGAGCGCGTCGTCGACCGGGGGCCCGCGCCCCACCCCAAAGCGCGCGAGGAGGTCGCGTGAAAACCGTGATTTTTGCATGCATCCACAACGCCGGCCGATCTCAGATGGCGGCCGCCTGGTTCAACGCGCTCGCCGACGCAACGAAGGCGCGCGCGGTCTCCGCGGGGACCGCGCCCGGGGCACGCGTGCACCCGGAGGTGCTCGCGGCGATGCACGAGGTCGGCATCGACCTCGCCGACCGCAAGCCGCAAAAGCTCACCGACGATCTCGCGCGCAGTGCGCAGATGCTCGTCACGATGGGCTGCGGCGAACAATGCCCTGTCGTCCCGGGGCTCAAGCGCGATGACTGGCCGTTCGAGGACCCGAAGGGCAAGCCGATCGAGCGTGTGCGTGAGATTCGCGACGACGTCCGCCGGCGCGTGGCGGAGCTGCTTCGCGCGGAGGGCTGGGGTAACCCGTGTTAATAGGCGCGGCTACCCCGGTTCGGTTGCGCCGCCGCAATCCATGGCTGCTCCAAACAGGAATGCGATCGCCAGCGGCCTCCGAGAGCAGCGCCCTTCTGACCCTCGCGCTGGCGGCGGATTCCTGTGCGGACCCGGCTCCGGTCCGCTCTTGACACTGAACGGACGTACCGTACTATCAAGCCCATGATCCCGGCAGCGACCACGAAGCGTGTCCACGGCACCGAATCGGATCCCGTACCGACAATGAAGGAGCGCGCGAAGAAGGCTCGCCACGCGGCGTACGTGCTCGCCAAGGAGCGGAAGAAAAATGACCCTCGCCTGCTCGAACAGAAGGCCCGGTTGAAGTTGGCTCGACGCGAGGCGAACCAGCTCGCGAAGGAACGTCGCAAGACCGACCCGGCGCAGATCGCCCGCAAGTTGAAGACGAAGAAGGATCGCCAAGAGGCGAGCAAGGTGGCGAAGGATGAGAGGAAGGCGCAGGCAAGCGCGACGAAGCTCGCGAAGCGCACGGCGAAAGAGACGAACGTGAGGGCCGCTCTCGGTTTTGCGTCTGCGCTGTCCTCGCAAGGACCCCAGTCGAATCCGCGGGGCGACGAGGACGAGTCGGGGGTCTGACGTGAGCCTGACGGACTCGGTCACTTCCGGATGATCCCTGCAGGGCCAAATCGATTGTCGGTTCGTCGGCTTGGTTCAAGCTCCTCGCCGAGAGCGCACCCGCCGGAGCAGACCGCCCGCACCGTCGTCGCCAGCGCCCGGGGTAGTCGCCCGCTCGCCGGCCGCGCACTTTGCCATAGTATCGCGATATGGCGCGTCCATCTCTCCTTCTCGCGACGGCGAGCCTCACCGTCGGCCTCGTCGCGTTTCCTACGAAGGCCGATGCCCTCGGACCGGTCGACATCGAGATCGGCGCAAGGGCCGGCGTCGCTGCGGGCACTCCCGGTCCTCTCGGCTTTGGCATCGGAGGGCGCGGGGGCGTATCCATTGAGGGGCTCTACGCCGGGATCGATGTCATCGACTATCTGGGCGCGACGGTCGTGTGCGAAAGCTGCTCGTGGCCGCCGGGGGCCCAGCCCGTCATGCAGTCGCTGCGCGCGCTGCTCTACGGGTTCGAAGCCGGCTACAATTTCAAAGTTTCCAGGGTGACGATTCGGCCCCAGGTCGGGTTGGGCGATTTTCGTTTGTCGAGCGCGTATGGCAGCCCCGCTCCCGGCTCCGGCGCCATCTCACATTATTTCTACCTCGAGCCGGGCGTCGTCGGGCTCGTTTCCCTCGGAGTGCTCTTTGTCGGCGCCGACGTCACCGCGCTCCTCCTGCCCACGGGAGGGGGGGGCTCCGCGACGGTTCACGGACAGCTCGGTGTCACATTCTGAGCGGAGCAACATGCGGGAGGGCCATCGCCCGGAGTGAAAACATAGCCTTCTACATTTCGTCTCCTCTCGCGTGGCCAAGAAACTCCAACGGCGAATCGGCGAGCGCGGGCCGCTTGATGATCATGATGAGCGCCCGCCAGCGCTCGGCTTGCGCGGCGGAGTCGATCACCGCGGACGTGCGCAGGGCCGGGGTGGTCACCCCCAGGACCAACGAGAATCCCGCGAGCCTGGATTCGCGCACCGATGGTCTTGAGTTGCGGCAAATATGCCGTTACGAACGAGGCCATGCGCATGGTTCGATGCCTCTCGGTTCTCTCGGGTCTGTCCGCCTTGCTCCTGCTCGCTTGCGGAGGCGAGGCGCCCCCGGCGCCTCAGGCCCCCACGCCTCCGCCGCCCGCAGTGGCTCCGGTGGCCTCCGCGTCCGCTGCGGCCTCTACGTCCGCCGCGCCCGTTCCCGAGCCGACGCCGGAAGAAAGAAAGAAGGCCGAAGCCGCCCGCAAGCTCGAAGAAGATCGCGCCAAGTGGCAAGGCGAGAACAAAGCTGAGCTGGCGCGCTGGACGCCGGAGCTTCACGCGGCGTCCAAAGCGTTGGCCGAGAAGACCTACCCGAGCGGACACGCCGCCATCGCCGCGGCGCTGGCGGGCAAGCATCGCATTCCGGGAAACGCCGATCGCGACAAGTTCCGCCACCCCCTCGAGACGCTCGACTTCTTCGGCTTCAAACCGACGTTCACCGTGCTTGAAGTGTCGCCGGGCGCAGGCTGGTATACGGAGCTACTCGCCCCTGCCCTTGCGGCCAAAGGAAAGCTCCTCGCCACGACCAGCGATCCGACCGGCCCGGCGGACGAGCCCAGAACGTTCAACGGCGAGCGTTACCGCGCGTTCCTCGACAAGGCGCCCGAGCTTTATGGCAAAGTGCAAACGGTCGTCATCGACGAAAAGTCGCCCACCCTGGCGGCGGATGGATCGGTCGATCTCGTGCTCTTCATGCGCACCGTGCATGGGATGGTCAATGGCGGAACCCTCGGCGCGTGGCTGACTGCCGTTCACGGCGCTCTCAAGCCGGGCGGCGTGCTTGGGATTGTGGAGCACCGTGCCACCAAGGACGCCGATCCCCTGGTCAGCGCGAAAAAGGGCTACGTGCCTGAAAAGTGGCTCATCGACCAAGTCGAAGCCAAAGGCTTCAAGCTCGCGGGCAAATCCGAGATGAATGCCAATCCAAAGGACACGAAAGATTACCCCGAAGGCGTATGGTCGCTCCCGCCGACGTTTCGCCAGGGCACGACGGACCACGATAAATACGCCGCCATCGGCGAGAGCGACCGGATGACTCTCAAATTCGTGAAAGCTCCGGAGAAGAGTGACAAGGGCGACAAGAGCGGAAACAAAGGCAAGCCGAACGCTCCCGATACCGGCGCCGCGAAGAAGTGACCGATCGCGCGCGAAGCGACGCTGCACGATGGTTCCGCCGACGCGTGGTTTGCGCTTAATCACCGGTCCATCCGCCCACGTGTGCGGCGTCGCCGCGTCCGTAGCGCCCACGCCATAGCGGCGCGAGAGAGCGCCGGCGCGAGCACGCCCGTTCAGCCCACCGCGGACGCCGAAGCCCGCCGCCCGGGCACCACTCCGCCGGACCGACCGCGGTGCTCGTCGCCGGCCGCAGACGCGCCGAGCTCGTACCCGCGCGACAGGGCGTCTTGACAAAACGGGGCAGGGACGATGAGCTTCGCGCGCTCGACGCGGCGCTGGCTTGTCTTGAGCACGCAGAAGTCCTGCGCCAAAAGCTCATTGTCGACTTTGCTACGGAAGCCGAGGGACTCGACCTGCTCTCGATGATCGTGCAGGAACGCGGAAAGGGCGCGGCGAGGCGCATGGGAGCGCGCGAGCCCCAACGCGTACGTGGCGCGAATCGCCGCGCGTAAGCTCTTCGGCAGCCCACGGGCTGTGCCACCTATGTTAATCTACGCGCGGTAGAGAGTGTGAAAACGGTCTGAGCAGGCACCGAACGCCCCACTGTGGCTGACGCGCAAGGTGGTCACGGGACCGCTGGCCGGAAAGAGCGTGAAACCCGAGCGCCGAGGTCACTCGCTATATGACATGCCATGGATTGCCTAGGCCCGCGTGCTTTCGCCGAAACCATGAGCGTCGGCCTTTTCGGCCTCGCATGGTTCTCGTCGCTCGCCGTTTGCGCCTCTGGATGCAACCTGATTTTCAATATCGAAGACCCCATTATCGACATCACCGCGCCCGATGCGGACTTGATGGTTGCTGCGGATGTGGCGCCGAACACGGCCGGCGGCGCCGCGGCGAACGATGGCGCGGTGGGTGACTCGGGCTGCGGCGATGCGAGCGTGACGAGCGATCCGAACAACTGTGGCCACTGCGGCGCCGTCTGTCCGTCCGGGTTTTGCGCCAACTCCACGTGTTTGACCCTCGTTTACGCAGGCGCGTACGCAGCGACGGCACCGGGCAATGGCGTCGTCCCGAACATCCCCGTGGGGTCGGGCGACGTCGACGGCGCCGTTGGGCAATTCGCAGGCATTCCCATTCAGGTGGAGAGCTCGGGAATGCTCGTGGAGTTCGGAATGCTCACCCTCTTTGGAGGTCCCACTGGCTATCTTGGCCTCTACGCTGCCGATGGCATGAACGCAATGCCCCATACGCTCCTCGCGTGGACCGACCTGTTCACGGTAAACGGGAGCACCGGCAGCGCCGCCGACCCACAGACGACCGTCGTGCCGGTCGTCAATCCGATACGAATCGAAGGCGCGACGACGTACTGGATTCTCGGAAACTGGAGCGGCACGGTCGACTTCGTGGCCGCGCAGAGCGGCCCGGTCCTCTCGAATTGGTACGTCTTGCAAGAACCGTTCGGTCCGCTCCAGAAGAACCAGGACACGACTCTCGCACCCCCCAAGCAATCCCTCACCATGAACACGACGCCCGTTCTCTACGCCGTCCTGGCGGAGTGAACGGCTCTCGACCATCTCTCGCACAAAAAGGCAGCACGCCATGTCCACGTCAACACTTGCGTTCGAACACTCCGGTCCCCCGCTGCAAAACCCAGCCATCAGTGTCACACCGAATGATCCGCAGACTTTTCAGACGAGCCCCCCGCAGAGTTTTGAACTGTGTGTCACTCTGTGCAATACGGGGCCCGCTGGCTCGTTCGCGTCCGGCTGCCTCGTCATGTGGTATGCGGACCCTTGCACCGGCCTCTTCGGGAGCGACTCGGCGTCCTCCTCGAGCGTCGGGGCCACCGCTCAGCCTCAGTGCCTGCTGCCGGACGGTTTATACGGTGACGTTGGAGCAGCGCAGGGGACGCCGCCCACGCACTTCACGGAGACTCGGCAGATCGCCGGGGGCGACTCGTGGACGTTCAACTTGCGGATGGATTGCCTTGCGGGTTACCCCCTTAATGTGCTGACGAATCCGGCCGAAGTGGCCTTTTTCTTTCAGGCCGTGGACATCGAGAACCCCTCCGCGCCGACGTGGCAGCCCACGGGCCCGATGAACGCGCAGTACAACATGACTGTGGCGAAGATTGCCGTCGCATTTTCGGCGCACTCGTTCGACTACGCGTTCTCGCTTCGCAACTCGGATACGGGTCGGGGGCGCGTGCGCGTCCGCGTTCAGCCCCTCGTCGAGCTGCGCGCCAGAGAAGACCTCACGATCTTCCGAAACTTGGTCCGAGCGGGCAAGCGCCTCGCACGCCCGGCGGGGCCACCGCTCCTGACGCTCGGGGTCGAGCGTGTTGTGGGCGGGCCGCTCCGCAATCCGCGTTACCACGCGCACCTTGCCAATACCGGCGTCCTCTTGCCCGGCCAGTTCGATCAGGTGCGGGACACGTCCGCACCGCACGGCGACCATGAGGTGGACTTTGAGCTCCTCGCGGGCGAACTTCGCCAGGGGCTGATGCGGCTCGAGAGTGTTCCTCGTCCCGACGAGTTTTATGCGTTGCGCGTGCTTGAGCAGCCTGAATCGGGCGGCCGTGCGTACGAAAGTTTCTTAGCCGTGCTGCCGCCGAAAACGGCGTGATCGGCCCCATGCGCCCCAAACGTCGGTTCGGTCACACCTCGGTTCGCAACCGTCGAGCCTTTGTGGTTCCGGTCGCGATTCCGCGCGGCCTCGCGATCCTCATTTTGGGAGGTGCGCTCCTCATGTGCACATCGCGAAACGATGGGGTTGCCGAGCAGACGGAAGCAATCGCCGACGCCGCGGAGCCAGACAGCTCGCGCGTCGACGGCGAAGCGGGCGATGAAGAAGGCGCGCAGACCAGCCTGCCGCTCGACGCGGCGGCCGACGGGGTCGACGGCAATGCGCCGTTCGACGCGAGCGACGGCGGCGACTCCTCGCCGACGGACGACGGCGGCGACGCGGATGGTTCGCCCTCGGAGGCCGGCCCTGACGCTTCCGACGCGAGCGACGGCGCCGACGCGAGCGACGGCGGCGACGCCAGCGACGCCCCGAGCGACGCCAGCGACGGCGGCGACGCCAGCGACGCCCCGAGCGACGCCAGCGACGGCCCAAGCGACGCTCCGATGGACGCCTCAAGCGACGCCCCCGACGGGGAAGGTGGGGACGACAGCCTGACGCCGACCGAGCAGGTCCTCTATGGCGTGAGTCCGAGCTTGGAAGCATGCGCTGCCACGGGCGGCCTGCTCGACCCGTCAGTTGGCGGTTCGAATTGCGAGGAGGGCACGCCCGGTGAGACGTTCAGCGCGTCCCAATCGTCTCAGTGCTTAAGCGTGTTGACGTGCGTGCTGTCATCGGGCTGCGATCTGACGTCGACACCGCCGCAATGCTTGTGCGGAACGGTGGACGGCACGACATGCAAGAACGACACGGGCGCGGTCACGTTGGACGGCCCTTGCGCGGAGGTCTACTACGCGAGCTTCGGCACGATGGACGTCACTCAGTTCTTCGATTCGTTTTACGATCCGTCGACTCCCGCGGGGAGCGCCGACGCGCTCGTCTCTGTCCTCGGCGAGTTGTGCTCTCCGTAAGGCGCTCTTCACCATGCGCCTGACGCGGAGATGCCGGTACCGTCAGTCGACAAAACCATCGCGGACGCCCCGTCTCGTCGTGAGGCGATGATCCACACGAAGACGCCCGACACGGCGAACGCGCCTCCTACGCCGAAGAACACGTTTGCCAGCGTCGCGGAGCGCCCGGCGATCTTTAGCTCGTGCCCACTGGCGGGCCCCGGGCACACGTTGCCGCGGCATCCTTCGCCCTCGGCGGCGTTCTTCTCGCTGAGCGCCTCCATTCCGAAGAAGGCGCTTGCGCCGATGCCGGCAGCGCCGAGACCTCCAAGCGCGGGAGCCACCCAGTTCGGGATGGCGGCGGTCGACGGGCGCCTGGCGGAACGCTCAACGCTCGGTCGGGGACCGCTCGGACGAGCCGGAGCGTCCGACGCCGACGAAACGGTATGTGGAGGTGGAATTTCCACAGCCGGAAGCGTCGGACGCGCTGTGGCCTGGTCCTTCTCCGCGGCGGTCTGCGCAAAGGTCGCGACGATGTGGACCGACTTGTCGCCCTCGCGGATGACGAGGGCCCGCGCGACTGTGCGCCCATCGCCGGCTCGAAAGACGAACGTGTGGGGTCCGGGGTCGACATCGAACGACCGCCCGTCGAAGGGGCCGGCGAGCGAGACGCCGTCCAGGTCGATCGCGACGTCGGGGGCCACCTTTCCGTCTGCCTCCATCGCGAGCGGCACGACAGCGGGGAGATTCGCCTCGACGCTGTCGAGCCAAGCCGAGCAGTCCTGGACGATGAAGTCCTTGCACGACGAGCGGGCGCACACCCGGAGCACCTCGCGCGCCTCGAGCAGCTTGTGGGCATTCCGAAGCACCTGGCCTTGAACGTACGGCTCCGCGCATGCCTTCGGGCTTTCCGGGTCGGTCCACGCAGCGCGAGGCGCCAGGGTCACCGTCCAGGTAAGCCCGACGACGAGCGCGCGTTTCATAGGCACCACGGCTTCGGATGTTTGACGCCGGCGCTGTCGACCGTAGTCGGCGGAGTGCAACTCGGGCGCACGAGCGCCGGTCGCGGGGGCTGAACAGCCTGCGGCGAGGAGAGTCCGCCGAAGTCCCGCGACCGCTGCGGCTCGGCGTCGGCGACGAGGGGCGGCGTGGAGCTCGGGGAAGAAAGGAGCGCCGCGGTGCCATCGGCCCGAAAGCGAGGCGCGCCCGATTCCGCGGAGCGCGGAGGCGTCCGCGGGCCGTCGAGAAGGCTCGACTCTGCCCGATCTGTCTCCACCTGTGACGACGCGGGGCGCGTCGGCCACCGCGCCCCGACCAACGTCGTCGCGAGCGCGCCGCCGAGCACGAGAAGTGGACCAGCCCGTCGCCTCCCGCTTTTCGACACGGCGACCTCGCCCTTGGTCACCGGCCGCTCCGTCGCCGTCTTGGGAACTTCGTCGTCCGGTCGCAACTCTTCGCCGACCGGCGCCGTCGTCGCCGCGCCGTCCACAGCCGCGAACGTCACGGGTGGCTCCCACAAGGTCGCATCGACCGGCCGCCATTCGTCGCCGAAGGCGGACTTGTACGCTTCATTCAGCGCCTGGCGCATCTCGGCTGCGCTTTCCCAACGCGCATCCTGGCTCAGCGCGAGCCCTCGGGCGACGATGGGCCCGAAGCTCGCCGGGACATCCGGCGCGACCGTCTCGAGGGGAGGCGCCGGGTCTCTCGCGGCCGAGACCCGCAGCTCCTGCGGTGTCCTCCCCGAGTGCACGAGCTGTCCCGTGAGGAGCGTGAAGAGCGTCGAGCTGGCCGCCCAAACATCGGTTTGCGCGTTGATCTGTTCCGAGCACCCGAGCGCTTGCTCTGGCGCCATGAAACCGGGAGTGCCGAGAAGCTCTCCAGGGCCCGTTCCCTGGGTCACGTCGAAGCCGGCTGCGTGTCGGACCCGCGCGATGCCGAAGTCGAGCACCTTGAGCGTTCCGTCGCGAATCAAGAACAGGTTTGCGGGCTTGATATCCCGATGCACGACGCCGCGCGCGTGCGCCGCCGCCAGGACATCGAGCAGCTGTCCGACAATGGTCGCGGCATGGCGTGCCGGGAGCCGCCCCCGATGGCGGTGCCGGAGCTCTTCGACGCTGAGGCCGTCGAGCAACTCCATGACGATGAACGCGATGCCGTCCTCGCTGATGTCATCGTCATCGACCTGTACGACGCCCGCATGGCCCACACTGTTTGCCGCATACCCCTCGCGCTTGAAGTGCGCATGGATGCCGTGGCTGTTGGCGAGCTCGGGGTGCAGCATCTTGATCGCCACGCGCTTCGTGTTGCGGCGGTGCGTCGCCGCGTAAACCGTGGCCATTCCGCCGACACCAAGGACCGCATCGAGTCGGTACTTGCCGACCAGCGTGGCCCCCACTCGTGCTTGGGCGCGCCTGACGAGATCTTCCGAGGAGCTCATCGATGCCGTGGCTTGCCTATACCGCGGCGCGCGTGAGCGAGCGAAGGATGCAGGGTTGCGTTCCGCGCCGTGCCACCTGGCGACGTAAGCTCCGCGGTGCGTCTGGCGTGCTTGTGCTCTCGCGCGCCGGACGCTAGCTTGTCGTTCGCCCGCGCTCGGCCGGCGCCGCTCGCCGCTTTGACCGCACGCAAGCACGCCGAGGGCAAAGAAGGAAAAAGCCCTGGGAGGTGAGTGATGGGCGCCCTTCTCAACCGATCGACCCGTGTCGTACAAGCGCTCCGCTCGGTGTGCGTCGTCGGGCGGCTCCCGCTCCCGCAGTGCGCTCTGGCGCTCGACCACAAATACGTCTCGAACGTGCATGCGGAGATCCGCTGGACCGGGCAGGCCTGGGAGCTTCGCGACCTTCGGAGCCGCAATGGAACCATCGTCGATGGGCAGCGGCTGCCAGGCGTCGCCCACAGGCTCGCGAAGGGTGCGAGGATCGCGTTCGGCAGCCTTGAGGAAGAATGGGAGCTCATCGACGATGCACCTCCGGTGCCGATGGTCGTGCCCTTGCCCGACGGGGCGCCGGTCCTCTTCGACGACGGAATGATCGCAATCCCATCGAAGGAAGACCCGCAAGTCACCGTGTACCGCAGCGCCGATTGCACGTGGATCGTCGAGCGCCCGGATGATGTCGCACTGGCCGTAGTCGACGGGCAGACGTTCCACGCGATCGGGCGCGAATGGCTCTTCTGCAGCCCTGAGCTGCGGACCGAAACCGTGGCGCTCGAGGACGAGGACACGCCCGACGGGCGATACGTCAGCAACCTGCACCTCACCTTTCAAGTGTCTCGCAACGAGGAGTACGTCCACCTCGAGGTGGCTCACGGGCGCAGGTCGTTCGATCTCGGTGCTCGCCAGCACCACTTCATTCTCCTCACACTGGCGCGACGCCGGCTCGAGGACGCGGCCCATGGAGGTTCAGGGGAGGCGTGCGGCTGGCTCGACCAAGAGGAAGTCGAGCATGACCCGAGCATGAACGGCAATCGCTTGAACCTGGCCGTCCATCGCATTCGCAAACAGTTCGGCGAGCTCGGTGTCATCGACTTCGGCAATATCGTGCAGCGCCGCGTTGGCCAACTCCGAGTCGGCACGCCGAACATCACGATCGCGCGTGAGTGACGATCCCGCTTACCTCCGCTGGGCACCATCTTCGTCTCGAAACGGTCCGTGTACACGAACGTTTGCCGCCCTCGCCCCATGACTTTCGAACATCTCTGCGCCACAAAGTTCGCCGCTCCTCGCTCCATGACGTCTCTACGCCACGCGGAGCGCGACATCTTCGCTGACGCGGCGGGGTCGAGTCGGGCCGTAAGCTCTCGGTCCGAGCGCCCGATAAAGCTGAATGGCCCGTGTCCTGTGACCGAGACAGGCTGTCGCTCCGACAAAAGCTTGGTCAGCGGTCGGTGCGACAGCAGTTGCTGAGTATCGGGACCGCTAGATCGCGCTCCTGATGACGGCGCCCCCGGACGCATGCCCGTGCTGGGCTGCGGGGGTGACCCCGGCTTGTGCTGAGAGGAGCCCGCCGCCGAATTATCCGAGAATCGCCTGCGCCCCTTGCCACAGATCGCGGATCACCTCACCCGCGGGCCGCGGCAAGGCAAGCGCGGCCGATTGGCCTGCCCAGGCTTGCATGCGGTCGATATCGTTATTCTTCAGGGCGACTTCGCGCATCGGCCGCGTCAGCCCACGCTGCACCGGGTAGGGTGCGGCCCGCGGAGCGTCGGGCGCGCTCGCCGCGATCGCGTAGCGTGTCGCCACCGAGCGTCCGGCACGGCCTGAAAAAGCTCGCGTGACGATCGTCTGCTCCGGAAGAGTCGCCCCGAGGGCGTCGGCCCACGCCGACGGCAGTTGCGCTTCCGGACAGCGCAAGAAGCCAGTGCCGATTTGCACCGCCGAAGCTCCGAGAGCAAGAGCCGCGGCAACACCGCGCGCATCGGCAATTCCGCCTGCCGCAATCACGGGCACCTTGACCGCATCGGCGATGGCCGGCACGAGTGCGAACAATCCCACCATGTCGATCTCGGCCCTCGCGGCATCGAACGAGCCGCGGTGCCCCCCCGCCTCCGTGCCCTGCGCCACGATCGCGTCCGCACCCGCTCGTTCGGCTTCTTTCGCCTCGGCCACCGTGGTTGCGTTCGCAAACCACTGGATGCGCCGCGCCTTCATCGCTTCGACGAACGCGCGCGGGTAAACGCCCATGATGGAAGAGATGACTGCCGGGGCCGCATCGAGCATCGCCTGGCACTGAGCCCGAAAGTCCGCGGGGCGCTCATCGCCCGCCACCGGCGGCACGGCCGGACCCCACCGCTCCAAGAAGATCCGCACGGCCTCTTCTGCTCCGGGGTCCCGCAGCGGGGCGGCGTCGGGGACCCAAAGGTTAAGCTGGAACGGCCCCGAGCTCGCCGCCCGCACCTCCGCTGCCCACGCCGCAATGGCGGCCGGCTGCATCAGAACCGCGCCGCACGCGCCCAGGCCGCCGGCGTCGATCACCGCAATGGCGAGCGATGGAGGACAGGCCCCTGCCATCGGCGCGAGAAGGATGGGCGCGCGCAGTTGCTGTGCTCGACAGAAGGCGTCTGCGCGAGCCACGCACGCACGGCTTTGGAGCATAGGCCCTGATGTAGCGCCTCTATCCGCGTGAGCCAGGTCGCCCCGCGGACAATGCCACGCCTTCACGCGCGCCGGCGAAACGCCTTCCGAGCGCCAAAAGCGTTGGTCTGGGCCCCCTCCGTCGCTCGGTCGCTGCGGGCCCCATCGCATCAACGCCGCGATGCGCTATCCTGTGAGGGCCGGTCGTCTTGCTTAGGTTGACCGTGCTGCTCATGGTCTGTGCGGGTTGCAGCGGCCTCTCCGAGGGTGGAGGGCCGACCGACCCTTCCGCTGACTGCGCCGACGGATCCGCTGCAGGTGGAGGACCCAGCCCGTGTCACGCGGGCGCGCCTTGCAGCACCATTCATGCCGCCGATTACGATCAGTCGTGCACGGCGACAGCGACTGTGCCTCCGTCGGGCAGGTGTCCTCATGCCCGGCCCCCGCGTGTGTTCGCAGCTGCCATTCGGGGGCCATCAACAAAAGTGCCATGTCGCAGTACCAGGCCGCGTTTGCGTCGGCCACGGCCGGCGTGGCCGAGGAGCCCTGTAGCTGTGTCACATACATCGTAACGCCATGTTGCACCAATGGCATGTGCCAATTCGACTGCCATTAGGCTGCACGAATAGGAGCGCATTGCGGGCGCGTGTCTCTGCAGAGAGAGCCTGCTGACTGGGGCGCCGCATGCGGAAAAGCTGCCCGTTCGGTTGGCAGGGCAGGTAGGCGGTCCGAAACCAAAAACCGGTCTCTCTACCCCCTCCAAACCCCCTCCAAGGTTCCACAGTGGTCCCGCTGCCGATGGCACGGGAGACCATATCGCGTATCAAATCGAAATTTCGAAGTTGCATGATGGTACCCTTCGCATCGTCGCACCCGACCAATCGTCATGGTTCAGCCTTCGACGGGTCGTAGACTGTCAACGAAAGACGCGCCCGCGAGGTGCTCGTCGGTGGCATGTGATGGTCAATCGCGCTGTCGACCGCCGGTCGATGGACCCCGCGAGCCATGCAGCGCGGGAAAGACCGGCTCTCCCCCCGCTAATTCGTGGCTCGGGCGAAGAGCCCCTCCGAGGCTATAGGCAGCTCTCGAGAGGCCGGAGGCCCGTCTTTCCGTCAGAAGAGGCCCGTCGGGCCCGGCGTCCAGGGGATGATCTCGGTCGTGCCTACAGCAAGACGAAGGGGAGCCAGTGCGCCGCCGCGCCAGACGACGACGCGCACGCCTGGGCTGTCGAGTGAAGCTGTGACGGTGAGCCTGATGCGAGTCGGCCGCGCCGCGGCGTCGACAGCGAGAACTCGAATGACACCGTCGCAGGCCACCACCTCGTCGCCGGGGTGGAGGCCGATCTCGGGCGCGCGGTACAGCGTTTCGAACGGCCCGCGGAGCATCGAGCCGGATGTGGGCTCGATTTCGAGCGTGGAAGGACCTGTTCGCGCGATGCGCACGTCGCTCTTCACTGCAGAAAGGACCGAGAAGCACGCGCGGTCGGTCTGGCCTTCGCGCGTGAGGAGTGCGAGCGGATAGAGGAAGGCCATCGGATCGCTCGCCTGAGCGATGAAGACGTGCCTGTCCGTGGGTCCGTCGGTATAGGCCGGACTGCGGGCGAGCGCCGCGACCTGCTGAGTGAGCCCGGCGATGCCAAGGAGGGTCCCGGCACCAAGGAGCGGAGCGACGACGAGGTGGACGGCGGCCAAGACGCCGGTGACTGCACGTCGAACGACGGCTGTTCGACCGCCCCCGCGGAATCCGTGGCGAAGGAGGACGGCGACGAGTGCGCACCAAGCGAGGTCCGCGACGAGAACCTCACGCGAGCCCGGAAAGCCTCCGAGCGCGCCGAACATCGAGAGGAAGGCCCCAGGAACGAGCCAGCGCATCGCCGCGCGCTCTTCGTCGGCGATGAAGAGGGGGCACGCGCGCCAGAGAAGTGCGACCATCGCCACCGCAGCGGCCGCTGTGACGATGAATGGCGTCGCCGGCACACTCGTCGCCAGCTCCGCGGGCAAGTGCACGAGTGCAGCGGCGAGCAGCGCCGGAAGGCGTACGGCTGCGGCGAGCACGAAGGCGCGAGTGCTCGTCGGGTCCACGTAACCGCCGCTCTCCCGGGCACCACCCTCCCATGCGCTGTAGAGCGCAAGGTATGCGAGGCCGATCGCGATCGGCCAGGCTGCGCACGCCAGCCGGTCCTTCCAGGCGGTTGGGCGCCTCGGCCCAAAGACTTCGTAGCTGGTCCAGAAAGCGAGAGCGCCGAGCGCCATCTCTCCGCCGGCAAGCCCCACGATCATTCCCACCGGTGCGAGCCATCGTCCAGCAACCCAGCGCTCTTCGCGATGGCGAACCGCCGCGGTGAGTGCGAAGACGGCGGGCGCGGCGGCCACGAGCGTGTGTCGCGCAGCAATCCACCCATAGGGGTACACGGCGGCATCGGTGACCGCGAAGAGGAGGACCCCTATGGCCGCCGTGGGTGCGGGCAGAATCCGCACATAAAGGGAACGCACCGCCAGCAGAAAGGCAAGCCACCAGGCGAACGACTGCAGGTGATAGCCAAGCGGCGACGGCCCGTAGAGTGCGTGGTCGAGCGCGAAGAGGGCGCTCGAGAGCGGTCGGACCAGATGAAGGCGCAGCCCTGGTGCGGCCCACCAGGCGACCTGCCCGTGCGCGACGAGCGCCAGCGTTCCCTTGGGGTCGCCCGGTACGAAGCGGTAAAGGTCGTACCAGGGCGGGTTGAACGAGGCACGCTTGTCGAGGTACGCGATGAGCGCGTCGTCGTCGGCAAAGAAGCCAAGTCGAAGCGATGGCAGAGCGAGGACAGCGCCAGCCAGGATCGCGATCTTCAACGCCGCCGGACGCGAAAACCATCGGTCGACGCGAGAGACCGGCGGCGTGCTCATCAGCGCCCGAGACGGTAGGGGCTGGGTCCTCCCGTGACCAGGCCCTTGCCTTTCACCACGGGCGGCCCCAAGCGCTACGTGCTGGCGACAGATCCTCAGCCCACGTCGCGGACCATTCCGGCCCGGCTATTGAAGCCCCGGCCCTCCCCAAGGACGCGGATTGGGGTTCGGCCCAATCGGCATAGCCGGTGGAGTCCGCATGTCATCGCTGATGTGGCAGCATGTTCCGTCAGGGCAGCTCGTGCCCGGGTTCCCACCCGCCACGTACTCGGGAGGGCAGCACATGGCGTGCATTCCGCCCGCGTCGGTCACATGGCCGTTCGTGTCAACCATGCAGGCTTCGAGCCGCGGGGGGTGCTCGTGTGCCTCCGGATCGTTCGCCTCCAAAGTGGCGCAGCCCGTCCCGAGGAGCGAGAGGGCGAAAAGAACACGCATGGCGCTCATTGTCCGATGCTCCAGGGCCCTTCACCCGGATGCTACACCCACGGCCGCCGACAGCCCTGGCGACCCGCACCGGACGAACGCGCAGGCCCGTTGTTTCTCGCGGCGCACTCCTGAAGCTCGGCGCGGGTCTTGGAAACGAATCGCTCAGCGATCCATGGGCGACCACCGACCGCCAGGTCTTGCCTCGAGGCGTGCGAGTCGCGCGTCGCGCCAATCCGTCGCCACGGTCCTCACGGGGCCGCGAGCAGACCGACCCCGCTGGTACCAGTGCGGCCCGCGATTGAGCCTGTCCGGATGCCGGCTCACCATCTGCTCGAAGTACGCCTCTGGCGTGGGGCGCGGCATTTCGCCGCCGAGCAAGGAGCGCTCAGTTGCGTGCTCGTGACGGGGCTGCGCGGCCAAGCGCAGACGCGGCGGCCTCGAGGACCTCTCGGCCGGGGCCTGTCGCATCGTTCAACGCGGCCTGCAGTGCTTCGAGCGCGGGCGCCCCGATGGCCTCGAGCGTCTCGAGGGCGCGTTCTTTGGGAACAGGGCCTGAGGCCTTCCAGCTCCGAATGGCCGCGATCACCTTTTCGGCCATGGCCCGGGTGGGGACGAGGTCGGCATATCTCCAGGCCCCGCGGGCTTGCATCGACATCTTTCGTTGCCCATCGGCGATGAGCACGTGATCCATGCCGAGTTGGGTCACGATGGGCTCGCGACGCCCGACGGGAATGCGCTCGAGCACCCGACGCAAGTCCGGCCAGAACGACTCGCCCTCGGCCGCGATGGTCAAGAGCCGGTCGAAGCGCGGATGAAGCAGGCGCCCCTCTCGGTCGAGCGCGTCCGACAGCGCGATAACGAGCGACGAGGCCATCATCTCCTGCGGGGACGAGGCGAGCCGTCGGTCGGCCGCAGCCTCGAGAAAGGTTGCCGGAAGGGTGCCCAACGCGTCCGCAAGGAGCTGCCCAAGCCTGCGGCGCCCCTCCTGACGCGCCCCCCAATCGAAGGTGATGGGCCTGGGCCAAGGCCGGCTGAGCGAGTAAGGGGGGACCGCAGCGTCCTCGCAGAGGGCCAACACGGAGTCGGCGGTACCCAAACGCGGCGCCGTTTCGACCCACTTGGCCCGCGGAGCGCGGTCCGATACGACGGCGAGCGCCAGCCGCCAGAGCGGTTGGCCGTCGACGACCCGATCGAGCGGGCCTCCGGCTCGCGGACCGAGGCCAAGGAATCGCTCGAGCGCGGCATCGTCGGCAAAAAGACCGTGCCGGACGAGGGCTCCCTCGACCTTCGAGGCAAGCCTGCGCAAGACGAGTTCCTCCAACAACGCGCGCTGTGCCAGGCTGAGCGACGAGGCAAGCCGCGGCTCTGGCCACTCCTCCCGGTCGGTCGAGAATACGGTGTCGATCATCGCCCATGCGACCCGGGATTCGGTCGGCTTGCCCGCCGCGACGTCGAGTGCACTCTTGAGCAGCGCCACATCCGACACCCGTGCCGCCACATCGGTCAGCACGACCGTCGCATATTGATCGAGCGCTCCTTCGCCCCACGGAAAGCCCGCGACATCGGCGTTCTTTCGTCCGGCCCACGAAAGCAATTCGTCGCGTACGCGGGGCGGTACGACCGCCGGAGAGAGATAGGCCAGGGCAACGGCTGCGGAAAAGCGGATGAGTGGTGAAGCATCCAAAAGGAGAGACTCGATGAGCGCGCAATCGGCCTGCGAGTGGAGATACGCGCCGAGCAATCCGAGCGCGAGCACCGCGCTCGCACGGGCGCGGCCGTCGCGCTCGGACTCGACACGCACCCGGACATGGGCCACGGAGCGTTCGGCCACGCGCGAGAGAAAGCCAATGACGAATGCGGCCGCAACGCGTACGGCTGGCTCCGGCCTCGAAAGGGCGGCAATGTAGCCGTCGATACCGGCGCTCACCGCGAGGTGAAGGCGCTTGAACGGATTGTCGCTCGAGGTTTGATCGAAGTCCTGCCCGCGCACGTCGAAGCCGTGTGAAATCGCGCGCACGTGGTTGCCGCCCGTCGCCAAATCACCCAGAAGAACGAGGATGCGGTCGGCGTCCGGCGTGCTTGGATCGACGGACAGCTCCACGAGGAAGGGCGCTGCAACCACACCGGCCGGCGTCACGGTTTTTTGATGATTGAGGAGGTTGTCGAGCTGCCCAAAGGCCGCGCGCCTTTTTTCCGGAGCAACATTTCGCAGCTCCCGGAGGAGCTCCGGCACTTTCGTTGCTGGCCCGTAGCTGTCCTGGACGGCGCCCCAGTCGATCCGATCGAGTTGGTCGAGCATGGCGTCATCCTACGCTATGGCTCCGTGGCAGTCGGGTAGTGACGAGAAGTCGCTTGTCCTGTCTTTGGATCCGGGAAATTGTACGTGATCGCGCATTGATTGGTCGTTGCGAACGACTGCATTTCGCGGTGGCAGGCCGAACATGGAGGGAGTCGACCGTTGATGGTCAGCGTTCCGTCCTTGAGGCGGACATCGTCCCTATTTTCGAGTTGGCGAAGAAATTGTTGCTCGGTATCCGACGTCCGATGTGTGAGCGCGCCCTCGTCGCGACTGGTCAAATTTTGCCATGGCGTGATGCCATTTTGCCGGTTGTAGCTTCGTGAAAAGTCGTCGGGCTCGCTATCGTAGGACGACGTCGTCGTACCTAGATCGATCGGGGGGACGTTGGTGTCTGCCGGCGTGAACACGGCGGACGCCGCGTGCACCAGTCCAAGCGGATCGACCCAGCCGATCGGGTTGAGGCAATAGCTGTACAAGTTCGGGTCCGGCAGACCCCCCGCCGGGTCTTGGCTGATATAACGTCCGCTATCGGGATCGTAGTATCGATACCGATTGTAGTAGAGACCGGTCTCGGGATCCGCCCATTGGCCGAGAAAGCGATGCGGGGTTTGTTCAGCGCCGTCCGACGTCGGCGGAACGTAGCCCCATGCGGAACGGTGGATCTCGCCCACGACGACGCCGCTTCCGGAGACGACGTGCTCGGGCGTGCCTTGCGGGTCGTTGACGTAGTAGACCCAAGACCCGGTGATCCGCTCCGAGCCCGAGATGACGTCTTCCTTGTGTCCGAGCGGCGCGCCGTCGTTCGGGTCATAGGCGTACGTCCGCTCGCGGACGATGGGGTCGCCCTTTTCGGACGCCCGTTCTTGGATCTCATGGATGATCCGATCGTCGCTCCACACGTATCCCGTCGATGAGACGAGCACGCTTTCGAGCCTGTCGCGTCGGCGGACCTCCTTGCGAACCCGTCGTGCGAACGGGTCATATTCGAAGGCCACCTCGAGGCCGTCAGGGGTCAAGACGCGCGCCAGGCGGCCCTGGCCGCTCCATTCGTAACGCCACCGCTTTGGCGCGTTGTGGGTATCGTGGGTGATTTTCTCAATCAGAGCGCCGTCCGGGTCGTAGACGAACTCGGCGTTTCCTTTGCGCAAAAGAACGTTGCCGGGCCCGTACACACGTCGCTCGGACCCCTCGGACACATTTCGACATTCGTCGTATCGAAAAGTCTCCTCGTAGGCTCCGCGCGACCGGAGCGTTGCAGTCAACTGTTCCCGCGCGTCGTATTCGTACTCGAGCGCACCGAAGCTCTGGTCCCAGCGCGCGACCTGCCGGCCATTGAGGGAATAGCGGAATGCTTTGGCCACCGTCGCGCCCGTCGGTCGCGGCCCGACCCACTCGGGGGTGGGGTCGGGTTCGGCCGTTGCCGCGCCGGAGGGGGCCGTCACGCGTCGGCGCACGTATGGCCCGACGAGACCATATTCGGTCTCGTGGGTCGCACCGAGCGAGAACACCCGGCGCAACTCGCGTCCGACCGGGTCGTAGGCAAACTCGATGCTGTCCGTCCCGTCGAGCTTCGATTGCGCCGCGCGGCCGAGAGCGTCCCGAACGACCACGCTGTCGTGGCCGAGTGTCGTTCGAAGGCGCGTGGTGCTGCGAAGGACATCGTATTGCCTCTCGACGGTCCAGGTCGTACCGGCCGAGGAGCACACTTCGAGGACCGCCAGACCCGCCTCGTCGCGTTCCCAGTGGAGTTTTCCGGCCGAGTACGTCGCATCGATGAGCTGTCCGCGCGGGTCGTAGTTGAACGTGGTCTCCGTGCCGTCGGGGTAGTGGACTGCGACGATCCGACCGAGGAGATCGCGCACGTACTCGCGCTTGTCGCCCTTGCCGTCGATGTAAACGTTCAGGCGATTCGCGGCGTCGTATTCGAACCGCTGGGTCCGGCCGTCGAAGGACTTGACCTCGGTGACGAGCCCGTCGACGTTGAACGAGTGGGCGCGGATTTCGCCCTTCTCGTTTTGAATTTCGAGGAGACGGCCTTCGCGGTCGTAGCTGTTCTGGATGATCGCGCCGCCCGGGTGCACGACGTGCGTGCGGTGCTGCATGAGATAGCCGATCTTCCATATCTGCCCGTCGGGCTCCTCGAGCTGGACGATTCGGTCAACCCCGTCGTAGGTTCGTCGCTCGATGCCTCCGTTCGGGAAGTACATCGCCACGCAGCGACCGCACTCGTCCTGAACGTACCGGACTTCTGCGCCGCGAGGATCGGTCTGCGCGACGCGCTGCCCCAGCCAGTCGTAGCGATATTGCCAAACCCGCCCGCCCGGCTCGACCACCTGCGTCAGATTGCAGTGGACGTCGTACTCGTATGCAAACTCCGCTCCGTTCGCGAGCACCTGGCGGACCATGTTGCCGCGAGGGTCGTACTTCCTCGTCGTCAGCTCGCCGCGGGATTTGCGAATCTCGATGGCATTGCCGCGGCCGTCGTAGCTCACCGACAGGATGACCCCGAGCGAGTCGCGCACTTCGACGATCTGACCGGCGGTGTTGCGCGCAATGTGCTTCGTATGGCCGAGTGCGTCGGTCAACGACAGCAGATTCCCACGTCGGTCGCGGGTCATCGACGTCGTAGCCCCGAGCGCGTCGCTGTGCCCGATGATGAATCCGTTCTCGTCGAAACTGCGCGCGACGACGTGACCGCCGGAGACCGTCTTATCGGCCAGTCCGAACGGGTTGATGAACACGCGCCGCACTTGTACGGAATCGACGATTTCACGATATCCGTCGGCACCATATTCGATCTTGCAGTGAAGAAATCCCTTGGCGCGCGTGACGCCGTCTGCGAGAAGTGCCGGCGCGTCCCTCGAGAGGCCCGGCACGCGCCCGTCAAGCAGCGCGCCCCAGCTCTGCGTGCATCGGCCCTGGCGGTCGTAGACGAAGTGGAAGGTGAGGCTGTCCGGTTCGGTGACGGACTTCAGCAGATGGCCTTCGTGGTAGTCCATCCGGGCCGCGTTGCCGCAGCCGTCGGTGACGGTAACGAGGTCGCCCGACTCGTTGTAGCGGTATTCGGCAAACCGGACCCAGCGTCCTTGCTCCGGCGCGTTCTTGACCTCGAAGGCGCCGATGCGCCCATCGGGGGTCAGACGAACACGAACGATCCGGCCCACGGAATCCTCGATCTCACGAAGGTGCCCTTGAGGGTCGTACCGAAGCGTGATCCGATTGCCGTTCCGGTCTTCAACGGCCCCGAGGCGATACGTCTTACCATCGCCACCTTCGCGCTGAAAAAGGCGGCGTAGCCCGCCGATTTCGAGCGTATACCCCCAGGTCTCGCGGAATAACTGCCGGCCTTTCGGTCCGACCACCGTGTCACCTGGATCGCGCGGTCGGTCGATGCGGAGCATTGTGCCGTTGTCGTCCCAGACATCGACTTCGCGTGTGCGAACGACGAGTTCCCACGCCAAAGAGTGAATCCACCCGTATCCGAGCCCGACGTCGCGAGACGCGGCGTGCGAGCTGTAACTTCGGTGGATCTCGAGAGGCAAGGGACCCGAGAGGCGGACATCGAGCGTCGGCAGCGTGAACACGCGTCCGGTCGCGACGTCGATGGGATCGCCCGCTTGCGCGCCTGCGTGGCAATTCGGACAGGAACCGCCCGAGCCCGCCCCGCATCCCCTTGAACCGTTGCCCCCGCCGTTGGCGTCGTTGCCGCCGTCCTGTCCTTGGCCCCCCTTTCCGCTGCCATCGGCGCCGCCTGAGTCGCCGCTCCCTTGGCCCCCTCCGCCCCCGCCGCCCGCCAGGAACGCACCTGGATTCATCCCCGGAATCGCAGGAATATTGGGTGCCGGTGCCGTTCGCATGCGCACGCCTCCCCCGGCCCCAAAGGACCCCGAGTGCGGTCCGGACGTTACCCTTCCCATAAGCGACATTCAATCGTCGCTGGCCGGCGCAGCAGACGAGCGGCTCTACGCGCCCGTTGTTACGGGCCGGGCGTGCCGGGCCTGACTCTTTTTTCCTGCCCCGCCATTGAGTATGCCCCATCGCATGCGGACGAAGCCCTCCGGCGCGCTGGTGGGGCGGTCCTCGCGCAGGCCCTGAAAGTCGCTGCGGATCGCGCCACGAAGGCCGAGAACACATAGGGGCTGGTGAGCGGGCGATTTCCGTTGAGCACGAGCGGGTCGGACATGCGGATCTCCTTGGCAGCTGCGATCGAGCTTCAGCGCGACGGGCGGCGATACCCGGTCGCGACCGAACCTACGCCGCCGAGTCCCGAGGGACCGTACAGATTTTCCTATCGATCTCATGAGTTTTGGCTGCCCAGGCCGGCTCGGCGGCGTCTGTGACGGAGTGCTTACGCGCCGACGACATGCCAGGTTGGCTGCGTCCTGGCGGAGATCGATCTTGACCGGCACGGCTCGGCTCAGCGTGTGGCCGACCGGAGAGGTCGCCACGACGCTCTGGTGCAGCCGCCCTTGCCCAAGCTGGACGACCTTGGGGCGTCCGCAGGGGGTCGTCGCGCGCCACGCGCGCGGCATCGCGAGCTCGAACGTCTCGTTCGAATTGATCGTCTCGCGTGGGCCGGAGCTCGCGGTATCTTCGGACGCAACATGCCGTCAGGAGATGCGCACATGGAACGAGGCTTGGGCGGGCTGGAGCGCGTCGTGCTCGAAGCGGACCAGGGCGTCGCCCATGTGTACTTGCACGGCGCGCAGGTCACGCACTTTCAGCCGAGGGACGCGCGGCCCGTTCTCTTTGTGAGCCGCGAGAGTCATTTCGAGGCCGGTGCCCCGGGAAAGCCGATTCGGGGCGGGGTGCCGATCTGCTTTCCATGGTTCGGGGCGAAGCCGGACGATCCGGCCGCACCGGCCCACGGCTTTGCCCGTCTCCTGGCCTGGCACGTCACCGACCTGTCGCCTGACGATCGCGGGCGTGCGCGCGCCACGCTGCGCCTCGATGCCAGCGACTACACGCGTCGCTACTTCGCCCACGACTTCGCCGCAGTCCTCTCCGTCACGGTCGACGCAAGCCTGCAGATCGGCCTCACATTGCTCAACCGAGGCTCGGTTCCCATGGTCATCGAGGAGGCCTTTCACTCGTACTTCGCGGTGGGCGATGCACGCCGCGTTTCGATCCGCGGGCTTGAAGGAACGCCGTACCTCGACAAGACCGAGGGGGCCGCGCGCAAGGTCGGCGAGCCCGCGCCGATCGCGATCATGCGGGAGACCGATCGCGTCTATCCGAGTGCTCGCGGGGTCGTGACGATCGACGACCCGATCTTGTCGCGACGCATCGTCGTCGACAAGTCGGGCTCCGCCACGACCGTCGTGTGGAACCCGTGGATGGCCAAGGCGGCGGCGATGAAGGACTTCGGCGACGACGAGTGGACCCAAATGGCCTGCGTCGAGACGGCCAACACCGCCGAAAACGCCGTGACGATTGCTCCTGGTGAATCACACACGATGAGCGCGACCATCGCCGTGCACCCGTCGCAGACCGCGTCCTGAAGACGCCAACGCCTGAGGAGGCGAAGGTCCTGCGCGTGCGCTTCGCGCATCGGCGAGAAGACCTCTGCGCGGCCTCACGAGCGCATCGACCCGCACGGCAGTCCGCTCGACGTACGCGAGCGCCCGATGCGGGTCTCGATGGGGTCGTGCTAGTGACGACGCGGCCTTGTCCCCGCCCGCACGAGCGTGACGAATTCATTTCGGTCAGAGACGCCAAGCTTTCGATAAATGCTTCGAACCTGGTTTGCGACCGTTCGGAGCGCACGCCCACGCCGTCGCGCGATGTCGCGTTGGGGCACCGCTCGCAGCAAGTCGCGACCGACCTCACGCTCCGCAGCGCTGAGGACGGACAGGTCTTGCTCGACGGCAGGCCCGCGAAGGGCGATGAGTGCGTCCTGTCCCAAGGGGATGCGGCCGAAAAACGTTGCGGGCCGTTGACGGGCAAGCGCAATGACGTCGGCGATGCTCCGTGCCGACAGTTTCCGGAGCGCGGAGTGACGCAGCGCGTACACACGAGAGATGGACACGCCGAGCTCATCCACCATTTGCTTCGGGGAGCGCCCGAGCACACTGAGTTCGATCGTCCGCGCTTCGGCCGCGCTGAGCATGAACTCGTTCGCGTACGCGTCGTTTCGCACGGCGAGGATGTATCTGCGCCCACCGTCCTCATAGTCATCGATCAAGGACCACCGGCCGCTCACGAGTTTCGTCCATATCGCCGAACACGCGATAAGGGTGTCGGCGGGGCGTTTGCAATTGCGTTCGCGTTCACGCTCGGCCACTGCGGCGCGCAAAACCTGCACAACGGATGGATCCGAAGCGGGCCCAGACGCGTGAAGGACCTCTCCGCGCGGCGACAAGACGGCGTCTGCCATTTCCGCCGCACCTCCCCAGCGCAGCGTCCGTCGAGCACGCCAAGCAATCGATACCGCCCGTACGACAGGAGCCAGGGCCCGGCGATTGCCGAGCGCCTGCGGGCTTTTCCTCGGTAGAAGGCGCCCGACGACCAGGCCCGTGCGGAGGTCCCCGCACGTCGCCGCGGTCGCATCCTCGCAACGAATGTCGCGGAAAAAATCACGCGAAGCTTCGGTCCACAGCCCCGACGCGGTGACGGACGTCAGCCCGCCAGCGCGACGCAGACGTTCGTTCAGGTCGGGAAGCGTCGTCCGGGGGAAAACGGACACCATGCGCTCGCCCCGGTCGCTGTTCCAGGCCCCCACCGTCGCTGCGACTGCGCCATCGTGCAGGTCCCAAATGGTGCTCCACCAGTCGGCGCGAGCCGGCCCGAGCACGTTGAGAATCGCGCCCGAAGCCCGCTCTAGCCATTCCGAATCGGAACCCGCAATAGAGAACAATTCTCGCATTCCACGTCCTCCTGCGTTGCGGCGAGCACTATAGCGCCCGATGGCGCGGACGCGGGAACCTGGAGGTCAAACGGCGCGTCGTCGGCCGCGACGGAGTGCGCCTCGACCGGGCCTCCACGGGATCACTTGTCTTCGAGCCCCGAACGCGCTGTGAGGCGAGGATCCAGATCAGCAGGAAAAATGACTATGGCGGCAACGCAAACGATTGCCCTACCGTCCACGTCGCGCAGCCGCATGCTCGGCTCCGCGGCGATGGCGCCGCCTCATCGAGTCCTGCCGACCCCCCCCGCAAAATTCGCTGGCCCAATTTACAGGGTTCTTGTTGCGTGCGCACAGGCTAAAACTGAAACCATCGCCCATCACGCGACGCCGACGTCGCCGTCGGGTTCGGCGGCGGGCGTTGTCCGCGCACAGCGGTCGTGGCTTCCATTCGTCTGCGGAGCAAGCCATGAGGCGTCGCAAATGGACGTTGGCCGCCGTTCTCCTCGTGGCGGGGGCACTGCTTCTGACGTGGGGGGTCTGGGTGGCGCGCGAGGCGCCACCCAAGCTAGCAGGGAGCAGCGAGCGAATGGGGGCCACCTTGCGCGAGCGCGCCGGCAGCTCCGCCATCGGACCGGCTGTTCTTCAGGGGCTTGTCCGGGGCGCTGACGGCCAGCCCGTTCCCGGCGCGCGCATCTGCGCGGTCGATTCTGAATCCGATTCCGCCGGAATCCCCCAAGCGACATGTGTCGCGGCGGATGCGCAGGGACGCTACGCGCTGATGCTGCCTTTGGCCGGCGTGTTCTCGATTGCCGCAAACGCACCGGGTTACGAGCCTGGCCGCGCACGCAATGGGGAGGCGGCGAGGCCGGGTGAGAGAGCGTCGCTGGAGCACGGGACGACGCGCCAGCCGGCCGGACCCTTGCGGCAGTAGGAAAGCAGGCGGCGGGCCGCGTCACGGATCGTGGCGCCGGCGCCTGATCGGCTGCGGCGCCTTCGTCGTTGTCGATTCCTACGCCACAGCCGCCTCGGACCACGGCCGCTTGCGGGCGCCTCCTTTCGGCGCGTCACCCCGCCCAGCTGAGCTCGTAGTGCTCGGGGAACGGTCCTCCTCGATAGTCGATTCGTTCGAGTGCCTTCAAGTCGGCTCGCAGGAAGAGCTGACGGATCATTTCCGGGATCATCACCATTCCAATGTATTTCCCCAAGCACTCGTGGCTTCCAAACCCGAAGTGAAAGTAGTGATACCAATTGCGGGTTGGGATGAACGTATCCGGATCGACGAACGCCGTTTCGTCGAACATCGCCGACTGCGTGAGACAAAGCACGAACGTGCCCGGCTGCACGACGGTGGCATGGTCGGTCGCCTGGCCGACCACGGCTTCGACCGCGCATTGGCGGAATGTGTAGGGGAAGGGCGACACGAAGCGCAAGGCTTCCCAGACGATGCCGTCGAACCGGGCGGGGTCGGGCAGGCTCGCCGCCTCCTTCGCGTGCGCAAACCACTCGGGCCGATCCAAGAGATATTGAACGACCTGCGCCACCGCCCGTGCCGTCGTCTCCACGGCGCCGATGAGCAGACCGGACGCGTTCACGCCCAGTCGCTCCAGGTCGAACTCGACCTCTCCGGGGAAGCTCGTCCGCAGCATGCGTCCGACGATGTTGTCGGTCAACGCGTTCGAATTCTTCGAGAACCTTGCGATGAGCCTTCGAATCCAGTGCAGCGGCGTACCGATCTTCGTCACGAACAGGCCGTGGGCGACGAGCTCGGTGATGTACTTCGCGAGCTCCTCATCCGTCTTGGCGTGCGTTTCACGAATGCGTTTGCTCTCCGCGTCCGTCCGGAGATCGAACGGCTGATTGTGAAAGGTGTCGTACTGTGCCCAGTAGCTCCACTCGACAAGCTTGTCGCGAGGGACGCCCGCCAGGCCGAAGTAGTCCTGCACGAGACCCGACGGCACGGCCCGGCAGTAGCCGTAGGCCGCTTCGAGGCGGTGATCCGTCGCGCCGTCGAGGATCTCGTTGCAAAGCGACGCGACCAAGGCGCGAATGGCGAGCAAGTCGTCGCGGTTCAAGAGGCCCTGCATGATGGCCTTTTCGCGCGTGTGAAGGGCATCGTCGTCGTGCGACATGAGATAAGCGCCGTTGCTTTGCTTCGGCACATAGAGGGCCGTCGTGAACACTTTGGGTTGACCGAGCACGTCCGTCACGTCGCTGTAGCGCGCGACGAGCGTGCAGAGCGGCGTGACCAGGACCGGACGCTTCGCCCGAAGTTCTTTGAAGAAGGGCAGGGCCTCCGAATCAATCCACTGGCGCACGAGCGCGAACTTTTTGACCTCGGGCGCGTCGTCGAATGCTTCGAGGTAGCTCTTCATGCGCACACCGTCCCTTTCATTGCCGCTTGAGGGCTCGTTTCACTCGGCCTTCAGGTACTCGAGCAGATCCCGTCGCTCGTCGGCCGTCATCGGCTTCACGCGGGCGCTCTTCACGCACTCGTCGCGAATCGCGCCGTGCTCCTGCCCCGCGTCGCTGTTGCCCGGCGGATCGTCCGCTGTCGTGGGCCTGACCTGTGCGCTCTTGACGCAAACGTCGTGAATCGTCCCGTACTCGTGTCCCGCGTTGCTGTTGCCCGGCAAACTCGTGTCGAACACGGAGCCGTCGTACCCCTGGCTGATGAAGCCCACTTTGACGGGATCGAACTCTCGGGAGCCGACCACGAACGTGTCCGGGCGATATTGTTCTCCGTCTGGATCGCCCTTCACGCGCTTTGGCAAGAGCAAATCGTATAGGGTCGGGACCGACCCGTTGTGCAGATAAGGTGCGGTCGCCCAGACGCCGTTGAGGGCCCTGGCCTTGTACGCAAGGAGCGACGAAAACGGCACCGCCGTCGTATCCGGGTCGTAGTTGCCCGCCTTGATCGACAGCTTGATGTTGTTCGTGAAGAGCGCCGTGGCGAGGTCGCTCACCCAGTCGGCCACACGGCGAAAGATATTGGCGTTCGGGTACGGCTCGGCGATGAGGCCGTGCGTGGCTTGGGTCAGCAGCGCGGCGACGGGGGCCCTCCGGTCGATCAGCAGGCTGCCGACGGCAAATTCGACGTACTGATTGCGCAGCATGCCAGAATAGCCAGAATCCCGGACGCTGTTCGCGGCCATCGCCGGATCCGTGTTGGCCTCTGAGAACTTCGTCATGCTCGCGACGACGCGACGCTGGGGTGACTTGCGGTCAATCTCTGCGTGGCAGCTCACGCAATACCTCTCGAACAGAATCTTGCCGTTATACTCGGACCCCGGATTGATCGTGCCGAGAACCTTCTCAGGCCATTTTGGCGACCAGAGTTTCGTAATCAAAGCCTCAATGCGGCGCAAATTGTGTACGTAGACTGAGGATTCGTAGCGGACATGTTGGCCGCTGAATCCTTGTCCGCTCAGAACCGACGAGAGCGAAATACCGTTCTCGCGGCGCCAGTTCAGCGTGGCGAAGACGCCGATGACTTCTCCCGCATTGCGTCCGATCGGGCCGAGGTCAGAGTTCGAGACGATGCCGTTCCACTGCACGTAATCGTGCTGCGGAGTGTCCCAGAGAAACGGATAGCTCACGGGCGCGGTGGACGGATTGAAGAAGCCTTTGATTAGCTTCTTTTGCTGGTCTTTGGTCAGCAACGGGAACGCACGCTCGACGACCTCGTCGTCTTGCGATCCTTCGAGCACCGGCTTCAGCGCCTGCTGAACGCCCGGCAGCTCGTCGGAGTCGAATACGTCGGGCAAAATCCCGGCCAGGTCGTCCCTTTGGACGACACGGTCCAGCACCCGGTTGTAGATGCGGCCGAACGCGTCGAGACGCGCGTACCCGTAGGGCGTCTCTTGGGTGTCGCCCGGGCCATTGTTGGCCATTTGGTCCACGACGAGCCGCTCTTGGGTCGCGAGCAAGTCGCGCGTGACCTCTTTCTCCGTCTTGTAGTCGCCGAGCGCAAGGACGCGTGCGACGAAGCGCTTGCAGACGTCGTCGGTGCACGCGCCGCTCGCGTCGACCTTTGCCGTCGCCGCAATGGACGCGACGAGGTCGCGGAGGAACGTTTGCATGTCGGCCATGGATGGGCCGCCATCAATGCGCAGAGCGACTCCGCGATAGTCAATTTGGGCTGTGTGACAGGCCGCGCACGTGAGGCCCAGATACCGGCGTCCCTCGTATGGGTCCTGCGCGAAGCCGACCGGCAAGGCGTCGGGGTTGGCTGCGGAAGCGACCTGCCGCAAGTATCGCCAGCGACGGAAATTGGCGTCCGAGCGCAGCGGTTCGTCTTGTCCGGCCGACGTGAGGGACAGAAAGAAGTCATAGGGCAAGAGGTCGGAGCCTTGGTTGACCTCGTAAAACCAGGAGCTTTCGCGCTGGCTCCAGTTTTGATCCAGATATTCTACGCGGTCGTAGCCGTCTCCAAACTCGCCCTTGGAGCTCGAGATCGCGCCCCTCGACGGCGAATCGTCTCGAAATTCCCAGAAGTACTCAAGGAAAAGAACGGAGAGAACCGGCAGTGCAGCGACGGCCAATAGAACCAATAGCGAGCGGGGACGGACGACTTTTCGCGCCGCGGCGTGAAGCCGAATCTTCGTTCTTGAATGAAACGACCTCATGGTGCCCCCCTCCGAGTTGCGCCGCCCACGCGCCAACGCATGGACCGGTTCCATTGCCCAATGGCATTTCCGCTGGCATTTCCGGATCAATTCCCGCGCGGCGTGTATGCGAACCGTGGTCCCGTCCAGCGCTTCGCGAAGCGACGATCGCTAAATCATGGCCGCTCGGGGTGAGACCGGGCCGCGAATGGCTGAGCTTTTCGAGTACGCTACGTGTTGGCGGACCTGACGTTCAATACCTGTCGCACCCGAATGGGCGCGAAGCCATTTCACGCGATTGCATTTGGCGTGGATTGGGCGGACGACGCCGTCGTCCCGATGGCGGCGATGGCGGCGATGGCGGCGTACGGGCGATCAGCTCTTCTCGGCGCGGAGCATCGCCAGCAGGTCCGTGACGCCGGGGTCCACTCCGAGCTGCATCAGGATCGTCGTTGCCTGCCCACGGTGATGCACGCCGTGATTCAGAAAATGAGACACGGCCCACCACGTCGGGTGGGCCCAGGGATCACCGCGGAGATTCGCGTAGCGCATCTCTTGATCGAGCGCGTCGACCGTGAGGCTTGCGATGAAGTGATCGATCGCATCGTCCGTCGCGCGTCGGTCTGCGTACAACGCGTCGAAATCGTCGTGGATGCGATTGTTCGGGAATCGCGGCTTGGGCGGGTCACACGCGCCGAACCTGGAGAGCCACACCTTGTCCGCGAAAAGGATGTGGTCGAGTGTCGCAAACAGGGACCCGAAGAAGGCGCCCACGTCGCGCTTGCGCTGATCGTCGGTGAGCGCCGCGGCGTGCGTATACAGCGACTCGTTCATCCAGCGGTTGTAGCGAGCCATCGCCGAGTGGTGGGTGAGGATATCCATCCCGATTTGTAGCCGATCGCGCTTCGTGCCACACGGGCGAGCGTTGGCGCGCTCCGCGCCGAGCGATGAACGCCCGCTCTCGATGCTCGAGAGCGTTGGCCGGACGACCCCGGTGACCTCGGCGAGCTGCGCCTGCGTCATCTCTTGAAACCCCCGGGCGATGCGTTCCCCCGTCCCCCCAGCGAGGGCGCGAGCCTGACGCGGGCCGGCTGTATGGGGCGGCCTTTTCTTCTTGACGCCAGCTGAAGCCATGGGCGTCTCGGGCAGGACGGGACAGGGCAGGACGGGACAGGGCAGGACGGGACAGGGCAGGACGGGACAGGGCAGGACGGGACAGGGCAGGACAGGGCGGTCCAAACTCACGCCTCGTGACTCCGTTCCGACTACTTCGATGGGCTCGCGTCGTTCAGCAACTCCGCGTTTGGATAATCCCAATGCGCGTCGTCAATCCATGTCATGCATCATGCACACAAATGATCGAAATCACTTGCGAATCAAGATCCGACTGATGAATTGCGGTTAGAGGAGATGATGGGGCTCGCACGGCCGTTCGCAGGACGCGAATGGCCCGGCCCGTGGTGACCGGATCGAAGACCGCATCGAATTCGTCGCCGCGGTCGCGGGTGATGAACCGCGGTCCCGTTCCGAACGGCGTTGCCCCGGAACCGCTGGGCTGCGATAGGCGAACACCGCTCACGCGCGGTGCCTCCACATATTGGAAGAGAACGTCCGGTCGGGCTGAATTTCTTGAACGAGACGATGGCAGAAGGGCGTGACCGTGTACGGGGTCGGCGGAGGTCCATCATGAGCGCGCGCCGTATGGCGGACGCGACCAAGAAGGGGCGCGCCCGTTCGAAACGGCATCGCAAAGGCCTCGAAGTCGGGGGGACACGCTTCGGTTTACCACGAGCTTGACGACGCTGGATTCGGGCGTCAAATGACAGCTGGGGTGCGGGCTCGTCTTCGGCCGACCCCGCCTCGCGAGAGAACGCAACGCGTGGCGCAGGATAGTTTCAGCTCGATTGGAGTCCGAGAGGGCGACGTGGTTGCGGGCAAGTACCGGATCGAGCGCTTGCTCGGAGCCGGCGGGATGGGCGTCGTCGTCGTCGCCCACCACCTGCAGCTCGACGAAAGGGTCGCACTCAAATTCCTGCAGCCGGAAGCCCTGCGCAACGCAGAGGCGGTCGCACGCTTCTCCCGCGAGGCGCGCGCCATGGTGAAGATCAAAAGCGAGCACGTCGTCCGCGTCCGCGATGTGGACGCGCTCCCAAACGGCGCGCCCTACATGGTCATGGAGTACCTCGAAGGCGACGACCTCGGGGCCGTCCTCGAAAGGGCGGGGGTCCTCCCCATCCACGAAGCGGTCCATTTCGTCCTCCAAGCGTGCGTCGCGGTCGCCGAGGCGCACGCCGCCGGCATCGTCCACCGCGATCTCAAGCCGCCGAATCTCTTTCGCATTCGCGGGGCGGACGGCGCGCGCTCGATCAAGGTGCTCGACTTCGGAATTTCGAAGATGGTCGATCTGGGGCCGGCGGCCGGTGGGCATATCACGCGCGACAACTCCCCGATGGGAACGCCTGCCTATATGTCGCCCGAACAGGTGCGTGCGTCCTCTTCCATCGACGGAAGGGCCGACATCTGGGCGCTCGGCATCATTCTCTTCGAACTCCTGGCCGGCCGTCCCCCGTTCGAGGCCGAGTGCATCGCGGACGTCCTCATCAAGATTGCAATCGAGCCCACGCCCTCGCTCCGAAATGTGCGACGCGAAGTGCCGGCCGAGCTCGAAGCGTTGATCTTCAAGTGCCTTGAAAAGGAGCCCGAACAACGATTCCAAACTGTCGGTGAACTCGCGAGAGCCCTTTTGCCCTTTGCACCGCTTGACACGCGGGCGCGGTTCGAAATCCTGTCTCGCGTCCCAGGCGGCGCCGAGCCCCAGGTCCGCGTGGCCGGAGCATCCGATTCGGTTTGGGCGGGGCCGCCTCCGGACCCGGCTGTCCAACCCGTCGAGCGGGGTCCTTCGTCGTCGCCGCCCCGCCGTTCGCGGAGTCTTGTCGCAACGGGCGTTCTCTCGCTGGCCGCGGGCGTGGCGATCGCCGCAACCATGTCCTGGGCGAGGCGCCCGGGCGTGGGAAGTCACCGCGACGCGCAAAAGTTTGCCAATCGCGCGGCGCTGGCGCCCGAACCTGTGCAGCCGCGCGCAGCGGCTTCGCCTTCAGTCCCGACCATCGACGGTTCGGACCTTCATCCCTCTCCCTCCCGAGCCGCGGACCACGCCGACGCGCTGTCCCGAGCGCCCAATGAGCCATCGTCGGCGAACTTCATGCAGCCGTCGGCCGCCTCGGCCCCAACGTCTGCGGCCCGCCCGCCCGCGCCGAGAATCAACTGTATCCCACCCTATGTGCTCGACTCGACCGGTCAGCATCACTACAAGATCGAGTGTCTATAGCATTTGCGAATCGACCTATGCGAAAAGGATTGTGGGCGCCGCTTGTCGCCTCAGGGATCTTGCTCTTCGGCCGGCCAGCCTTCTCCGATGACAGAGCCATCTGCCTCGAATCGGCCTCCAAAGGACAGACGCTGCGGGACGCCCACAAGCTCGTCGAGGCCCGCGAAGAGCTCTTGGTGTGCGCCGCCCCGCGGTGCCCCACCGTCGTGCAGGCCGACTGCATCAATTGGCTGGAGGACGTGCAGCGCGCGCTTCCGACCGTCGTGCTCTCCGCGAAGGACGCGCGGGGCGCCGACCTCGTCGACGTGAGCGTCAGCGTGGACGGTCAGCCGCTCTTGCCGAAGATCGACGGCCTCGCGTTGCCCATCGATCCCGGGCTGCACACGTTCCGGTTCCAGGCGAACGGTCGAGCCCCGGCCGACCTCCGCGTGCTCGTCAAAGAGGGCGAAAAGAGCCAGAGTCTTTCGACCGTGCTCGGCCCTTCGTCGCAGCCCCCGCCCGCGCTGCCGGCGGACGCCAGAAGCGCGCCGGGCTGGAGAACACTCGGCTGGATGCTCGCCGGGGCCGGAATGGCAGGGCTCGGCGTGGGGGCGATCTCGGGCATCGCGGCGCTCGCCGACAAGAGCGCCGCCCACTGTACGAGCGACAACTACTGCGATCCGGGTTCGATCGGCGGAATCAAGACCGCCGCCATCCTGTCCGACGCAGGCTGGATCGCGGGGAGCATCTTGCTCGCGAGCGGAGCGGCTCTCGTCATCTTCTCAGACCGAAAAGGCACGACGTCGGGCGTCCGAGTCGTCAGCGCAGTCACGCCGTCGGGCGGAAGCATCGCCATTGGTTCGACATGGTGACCGGCGGCGATGGGCACGGGGGTTTTCGTTGGGTGAGCCTGTTCATCGCCGGCTTCGGGCTCGCCGGCTGCGAGGCGATCGTCAACGACGGCAGCCTCAAAGAGCGGCCCGCCGGCGGCGCCGAGAGCGACGGGCCGGCCGAGGCGGGGGTCTCCGACGTAACCGACGCCAGCGGGTCCGCTGCGACCCAGTCCGATGGGGCTGCGGAGGCCGCGGTCGCAGACAGCGGTACAACGGACGCGCAGCCCGGGCCCGACGTGACCTCCGGGGAGCCGGGTGATGCGGGGGGGACGACCGCGGGCGATGCGCCTGCGCCCGACGGGGCGGCGGCAGCGCAGGATTCGGGGGCGCCGCCCGATGCGACCGTTCCGGACGATGCGGCCGCTCCCGACGCCTCCCCCGCGGATTCCGCGACACCGGCTTCGGACGCAGGCCCCGTGGGGTGTAGCCCCGGCGCGGTGGTCATCCCGATGACGAAGCTCAACACGACCTACAAGTTCAATACGGTGGCGGCGGTTTGCGTCACATACCAAGGCTACGTCAGCGGATGGAACGGCTCGAACATGCAAGGGCGCAGCGTCACAGTGATCGGCGCGACGACGCGTACGCTCGCGACCATCGCCGAAAACGCGCTCCAGCCGTCTGTCGCGCCGTCGTCCGACGGGTACATTTATTGGAACTTCTCGATTGGTATGTACGCATACGCCTCGATGGACGCGTTTCCCTGAGTCGACGCGGGCGAGCTCGCGCTCGTCGTCGACTTAGCGGCAAGGACAACAACCCTCCCTACATATCTCGCCATCGGAAAAGAGCCCCGCCGAGCTGCCGTTGCAATAGCTGTTTTGGTAGCTGCCGATTCGGCACCCGGCTCCAAAACTTCACTCCCTCGTCGGGCTCATCGAGCGCGGCCTGAACACCACGCGAAAGGGGTGTAGTCGGCCTCGACCTGTGCACAACTTCGTTTTGGTCAGCATGGAGTCCTCCCGTCGCTCGGGCCCTCTCCCCATCGCAAGCCCTATTCGGAGCGACGCTTTCGGCCCGCTTTCCACGCCTCGGTCCGATCGTGGATGTACCGGTCAGCGTCGGCGCCGGTCTTCAACGTGGGCATCGGTTGATCCAAGCCGCCGGGGCCGTCAGGCAAAGGAAGCATGGCAACCGCCGCAGCGTGGACCTCCTGGAGGTGAGTCGGCGGATCCTGCGAGCTATGCGGCGATGCACCTGAGGTCGGGACGACCACGCCCTGGAGCGGATCGTCTGTCCGGGGCGTGGCCAACGTCAACACGGCCTCGAGGTCTGGCGCCGCCGCGTCCCGTGCGGTCAGGGGCGGCAGGTTCCAGCGCTTCTCGACCGTTTTCAGGATCGACGTGTGATCGAAAGGCACGGACCCGAGCGTGCGGAAAACCGTACCCTGCGCGATGAGAGGCGAGACGAGAACCGTCGGAACGCGGAGGCCAAACCGCTTGAAGTCGAAGCCGTAGTCCCTGGCGTAGCATCGGGCGGCACGGCGTTCGTTGGTGGCGAAACGTGATCGTAGCAGCCGCCGTGCTCGTCGTTGGTGGCGAAACGTGATCGTAGCAGCCGCCGTGCTCGTCGTTGGTGGCGAAACGTGATCGTAGCAGCCGCCGTGCTCGTCGTAGGTGATGATAAGGAGCGTCGAGGCCCAGTGAGGGCCGTCAAGGATTTCGGGCGCTCGCCGTCAAGCTGGGCGCCCGAACGGTTGCACATGAGTCGCGCAGCGAAGCTTGGGGACCGGAGGGCTCGCCTACGTGCTGTGACTGAGCGACTGGACCGCGGGGCCAGTGACTCGGCCTGGTCTCCGCGAGGCGCGCTCACCGAGGACCTCCAGTAGCCGTTTGGCCAGAACCGCAGCCGAGGCGGGGTTCTGCCCGGTGACCAAATTTCGGTCCTCGACCATGTACGGCTTCCAGATCTCGATCGCACTAAAGTCGACACCGACCTTTTCCTTGAGGTCGGTCTCGAGCAGCCAAGCCGCCCTCGGGGCCACCCCGACGGCCTCCTCCTCCTTGTTGGTGAAGCCTGTGACCCGGTAGCCCTTGAACGGCGATACGCCGTGGATTCTCGTAGCCAACATCGCGGCAGGGCCGTGACACACGATAAATAGAGGGTTGCCCGAGGCGAGCTGCGCGGTCAGCAACCGTCCCACGTCGGCGTCGAACGCCAGGTCCGACATCGGGCCGTGGCCGCCCGGCACGTAGACCGCGTCGTAATCCTCGAGCCGGACGTCCGATAGCTTGAGCGGTCGCCGCATCACCTCCGCGGACCGGATGATGGACTCCAGCTCGAGGGCGCCGTCCACCCCTCCCGCCATCGCAGGACGGAGGCTCATCATGTCGACGTTCGGGGTCACGCCGTTCGGCGTCGCCACCACGACCTCCTGGCCGGCGTCGGTGAGGATCTTGTACGGCTTCGCGAATTCCTCGGCCCAGTAACCGGTTGCGTACCTCGTGCCGTCCTTCAGCACCCAGTATGTGGCTCCGCTGACTATGAAGAGTACCTTCGCCATGATAGAACACCCCTTTCGTCTGCGACGTCGATGCAATTCGACTGCCGCATGGTGCGGGGGGGCTTCATCGCGCCATGCCCGCACCAGCGCACGGAAGACCCACCGGCTCAGCGGCGTGCGCACGCTGCGTCGTGTCGCGATGACGGCTCATGGGCACGGCACTGATCCTCCTCGCGACCGCCTCGCTCATCGCATCGCCGCCCCCGCCCCCGCCAGTCGCTTGACCGCGCCCGCCGAGGCGGATTCCACCCCGGATGCCGCGCCCCTTCCCACGCCGCACCTGCTGCGGATTCTCACCTTCCGCGGACGCTTGCTTTGCCTGCGCGAGTACGGTCACTTTGCCGGCGGGCCCAAACGTCAACCGTATTTGAACTCCGGCTTGCTCTGTCCGACCTCGATAATATAGCCGTCGGGATCTCGGATGTAGCAGCGCGTCTCGCCGTACTTGTCCTTCGGCTCCGTGATGAAGGTCGCCCCTCGACTTCTCCACAATTCGTAACACGAATGAATGTCCGCAACGCGGATGTTCATGAAGCTACTGATCTTATCGGTGTCGGCGAGGACGCTCAGCGTGACGGACGGCTTGTCGGGGGTCGGTCCGCCACCGACGTTGACAAGGAGCCAAGTATTGGCGACTTGAACGTATCCAGGTGCGCCCTTGGCGTCCCCTCTGCTCAGAATTCGCCCGCCGAAGACCGTCTCGTAGAAGCGAAGCGAGCGATCGACATCGGCGACGGTGAGAAAATGCGTGACGGTGAACCCGTCTCGCGGGGGCATCTCGTAGCTCCGCTGTTCGACTTTCGCGCTGTTCATGGTCGACTCCAATTCCGCGTCTGGGCTCGGTGCAAACGAGCGAGGGCGAGCGTGGCGGCCAGATTTCTCATGAGCGCGAGTCGCTGCGAGAAGCGTGCGCAGAGGACCCCGCGATGGGCTCGAGGAGATGAGCCGCGACACGGTGGGTCGTGATCACGCACGGCCTTGCCCGGGTCCCTCCGCAGCGCTCCGGCTGCGAAGCGACGCTTCATGCACCGGGGGCGGTCTCGTCGCGGAAGCATGACCTTCGCCGTGCGCTTGGTGGAATGCGCAGTTTCCTCCCTATCGGCTCTGTCCAGCGCTCGAGGGCTCGTCGGGCGGTAACGTAACGCCCGCCAAACGGCCGAAGGGGCCCGGTTCGAGGCGGCGGGCGCACGTGAAGAATGCCCTTTAAACGGCAGAAACGTCCTGCTCCTGGCGGTAGAGTCAACCCAGGGTCGCACGGCGAGGATGCATCCCGTAGCCCGTAGACAGCGCTTTGCCGCGAACCGTCGTCGGGTTGAGGCAGGTGGCTCCCTCGTTGGCCTTTTCAATCAGCCCATAAGACCTGCGGTGCGTCGTGCAGCATCGGCCGCGATCGTCTGGTAAAGGCGTACGGTTTCGGCGAGGCCGTGCTCGAGGGCCTCGGCGATGAGGGCGTGGCCGATGCTCACTTCGAGCACGTCGGGTACGCCGCGCAGGAACGTCTTGAGATTGAGCTGATTCAGGTCGTGACCTGCGTTCACGCCGAGCCCCGCCTCGGTCGCCGCGAGGGCCGCCTCCTTGAACTTCGCGACGACAAGCGCGCACGCGTCGGGGCCCTGGGCGAACGCCGACGCGAACGGCTCAGTATAAAGCTCGATGCGGTCCGCCCCCAGCGACTTCGCGGTCCGCATCGGCGAAGTCCCCGCGTCCATGAAGAGGCTGACGCGGCACCCGATATCGCGCAGCCGGCGGACGATCGGCTCGAGCCGCACACCGTCCCTGGCGAGGTCCCACCCGTGGTCGCTCGTCGCCTGCGCCTCGTCGTCAGGCACGAGCGTGCACTGCGCCGGGTGGACCGCCTCGACGTGCGCCACGACCCCGTGGAACGGGTTTCCTTCGATGTTGAACTCGGCGCCGGGGAACGCCGCGAGCAGGCCAGCGAGGTCGCGCACGTCGCCCGAGCGGATGTGACGCTCGTCGGGCCGCGGGTGCACGGTGAGGCCGTCGGCCCCCGCCTGAAGACAGATTAACCCGCACTTGACAACGCTTGGGATGCCGACGTGCCGCGTATTCCGGAGCGTCGCGACCTTGTTTAGATTAACCGACAGCTTGGTCCGCACAACTCGGTTCTATAGCGCGGCGAGGCCGCGAGGGGGCCGGGTCGCACAAGAAAGGTCAGGCGATCGCGCCGTTCGCTCGGGCGGAGGCGCAGCGCGACGCGAGTCCTCGGCTCCACCCGCGAGGCCGCTACGAACTAGCTTGCCGTCTTGTTGTTCACGATGACGAGCGCCGAAATCTTGCTCCCACTCACGCAAAAGTAGAAGGCCAACACGAAGGGACTCGGAAGACCAGTCTTGTCGAAGTCCCCATCGACCTCCGCTTTGAGCGTCACGTGGTTGCCGACGACGCGAGCGTCGACGACCTTCAACGTCACATGGGCGCCGATGATCTCGCGGGCCGCCCACGCGTGGATCCGCTCCTTGCCGATGAACTCATCCCGATGGTCGTTGACCAAAGCATCGTCATCGAAGAGTGCGACGAGCCCGTCGAGGTTAAAGCTGTTCGTCGCTTCGATATACCCCGAGACGGCGGAAGGCATGGTCTCGATTGCCATTTGTTCGGTTCCTTGTGTTCGGACACGAAGGAAGGTAGCCCGCTTGGCGTCAACGAATAGGCGGCCCGCTGCAATGCGATTGATTCCGTGTGGGAATGGTTGATCTCCGTCTGGACGGCGCGCGATGGACCGGTTCGAGGCGCTCCGAATGTTCGTGCGCGTGGACGATAGCGAAGCCTCCCCCCGTCGCACGGGACGCCGGCATCGGGTAGCCTGCCGTCAGCAAACAGATAGCCGCCCTGGAGGCTCGGCTCGGCGCCCAGCTTCTCAGGCGCACGTCGCGAGAACTGAATGTCACCAGCGGGCCCGGAGCGTCGCCATGACTGCTCATCTTGTGGCTGCTGCCGAGTCACTGGACGGCACGAGAAACGCAAGAAGCCACGAGGCCATGATCTGGGACACTGTCGTCATCGGCTCGGGCTCCGGGGGCCTCACTGCGGCGGTCGCGCTGGCGCGCGCAGGGCAGAAGGTGCTCGTGCTCGAGCAGCACTACCTCCCGGGCGGTTGGACACATAGCTTCTCGCTCGGCGGCTACCGCTTCAGCCCCGGCGTCCACTACATTGGCAACCTCCACCCCGGCGGGGGCGTGCGCCGCCTCTACGAGGGACTCGGGCTGACGCGCGACCTCGAGTTCGTCGAGCTCAACCCCGATGGCTTCGACCACCTCATCATCGCCGGCGAGCGCTTCGATCAGCCGAAGGGACGAGATCGGTGGAAGCAGCGCCTGGCAAACCGCTTCCCGCACGAACGCGCGGGCATCGACCGCTACTTCACGACGCTCAAGGAGGTCGTAAGGGACATGGAGAAGTGCGACACACTCGTTGAGTTCCCGAAGGTCCTGACGGTTCCCTTCAAGGCGCCGACGCTGCTAAGGTGGGGCTTTCGCACGCTCGCGGCGCTCCTCGACGCCTGCGTCAAGGACCCCATGCTCAAGGCGGTGCTCTCCGCGCAGTCGGGCAACCACGGCCTGCCTCCATCGCGCGTGTCGCTCCCTGCCCACGCAGCCATGGCGGCGCACTACGACGACGGCGGCTTCTACCCGCGCGGCGGCGCGAAGAGCATCCCACGAGCGTACATCCGCGAGCTTCGCCGGCGCGGCGGCGCTATCCGGATGAAGACGCGCGTCAAGCGCATCGTCGTCGAGACGGGACGCGCGGTGGGCGTGGAGACCGAGTCCGGCGAGACGATCCGCGCGGCCGACGTCATCTGCAACGCGGATCCAGCGGTCACCTACGGCAAACTTCTCGCGCCCGAGCACTGCAAGAGGCAGCTCTGGCGCCTGCGCCGCATGGAGTACTCCGTCGGGCTCGTGTCCATCTTCTGTGCCGTGGACATGGACCTGGCGGCCATGGGTTACGACTCGGGCAATTACTGGTGGTACCGCGGTACGGACGTCGACCGTCTCTATGGGGACATGGCCAAACGGATGCCCGGGCCGACGGTGGACGGGCTGTTCCTCACAATCACGACGCTCAAGGACCCCGGGCACGCGAGCCACGGCCACCACACGCTCGAGATCTTCACGTTCGCCCCCTACACGCCATTCGAGCCGTGGGCGGCGTCGAAACCCGAGCTGCGTAACGCCGACTACGCGTCGCTCAAACGAGCACTCGGCGACAAGATGCTAAAGGCCGCGGAGAACGTGATCCCGCGCCTCCGCGATCACGTGAAGTTCCTCGAGGTCGGCACGCCGCTCACCAACGACTTCTACTGCGAGACGTACCGGGGCGCGTCCTACGGCACGGCGAAGACGCCGTGGCAACTCGGCCCGTTCTCCTTCGACACGCAGGGGCCGGTTAAGAGCCTCCACCTCTGCGGTGCGAGCACCCTCAGCCATGGCGTCGGCGGAGCGTCACTCTCGGGACTGTTCGCCGCGCAACGCGCGCTCGGGCTCGCGAAGGCCGACGATCTGCTCGCTCCAGCGGACGGCTCGCTTCGCATCTATCCGGCCGACCGGCCACAGGAGTGGCTCGCATCCGCCCGAGACCCGAAGACCCGCACGAGCGAAGGCTGCGGCGTGCGTTCCATTCGTAAATGAATAAATGAACAACATGCGCTAATTTGTCCGCGAGGGCGACTCGAGAACGCGGCCGAGTTTGTCTATATCGACCGGTTTTGTCATGTGGTCGTTGAATCCCGCGTCGCGGGCTCGCTCGCGGTCGGTGTCCTGTCCATAGCCGGTGATCGCGACGAGCGTGAGATTGGCACGTTGCTCTCGCAGCCGTTCGGCGAGCTCGTAGCCATCCATGACGGGCAGACCGATGTCGAGCAGAGCAATCTGCGGCTCAAATTCGGCGGCCACCTGGAGAGCCTGAGGCCCATCGTGGGCGATGGCGGTTCGATAGCCGAGCGCGTGCAAGGCTTCCGCAAGCATCTCCGCCCCGTCGACGTTGTCGTCGACGACGAGGACGCGCGCGCCCCGGCGTTCGGGAGTCGCTCGAAGCGAAGAGGACCTTTCACGCTTTGTGGCACGCGCCTCGATCAAAGGCAGGTACACCGTGAACGTGCTGCCGTGGCCCAAGCCCTCGCTCGTCGCGGAAACGGAACCGCCATGCATCGCGACAAGGCTCTTGACGATGGCAAGGCCGAGCCCGAGCCCACCCTGAGCGCGCGCGAGCGTCTGGCGCGCCTGCACGAATAGGTCGAAGACGCGCGGCAAGAGCTCTGCGGAGATCCCCGCGCCGGTGTCTTGCACGTGGATGGCGACGTCGCGTCCTTCGCGCGCGACTGAAACGGTAATCCGTCCCCCTGGCAGCGTGTACTTGGCTGCGTTCGTCAGAAGGTTCGCGATGACCTGCGCCATGCGCACCCGATCGACGTCGACCACCAGGCCATGCGTCGGGACCTTCGTGATGAGCTGGTGCCGACTGTTCTCGATCGTCGGGCTCGCCGTCTCGATGGCCGCCGCCACGATGTCCGCGACCTCGACCGACTCTCGGTTGAGTGTGACCTTGCCGCGCGTAATCCTCGACACGTCGAGCAGGTCATCGACGAGGCGCGTAAGGTGCTCCGTTTGCCGCTCGATGACGCTGACTTCGCGCGTCGTCCCGTCGCCGCCACGGAGCTTCAGCAGGTGGATCGCCGTCATGATCGGTGACAGCGGGTTGCGCAGCTCGTGGCCGAGCATCGCGAGAAAGTCGTCCTTCGCGCGGTTGGCCTCTTCTGCATCAAAGCGGGCAGCACCTTCGCGATCGGCGAGGTCCTTGAGCCGCTGAATGTCGACCACGGCACCGAGACAACGAGTCACCTGCCCGGCATCGTCGAACGTGAGATGATTGGTGGTGCGCACCCAGCGCCAGCTCCCATCCGGCTGAAGTAAGCGCTGCTCGCTTTCGTAGACGGTCGTCCGGTTCGCGCAAGCGTGGCGGTACTTGTTCCAGCCCCCCTCACGGTCTTCCGTGTGTTGGAGCTCGTTCCAACGCTCGACGGTGGCCTCGATCTCTCCCGGGCGCCGCCCGAGGAGGGCATAGAGTTCCGGAGACCAGTACACTTCGTTCGACCGCCCATCCCACTCAAAGATGCCGATTTGGCCAGCCTTTTGCGCGGTCGTGAGCAGCGTCCGGGCCCGTACCTGTTCGGTCACTTCGAACGAGCACACCATGATGCCCTCGACAGCACCGCGCGCGTCGAAAAGCGGTGCATAGACAAAGTTGAAGTAGCGGTCCTGGAATTCGCCGGCGGGGCCGGTCGGTAGACGTGCAAGTTGCTCTCGCCCTTCGTGCGTCTTCCCCGTCCGGTAGACCTCGTCGAGGAGCTCGGGGAACGGCTGCTTGCGGAGCTCGGGCCGTGCCTCGAGAAGGGGCCGTCCCATAATGTTAGGCCCCTTTCCCCACGCTCTCAGAGTCGCGTCGTTCGCAAGCTCGACGACGTGCTTCGGCCCACGAAAGATGCCGACCGGGAAAGGCGCCTGCATGAATGCACGGTACAGATTGGCTCGCTGCGCCGACGCCTCGCGAGCGACCCGAACGGCTGTGAGTCTCGCCGCGATCCGCACGAAGAGCTCACGCGCAGTGAAAGGCTTTACAAGGTAGTCGTCCGCTCCCGCCTTCAGCCCGTCGGAGGTGGCTTCATCGCCGGCGCGCGCCGAAAGGAGGACGACCGGGATCTCTCGTGTGTACGCGTCGCTTCGCAGAGCCCGCAGAAGTGCGAAGCCGTCGAGCCCCGGCATCATGACGTCGGTCAGGACGAGGTCGGGCGGGTTGCTACGGATCCTTTCGAGCGCGGCTTGCCCGTCATTCGTGGTTTCGACGTCCCAGCGTTCGCGAAGAAGGCGGGAGACGTAGTCGCGCATGTCGGCGTTGTCGTCCACGACCAGGATGCGCTCGCGAGGTTCGACCTCGGCATACTGGGCGACCAATGGAGGGGCAGAATCGATTGCAGGCTCAGAAACCCAACGCAAGGCCTCTTGAACGTACGCCCCCAGCCCGATGGCGGTGCGCTCGAGGGTCCGCGCGGCTCGAATTCTCTCCTTTGGCAGATGGGCCGTACCCGAAGGGATGCGCACGAAGAAGGAAGTGCCTACGCCCTGCCGGCTCTGTACCCGGAGTTCGCCGCCATGGAGGCGAACGAGCTCCTGGACCAGCGCGAGACCGATGCCGGTGCCTTCGTGGCTGCGCGAACGTGCGCCTTCGACGCGGTGAAAGCGTTCGAAGATGCGCGGCAAGTCTTGCTCTCCGATCCCAATGCCCGTATCGGCCACCTCGAGCTCTGCACCGCCGTGGACCTCGCGCAAGCGCACCGCGATCGTCCCCTCGAACGTGAACTTAAGCGCGTTCGATAGGACATTCAGCATGATCTTTTCCCACATATCCCGGTCGACGTGGAACGTCTCGGCGAGCGGCGGACAGTCGACGTTGAGCGCGAGGCCGGCCTTCTCGATGGCGGATCGAAAACTACTGGCCAGGTCGGCCGTCAGGCCCGACAGGTCCGTAGGCTCATACGCGGCCTCGACCCGGCCAGCCTCGATCCGCGTGAAGTCGAGGAGCGTGTTCACGAGCTTCAGCAGCCGCAGCGCGTTCCGATGCAAAAGGTCGATACGCTCGCGCTCGGCCTGATCGCGTGGCGCAAGCGCCCGCATGTCGTCGATCGGGCCGAGCATGAGAGTGAGCGGGGTGCGAAACTCGTGGCTCACGTTGCTGAAAAACGCAGTTTTCGCTCGGTCCGTCGCCGCGAGTTCTTCCCTTCGTTGCGTGCTCGCAAAGGTCGCAGCAAGCTGCGATGCGACCTTTTCGACGAACTGGGTGTACGGGTCGTCGATGGCGCGCCGAGCGTTCGCCCCCAGGATCAAGAAGGCGCTCGGCCGGTCGCGAGATGGCAGAGTGATCGGGGCCACGAAGGCGCACGAGGCAGGCTCCGGCCAAGGCCCGCCGGGTAGCGCCTCGCCGAACCGAGTACCCAGGCTGTCGACCAACTCCACGCGCAACGATCGCTGCGCGCGTGCGAGTGGCCACGCCGTGTTGTCGTCTGGACCAAGCGCAATCACAGAGGGCGCGGGACCGCTGCCGGCCTCGATCCCGGCGCACGACGCAAGCCGCGCCTGCTGGCCGCTGCCCTCGACGAGATAGATCGCGGAAAACGGGGCGTCGGCGGGTGCCGTGGTCAAGCACTCGATCGCCACCCGAGCGACATCCTGGGTCGATGACGCCAGAGCGACACGTTCACCGAGTTCGCGCAGTAGCCGCGAGCGTCGCTCGGCGAGGACGCGATAGGTGGTCTCGATAACGGCGTTGAAAATGCCCTCGACGGTGCCACCCTCCCCGCGGACCGCGGTGAACGTGAAGTTGAAGTAGCACTCCTCGGTGTAGCCGTGCCGGCGCATCGGCAGCAGGCCGTCTTCGGTGTAGGTCGAGTCTCCCGTCGTCATGACGAGCTGAAACATCGGGCCGATCGTGTCCCAGATTTCCGGCCAGACTTCGCGTGCCGGACGTCCAAGGGCCCACGGATGTTTTTCTCCGAGAATCGGGCTCCACGCGTCGTTGTAGAGGAGCGCGAGCTCGGCGCCCCAGTAGATCGCGATGGGAAATCGAGAGCCAATGCAAATGCTGAGCGCTGAGCGCAGGCTCTGCGGCCATTTCGTCAGGGGCCCGAGAGGCGTTGAGGACCACTCGATGGCACGCATACGCCTTCCGAGGTCGCCACCGTCGGCAAGAACCTCGGAACCGTCACCGACCCCAGGGCTCCTCGACACGCCGCCGGGCTCGTCAAAGCTCACGAAGCAAGCTCCTGCGTGCCGCTCGCGCGCCAGGACGAGCCGTTCGAGTCTTCATCGCCGACAGGCCCTCCAGCGACCCAATGTGCTGGAAGGCGCGAGCGTCCCTTGCCCAAGAAGCACGCGCACGACATCGAGCGCCAACCTTCGGCAGAGGCCACGTCCCCAACCGGCCGGGGCGCGCGCGCGACCTTTCTGATGAACGGCGCCATGGACGGCTCTTTATACCCGGACCCCGACGCAGCAAACACCCGCATTCGCGCACACCTCGAGCAGCTCAGCGTCCATCTTGCGCCACGCCCAAGCGCACTCTTCAGCGGCGGCTTCGTGCCGCATCGCCTGACACCCCGGCGTCCGGCTACCGAGCCGAGCTCTCCAATGGGACGCGCGAAAACGCCGCGCCGCGCCGCTGCGCTCAAAGGGCATGGTGTTGCGCTCGGGTCGGGCATTGCGTGGTGAGCCCGCAACGCAACCGAGGTGTCGTTGCGCGACGAGAGAAAGAATCGGACTGACCTTCCGCGAACTCGACATTCGTGCTCGCGAGGGTCCCCTGGTTAAAAGGCCCACGCTTCACGCCGCGCCCTCGGGCGCCCGGACGAAGAGGTGGCGCCGGGTCGCCCACGCCTCGGGGACATCGAAGCGACCGTTGACCAATGGCAATGGCACGACTTCGACCACGGCGTCGAGATTGAGGGCGCCGTACAAGTGGGGAAAGAACTCGCCGTCGGCGCATTCGAATCGAAGAGAAGCCGTCACGCGGTCCTCTCGGACCGCAATGACGACGACGTCGTCCCGTCCAGCAAAAAACCGCTCCGCCGACCGCAAGAGCTGGCGGTCCGTGCTGAAGTGAATGAATCCCTCGTTCGCGAGGCTGCCGCACGCGTAGATTCCCGTGGTCTCAGCACGTTCCCATTCGTCGCGCCTGACAAGATGAAAGATGGTCATCGGGATGACGCCAGGATACCAGGCTGCGGCCCTCAAAGATCGACGGCAGCCGTCACCAAGTCGCCGCCGTCGAAGGGAAGGCGTCTTTCCCATAGGGCGCGAAACCGCCCATGGCGAAGGGGACGCGAGGCTTTGCTCGCCACCGGCCCCTTCGACCTATGCGTCATTGGCGAGGCGCACGAGGTCTTTTCCGACGTCCACAAGCGTTTCGACAACTTCGGCCAGTGCAGGGCGACGGCCCACATGCGCGAACAGCCTGGATCCATCATGGCGCAAGAGTGAAAGCTTCTCCTCCAGGCGCCACCCGTGTAAGTCCGCAGTTTCAGCGACTCCGCTTCGCAGGCCGACTCTCGACAAGAGCCGACCAACAAATCGGTAGTCCGATCACACGTGCCGCGATATGCGACATGATCGCACTCGAGCGGTGGCCGTGCAGGAGGCGACCCAGGCCTCCATCTTGCCGTTCGCAAACGAACGGTCAAACTTGGCTAGACGAGAAAAGCATGTTGCCTGGCTGCGCAAGTTCGTTGAACGCGGCTGGGTTCTTTCTTGACGAGCGCGCGCGGATCAACGCATATGATCGACTTCGAGACGCCGCACGACGAACGGGCGTCCCTGCTTCCGTTTTGCCGGGGCGAACGACTGTCGAGGATCGCGCTGGGCCTTTCGGCAGCGCGCGAAAGACGGCGCGACGATGAGCCCTTTTGACGCATGAGGACACCGTAATAGCGCATGAATCGCTTCGAATCCCCGCTCGTCATGTCCGGCTGCGGCAGAGGTTGCCGCGGCGCGACCGATCGCGTCGCGAACTCGCTGGCCCCGACGCTGAAGGCTCGGCCCTTCGCCACAATCGCTTGGACCTACGCGCGGGCGCTTTCTGTTTTCTTCGTCGTCGGATGCCATGTCTCGCGCGAGTCCTCTGCCGCGGGCACCAATCCGGGTGAAACGGCCACGGCGGGCTCGTCGCTCGGTGGTCCGCCATCGGGTTCGTCCTTGTCCGGCATCCCATCGACCACTGGATCATCGACGGGCACATCCGCGGGAAGTGCAGGGGTCACCTCCTCCACGGGCTCGTCGCCGAACGCATCCTCCGGAGGACTCACTTCGTCCGGAGCCTCGGCGAACATGTCGTCCGGAGTGTCGACGATCATGTCGTCCGGCGCCTCGACGATCATGTCGTCCGGGACCTCGGCGAACATGTCGTCCGGATCTGCATCCGCGTCCACATCCGCCCCCGCATCGGGCTACATGGGCCTCGAGGCCGGCGCTTCGGGCGGCGACGGCGGGGCCGTTCCGAGCCACGTCAATGTCCTGACCAATCGCTACGATCTCGCGCGGACCGGTGCGAACCCGAACGAGACGATCCTCGATACGACGAACGTGAATTCGATGATGTTCGGGTTCAAGTTTGCCATGAACATAACGGGGAGAGTCTACGGACAACCTCTGTACGTTTCGGGTCTCAATGTAGGCGGCACGGTTCATAATGTCGTATACGTGGCAACCGAACACAACATGGTCTACGCGTTCGACGCCGACGACGGCACGTCGCTTTGGTCGACGGCGCTCGAACCGCCAATCATGCTCGGGACGGGCGAGGTCTTCAATCCGGGGTGCGCCGACATGGGCAGCGGCGCAGCAACCTACGAGGTTGGAGTGACATCGACCCCCGTCATCGACCCCACCGCGGGCCTCATCTACGTCGTCGACAAGACGACTGGCAAACACATGCTTCACGCCCTCAGTCTGACAACGGGCGCCGACGTGCCCAAACCGACGGTGGTTGGTCCAGCGACGGGCTTCAGCTCGAATATCCAGCTGAACCGCCCGGGGTTGCTCCTGCTCAACGGCGTTGTGTACATCGCCTTCGGGAGCCACTGCGACGCAGGGGCCTACAACGGGTGGATCTTTGGTCATGACGCCACGACATTGGCGCTGAAGAGCACGTACAACACGACGCCAACAGGAAGCGAGGGAGCCATTTGGCAGGGCGGGGTGGGCTTGTCGAGCGACGGGACGGCGATTTGGTTCAGCGTTGCCAACGGCACGCAGGGGGGAGCCAACATGGGCATGAGCATCGTCAAAGCGACGGTCTCCGGAAGTACCCTGCTCAATACGCTGAGCCATCAAGAAGTGGCCGATGGTGACAACGACCTTTCCGCGGGAGCCGTCCTTGTAGGCAATCAGGTCCTTTCTGGAGGAAAGAGCGGCTACGTCATCGTTCTCAACGCCGCCGACGCATCGCAGGCTCAGCTTCTCGGCGCCGGAGGCGAAGTCCACAACGTTGCAACGTGGAACGGCGGGGCAGCGGGTCAGTTTGTGTACACGTGGGGTTCAGGGTCGCAACTCGAAGCCTGGCAGCTCGCCGGGGGGATGCTCACCAACCAGCAGACGAACACCGAGCAAACCCCTGGACACCCTGGGGGCATGATCACGATTTCGTCAAACGGAACCACGCAGGGGTCGGCCGTTCTCTGGGCGACGCTCCCCCTGTCGGGTGATGCGTGGCACAGCACGGCACCTGGCGCGCTCTACGCGTTCGATGCCGCCAACATCGCCAGTCACTCCCTGTGGAACAGCACCCTCGACGCGCAGGACTTCGGCACGTACGCGAAGTTCAGCCCGCCGACCGTGGCAAACGGCAAGGTCTACGTCGCAACCTTTTCAGGGCAGATCATGGTTTACGGCCTCAAATGAGGCCCGCGTTCAAGCTCGGAAAGGACGCATCAAACGAAAAGTGGAGCGTCATGCAGAGGAGGAATTCGAGCACGTCGATGCGCACGGCGTCGTCCCGATACCTGAATCACCCGGCGACCGCCGTATGGCTCGTGCTCATGGCCGGCTGCTCGGCCAACCAGGGCTCCGGCTCTTCCTCCGTAGACGCCGTCGGGGCCGGCTCTTCGACGTCCGTCGTCAGCGGTGCGGCCGCGAGCGCGAGCGCCACGAGGTCGAGCTCGTCGCAAGCAAGCGTCGTCGCTTCGATTTCGAGCACGGGCTTGGCGCTCGATTCGGGGGCTCAGAAGGATGGCGCCACCGCATCGGATTCCGGATACGCGGGTCTGGTCGATGCGAGCTACGGAACGTTGGATGCGGGCCCGGGCGCCTCGGTCGACGCCGGCCCCGCGGCGGACGCGACGGACAACGCTCATGACGCGTCCGCAGACGCCAGCGACGCTGGCCCGACTCCGGTTCCGACGACCCCCGCTTTGCTCTCGGAGACAGGGCTCTTTACGTCCGTCGCGGCGGACGGGTCGCTCGTACTCCAGGATGGCGTCCTCGAATACCAGCCGCTCTACTCGCTTTGGGCCGATGGCGCTCAGAAGACACGTTGGGTTTTTCTGCCACCCGGAACGAAGATCGACACGGCGGACCTCGACCACTGGTCCTTCCCCGTGGGGACGAAATTCTGGAAGGAGTTCGCGCTCGACGGAAAGCGCCTCGAGACGCGCCTCCTCTGGATTTACGGCCCCTCGGCAAACGACTTTCTCGTCGTCACTTACTGGTGGAATCCGGAGGCCGGAATCCCGAACGACGCGGAGCTGGCGGACCCCTTCCTTGGTGCTCAGGACGTCAATGGCACGACCCACGATATTCCGTCGCAGGAAGATTGTCATACGTGCCACGACTCGATCGAGGAGCATGTGCTCGGCTTCGGTGCGATCGAACTCAATCACACGTTATCGGGCGTCAACATTCACACGTTGATCGATGCGGGCTCCTTGACGAACGCTCCGAACCTCGCCGATCTCACGATCCCTGGCGATGCAGGAACGCAAGCAGCGCTCGGCTACCTACATGCGAATTGCGGCTATTGCCACAATACGACCCCGGGGGCGACGGGTATTCCCACTCCCGCCATGATCCTCCGCCTCTTCGTCGGCGCGAAAACGGTCGCGGAGACCGAAACCTACGAGACGGCGGTCAATGTCCAAACGACGGACTTTACGCTGACACCCTACCGCGTTGCGGGGCAGGACCCAGCGGGGAGCTGCGTCGTGCAAACCATGTTGGCGCGCGGGTCGAGAGAGCAAATGCCACCCCTCGCCACCTTCGAGGTGGACGAGGCGGGCGTGGCGACGGTCTCCGCGTGGATCGATACGCTTCCGAAGCCGTGAGGGCGGGCCGGAATCCACACCCGCCGCAATGGTCCGAATCCGTGGCGCCGCTCACACAATGTTGACGCACGGCGCCGCGGAGGATCTGCGTGGCGATGGTCCGGCACGGAACGCACGTTGAGCAGACGCAGCTGTTCGAGGGGGAGCCCGGATACCGCAGCCCCGCAATTGTCGTGTCGTCGTTGATGTTTGCACGCTTGCCTCGAGCCGATGCCACAGGCCGTCTGCCCCGTAGGGCACCCGCGTGCTCTGGATTCTGGCCCACTCGAACCGCGGAGCGTCAACCTGCGGCGATCGAGCGGGTTTTTCGGGACGCTCATGGCCAAGCGAACAGCGAGACCTGCGCCGAGACGCAAACGTTGCGCTTTGCGCGCACAGTCGGCCCATGGCGCGGGTGGCGCGCTTCGAGTGGCACGTGGCAGGCATGCGCCTTGCGACCGGGGCGCGCATGGCTCCTGGCGCGGACGACGATGATCTGGCCTAGCGTCACCGTGAGCCAGACGACGGCCCGGCGCAGTCTGGCCGATCTCGTCGCCGCGGAGGCGAGGCGCCGAAATCGCCGCCGTCTTTTCGGGTCGCTGCTGGCGACGCTGATGGTCGTCGGGCTTGCCGGTGTCTGGGCGGCGCTGCGCCCGCGGCCGGTGCCGATCGCCGCACGCTTCCGCGTCGAGCCCGTGTCGCGCGGCGACGTCATTCGCGAGGTGCGGGCGACGGGGCATGTCGAGGCCGTGACGACCGTGCAGGTCGGAGCCGAAATCAGCGGCCGCGTCGCCACAGTCGAGGCCGACTACAACGACCTCGTCAAGGCCGGTCAGGTGCTCGCGCGCTTCGATCGCGAGGCCTTGCTCGCGCAGCAGGCGCAGGTCGGAGCCAGCTTGGCCGCCGCGCGCGCCTCGCTCGAACAGGCCAAGACCGACGCCGGGCACACGGCGCAGGATCTCGCGCGCGTGACGGCGCTCCACAAGGACGGATCGCTCTCCGACACCGACAACGACAATGCGGTCGCCGCGGCCCGCCTCGCCGAGCAGCGGGTCACGGCCGCCGAGGCCAATGTCGCGGCAGAGGAGGCCGCTTACAACGTCGCGCGGACAAGCCTCGACCACGCCGTCATCCACGCCCCGATCGACGGAATCATCATCACGCGCAACATCGACCCTGGGCAGACGGTCGCCTCGGTCTTTCAGACGCCCGTGCTCTTCACGGTCGCGGCCGACTTGCGAAAGATGCGCGTCATCGCGGCGATCGACGAGGCCGATATCGGCGAGGTGGCGCCGCGCCAGCGCGCTTCGTTCACCGTCAACGCCTATGCCGATCGAACCTTCGAGGGCGTCGTCACCGAGGTGCGTAACTCCCCGGTGGTCGTCCAAGACGTCGTCACGTATGGAGCGGTGATCGAAGTCGACAATCTCGACCTTTCGCTGAAGCCCGGTATGACGGCCTCGGCGCGCGTGCGAACCGCGGCCGCCCAAGGCGTGCTCCGCGTGCCTGCAAGCGCCCTTCGGTTCACTCCCCCGGAGCAGCCGAGCCTCGACAGCACGGCGGTATGGATCCTCGAGGGCACGGCTTTGCGTCGCGTCGCGGTCACCCCCGGCGTCTCGGACGGCGAAGAGACGGCCATCGCCGCAGGCCCCCTTCAGGCGGGGCAGTCGATTCTGGTCGACCTCACGTCTGCGGGCAAGAAGGCCTATGGCCTCGCGCACTGAGGCGGGCGGCGCCGCGCCGCTGCTGTCTCTGCGGGGTGTCACCAAGATCTATGGCTCCGGCGACGCTGCTGTGCGCGCGCTCGACGACGTCGACCTCGACGTCGAAGCCGGCGAATTCGTCGCGATCACGGGCCCGTCGGGTTCGGGCAAGTCGACGACGATGAGCATCCTCGGGTGCCTCGACGTGCCGACGAACGGGCAATATCGAATCGAGGGGTTTGCCGTGCAGAGTCTGCCGGGCGACGTCCTCGCCGCGCTGCGAAACTCGCGTTTTGGATTCGTCTTTCAGCAGTTCAATCTGCTCGCCCGAACGTCGGCGCTCGAGAACGTGGCCATGCCGCTCGTCTATGCCGGCGTCAGGGCCCCCGAACGCCTCCGCCGCGCGCGCGCAGCGCTCGACGCCGTGGGCCTGGCCGGTCGAGAGCAAGCCCAGAATAACCAGCTGTCGGGCGGTCAGCAGCAGCGCGTCGCCATCGCCCGCGCCATCGTCAACACGCCCGAGATCGTGCTGGCCGACGAGCCGACCGGCAATCTCGATTCGAAGATGGGCGAGGAGATCATGCAGATTCTGACGCGGCTCAACCAAGATCACGGCTTGACGGTCGTCATGGTGACCCACGACCCCCACTGCGCCGCCTACGGCCGTCGTCAAGTGGTCTTTCGCGACGGTCGCATCGTACAAAACACCGTCGTGCAAAACACCGTCGTGCAAAACACCGTCGCGCAAAACACCGTCGCGCAAAACACCGTCGTGCAAAACACCGTCGCGCAAAACGCAACGAGGCTTCCGCCATGATCCTCGCCTCGACGAATCTGGCGTTCTCCGCGCTGCTTCGAAACAAGATGCGCTCGGCCCTCACGATGCTCGGGATCATCATCGGGGTGGGAGCCGTCGTCATGATGCAGTCGATGGGCGGCGGCGCCACGGAATACGTCGCGGAAGCCATCGGCGGTTTGGGCAGCAACATGCTCATCGTTATCCCCGGAACTCCGCGCGGCTTTGGCCAGCTGACGAGCGGGGTCCCCCTCTTTACGCTCGGCGACCTCGACGCCATCAAGCACGAGGCCAGAGACGTTGAGCTACTGACGGCGGCAGGGTCCCGGGCCGAGCGAATCGTCTACGGCGGGCGCAATCGATCGTCGGCTGTGGCCGGGGTGATGCCCGAGTACTTCGTCATTCGAAGCTGGGGCGTCGACGCCGGGCGCCTTTTCACGCAAGAAGACGAGCGGCAGGGAGCGAGCGTCTGCCTCATCGGGCATACGACCGTCAGCGACCTCTTTCAGAACGACAACCCCATCGGGCGCGACCTTCGCGTGCGAAACTCGACCTGTCGCGTGATCGGCGTGCTCGAGTCGAAGGGGGCTGCGGTCGGTTCCGATCAAGACGACGTTGTCTTCATGCCCTACACGTCCTTCTCGCGGCGGCTCGTGGGCAACGAAAGCACCGCGGCCATCATGGCCTCGGCCGTCTCGACCGACCGGATCGACGAGGCCAAGCAAGAGATGACCGACATCTTGCGACGCCGCCGCCACATTGCGCCAGGCGACGACGACAACTTCGCCGTGCGCGACCCGCGCGACCTGCAAGCTGTGCTCCAATCGGTGATGGGCATGCTGACGACGCTCCTCGCCGGGGTGGCCGCGGTCTCGCTTTTGGTCGGCGGGATCGGAATCATGAACATCATGCTCGTCTCGGTCACCGAGCGCACGCGCGAGATCGGCGTGCGCCTCGCCATCGGTGCCCGCTCGCGCGACATTCTCACCCAGTTTCTCGTCGAGGCGACGACGCTCTCGGCCGTCGGCGGCTTGGCGGGCATTGCCCTCGGGCTCGTCGGCGCCTGGGGGGTGGCGAGGGTTGCGCATATGCCGTTCGTCGTCCCGAGCGTCTCGATGCCCGTCGCGTTCGTCGTGAGCCTCCTCGTCGGCGTCGTCTTCGGCGTGTGGCCTGCGCGGCGCGCGGCGCGGCTGCGGCCTCTCGAGGCGCTGCGCTTCGAATGACGGCGCAGAGGACGGGAAACCGCGGCAGCCTGACGGCAAGGGAAGGGGGCCACGCACGTTCGGGTTCGAAGATCACACTCCGCGGCGTCAATGGCCGTTGCATCACGACGTTGGGAGATTGTTCCTTCGGCGTTGGGAAAAGGCGAGCATCGAGCGTCAGCCCTTTCAACGCTTCCCCTTGGCTCTCTCCAACCTCTCCAGGGCAGCCAAATCGGCCAGGTCCTGGGGACGACCGGCTGCGCGTTTGTTCTTGAGTAGGTCGGCTCGTCCGATCACTGCGCATCTCACGGATCCGAAGGACGTCTCGAGTCGCCGTGGCCAAGCATCCTCGAATCGGACCCCTTCGATCTGCGTCAGGATGTCAATCCGTGAAGGCGGCTCGCCCATTTTGAAACCGCTTCCCGGCGTTTCGAGGTCCCCCTCAGCGAGGTCGCCGAGAGGAGCGCCGAAGGCGCGCAGCGCTTGCATCACCTTGCGGGCGTTGTCGGTGCTCGCCTCGATCCACACGTCGAGGTCCTTGGTCGCACGAGGTCTACCGTGAACGCCGACCGCGTATCCGCCGACGACGAGAAACCGCGCCTCAGCGGCGCTCAAGGCGGTAAGCAGATCGAGGAAGTCGGCGTTCATGTGTCTCCGGGTGCGCGATCGCGTGGAGCTCCTTGCTGAGATTCCAGACAGCCTCGGCGCGCTCATCGACCGGAAGCCGGTCCCAGAAGAGAACGTCATAGTCTTCCATCTCTTCCCAGCCACCACGGAAGACGCGTCCCTCCCAATTGGCTCTGGCGGCCTTTCGCTCCGCAGCGTCCACACAAACAGCATACCACGACACCACGGACCAGCGCGCGACCCAGCGCTGCTCGTCACCAGCGCCCGCCTCGGTTCGCGACCTCGCTCTGCAGGCGGCCGACCAGCTCCGCCTCGCCTTTGGACGTGGCCGGCAAGAGGCTCTGCAGGACCTTTGCCTTGACGTTCGCAATCCTCGGACGGATTAGAGAACGATGGGCCACGCGAGGTGGCGCTCGAACATCATCTCGCGATGCGCCGAGAGCTCGATGGGCACGAGGTGACCGAGCTCTTCGTGCGCCGCGTTGAACGCGTGACGGAGTGCCGGCGCGAGGGTCCGGCGAGCCGCGCGGCGAGCGCCGTGATCGCGGCCCAGTGCGTGCGCGCGGGCTCTGCATCGTGAAGCACGACCGGGACATTGTCGACCCCGGTCCACGCGGTGATCTCGCTAGCGTCGCGCATGCGCCGAACCGCGAGCACGGGTACCTGCGCGATCCGGAAGAGCTCCTTTGTCGCCTCCGACCAGGGGGTCGGCACGAGCCCCGAGACCACAATCCGCACGCCACGTGCGCTACGCGCCCGGGCGACATCGACGAATTCGATGGCAGTCATGAGCAGATCGTACCATCCCCCCGGCACGCGCGAGCGCCGGCCTGTCGAGCGCCGCGCATGGCCGGACTGCGGCGGAGGCCTCATTGTCGTTGCTTCGGAGCGCGTACCTTCCGAAGGAACGAGCGAAGTCATGAACCGAGGAGCATCGAGATTCTGTTGGCGATGACGCATGGATGCCCCGTTGACCGGCACGTGGACCCTACGGCGCGCGGCGTGCGTCGGCCGGCCTGGAGTGTCGGCCGCGGCAACCCGAAGAAAAGTGTCCTCGACACGCCACCCCGCTCGTCTTCCGGTAGAACCCCGAAAGGAAGGGTCACGATGAGCGAGTTTCTCTACTTGTACCGAAACGGCGAAAAGCTCTCCCCTGAGCAAATGCAGCAGCAAATGGGTCGGTGGATGGCCTGGATGAAGGAACTCGAGGGCAAGGGCGTCCTGAAGAACGTCGGCCACCCGCTCGAGCGAAACGGCGTGCTCGTGAGCGGAGCCAAGCGCACGGTGACCGACGGGCTCTTCGCCGAGGCGAAGGACGTCATCGGCGGCTACTCGATCGTCGAGGCCAAAAACCTCGAGCACGCCGTCGACCTCACCGCTGGCTGCCCGATCTTCGCAGTTGGCGGCGGCGTCGAAGTGCGACCGCTCATGAAGATGTGAATCCGCTCGATCCCCATCTGTTCCGGCATGAATGGGCGCGGCTCGTGGCCGCGCTCGTTCGTGTATTCGGCGTGCACAACCTCGAGCTCGCCGAGGACGTCGCGCAAGAGACGCTCTTTCGCGCAATGAGCCTATGGAAGCAGGCGGGCGTTCCCGATCATCCGTCCGCCTGGCTTACGGCGGTCGCCAAGCGTCGCGTCATCGACGAGCTACGTCGGGCCCGCAAACACGCGATCGCCGCACCCGAGCTCGCGCGCTTCCTCGAGAGTGAGTGGACGCGCGTCGGAACCGTCGACGAACTGTTCACGGAGCAGCCGCTGCACGACGACGAGCTACGCGTCATGTTTTCGCTCGCCCAGCCAAGGCTCCCCGAAGCTTCGCAGCTTGCCCTGGTCTTGCAGCTCTCGTGCGGGTTCAGCGATGCCGAGATCGCGGCTGCGCTCATGACCTCGACGGCCGCGGTGACGAAGCGGCTGCAACGGGCGAAAGAGGTCGTGCGCGGCTCCCGCTCCCTCTATGAGCTGGCTGACGCCGATTTGCCCGAGCGTCTCGCGAGTGTCCAGCGCGCCATCTACCTGCTCTTCAACGAGGGCTACCACGGAGCCTGTTCGGAAGCCGTCGTTCGAGCCGATCTATGTGCCGAAGCGCTCCGCCTCGCGGGCTTGCTCGCCAATCACCCCAGAACGGGGACGAAAGAGACTCTGGCGCTCGCTGCCCTCCTGCACCTCCATGCCGCGCGCCTCCCTGCCCGCCTCGACGAGCGTGGGGAGCCCATGCCGTTCTCCGCACAGCCGCGGGATCGTTGGGACCAAGCGCTCGCTTCGCGCGGGCTGGCCTTGCTCGACGAGGCGTCTTGCGGCGACACACTCACGGCATTTCACGTCGAAGCGGCGATCGCGGCGGTCCACGCCACCGCGCCGTCCGTCGCGACGACGCCGTGGCGGGAAATCGTCGCTCTCTATGACACGTTGCTGCGCCTGGCGCCGTCACCGATCGTCGGTTTGAACCGTGCCATTGCCTTGGCCGAAGCGGAGGGGCCGGAGCGTGGGTTGGCGGAGCTCGCCGCCCTCGATGCGCGTTCGCTGGAGAGCTACGTCTTCTACCACGCAGCGCTCGGGCAGCTGTCGGCGCGCGCAGGCGATGGGATGGCGGCCAAGCTGCACTTTGCCCGCGCGATCCACCTCGCGCGAAACCCGATGGAGGCGGCCTTCCTCGCCCGCTGCGCGGCACGACTCAGCGCGAGTTGACGCAGGTGGCCCGTCCCTTGAGCAGGGGAGCGCTCGATGCGGAGCCGACGGTGCGGGCGTCGAGATCCGAAGCGTCGCAAAATCCTCGGTGGATGACGCCCGACAGGAGTCAATTTGTGTCAGGCTTGCTATCCGCTCGATTGCGGAGGAGTTTCCGCCGCCTCTTGCCAAATCGAAATTTGCGAGAAGAGCGCAATTACGCTATCCCGGGGCACATGTGAGAAGTGCCGAATAACGGAGGGCCCCCGAAATTTCGTTATTTGGCTCAGACCGTTCCCCCGAGGAGGCAGAGCCGTGGCAGCGACGCAGTTGACGAAAAGGTCAGAGCGGCGAGCCGGACCGGCGCGCAGTTCCGACGTCGCGCTCTACGGTGTGTACGAGATTTCGAAGCTGCTCACTGCGCCAGGCAAGCTCGAGGTCACGCTCGCGAAGGTCCTTCAGCTCCTGTCGAGCTTCCTCGACATGCGTCACGGGCTGATTGCCCTGCTCGGCGAGAACGGCAGCCCCGAGATCGTGGTGGGCTCCGGCTGGAGCGAGGCGACGGCCAAGCGTTATTTCGACCATTTACCCGAGCGAGCGATCGGACGCATCGTCGTCACCCAAATGCCCCTCGTCGTCCCCGACATGAAGGAGGACGCCCTCTTCGAGGACTGGAATTTTTCCGAGTGGGGATCGTCCGATGCCAATCTTGCCTTCGTCGGTGTTCCTGTCAAAGACCGCGGACGTGTCATCGGAACGCTGACGATCGATCGTGAGCACGGTGGCGAGCGCCGCGTCCGGCTTGACGAAGATGTTCGCTTCTTGGCCATGGTGGCAAACCTCGTCGGCCAGACGGTTCGCCTGCATCGTCTGGTGACCAACGATCGAGAGAGGCTCATTGAAGCACAACACCGGTTGCAAAAGGTCGTCGAACGGGTTGCGCCGGAAGGTCTGGCGCCGCGGCGATCCGCGTCCGTGGAGTGCGACGGACCGGAGACCGGCATCATCGGAACGAGTCGCGCGATTCGCTCCGTGACCGACAAGATTCGGATCGTCGCCAAAAGTCACTCGACCGTGCTTCTGCGCGGTGAGTCGGGAACGGGCAAAGAGCTCTTTGCGAAAGCGCTGCACGATCTTTCTCGGCGCAAGGAGCGACCCTTTGTTGCCGTCAATTGCGCGGCTCTCGCTGAAAGCGTCCTCGAGTCCGAGCTCTTCGGTCACGAGAAGGGCGCCTTCACGGGTGCGGCGGCGACGCGAAAAGGGCGGTTCGAGCTCGCCGACGGCGGCACGCTTTTCCTTGACGAGATCGGCGAAATTTCAAAGTCCTTCCAGGCGAAGCTCCTCCGGGTGCTGCAAGAAGGCGAGTTCGAGAGGGTAGGGGGCACGACCACACTCAAAGTGAACGTCCGCTTGGTGGCGGCGACCAACCGCAACCTGGAGGAGGCCGTCAGCCGGGGCGACTTTCGCGCCGACCTTTACTACCGCATCAGCGTCGTTCCGATCTTTCTTCCACCGCTGAGAGACCGCGCCGAGGACATCCCTCCTCTCGCGAGAGAGTTTCTGCACCGGTTCAATCAGGAGCACGGGACAGGCGTCAGCTTCTCGAACGCGGCGTTCGACGTGCTCCTTGGTTGCTACTTCCCCGGCAACGTGCGCGAGCTGGAAAACTGCGTGCGGCGCACAGCGACACTGGCCGCCGGCACGACGATCACGGCCGACGATTTTGCCTGTCGCCACGACGAGTGCATGTCGGCGCTCCTCTGGAAGCACGCAGAGAAACCGCCTGCGTCTGGCCACCTCCCCCTTCCGATGCTCAGCGGCACGAAACCGCCGCCGGATGATCACGCCGAAGCCCCAGGGCAGACCACCCCCACATCCGCCGAAGCAATCACCGAGGCGTTTCCTTCGTCGGGCATGTGTCCGTCTGCGTTGCACGACAAGGACGAGCGCGACGGGCGCGTCCGATTGATCGAGGCGATGGATTCCGCTGGGTGGGTTCAGGCGAAGGCGGCTCGCCTGCTCGGGATTACGCCGCGCCAGATCAGTTACGCGCTTCGCAAATTCGATATTGCCATCAAAAAATTCTGAGTCGCTTTCACGGCTCAGGCTGCGCCAACCGATCGAGCACATCGCCAAGTGGGCTGACAAGTGCGGTCAAGCGATGTTCGTGGATGAAACGCTGCTCGTTCTTTGTGAGCAGGCCCGGTTCGACGACGATGAAGTGACGCTCGCCCGACCGCTTGAGAAGCTGGCGGGCATACGCGCGGAGCGTCTGGTCGTTGAGGCGACATCCGAGAAAGACGAATCCGAGGCTTGCTCGTCGAGACTTGACGACGTCGGGGATGGGGGTCTGAATGTCGATCTCGGTTAAGACTTCTACATAATCCGAGTCCGAGACCAAGAAGTTTTTGGCCGGCGCGCTGGCCCCATGCGGTTTGTAGAGAACCGTCTTCCAGTGGTTCGCCATCTCGATCGGGCAGGGGGCACCCGACGCGTCGTACGCCGCGAAGTATTGATCTCCGCCGAGCCCCGATCGTCGAATTCCTTGAATCTCGCCCCAGTCGGAGCGGTTTGCCAGCGCGGTACGCATGGCACCGTCGTACCAAGTGTCCACGATGAGAGGCACCGGCAGTCTCGCGATGGCCTGATGGATGGGCAGCGGTTCGACCGGCGGGGCAAAAGCCTCGCTCATGAGATTGACGACGATGCTCCGGTGCCGGCTGCTTTCGATGAATTGCGCCGCCGCACCGAGGTCGCCGCGTGCGCGGCGCGGCAGGGCCACTTTGGCCGCAAAGAACGCGGCGAGCTCCGCGGGGGTCGTGGGGGCCGACGATCCCGCAAGATGCGCAACCCCCGGTCCGAAGTACGGCGCGAGCCGACCCGCGCGCAGTCCGTCGCAGACGGCGCCGACCCATGCGGCTCGGTCGATTGAAGTGGTGAGCTTAGCATCCGTTTGGGGTGAGGTTGCCGTTGCAGTCACGTTTCTTCCTCTCGAAGAGCGTCGACGAGCCACGGCGCGCGCCGCAGAACGGACGCCCTTTTCTCAAGCAATGGACGTACCAACGTCGAGTGTGCGCGTCGTCGAGCGTTTCGTCGGTGGTTTTCGCCTCTCGTTGTCGGGTCATCGACAAGGGTCGTGTGCGGTGTCGAACAATCGGCGTTGGCGCCGCGACCGATGGCCTGCGGGCGCTCTTCGGAACGCGTGGAACGAACGTTGCTCTTGGCCTTGCTCGCCATGACGCACTCGCAACCGAAGGCGCCCCCGGCGCAACCGAAAGTGCCCCCGGGTGGACGCGCAGCCAAAAAGAAGGAGCTGCCCGACCACCTGAAGGAGTATCGGAATGTCTGGGTCTTTATAGAATACGAGCGGCAGGTCATTCATCCGGTTTCTCTCGAACTGCTCGGCGAAGGGCGAAAGCTCGCGGACAAGCTGGGGGTGGAGCTCGCCGGGGTCCTCTTCGGCTCCGATCGTTCCGGTCTCTTGCGTGCGGCACACGATTGCTTCGAGCACGGGGCCGACGTCGTCTACCTCGCCACCGACCACGCACTCGCTCAGTACCGTAACGAGCCTTTCACGAAAGCGATGACCGAGGTCGTGCTCGCGTACAAGCCCGAGATCCTGCTGCTCGGTGCAACAACGCTCGGGCGCGACTTGGCCGGTGCGGTCGCGACGACGCTTTTGACGGGGTTGACGGCCGACTGCACCGCGCTCGCGATCGACGACGAGCGTTCGCTCGCGGCCACGCGACCGACCTTCGGGGGCTCGCTCCTGTGCACGATCCTGACCCTCAACGTCAGGCCGCAGATGGCGACCGTTCGACCCCGGGTTCTGTCGATGCCGGCGCGCCAGCCTGGCCGAACCGGACGCATCGTCGAGCACGCTGTCGCGATGCCGGAGGAGTCCATCGTCACCAAAGTGCTCTCCTTCATCCCCGACAGCACGTGCGACGAGGTGCAGCTCGCCTACGCCGATGTCGTCGTGGCCGGGGGCCTCGGCCTCAAATCGGCCGACAACTACCAGCTGATTAAGGACCTGGCCGTGGTTCTTCGCGGCGAATACGGCGGCAGCCGGCCCATCATGCAGAAGGGGTGGATCCCCGCGGAACGACAAATTGGTCAGACCGGCAAGACCATTCGCCCCAAGCTCTACGTCGCCGCGGGGATCTCCGGCGCGATCCAGCATCGCGTGGGCGTCGAAGGGGCAGACCTCATCGTCGCCATCAACACCGATGCGAACGCGCCCATTTTCGACTTCGCCCACCTCGGCATCGTGGCGGACGCGCTCCAATTGCTCCCCGCACTGACTGAAACCTTCCGCAAGCGCCTGTCGTCCGTGCGATTGGCCGGATGACCCAGGAGAGCACTCCCATGAACAGCGAACGCTTCGATGCCATCGTCGTTGGTGCCGGTCCCGCGGGCAACGCGGCGGCCTACACGATGGCCAAAGGGGGCTTGAATGTCCTCCAGCTCGAGCGCGGTGAATACCCCGGATCGAAAAACGTCCAAGGCGCGATCCTCTACGCGGACTCGCTCGAAAAGATCATTCCAGACTTCCGCGAGGACGCTCCGCTCGAGCGCCACGTCATCGAGCAACGGCTCTGGATGTTGGACGACTCTTCGCACATGGGCGTTCACTACCGTTCCGAAGACTTCAACGAAGATCGGCCCAATCGCTACACCATCATTCGCGCGCCGTTCGACAAATGGTTCAGCCGACGGGTGCGTCAGGCGGGCACAGCCCTTCTTTGCGAAACCACGGTGACGGACCTCGTCAAAGACGACTCGGGCCGCGTTATCGGTGTGCAGACCGACCGCGAGGGCGGCCTCCTCCTCGCCAGCGTCGTCGTTTTGGGCGATGGAGTGAACGGGCTCGTCGGCCAGCGGTCTGGATTACGCGCGGAGCTCAAGCCCGAAGCCGTCGCTCTGGCCGTCAAAGAGATGCATTTCTTGCCGCAGGAGACGATCGAGCATCGCTTCAACCTCAAGGAGAACGAAGGCGTCGTGATCGAAGCGATGGGCACCGTGACCGACGGCATGGTCGGCATGGGCTTTATCTATACGAACCGGGAGTCGCTCTCGGTTGGGATCGGTTGTCTCGTATCCGACTTCGCCGAAAAGGGCGTGACCCCCTATGCGCTGCTCGAGAAATTCAAAGCTCACCCGAGCATCAAACCGCTTCTTGAAGGCTCGGAAGTCAAGGAGTACTCCGCCCATCTCATTCCCGAGGGCGGGTACCGTTCGATCCCCAAGCTCTTCGGCGACGGATGGGTCGTCGTCGGCGACTCCGGGCACTTCGTGAACGGCATTCACCGCGAAGGGTCGAATTTGGCGATGACGACGGGACAAATCGCCGCCGAGACCATCATCGATCTGCATCGCCGTGGCGCTTCGCCCACCAAGGGCAACCTGGCCGACTACAAGCGTCGCTTGGATGCGAGTTTCGTGATGAAAGACATGAAAAAATACAAAGATCTGCCTAACTTTATGCACCACAATCGGCACATGGTCGACCTCTATCCGAGGCTCATGAGCCAAGCGTCCCAGACCTGGTTTCGGGTCGATGGGACCGACAAGCTGACCAAAGAAAAAAACATCATGTCGTCTTTTCGCAAAGAGCGAAAGCTCACGGGGCTTCTCGGCGACGCGATCAAACTGGCGAGGGTATGGCGATGACAATCCACAATGCGACTCCCATCAAGGTCGAACAAAAACTATTTCAGAACCGATACCTGGTCGATGCGGCACGGCCACACATCAAAGTGCGACCGCACACCAAACCGTCGCGGGCTTTGCTGTCGCTGACCAAAGCGTGCCCTGCGGGTTGCTACACCGAGAACGAAACGGGTCAGGTGGAAATCAGCGTCGACGGCTGCCTCGAATGCGGCACTTGCCGTGTTCTCTGCGGACCGAGTGGAGAGGTCGACTGGAGTTACCCGCGAGGCGGGTACGGCGTGATGTTCAAGTTCGGTTGAGATTCGGCCGGGGGCGTCTGCCGCCTTTGCCCGCGTCATCGCCGGTCCAAGGCGGCATTCGCCGTCGTCGTGGCGATCGTTCGATCCCATCCCCCGGACGGTAGGTGAGAGCCCGACCGACTCTGAGCCGCCCACGCTCGGCGGGCGCCCGCCTCACCGACCGATCGAGCGCTCCGCCGCGCGGCGCGAAATGGCAAGTAGACTTTCCCCGCTCTCATCGCCGAAACAGCCTTCGAAGTCGCAGCACTCGGCGCAGCTCGGAGCCGTGCAAATTGGAAAGCTCTCGTCCCGGCAAATCGTTCGGTAGAGAAACTTCTTCCACTTCATGTCCTGACCGTTGCGCGACGCGAGCCACTCGAAGTGGCGGCCCATCAGCCAAGACAGCTCGCGTCGGTTGCGCAAGCCGAGATCTTGCCACAAATGATTGGGTCGCTGGGCTCGCCGCGCGACCACCGCTGCGAGCCGCTCCTGAAACGGCGTCCCCAGGGTGGTGCACTTCAAAAGGAGGTCGCGCAGGCACGCTTCGTCGGGGGCGAGCACGACTGGTTCAGTCGTCTCGAGGCTCGCCAAACGCTCCTGCGCGTGCGGGAACGTTTCGGTGACGAACGTCGTGAGGATGGGCCACTCGAGCCCGACGGCCGACGATAGCGAGCGGCCCTCCCGGGTGCTCTCGGCCAAGGCCAAGCTGATCGTCGACGCGACGATGTGTGCGTCGAAGCGGTCGCACGCCGAGTGATGGCTGCCCGTCATGAGCCATCCGTAAAGATCGGAGTTTTCCATCCTGGTTCGCTCTCTGCGACGCTTTCCGCCGCTTACGGATTCGCTGGGCGTTCGCCGTGCGTTTGGCAGCTCGTCGGACAAACCCGGGCGCACGCTCCGCAGCCGATGCACGCACCTGCGTCATCCATCGCCATGACTTTGCGCTCAAGGTCCTCATCCTCGTCATCGAGGGACACGAGCTGCCCCTCGTCGCCGACACCTTTCAATGTCATGACGTTCCGCCCGCACACCTTGAAGCATCGGCCGCAGCCGATGCACGTCTTGACATCGATCGCGAGCAGATACGCCGGTGTCCAGGGTCGCCCGTCGCGCGTGATTGAATCCATCGCCTGGCCTCGCTTGCGGTGAAAGTGAGATTTCGAGCCGCTCGAGCTCCGCTCACTTCGAATCGCGCAAAAAAAAATGCCTCGTGCGGCCCGTCAGGCCCGCGCGGCCTCCGGATACGCATGCAACGTCGAAACCGCCTGGTCGACGGCCTTTTCGCCCTCGCGTGCGAGTGCGTCGAGCCCATCGAAGCCAAAGCGATGCACGTCCCGAAGACTCTTGGCATACGCCACGAGCTTTCCGACCGTGAGAATGACGCGACCGAATCCCTCGTGGCTCATCTTCATCATCGGCGAGACCATGAGGCCGCTCTTCTGCTCGATCGCAAGGCCGACGGCTTGGTAGAACTGGTCCACGCGATGGAGCGTGTCAGGGTCGGGATCCCCAATGATGGGCAACGCGCGGCGCTCTTCCTTCGTGACGAGAAAGGGCGCCAGCAGGTCGACGTCGCGCTTCTTGTCCGAGGCGCCGTGGCTATCTTCGGCTCGAATGAGACGCACGAGCGACTTGAGAAACGTCGACGCAAGCGCCTCCGCGTCGTTCGGCGGTGAAGACAGCAATTCCTGCGTGGTCATGGTGAGTCACCCTCTTTCGCACGGATGCGGGCAGGCGCCGTGTGTCCTGTCGAAACTCCCGAGATTCGGGCGCCGGTCGCGCTTTCGCTTCGCAACGAGCGTGCCATCCGGAAGTGAGAGCGACACCTCCCAAAGGCGCGAGGGAAATGGCGCGCTTTCGAGCGCGGCGCGAAAACCCGGACGCCCTTCGCTGTCGTGAGTGCGACAAACCGCACACCCACCGGCGGTCTCGTCGTGCCGCGACGCGCGACGACCCCAAATGCGAAAAAGAACAATCCCGCTTCTCTCTTGTCGCAAAACGTACATTGGCGCAAACGCGACGCGGGACGCGTGCCGCGTTCCGCAGGCACGATCTGGCGGAAACCATAGGGCCAGAGCACGTATGCGGCTGTCGGCACGTCCGTTGCGATGGGAAAGGCTGCGCAGGGTCGCGGTGGGCCAATCTGGCCTCCGCCCGGCGCAGGAGGAATGCCGTGATCGAAATCACCGACAACGCAGCGAATGCCATTCGTACCGCGATCGCCGGGGCGAGCGCTCCCGTTCAGGGGCTTCGTCTCATGGTCGAGTCAGGCGGCTGCGCGGGCAACAAGTACATGATGGGCCTCGTCGCCGAGCCACTGCCGGGAGATGTGCTCGTCGAAAAAGGCGAGATCAAGGTGTTCGTCGATGCCTCCAGCGCCCCGCTGCTGAACGGCGTCACGGTCGACTTTCTGACCACTGCCGAGGGCGCGGGATTCACGTTCGTCAACCCGAACGCCACCTCGAGCTGCTCGTGCGGCAAGTCGTTCGGTTGATGGCACCCCCAAGCAGCCGTTGTCCGAACCATGACCGGAGAAAACGGCCATGAGCGTGCTCGATGACCTCAGCCGGCTCTCCGCCGCCGAAGAAATTTTTCGGTATCTCGACGTTCCGTTCGACCCGGACATCGTCAACGTCGCGCGTCTGCACATTCTGAAGCGGATGGGTCAATACCTCGCCAAGGAGCCGCTGTCGGAGCTCGGCGAAAGCGACGTGCGCGCCCGCTGTCGCGCCCATCTTCAAACGGCCTACGCCGACTTCATCGCGCACTCGCCCCTCGACGAGCGCCTCTTCAAAGTTCACAAGGACGCGGTGAAGCCGAAATCCGCGCCTTCGGTACCCTTCGTACCCCTCACCGCGTTGCACGAAAAAGACTGAGAAGGTTGTCTCATGGCCTACAAGATCGTTGCGTCCCAATGCACCGTGTGCGGTGCCTGCGAGTTCGAGTGCCCCAACGTCGCGATTGCGCTCAAAAACGACATGTACGTGATCGATCCCAAGAAATGCACCGAGTGCGAAGGGCACTTCGACGTGCCCCAGTGCGCCGCGGTCTGTCCGGTTCCGAAGACGTGTATCCCTGCGTGACCGCGCTGTATCCGATTGGGCGCCGGAACAGCGCGAAGACGCGAAATCTATTTTGACGAGGAGGACCGTGACCGTGGCCGAAGCTATCGTTTCCGATGATGTTGCGCTGAGAATTGCGTTTGCGGCAAGAGCTCTCCAGGGCATCCCGCTGCCGACTCTCATTGACGCCTTGCACGGTTGCCTCGGCAACGTGCTCGACGAAGCGGCACTGGCTCGGGTCACGGTGGCGAACCTCAAAGCCTCTTTCGGCGGAAGCTACGACCTCGACGGCGAGGAAGACGGCAGCGAACGTTGGCGCACGGCCGACATGGCGGCCTTCAAAGAGGCGGTCCGCATCCTGTGGGGCGAACCGGCCGAGGACGAAACGCCTGTCGTCGACGCGTACCGCGACGGGGATATGCCCCGGTCGGTCCGCGTCGCCATGGCATCGAACCGAGGCGAAGAGCTCAACGGACATTTCGGGTCCGCCGAATCGTTTCTCGTCTACCAAGTCTCGGCCGAGGAGATTCGTCTTCTCGATGTTCGGTCGGCGGCCGGTGCGGAAGCGTCGGGCGACAAGAACACCTTCCGCGTAAACCTCATTCGCGACTGCCGAGTGCTCTACATCATCTCGATCGGCGGACCGGCGTCGGCCAAAGTGATCAAGGCGGACATTCATTTGATTTCTCTTCCGAACGGAGGTCCGGCAAGGGAAGTTCTCCGCGATTTGCAGCGCGTCATCGCAACGTCGCCGCCGCCTTGGCTCGCCAAGGTTCTCGGTGCGGCCGACGGTGAACGCGTCAAGAACTACCGGGACGCCGGGAGCAGCGGGTCTCCGACGGTCTGAACGAATCACGAAGTCCAAACGAGAACGCCCATGGCCCTGAATCTGCCCATTTTCATGGATAACCATTCGACGACGCCGGTTGACCCGCGCGTCCTCGACGAGATGCTCCCCTACTTTACGACGAAGTTCGGCAATGCCGCGAGCCGGAGCCATCAATTCGGCTGGGAAGCCGAAGCCGCCGTCGACGCCGCACGCGCGCGGATCGCCCGTCTCATTGGCGCCCGGGATGGCAAGGAAATCGTACTGACGAGCGGTGCGACCGAAAGCGACAACTTGGCGCTCAAAGGCGCGGCGGAGTTCTACAAAGGCAAGGGCAATCACATCATCACGACGGTGGTCGAGCACAAGGCCATCCTGGACACGTGCAAGCGCCTCGAAAAGAAGGGCTACGAGGTCACCTACCTGCCTGTCGCGCGCGACGGTCGTGTGGACCCGGACGATGTCAAGAAGGCCATCGGGAATAAGACGATTCTCGTCAGCGTGATGTTTGCAAACAACGAAATCGGTGCCGTTCAGCCGCTCGAAGAGATCGGTCAGCTGACACGGCAGCGTGGGGTATTGCTTCACACCGATGCCGTCCAGGGCGTCGGAAAAGTGCCCTTCGACGTCGAACGCATGAATGTCGACCTGGCGTCCTTGTCTGCGCACAAGATGTACGGTCCCAAGGGCGTCGGCGCCCTCTACGTGCGGCGAAGCCGGCCCCGGGTGAGGCTCGTCGCGGAGTTCGATGGCGGTGGGCACGAGCGAGGCATGCGGTCGGGCACGCTCGCGGTTCCGCTCATCGCAGGGTTCGGCAAGGCGTGTGAAATCCTGATCCACGAGGGAAAGGCCGAGGCGGCGCGCCTTCTGGCCCTGCGTGACCGGCTCAAGGAAAACATCATGTCGCGGCTCGACGAGGTCTACGTGAATGGCTCGCTCGAACACCGACTGCCCGGAAATATGAACCTCAGTTTCAACTTCGTCGAAGGCGAAGGACTGATGATGGCCATCAAAGACGTGGCCGTGAGCTCCGGCTCGGCCTGCACCTCCTCGAGCCTCGAGCCGAGCTACGTGCTCCGTGCGCTCGGGGTCGGTGACGAGCTTGCGCATTCGAGCATCCGCTTCGGGCTCGGCCGCTTCAACACGGAGGAAGAGGTCGATTTCGTCGCCGAACTCGTCGTCGAGAAGGTGTCGCGCCTTCGTGAGCTCTCACCGCTTTACGAAATGCACAAAGAGGGGATCGACCTCAAGAGCGTACAGTGGGTTGCACATTGAATCGCCGTCGAAAGCGAACTCCCTTCGAAGATAAAGGTCAGCCATGTCATACAGCGACAAAGTAATCGAGCATTACGAGAATCCACGCAACGTGGGCACTCTCGACAAGGCCGACCCGAGCGTCGGCACGGGCCTGGTCGGCGCGCCGGCATGCGGAGACGTGATGCGGCTGCAGATCAAAGTCAACGACGACGGTGTGATCGAAGACGCCAAGTTCAAGACCTTCGGCTGCGGGTCCGCCATCGCGAGCTCGTCGCTTGCGACCGAGTGGATCAAGGGCAAGACCGTGGAGGAGGCCGCAAGCATCAAGAATTCAGAAATTGTGGAAGAGTTGAGCCTGCCGCCCGTCAAGATTCACTGCTCCGTCCTGGCCGAAGATGCCATTAAGAGTGCCATTGCGGATTATCGAAAAAAGCAGGCGGAGCGCCGCGCCGGGTCAGCGGTCGCACGGGTCGGGGAGTAAGAACATGGGGGCCTTGGAACGATCGATCGTGGACGCGCCCGAGCTCGGAGCGGGTAGTGAGTCCAAAGCGCCGCGCATTTCGGTGTCGGCATCGGCCGTCGATGCCATCGCCCGCCAAATGCAGAAGCGTGGCACGCCCGAGGCCAGCTTGCGCGTCGGGATCCGTGGGGGCGGCTGCTCCGGGTTTTCGTACGTCATCGAGATCCATGACGGCGCGCCTCATGCGCGCGACCAGGTCTTCGACTGCGTGGCGACCGACGGAAGCAAGGTGCGGGTCCTCGTCGACCCGAAGAGTCTTCTTTACTTGAACGGCTCGGAGCTCGTGTGGGAGCAGACGCTCATGCGCCAGGGCTTCAAGTTCCAAAACCCGAACGAGAAGAGCAGCTGCGGCTGCGGCAGCTCGTTCACCGTGTGAAAGCTGGGTTGACCCACGCCATGGACCCCTTTGCGACCCTCGGCATTTCCCGCAAATACGACGTCGACATGCGCGCGCTCGAGCGAACCCATCGCGAGCTCTCGCGTGCCCTGCATCCGGACCGGTATGTCTCGACGCCGGCCAGTGAACGGCGCGAGGCGCTCGCGAGGGCGGTCGAAGTCAATGAGGCCTGGCGGATCGTGCGCGATCCCATCCGCCGCGCGGAGGCGCTCCTATTGCTGCTGGGTATCGGGGTGGGCGAGGACCGAGAAGCAAGTCTCGACCAGGATTTCCTGATGGACATGCTCGAGCAACGCGAGGCGCTTGCGGATGCGAAGTGCGCGCACGACAAGACGGCGGTTCAGAACCTCGCCGAAACCATCCGGATGCGTTCGGCCGAGACCGAGCGGGAGCTCTCGGACGGCCTGACGAGCGGGCGGCGCGAACCTCTCGTGGGTACGCTCGGCAAGCTGCGCTTTTATCGTCGTTTTCTCGAAGAAGTCGCGGCCATCGAAGACGAGCTCGTGTCCTAATGGCCTGGCTCGAGATCTTTGATCCCAAGGCGCCGCCCCGGCCGATCGGAATCGACCTCGGGACGACGAATTCCCTGGTCGCTCACCTGGCCAACGAGCGTCCGGTGGTCATCGCCGATTGCGATTCGGAGGTGCTTCTTCCGAGCGTTGTGGCCTACCTGCCGAACGGTGAAGTCGTCGTTGGCCGTAGCGCGGTCGAGCACGCGGCCGAGCGACCGTGCGACACGATCGTCAGCGCCAAGCGCATGATGGGGCGAGGCGCCGACGACCCCGAGACGAGGCGGCTTGCCCCCTACGAGTTCGTCGCCCCGGAGCCGGGCCAATCGAACACGGTCCGATTCCGGGTCGCAGGAAACCGCGTCGTCACCCCCGTCGAGGTCAGCGCCGAGATTCTGCGCGCGCTCAAATCCCGCGCCGAGGACGAACTGCAGAATGTCGGTGGCGCGGTGATCACGGTGCCGGCCTACTTCGACGACGCGCAGCGGCAGGCCACCAAAGACGCTGCGCGACTCGCAGGGCTCGAAGTGCTCCGGCTCCTGAACGAACCGACTGCGGCGGCATTGGCCTACGGCCTCGAGAAGAATGAGAAGGGCACCTTCGTCGTTTATGACTTGGGCGGTGGGACCTTCGACGTCACGATTCTCGTACTGGACGATGGCGTCTTTCAGGTCAAGTCGACCGGGGGCGACAGTCAACTCGGGGGCGACGACATGGATCGCGCGGTCGCCCACGAGCTTCTCGAGCGGGCGGGCCTGGCAGCGGTCGGGCAACCCCCGACCCTCGTTCGTCGCGTACTCGAGCGCGCTCGCATCGCAAAGCACGAGCTGACGAGCCGCACAGAAGTCGAAGTGGACATGCCCGTCGGCGCGCCCATCGTGGTCAGTCGCGCGCGCTTCGACGAGCTCATCGCTCCGCTCCTCGAACGCACGGGAGCGACGTGCCGGCGCGCTCTCAAGGACGCCGGGTTGAAGGTCGACGAGCTCGACGGAGTGATTCTCGTCGGGGGCGCGACGCGCGTTCCTGCGGTCCGGCGCTACGTCGCCGGCCTCTTTCGCAAAGAGCCACTCACCGACATCGATCCGGACCGGGTCGTGGCACTCGGTGCCGCCGTGCAGGCCGACCTCTTGGCCGGCCCCGGCCGGCGCGACGACGTGCTTCTTCTCGACGTGATTCCTCTCTCGCTCGGTATCGAAGTCGGCGGCGGGGTCGTCGACAAGATTCTGCCACGCAATACCACCGTTCCGTGCGCGGCGCGTGCCACGTACACGACGCAGGACGACCTGCAGACCGGCTTCGAAATTCACGTCGTGCAGGGGGAACGCGAGCTCGTCGCCGACAATCGGAGTCTGGCGCGCTTCACGCTCAAGGGAATTCCGCCGATGGCCGCCGGGTTGGCCCGCCTCGAGGTCAAGTTTCAGGTCGATGCGGACGGTCTTCTTGCCGTTCATGCCAAGGAGGTCACGACGGGCATCGAGCAGAAGGTGACGGTCCGACCGAGCTATGGACTCGACGACGCGACCGTCGAGCGCATGCTCACCGAGGCTCTTGATCACGGCGAAGAAGACCTTGCGCGACGACGTTTGGCCGAAAATCGGGTCGAAGCGAGTCGCATCCTCCTGGCCACGCGAAAAGCGCTCGATGCGGACGGCGATTTGCTCGATGGCGCCGAAGCTCTTCGCATCGAGAAGGCCTGCGCGGACCTCGACGCGGCCGGTCTCGGCGAAGCGCCGTCGCGCATTCAAGCGGCCATCGATGCTCTCGACGCCGCCACGAAGGCATTCGCTGCACGTCGGATGAATCGCGCCATGGCTCGCGCGATGGGCGGCCAAAGCGTCGACGTGATGGAAAGGACAGTCGAACATGCCAAGGGCATCGAGTACGCCCATGGTCCGGGCCACGAGCGGGTCGGCTAACCCCATGGCCACCATTCGATTCGTCGGTTTTCGCGATGTGGTGGTGGCCGCGGGCAAGTCGATTCTCGACGCCGCAGTGAAAGCGCGGGTACCGGTCGGCAGCGCCTGTGGCGGCGTTTGTGCGTGCTCGACGTGCCACGTGTACGTCGTCAGCGGGTCCGACGGCCTGAGCGCCGAACAGGATGAAGAGGCAGACGCCCTCGATCGCGGCTTCGATGTGCGCGCGAGCTCCCGGCTCGGGTGCCAAGCGCGTGTGACGGGCGAAGGGACGATCGACGTCGAGATCGCGCGCGAGAGCCTCGAGAGCTACGAACACGAGCACCCCGACGAACGCGGCAAGTACACGAAGAAGGCAACGAAGAGCTCCGTAGGCGCCTGATTGTCGCGTCCTCGTCCGACCGGCAGCGGACCGATTTCTGTTGAGACGCGGTCTCGTTTGGCGGGTGGCGAGAAAGCCCGGTGCCTCGCCGGTCGTCGAACCGGCGAGGCGAATCGGGGACGGTCGTGCACGCGTTTCAGTTGGCTGCGGCGACCGCGGCGGCGGCCTTGGCCGCTTCCTTCGCTTGGAGGGCCTTGAGCTGCTCTTCCTCGGTTTTCATGATGCCGAAGTCGAGCAGCATCTGCTCGAGCTCATCCATCGTGATGGGGGTGGGGATGGCGCCCTGGCCGGAGTTGGCGTGGATCTTTTTGGCGAGGGCGCGGTACTCGTCGGCTTGCTTGGAGTCGGGCGCGTACTCGAGCACCGTCATGCGTCGCAGCTCG
>JBEKFX010000014.1:0-134680 GCA_050013115.1 Polyangiaceae bacterium
AGCCGCCATTCGACGCCCCCATGGCCGCCAGGCGGTCAGCCCGCGTGTAACCCTGCCGGACGAGCTCTTCGGCCACGGCAAAGTAATCGTCGAAGACGCGCTGCTTCTCCCTGCGCATTCCTTGCCGATGCCATGCCTCGCCGTACTCGCTTCCGCCCCGAAGATTGGCGACGACCCACATTCCGCCGTGCTCGAGCCAGGGGAAAATGGACGACGAAAAGAATGGCGCCTGCGCTACCTGAAATCCCCCATAGCCGTAGAGAATGGTCGGTGCGCCGCCTCCCTTCGTGGCGTTCTTCGGCCGCACGGTGAAGAAGGGTACCCGAGTCCCGTCCGGGCTCGTTGCAAACGATTGCTCGACGACGTATGCGCTCGGATCGACCGGAACGTTCAGCTTGTAAAAGCTGGTCGTCTTGCCCGTGGCGACGCTCGTCTCGAAAATTTCAGTCGGGTATGTAAACGATTGAAACGAATAGTAGGCGAGGTCGTCGTCCGGCTGACCGGCCAGTGCTGAGGCCGAGCCGATGCCGGGCAACGCGATCGTCCGGGTGAGCCGTCCGTCCTCGTCGCGGATCTCGATGTGGCTGACGACGTCCTTCAGATAAGCCAGGGAAAGGCAGTGTCCGACGATTGAAATGGCTTCGAGCGTCGCATCGCGTCGCTCCGGTACGATTTCGGTCCACCGATCGCGGTCGGGGTGGGACGGATCGACGCGAAAGACCCTCGACTTCGGGGCGCCCTCGTTCGTCAGCACGAAAAAACGACCTCGATCGACGCTGACGTCGTAGCGAGCGTCCTGGCCGACGACGAGCGGACGCCATTCCGGCTTTGCCACGGACAGGTCCTGGAAATAGACGTCCGTGCTCGTCCAGCCGTGTTCCACCGTCACAACCAGCCAGCGCCCATCACGTGAAAGCGCCGCGCCGAGGAAAGTTTTCGGGTCGCCCGTTCTCTCGTGCACCAGTCGGTCCGCCTTCGGATCGGACCCCAGCTTGTGAAAGCGCACCTCTGCGTAACCAGGTCGTTCGGACGTCGCCACGCTCCCCTCGGGGGGCAGGGCCGTGTAGTAAAAGCCGTCGCCCGTCGGGGTCCACGACGGCCACGCATACTTGGCACCTTCGATGACGTCGATCTCGCGCTTGCGGCCCGTCGCCACGTCCATCACGTAAAGCGTAGCTTCATCCGAGTTGTTTCCTTTGACCGCGTAGGCGACGGTCTGACCGTCGTAGGAGACGCTCCATACCCCAAGGGACATGCTTCCGTCGCTCGACCAGGTATTGGGGTCGAGCAACACTTTGTCTGCACCGTAGCGCCCCTCGCGCCAATAAACCGTGGACTTCTCTTTGCCGGCGTCGCGTCGCGGAAAAAACCACCGGCCGCCGAGGCGCTGCGGTGCTCCCATGCTCTCGACATAAAAGAGCTCCTTGAATCGTGCGGCCAGGGCGTCACGATCCGGCAGAGCCGAAAGGATCGAGCGGGCGAGCTTGTCCTCGGCGGCCGACCACGCTCGGACCTCTGCGCTGCTCGAGTCCTCCAGCCACCGGTAGGGATCCGCCACGGTGATCCCGTGGATCGTGTCGACCTGATCGACACGGCGCGACTCGGGATAGTCGAACGCGTGCACCATGGAAGGTGAGGCCGGCGACGAAGTCATGGGCTCCTGAGGGGGGTGCGTCGCAAGAACCGGCGGCGAAGGAGAGGGGCGAAGTGCCTCGCCGCCGCAGCCGTGTAACGCAAGGAGGAGGACGAAGGCCAGGGTCTCTTTCACGGTCATCCAGGGGTCGGTACTTCACGGACATCCAGGGGTCGGTGGGGCTGGCGCCTGCTGACGACGATAGCGGGACAGCGGCGCGAGTCGAGGCCGCTCGCCGTACGCGGTAGACTCGAGCGAGCGTGCTGCCTGCCTCCTCATTCAAGCCGAACCGCGAGCGAATGCCGATCGGCACGCCCCCGATGCGACCGTTTACCCGGCTGAGGCGTTTTTTCGATGCCCATGGCCACAAGCTTTGGTGGTTCCATTCGGCATACGCCTTGGCTCTCGGTGCCGGGGTCGTGGCATTTGCGCGCAGGGGCTTCGAACACGCGCGGTGGCTCGCCGTATCGCTCGGAATGGCATGGCTTCTGGTCGTTCTTCTCTTTCGACTCTTCGAATCCGGGGACGATGCCACCCGTCGGTCGATCGAACCAAAGGCGCGTGTTCGGTTCTACGTGATGACCTATGCGCTCAAAAATCTTTATCAGGGAATGCTCTTTTTCCTCCTGCCGTTTTATTGGAAGTCGACCACCTTCGACGCCTGTAACGCTTGGTTCGTGCTTGTCCTCGGCACGTGCGCGGTCGTCTCCACGCTCGACATCGTCTTCGATCGCGTCTTGATGCGCCGGCGCTGGCTCGCCTCGGTGTTTCACGGAACGACGCTCTTTGGTTGCCTGAACCTTGTCATTCCCGCGCTGTTTCCCGATACGCGCACGCTCTTTTCGCTCCTCGCCGCGGCCGCCATCGCGGTGGTTAGCTTTTGGACGTTGCACGTCACCGCGAGACAGCTGAGGAAGAAAATCTACATCGCGCTATTTGTCTTGAGTCTGGGTGCGGGGGTTGCGGTCGCCTATGCGGGACGCGCCGCCGTGCCGCCGGTTCCCATGTACGTATCGTCCGCGGCCGTCGGACCGAAGCAGCTGCCCGACGGGAGGCTGGCCATGGAAGTACGAGCCCTGCGGCCGTCGGTGATTCAGGAGCTCACCGCGGTGACCGACGTCGTCGTCCCGGGCGGCANNNCACGTCTGGCGTCACGAAGGGCGCGAGGTGCACCGCACGAGCGAGGCGACGTCCCGGATCGACTCGCCCAAGGGGATCGTCCGGCTCCGCTCATCGCTGACGGGGCGGGACCTGCCGTCGGGACTGGTCGGAAGCTGGTCGGTCGATGTGGAAACCGAGGACGGACAGCTTGTCGGGCGGGCAGAGTTCTCGGTCGTAGACTGACCGCATAACGGTCCGTCGACGATGAGCGAGGCTCTCGATCCCGGCGAGCCATGTCCCCGCGCTTGTCGAATACGACACGCCTCGCATTTTGCGCCTTGAACGGAGTCGGCGAACGCGAGCGTCGTTGCATCGGGCTCGGCCCATAAACGCGTCCGCCTGGCGGCTCAGTATTTCCGGCACCTTGCGCGAGGCCGAGCGCGCTGTCGGACCACGCTAAGCTGGCGTGGCGCGGCCGTTGCGAGAGCGGCCGACCCAACGGTCGAGCTCTGGCGTGCAGGGCTCTCTTCGTTGCTCGGAGGTCAATAATGGATAGTCTCGTCGCGTATCTCGTCGCTGCCATGACCGCCTGGGTGCCGCTCCATGCCCACGGGCGGAGCGAAGCCTCAGCAGACATCCAAGCGCGCTACGAGAGCATAGCGCGCGACGCCGTCACGGTCGCCTTCGACGAGGGGGAGACACCGCTCTTTGCGGGTCGAGACGGACGCGCCGAAACGGCGCTCCTCATGCTCTCGATCGCATCGTTCGAGAGCTCGTTCCGAAAGACGGTGGACGACGGCATTGGCCGCGGAGATGGGGGCCGTTCGTACTGCCTCATGCAAATACGCGTTGGCCGCGGTGTGACCCGCGAAGGCTGGACGGGACCACAGCTCATCGACGATCGCAGACTGTGTTTCCGTGCGGCGCTCCACCTGCTGCACGCGTCGTTCAGCGCATGCCATTCGTATCCTGCGGACGATCGGCTGAGCGCTTACGCGAGCGGCCACTGCTTTCTCGACGCGGCCGTCTCCCGCTCGCGCATCTTGCGCGCGCGAAATTGGTGGTCGACGCATCCGCTCCCCCTCCCGGGCCCAGTCGACAGCTGAACACCGCTGAACAGGGGCGCCGCGCACTTTTGCCTCGACCGATGGAAATTGCCCCATCGGGCTCGACAAAAGTGGCGGTCCCTGTCGAAATGAAGGACACCCACGACCTGATGGTGCAAGCGGTACGCCCCGAGAACCCTCCGCCGGCGCTCGGTTCGTCGGCGGAGGCATCCCGGGCTTCACGTGCGTTGCGAAAGTTGCCTCATCGCGCCGCGTCAGTCGGCGGATGGCGCTTCGTGCGGGCCTACGCGACGACGTTCGCGGTGATCTCGAGCTACATCGGCCTGTCGATCCGGGGCCGCATGTTCGGCCGGGCCTGGCGCGACGCGCGTGTGGGGGAGGTGCACCGGCGAAACGCTCGGCGCGTCTATGCGACCATTCTCACCCTGCAGGGCTTGTTCATCAAGGTGGGCCAGCTCTTGTCGATCATGGCGAACTTCCTCCCCGAGGAGTTTCGCGTGGAGCTCGAAGCCTTGCAGGACCAGGTGCCTCCGAGACCGTATGCCGAGATCGCAAAGTGCCTCGAGGACGAGCTCGGTGAGCGCCTGGCGCAAATCACCTCGTTCGATCGCGAACCCATCGCCAGCGCGTCGCTCGGACAGGTGCATGCCGCTCGGCTTGTCGACGGCCGGCGGGTCTGTCTCAAGGTGCAGCATCGAGACATCGACCGTATCGTCCGCCTCGATCTCGCGACCATTCGGCGAATCATGAAGATTGTGCAGTGGTTCGTCCCCGTGCAAGGTCTCGACGCTTACTATCGCCAGATCAAGAGCCTGCTGACGCAGGAGCTCGATTTCGCACTCGAAGCCGACAACATCGAGCGAATTGCGAAAAACTTCGTGTCCGACGATCGTGTCGTCTTTCCAGAGCCGATTCGCGGCCTCTGCACCCGCCGGGTGCTCACGTCGACCTTCGTCGAAGGTGTCAAAGTCGGCGACATGGCCGCGCTCGCGGCACTCGGGGTCGACAAGAAGGACGTGGCGCGGCGCCTCGTGCGTCTCTATTGCCAGATGATCTTCGTCGACGGCGTCTACCACGCCGATCCGCACCCAGGTAATCTGCTCGTCCAGCGAGACGGCAAGATCGTTCTGCTCGATTTCGGCGCGGTGGCCGAACTGAGCCCTCGCATGCGCGAGGGGATTACCGAGTTTCTGGAAGGGGTTTTGCGCCGTGACACCGAACGGCTCGTTCAATCCCTGCGGAAGATGGGCTTCATCTCGCGCACCGCCGACGAGCGGGTCGGCGAGAAGATCGTCGAATACTTCCACCGTCGCTTCCAGGAAGAGGTTCGGCTCGAAAGCTTCAATCTCAAGGATATTCGGATCGATCCGCAGCGCGGCCTCGAAAACTTGCTCGACCTTCGGAGGATGAACATCGGCTTGCGCGAGTTGTCGGGCACATTTCACGTTCCGCAGGAGTGGGTTCTGCTCGAACGCACGCTGCTTCTCGTCTACGGCTGCTGCTCGATCCTCGACCCCGATCTGAACCCGGTGGCGATCATCCAGCCCTACTTGAGCGAGTACGTGCTCGGAAATCGCGATTTCGCTCAGATTGCCGTCGAGGCCATTCGCGACATGGCCATGAGCGCGATGACGCTTCCCGAGGACATGCGGCGGTATCTCATGAAGGCCAATCGGGGTGAGCTCGAGGTGCGGGTGCGGGGCCTGCACGAGGGAGCGACCCTCATCTACACCGCCGCTCGGCAAATGATTTACACCGCGATCGGGCTGTTCGCGGGGGTCGAAGCGCTCGAGTCGTGGCGGCTACACGATCGGTCGCTTGCTCGGGAGCTCGGGGCAGCAGCGTTCGTCGCCTTCGTCTTGCTGCTCGCGTCGAGCTTGTTCTCGCGCACGCGCCCGCGTTGAGCCAAAGCAGCCTTGGCGCACGCTGGCGCGTCGAGCCTGCTGTCGCGCGTCGCGAGCGTGGTCGGCCACCGCTCGAACTGGGACTGCGCGCACGAAGAGGTTACGATCGCGCGCCATGCCGACGCATCTTCTGGCCATCGATCAGGGGACGACAGGGACCACCGCGCTCGTCGTCGAAGCCGCGCACGGGGAGGCTGGGCGGACGGTCGGCCGCGCGACGACTGAGTTTGCGCAGCACTTTCCGCGGCCCGGCTGGGTCTCGCACGATGCGCGCGAGATCTGGCACAGCGTCGAGACGAGCGTCATTGGGGCTTTGGCGGCCGCCGGTGTGGGCGGCGCCGCAATCGCCGCGATCGGCATCACCAACCAACGGGAGACGACTTTGGTCTGGGAACGAGCCACCCGGCGCCCCATCGATCTGGCCATCGTTTGGCAATGCCGCCGTACCGCCGATGTCTGCGATGCATTGAATGAGGATCCCAGGACGGTCGCACGCGTGCGCGACAAGACGGGTCTGGTCATCGACGCTTACTTCAGCGCAACGAAGATTGCCTGGCTGCTCGATGAGGTCCCCGGCGCTCGGCTGCGCGCCGAGCGGGGCGACCTCGCATTTGGGACGATCGACTCGTTTCTTGTCAGCGAGCTCACGGGCGGATCGGTTCACGTAACGGACGTGACCAACGCGTCCCGTACCCTCTTGATGAACTTGTCGCGAGGCTCCTGGGACGAGGAGCTCCTCGAACTTTTTCGCGTACCGGCAGCCGTTTTGCCGACCATCGTAGGCAACGCCGAGATCGTGGGGCGAACGCACGCCGTCGGCTTTCTTCCAGATGGAATTCCCATCGCGGGCATGGCCGGCGACCAGCAAGCCGCACTCTTCGGCCAGGGTTGCTTCGACGAAGGAGACGCCAAGTGCACCTATGGAACAGGCGCCTTCGCGCTCATGAACATAGGGCATCGTCCGCTAAAGAGCGAGCATGGCCTCGTCACCACTGCGGCATGGCGGATCGACGGCAGGACCACCTTCGCGCTAGAGGGCAGTGCATTCATCGCTGGGGCCGCGGTCCAGTGGCTTCGAGACGGACTCGGTATCATCGCGTCCGCCAGCGACATCGAGCCGCTGGCACGCCGCGTGACCACGAGCGAAGGCGTCGTGTTCGTTCCGGCTCTCGCCGGCCTCGGCGCCCCCCATTGGGACCAGAAGGCCCGCGGCGTCATTGCCGGACTCACGCGAGGCACGACCGCGGCGCATATCGCCCGGGCCACACTCGAAGGCATCGCGTTCGAGGTCCGCGATTTGTTGGACGCCATGGTCAAGGACGGCAAGCCTCTGACCCGCCTTCGGGTCGACGGCGGGGCAGCCGCCAACGACCTTCTCATGCAATTTCAGGCCGACGTAGCCGACGTGATCGTCGAACGCCCCGCCGACCTCGAGTCGACCGGGCGTGGAGCCGCCATGCTGGCCGGGCTGGGCGCGGGACTGTCGCGGGGGCTAGGCGACGCCGTCCGGATGATCCGCGCCGGGTCGCGCTTTGCCCCCGAAATGTCGTCCCGAGAGCGAAGCGCACACATCGAACGCTGGAAGGACGCGATCGACCGATGTCGCTCGCGCCACTAACCGATATCGCTCGCGCCACGTGACGCGGGCTGCACGTTGCACGTTGCCCGGGCAGAGGACAAATGGCGTCGGACGTGCAGTCGGGAGCCCCAGGCCCCTTCCTTGGGGGCCGAACGCGTGCGATTGTAGTGGGTGCGCTTTAGGTTGAGCCGAAGGACGTCGGCCGTTCCAGCCCGTGCGGTCGACGTCCGCCGGCCACGAATGTTTGTGCTTTTTGCGGCCGTATCGAAGCGGCCCGTGCTTCTGCGCAGCTTGGAGGAAGGGTGCCATGTCCAGCAGCAATGCCGGGGAACGTTCGGGGGTGGGCGACGCGCCCGACCCTCTGCGCGATGTGCCTGTCGATTGGGAAGCGCTCGAGGACGCCTTCGAGAACAACGCCCCTGAAGTTCACAGTTACCTGCACCTCGCGACAGGCGAGGTCCTTCGCGTGGTCGACGGCGTCGCCGACCCTCAAATGCACGTACGCATCGCCTCGGACGCAAATTATCTCCGTATCGATCCCGTGAGCAGTCGTGAGCAGTACCGGTGGATGGAGCGATTTATTCCCCTGGTCGACGATGCAGACCTTCGCAGTAAGTTGGGCCAGGCCATCGACGGCAAGGGCGCATTTCGGCGATTCAAAGACGTTCTCATGAACTACGCCACGGAACGCGAGAAATGGTTTGGGTTTCGGAGCGAACGGCTGCGCACGTTCATGGAGGCTTGGCTGAACGCGCATGCAATCCAGCCCGTCGCCAGGCCGCCCTGGGCGGAAGGGGCATCCTCCCCGGAAACCGAGGCGGCGCCCGAGTCCGTGGAGGACGCCGCACCCAAGTCCCAGAGCGGCCGGCGCACCCGCAACGCCGAGACGTTGCGTCAAAACCTGAAAGAAGTCGGCGAAGCGCTCGGCCCCCGCGATCTCGAGATGGTCGTAGGCTTCGCCGAGTTTCTCAAGGCGCGTCGCGCAGCTCGGGGCTTTGCCCATCACCACGAGCACTTGCTGCAGGACCGCACGACCCCGCCGGCATCGAGCGCCGCTGCGTCGAAAGACGAGGGCGACGTTTCGTCGTCGTGACACGAGGCGGCGTGCCGAGGGAGGCGCGATGCGATTTGAAATGGAACGCGAGCGTGGGGTGCCCGCGTGGCGTGAGAGCGCGGCAGCGTGGCAGGCGAGCGTGGCAGGACAAGAGACGCGACCGGGAGAGAGACATCACCCGATGAGCCGCATTCGCTCAGGCCGTTGGGTGGGCGTCCTTCTGCTCGTGGCTCTCGGCCCTGGGAGGGAGCAGCCCGCCCGCGCCGAGGCGGACGGGCGGCAGGGGGTAGAGGTCGTCTTGGACCGCACCATTGTTCGATTCTTTGCGCCCGAGACCGGTGGGTCCGCCCATCCGCGTTTCGTCACCGAGCGGATGCTGGCATTCGAAGCTCGTCTCGAAGCGATGAACGACAAGCCGGACGGCATCGGAGGCGACTACGACGATCGACGCTTGCGCGCGGCGCTGGATCACCACATCGGCGAGGAGATGCTCGCCAGCCTCGCCCTGAAGCTGATCTACGGCGCTCCGGCCGGACTGCGCCCGAGCGAAGAGTCATTGGCGTTGGTTCGAGGCGAGCTTGCCGTGTCGCTTTTCGAGCGCCTCGGCGGTGAGCCGCGCGTGGAAGCCGCAGCCGCGGCCGAACAGATTGGTCGGTCCGAGGTGGACGACCTTTTGCGGAGGCAAGGCTTGGCTGCATGGTACATCGATCGGGCGGTTGCGCCCATTTTGAATCCGACCGAAGAGCAGCTCCGGGAGGTCTTTCGCACGGCCGCACATCCGTATCGGGGCCAACCGTTCGAAGAGTCGCGACGCGCCCTCTCCCGTTGGGTCATCGGCGAACGGCTGCGTGTTGCTGAAACGTCATTTCTCCAAGCCGCACGCGCTCGGCTCAGTGTGATTGTGACCGAGTAGCCGACGCCGCTCGCGAATCGGTCCTACGCGACCTCGCCGTCCGCGCCCGGTGAATTGGACCCTCTTCAGTCCGCTGCGGCGTGCAACGCGCGCGCGGGGCCGGCCGCGGCCGTAGTCGAGCAGAGGCTCTCGGAGCGGGGCCCTGCGGGGCACAAGGAAGGTCTTTGTCATCAACGAGTCAGAGACGAAACGAATTTCGTCACTTCATCGGCGACTCGTTCGATGACGGTCTGCACGGTCTCGCCGCTGCGGGCCGTTGGGGTGAGCGAGTGATCGCCGCCCTCGACCACAAAGAGCCGCGCCGACAGGGGCTCGACAACAGGAGAAAGCTCGTCAGGCCTCCCGAACGCATCGCGAGATCCCTGGACGAAAAGCATCGGAACGCGGACGCGTGGCAAGTGCTCCGCCCGAAGCGTCTGCGGTTTTCCGGGCGGGTGCAGGGGGTATCCGAAAAGAATCACCCCCGTGAGGGGCTCGCCTGAACGATCGGCTGCAACGTGGGTGGCGATGCGCCCGCCCATCGACTTGCCGCCGACGAACAGCGTTTCGTGCGAGACGTCGCCTCGGGAACGGACTGCCGCAAGCACCGCTCGCCAGGTTTGTTCGAGCACGGGCGTTCTGTCGGGGAGGCGCTTGCCCGCATGCGCGTACAGAAAGTCGAATGTGACGACGTCGCTGCCGCGCGAAGCCAGGGCTCGCGCCATGGCCATCATCCACGGCTGGCGCTGCCGGCCGCCCGCCCCGTGGGCGAGGACGATTGCGCGCCGAGAGAGGGGCGCGCGGTAGACCATCGCGGAAGAGGGAGCACCCCCGACATCGAAGGCGAAGCTTTCGGCGTTCAAGGTAAAATCGACCTACCACACCCCATGTCTCACGCCGACAGCCGCAAGGTCGTCCTCGCCGCTCTTGCCGGAAACGTCGCCATTGCCGCGTGCAAGTTTGCCGCGGCTTGGCTGTCGCACTCCGCCGCAACCCTGGCCGAAGCCGTGCACTCGCTCGCCGACACGGGCAACCAGGGACTGCTGCTCATCGGCATGAGGCTCGCGTCGAGCCCTCCGAGCGTCCGCTTTCCGTTCGGACGGGGAAGCGAGCGCTATTTCTGGCCCTTCGTCGTCGCCCTCCTGCTCTTCAGCGTCGGCGGCGCATTCGCGATTTTCGATGGCGTGAATCAACTCCTGGGCACTCGGACGGAACCGCACGACAGGCTCTCGAGCTACCTCGTGCTCGGCCTGTCTTTGGCGCTGGAGGCGGGCAGCCTGCGCGTGGCGATGCGGGAGTTCCGCAAGATCGCTGCGGGCAGGTCACTGCGTCGTGCGCTACTCGAAACGCGTGACCCGACCGTCCCCCTCGTGCTTGCCGAGGACGTCACGGCGATCGTCGGACTGACCCTGGCGCTGCTTGCGATCGGCGCGAGCAGCCTGACCCACGACGATGGGTGGGACGCGGTGGGCAGCATCGCCATCGGCAGCCTGCTTTGTGCCGTCGCTGTGGTGCTCGCGTTCGTCACCCATGGCCTCCTCATCGGCGAGAGCGCGACGGCCGAAGATCAGACGCGCGTTCTCGAGTTGGCACGGCGCGTGGACGGCATCGATGCGGTCACACAGCTCTTGACGATGCATCTCGGGCCCGACGACGTGCTCGTCGCCATGAAGGTGGCGTTTCGACCGACCCTCTCGGTCGAGGAGATCGAGACCGTCACCAACCGAGTCGAGGCGGTCATTCGCACCTCGATGCCGCAGATGCGCAAAATCTTCGTCGAAGCCGATTCGCGTGGCGACCTGAGAGGAGTCGAGCCGAATGCCTGACCGAAGTCTCGGCGCCCTGGGCCGCGAAGGGGGCCCGGTTGCCGCTCTGACGACTAACCCCAGCTCGCTTCGAACGCGCAGGCCCCGTCCCCTTCTCCGACGCACCCGGTCCTCGAGACCGAGGGCGCTTGATAACCGACGGTCCGCAGCACGTGCTCGATGGTCGGACGAACCGTACGGCATACGGTGGGATGGTGGCCCGACCAACCGCGGATGCGCGCCTCGAAGAAGCTCTCGCCTCGCAAATGGACCGTGAGCGAGCCTTCGTCCACGTACGTCTGCCAGACGCGGTGGGCGTTGGCCGCGAGAATCGTGGGTGATGCAATGAGACGAAAGAGGGCGCGGTACACCCCACCCACGTTGTCCCGGGCAATGGCCGCGCCGATGCACGAGCTAAAGTCGGCGGAATCGACGGGGCGTGCGACGCGTTCGAGCAAGTCGAGGAGTTCGCCGATGAGGGGGGTGTCATACCATGCCGATGCCATGACGCCGCAAAGGGGGTCGCCAAACCGAATGCAAGCGTTGAGCTCGGGCGAGGCGAGTTTGGCGATCTGTTCGACGGCGGAGTCTCCGTACGTTTCGGTGAACCAGGCTACGACCGCGCGCACGGCCGTCCCCTTTGTACGGCCTCTGGACGCAGCGACCCACGACCCCGATGAGGGCGGGCTGGTCGACGTGCGCGTGGGTGCCAAAGGGGGAGGTCGGGACGATGCCGATACACGAAGCGAGGCTCCCCGGCTGCTCGCGCTTGGCGGAGCGCGCAGGCTCGGGCCGACGGAAGGGCGCACCGAACTCGGACGTGTCGAAGGGCGCTCGGGCGCGGTCGTTTCCGGCTCGCCCAGCAGGGGGCCGGCTTCGCGGAGCAGCGTCAAGAGTTCGCGCGCCGAGGCGATGCGTGCGAAAGAATTCTTCTGAAGACACCCTGTAAGCACGTGGCGAAGCGAGCCTGGCACGTGCGCCGGAAAGAACGGCTCCTCGCCGAGAATCGCGGCGACGGTCGGAGCGCCGGCCTTGCCAAAGGGCGGCGCGCCGACGACGAGTTCGAAGAGGATGCAGCCAAGCGCCCAGACGTCGCTACGCTCATCGGCAAGTCCGAGCTCCAGTTGCTCCGGTGACTGGTAGGCCGTCGCCCCGCCTGCGTCCGACCCGGACCACTCGCCCTCCGCCCCATCACGGCATTCGCTCCGGCGCCTGACGATCCCGAAGTCGACGATGACGAGTTGTCCCTCCGAGGTAAGGACAATGCTGGACGGCTTGAGGTCCCGGTGCACGACGCCCGCCTCGTGGGCGGCCGCGAGCCCTTCGGTCAATTGAATCGCATAGCGACTTGCGATTTCCGGTGCGATCGGTCCGCAATCGGCCAGGAGCCGCTTGAGATCCGTTCCGTCGACGCGGTCCATGGCGATCCAAGGAGCGCCCTCGTGTTCGCCTGCGCCCCGCACGCGAACGACGGCGGGGTGGCCGATCGCCGCGAGCGTGCGGGCCTCGCGAATGAGGCGGGCACGGGCGGGCGCGGCAGCCACCTCCGGCGCCACGACTTTGAGAACGACGGCCTCTCCGTCCGCGTCGTGCGCCAGGTAATGGACGCTGCCCGCACCTTTCGTCCATCGACGATCGATGATGTAGGGGCCGATGGCGGTTCCCGCATCGATGCGGGGCAGGGGCAGGGGCAGGGGCAAGGGGGCGCCCTCATTGTGCTCGCGCTCGCCGCGGGGGGCCATCCCCGTTCGAACTCTTCGTTGAAGAGCGTCAGCCGAGCCAGACGATCGTGACGGCCTCCCCACCGCGCGCCGCGGGGGCACCTTGGAAGCGTGCGACGTAAGGAGAACGCGCGAGTTCGCGGCGCAGCGCATCGCGCAACGCCCCGGTCCCCTGGCCATGCAAGAGGAAAACGGCGTTCTGTCCTTCATTGAGTGCTCGGTCCAGAAAGCTCATCGCCAGAGCCAGGCCGTCGTCCACGCGCAGTCCGCGGAGGTCGCACGTGTTGTCGTCCATTTGGACGAGAACCTCCGCGGAGGGGGCCGAGATCGGCGCGGACGACCGGACGGTTGGGCGCCCGCTGGAGGGGTCAGCTCCGGCGGCTCGCAGCTCGCTCGTCGGCACGGTGAGCTTGATCGCGCCCGCTGCGACGCGTACCGACCCACCACCGGGCAAGACATCGACGACCTCGGCCTCGCCACGCAACCGCTGAACCCAAACACGAGCGCCCCTTCGGAGCGACGCACTTTGGACAGGTGGCCTCTCGGCTTCGGCCGAGTCGAGAAGCAGCGGCTCGATCGCCCCCCCGATGGCGACTTCGCCGGCTACCCGGTCGAGTGCCGTCGCAGCGTCCCGGAGCGCCTGCGGTTCGGCCTTCTTTGAGCGGAGGCGGGCTTGTGCTTCGCGCAAATCCGTCCTGGCTCGCTTGAGCCGGTCCATCAGTTCGCGAGCCTCGTCCGAGAGCGCCCGGCGTTCGCGGTTGCGGGCAAGAAGGAGCTCTGCCTCGAGCTCGGTCTTCATCTCGGCGGCTTCCCGCTCTCTGTCTTCTGCGGCCGCACGGGCGAGCTCGAGCGCTGCGCGCTCGTCGTGAAGCTTTTTCACGATCCCCTCGAAATGGCGATCCTCGCGCGCGAGGAACCGCTCCGCTCGCTCGATGACCGTAGCCGGCAAGCCGAATCGGCGTGCCACGGCCAGGGCGCTCGAGCTCCCCGGCAGGCCCATCACGAGCTTGAACGTGGGCGTCATCGTGGCGAGGTCGAAGCCGACGCAAGCATTGCGAAATCGCTGGTCGACGAGCGCGAGCGCTTTCAGGCCTTCGTAGTGCGTGGTCGCCACGACGGCCGCTCCGCGAGCGCACAGACTGTCGAGCACGCCCGCAGCAAGCGCTTCGCCTTCGCGTGGATCGGTGCCGCCAGCGAGTTCGTCGAGAAGGACGAGGGACGCAGGGGTCGCCTCTTGCAAAATGGCTGCGAGGTTCGATACGTGGGCGCTGAACGTGGACAGATTCTTGTGGAGACTTTGGTCGTCGCCAACGTCGGTGAGGACGATGTCGAAGAGACCGACGATGCTGCCGCCGGCGCAGGGGATGGGCAGGCCGCAGCGCACCATGAGGGCGGCGAGTCCAATCGACTTGAGGGCGACAGTCTTTCCTCCGGCGTTCGGGCCGCTGACGATGACGGCCTGGCTTGCCGCGATCGATACATCACTCGGAACGACGCGGCCGAAGACCGGGTCGGGGCGCTTCTCTTCGTCTTTGACTCGCAGAGCGTCGAGCAGGAGAAGAGGGTGGCGATTGTCTCGGAGGTCGAGCCGCGGTTCGTCGGTGACGTCGGGGAACGAAAGATCGAGGTCTTCGGCAAGGCGGGCGGTGGCTGCCCGCACGTCGGCGAGTGCAACGGCATCGCGGGCCGCCTCGACGCTCGGCAGGACATCGGCCAAAAGCGCCGTCAGTCTGGCGTAGACGGCGTCTTCCTCCCTCTTGACTTCCGATTCGAGGACCTTCAGGCGATTTCCCATCGGAACAACCGCCCGCGGCTCGACGAACAAGGTCGATCCGCTGCTGCTCGTCGCGTGGACGATGCCCGGGAAGCGCTCGTGGGCATCGGAGCGAACCGGCAGGACCCAGCGGCCCTCCCGCTCGGTCACGAAGCCATCCTGAAGTATGCCCTCATATCGGCGCATCAGCTCTTCCATGCGCGAAAGCATTCGCTGCCGAGCGGCGTGCCACTGGCCCCGTAGTTCGCGAAGATTGGGGCTCGCCCGATCGGCCAGCGTCCCGTCGGGCTCGAAGCAGCGCGCGAGTTCGTCGGCGACGTCATCGAGCATCGGGTCGGTCGAGCACGCTCCGAACAGGGCCGGCAGTTCGGCGCGTCGAGACGAAAGGAAACGGCGCAGGCCGCGCGCAGTTTGGAGCAAGCGCCCGACGCCGCGCAGCTCGGACGGCGCAAGCACACCTCCGATGCGCGTCCGTTCGACTGCGGCGCGAACGTCCTCGACCTCGGCGACCGGCAACGGTCGTCCCTCGTCGAGCAGCCGTTTGGCCTCGACCGATTGCGACAAGCACTGCCGCGCCTCCGCCCGGGTCTCCGCAAACGGGAGGCGAATCGCGAGCTCGCGTCCGAGCGCGCTCGAACAGCGTTGGCCGATGGCGCCGAGGATGCGGTCCCACTCGAGATCGGCCCGAGTTTTAGGAGGGCACGGATCGACGCGAAGCGGCTCCAAAACGCCGCGAGAATAGCGCAGGAAACGATCGGTGCCCGCAGTCGGTCCCCGTCCTCCCACGCGTCGACTGAAAAAGGCTGACGAAATGGGCGACCGCGCGCAAGGGCCGGCACCCGCCAAACCGGCCCGGTTGAGGGCGACCTCGCGGACGATGCGCGCCCGGTAGCTGGCGAGATCGTGGTAGACCGAGCCGGCTTGGCGAGCGTGATTCCCTTGAACATGCCGATGAGCGGGACCGGCCCCGTCGTCCGTTGGGGGAACGAACGGTGAGGCGACAAGGTGAAACCAAACTGAAACCGGTGCCAGCCGACCGCCGTCATTCGCGATCGGAGCGTCGGGTCGTCTCTCGCGGTTCGCCACATCGGAACGCCAGTCGACTTGCGTGGGGCCCAGGGGCCCGGAGATGATTGCGCCCATGGGCGAAGAGGCCAAACCGGGAAGAGCGGTCGCCCTGCGTGTTGCCAAAGGCTTGCTCGACAAGGGCGAGCCCTCCGAGGCCGTCGGGGTTCTCGCGGCTTGGGCGGCAAGCGGTCCGAACGACATTGAAGGGCAGAGTCTGCTCGCCGAGGCGCTACGCATCGATCCGGGTTCGAAGCTTGCGAAGCTCGCGTTCGAGCGCATGGAAGGCGTGGGCGGCGATCACGCGCTGCTCGATGCAGCCATCGAGCGCTGGTCGCCCGCTACCCTCGCGCGCCTCGACCGTGAGACGGCGCGCCCCGCCTTTTTCAAGGCGCAGCTCGGATTCAACAACAACGTCAAGTACAAAAACCGGACCTTCCACATTCAGACGGAAGACAGCGGTCTCGACAAGCCCCACGTCATCACCCACCTTTTTGCCGACGGCGGCCGAGTCATCAAGAGCCACAAGCGGTCCTATGCCGAGCATGTGCGCCGCGACGACGTGGCGCCTTTCGTTCGGCAGCTGATGAAGGCGCAGCAGTTCGAGATGGCTCTGGCTCTGCGCGAAGGGAAATTCGACGACGTCATCGAAGGGCGGGCGGTCGGCGGACTCCAGGTTCTCGAGGATCCTCCGAAGGTCGACTTGCAGCGACTGGCCACGCAAAAACGCTCGCGCGTTGAGGCCGAGGGAGAGGGGGCAGCGACCCCGGGCGTATCCCGGCCGTCCGAGTCCGCGGAGTCGCAGCGCGTCCACTTCCGTCTGGCGGTCGTTCGGAGTCTCGCAGCAGGCCCGGTGGCTTACGAGCCGCGCGGAATCGAGGCCGTCATCGGATCGAAGGGCGCCATCGCGCTCGAAGGTGAACGGTTTTGCCACCCGCGCGAAGCTGCGCTGCGCTACCGTGACGGGCGCCTCTGGCTCCACGACTTCGAGTCCGGCAACGGCGTTTTCCTGCGCATTCGCGCCCCCGTCGAGCTAGAGCTCGGCGACGAGTTCGTGGTCGGCGACCAGTTGCTGCGCGCCGAGCGAAACCCCGTCGCTCACGACGGTCCGGATGCCGGCCCCACCTACTTTTATTCATCCCCGAAGTGGATTTCCTCCTTTCGAGTGGTTCAAATTTTCGAGGGCGGCGCGCAGGGCGCCTGCGTTCTCGCGCGCGGCACGACCCTACAAATCGGCTCGTCGTATGGCGACTTCGTGTTTCCGAGCGACCCGCTGGTAAGCGATCAGCATTGTCTCATCGAGGAGCAAGCCGGGTCGATTCTGCTGAGCGATCTCGGGTCGCAGACAGGTGTCTTCGTTCGCATCAAGGGCGAGCAACAGCTCATCCACGGCGACGAGCTACTCGTCGGCCGCACGCGCATGGTGGTCGAGCTGCCGAAGGGGCTGGGCTAGACGGCGGCGTGACCGCGACGCAGGTGCACCGCGACGGTATGGTGGCCGCACTGCGGGCATGGCGGGGGGTGATGGCCGCCGAGCTGCTCTTCTTCGCTTTGCTTCTCCTCGTACGACCGCTGAATTTCTTCGAGATGCGGGGGAAGCGCGATCGGCTGAACCCGAACGGCCGCCGCTTCTGCCCAAGCGCCGCGCCAGGTGCACACGGTGCAGCGGAGCGTTTTATCCATGGCGCGCATTCTGACGGAACCGCCCATGCACTAGCAAGTGCATTTCCGCCTGTACTTTTTTAGCCGAGCACGTGGACTCGAATGGAGTTCGTGCTGCCGCTGACACCTACCGGCGCGCCGAAGACGATGACGATGCGCTCGCCGGGCGAGCCATAGCCGGCGGCAAGCAGGTCCCCCGTGCACCAGTTGACCAGTTGATCTGTGTCGTGCATGGCCGGCATCTCTCGCGGCACGACGCCCCAATAGAGCGCCGTGCGCCGACGCGTCTTGGCGTTGGCGGAATACGCGATGATGGGGACGTCCGGGCGCGCCAGGCTTACGGTCATCGCGCTGGACCCGCTCTCGGTGAACGCGACGATATACTTCGCTCCAATTTCCCTCGCCGTATTGCAGGCGCCGCGCGCGACCGCTTCGGCGACGCTCGTCGCCCGCGAAACGTACGGCGCGTGCTCGAAAAACGGACTCCCCTCCGCTTCGAGCGCGATCCGGCTCATCATGGAACAGGCGAGCGTCGGATGATCGCCGGTCGCTGTCTCGCCCGATAGCATGAGGCAGTCGGTACCCGAATAGACGGCGGTGGCGACGTCGCTGGCTTCGGCCCGGGTGGGACGGGTCGATTTCGTCATGGACTGGAGCATTTCCGTCGCGACGATCACCGGCCGCCGCACACGCCTGGCCACGGCTAGAATTTGGCGCTGGATGACCGGTACCCTCTCCGGCGGGAACTCAACCCCCAAGTCGCCCCGCGCGACCATGACCCCGTCGCTGGCGGCGACGACGCTCTCCAGCTTTTCGACGGCGTCCGGGGTCTCCACCTTCGCGACGACGGGTGTCGGTGCGCCCCAAGCCTGGCAAATCTCACGGATCTGGTGAATGTCCTCGGCCCGACGGACAAAGCTCATCGCGATGTAGTCGATTCCGCTCGCGAGCCCGAACCCAAGATCTTCTTTATCCTTCTCCGTCAAGGCCGAAATGCGCATGGTCTTGCTGGGCAGGTGCACGCCGACGTGGTCGCGCATGCCTCCGCCTTGATCGACGCGTGCCTTGATCTTTTCTCCTTCGACGGTGAGCACCGTGAGCACCAGACGGCCGTCGTCGAAAAGGATTCGGTCGCCGAGTCGAACGTCCTTCGCGAGGCCCTCGTACTGGATTGGGATGACCCGGTCGTCGGTGGATGACTCACCCTCGAAAAGCACGATGTCGGCGCCCGACGGCAGGTCGAATCGGCGCGGAAAGGAGCCGGTGCGAATCTTGGGTCCGCAGAGGTCCTGAAGCACCGCGACCGATTTGTGTTCGAGCTCTGAAGCCTTGCGTAGGCGCGCGAGCCGATCACCGTGCTCTTGGTGCGTTCCGTGGGAGAAGTTGAAGCGAGCGACATCCATTCCGGCTGCGATCAACGCACGCAAGCCGTCCAAGGAATCGCAGGCGGGGCCTAGCGTACACACGAGCTTCGCGCGTCGCAGTGAGGACATGGTGAGGTAAGAATACTCGAGTGAGGGGTCGAGGGGGTGCTTCCGGGCAAGCCGCTCTCCCCCTTGCGGCGGCTTCGGACTGGACGCTACTACAGGCTGGCCCTCGCTTCGAGTGATTCGCATGCCTCTCGCTCGCGATCCGTCCGGCGCACTTCGTTTTGGCGGCCTTTCTCTGGCCGAGCTCGTCCACGATCCGGGCACGCCGGCTTACGTCTACGACGTCGATGCCATCGCCGGGGGTGCCCGTGCACTCGGTGCCGCATTCGACGGCGACAGGCATCTCGTGGCCTACGCCATCAAGGCGAACGCCGCTGGCCGCATCGTACGCGCCTTGGCCTTGGCGGGGTGTGGGGCGGACGTCGTCAGCGGCGCGGAGCTGCGGGTAGCCGTAGGGTGCGGCATCGAACCGGGGCGCATCGTCTACAGCGGCGTCGCCAAGACCGATGAAGAATTGGATCTGGCCATCGGCTGCGGTCCCGCCGGCATTGGAGCCGTACAAATCGAGAGCATCGAAGAGGTCGCCCGCGTCAGCGCGCGTGCGCGTGCGCTGGGGCGAAAAGCCCGGGTGAGCCTTCGCGTCAATCCGAGTCTCGACCTGACGGGTGCGACGCACGCAAACATCGCGACCGGTCACGACCAGGCCAAGTTCGGCGTGCCGAGCGGTGACGTGCTGCGGGCGATCGATCTCGCCGAAACCGCGCCGGGCCTCGATCTCGTCGGCTTGTCGACGCACGCCGGTTCGCAGTTTATGACGACCGAGCCATACCGCCGGGCTGCGCGGATGCTCTTCGGGATCGTCGGGGCGCTTCGCAGCGCCGGTCGCGGTCGATCGCTCAGCTTCGTGAACACGGGGGGCGGGTTTGGCGTCGACTACACCGGGGAGCAAAAGAATGCGGTAAGCCCCGCCGATTTCGTGAGCGTGGCGCGCTCCGAACTTCGTGAGGCCCGGCTCGCCGATCTGGCCCTTTACATCGAGCCGGGGCGATCGATCGTCGCGCCGCATGGGCTGCTTTTGGCGCGGGTGATTCAGTCGAAGGTCGCCGACGCCCAGCGCTGGTTGATGATCGACGCTGGAATGAATGATTTGCTCCGCCCGGCCCTCTACCAGGCGCGCCACCGCATCGTGCCCGTCGAAATCCGTGCGGACGAGCGCGTCATCGCGTGGCGTGTGGTCGGCCCGGTGTGCGAAAGCAGCGACGACTTCGGCGCCCACGATCTGCCGCTCGAGCCGCCGTGTGCGGTTGCCATTCTGGACGCCGGAGCCTACGGCTATTCGATGGCGAGCCAGTATAATGGCCGCCGGCTTCCGGTGGAGGTCTTCGTAAGCCAGGGCCGTGTGGTCGGCGTGACGCAACGAGCGGCAGTCGATGGCTGGGCGGATGAGCGCGTGGCAGCCGGCGGCTGAGCGATTGTGCTCAGCCGTTACTTGTCCGCTTTTGGGGTACCGCGGTTGGGCGTCGTGCGCGCTGCTGGCAATGGACGCGGTGGCGTTCCCCCCGTAGGCGGAATCGTGCGCGCGCGGACGACCTGGCCGTCGACGAGGATCTCGACGCCGATGGTTCTGCACCGGCGCGCGAGACGATCCACTTCGACACCCGCTTGCACGAGGAGGCCGCCCGGGGGCGAAGGGTCGACGAACAGCTCCTGCGTAGACCTTCGCGTTCGGAGCATTTCACGGATGTTTGCGTCGTCCACCCAGAGAAATCCGGAAGCTCCGTTCCACGTCGCTCGGCCGACAACGACGCTCGCTTGAGCAAGCGTGCGCGAAAGCGATTCCGGCAGCGGCGCCAGCGCCTCGATCCGGGCGCGAAGCACGTCGGCCTCGAGCCCCGCCGAGAGCGCCCGGGCCAGCATTTGCGGAGCAATGATGAGGTCGAGCGTCTCGGCCGCCCGTCCGACCTCGACGAACGGTCCAATGCCGAGGATGGACCCAACTCTTGCCTGCGGGCCGAGGCGCAGCACGTGCGTGTCCAGAAACTTCGATGGCGTGGCGTCGCTTTGCGGCGTCTTGTCGCCTAGAAGGGCTCGCCCTCGCGCCGTCAATCGAAGCGCGAGGGGGGGATCGCGTTCGTCCACGTCGAGGCCGCGCGGCAGGTCCTCGTCTTCGCCGAGGTCGACGATCCCGAGGGCCGGGAGGCTCTCGTGGACGATGCGTCGCGCGACTTCGAGGGGATCGACGGGCTCGGCGCCGACCCGATCAGCCCAGCGCCGCAAGAGGCGGGCAAGCCCCGGCACGCGATGATCGCTCCGGAGCCAACCGGCCAGAGAGGACCAGGGCACCCAGCGTCCCTCGCCGAGCTCGCGGAGCGCCTCGAGGACCATTTCACGAACGACTCCCGCCGGGCTCGAATCGCGCGCATCCGGTGCGAGCCTCAGAAGCTCCGGTTCGGTTCGCGCTTCGTCCCAAGCTCCCCCGCGACGCCAGGCGAGAAAAATCTGGCGCGTGAGCTCTTGAAGCGTGAAGCTCCCGGGGGGCGACGAGGTGTTCGTCGCGGAAATGTCCCAAAGGCCCGTCGCCCGAGAGAGCGCAACGACGAGCGCCACGTGGGAAGCCTCTCGGCCGAACCGGGTCGCGAGCTTCTGAACGAGCGACTTCGGGGTCCCCACCCCGGCGCGGACGTCTGCGAATGCACCGGACTGGCTGCGGCCCTCGGTATTTCGTGGTGAGGGCTCTCGCGCCGCAGTGGCCAACCCCATGGCGAGCGGCGCTGGGTCCAACGAAAAACGAGCCCGCCGCGGAGCATGGTCTCCGGACGCCACGAAGACGCGCACCTCTTCGCGCCGGGCAACGCGCTCGCTGTGGTGGGCGGCGCCGATGATGGCACTGACTTCGGTCGGCACGACGTGCCGGTTCGGGTGGACCGGAATGAGCAGCGCGCGCCGTTCGAGTGCAAAACCGACCCCGCGGCGCGACGGGGTGGCCCCGGTTGCCGTTCGCAACCGAAGCGGCTCGCGCTCGAGCTCGAGCAGTTCTTCCGTATCCACCTCTCCGCCGTCGGCTTCGACACCTTCGAGCACGCGGCGCTCGGGCGGCGAAAGTCGAGCGAGCTCATCTGCAAGCTTTTGCGGGTCACCGAGAACGTCCCAGGCAGCCTCCAGCGACAGCGCAATGGGCGGCGTCGCTGGGCGACCAAGATAGTGTGAAGCGACCGCGCTCATCGTTTCGAAAGACGCCTGCGACAGGAGTGCGCGCAGGCCTCGTGGATCCTCGCCCTCCCAGGACTTCAATTGGACGAGGTAGGCAGGCGGAAGGATGAGCTCGACCCCCCCGCCGGCCGACCGAGCGAACATGAGGCCGCGTGCGAGGAGAGGTTCCAGCGCCGGCGGAACGGAGGCAACGAGCAGCATGCCCTTGGCCTCGGCGACGCGGTGCAAGAGCTCCGTGCACGCCGGGTTGAGTCGGCTCGGGTCGCGGAGCTCCGGCAGCGAGACGAGCGCGCGCGCCACCTGCGACGGCGAGTCGATCCGCTTGGCAGGGTCGATGCGAATGCCAAGGCGATCGACAAGGCCGTCGAGCTCACCTTGCGGAAGGGCACGCAGGATTTCGGTGAGGCGAAGATCCTCGGCAGCTGAACGCGGACTAGGCACGGTGGGATAGACTTTCCAGCCTAGCGGATCTCCGGTCGCCGGAACGCGGAAGATCGAAAGCCTCACGGGCGCGGTCCTCTCCGCTGTAATGTCCCGCTTCGATGGTCGCCCGCCCAACCCGCAGCCGACGAGACCAGGCAGGTACCTCAGCGGGTTCAAGGGGTGGGCTCCGACTCTCCTGGCCGGGTCGAAGGTGGGAGCCGTGCGTACCCCCCATCGGGATCCATGCGCCCCTCGTCACGAGCGAAATCACTGACCCGGGCCCGTCCTTGATCGGCGGGGGGCGGCTCGTTCTTGGCGACGCCCTCGATGTCGCATCCGCTCTTGCCGCCGAAGGACTCGCAGCAAAAGTCGACGTCGTTTACTTGGATCCGCCGTTTGCCTCCCAGGCCGCTTACCAATACGAGGCTCGGCTCGACGGTCCAGCGGATGGACGAGTGGTTCGAACGACGGCCTACGACGATCGATGGGAGGGTGAAGGACTCGGCGGCTACCTCGACATGCTCGCGCCCCGCCTCGAGGCGCTCGTGCGACTCCTCGCGCCTGGCGGTACGATTTGGACCCACGTCGACTACCGGGCGTCCTACCTCGTGCGTCTCGTTCTCGACGAGGTGTTGGGCCGGGAGGCGTTCGTCAACGAGATCGTCTGGCGTCGCGCGCCGAATCTCGGGCGCCAGGCCGCGAGCCACCAGTTTGGGCGCACCCTGGACACGCTGGTCGTCTACGGCATCGGTCGCCCTGCGCTCGTGCCGCCGACGCGGCTCGAAGTCATCGACCCGGCCGCGGCGCGAAAAGACGAAAACGGACGGTGGTTCATCGCCGCACCCCGCGGCGATTACACCGATGAATCGATTGAACGGCTTGAGCGCGAAGGCCGCGTTCATCGGTCGACCGGCGGCAAGGTCTACGTGAAATATTTCCTCGTTCCCAACCGCGATGGCGAGCTGTGTAGGGAACGGCGCGTCGATGCGCTCTGGACGGACGTTCGTCCGCTTCGCCATGCGTCGCCGAGCGAACGGACCGGGTTTCCCACGCAAAAGCCCCGAGCCTTGCTCGATCGCATCATCGGGTGCGCCTCGCGGCCGGGAGGCATGGTGGTCGATCTTTTCGCGGGCAGTGGCACGACCGGCGAGAGCGCGCACGCCCTCGGGCGCCGTTTCGTCTTGGGGGATGCCTCGCCCATCGGGTTCTCCGCGGCCAGGGCCCGACTGCTCCGGGCGGGCGCGGTTGCGACGCTCGAACGGTGCGGAGCCGCAAACTGGCCCGACGCGCCGCCTCCCGTCGTCGAAGTCCGGCCGATGGGAGCGAGCGTCGGCATTCATCTCCTGGCGCCGGCCGAGCCTCTGGCATGGGCTATCGGCACACTCGGTGACGGTGGCGCTCCACTCCGAACCATTTGGCATTCGGAGCGCACGCCCGGGGCCCGCACGCGTCCCGTCGAGCGCCAGGCGATCGTCCCGTTCGGCGTCGCCGCCCTCGCGGTTCGTGTTTGGGGCGATGACGGCGGTATGGGGACACGGGTCGTGGAGCTTTCGTGATCCTGCGCGATCCGGTTCACGGCCTTGTCGCGTTCGAGGGCAAGGAGGAGCTTGTCGTCGAGGAGCTCCTCCGCGCTCCCGAAGTCCAGCGCTTGCGGCGCATCCGACAGCTCGGACTCACCTCCTTCGCGTTTCCGGGCGCCGAGCACTCGCGATTCGCGCACGCCCTCGGCTCGGCGTTCGTCATGAAGCAGCTCATCGCCCGACTTCGCGCCATCGATGGGGCGCTGCCCGAGTCTCAACGTGTGAGTGAGGCGCGAGGGCGGGAGGCGCTTGCCGCGGCATTTCTGCATGACCTTGGTCATGGGCCGTTCTCGCATCTCTTCGAAGAAGCCATTCCTGGCGCGCCCACCCACGAGGTGTGGACGGAGCGCATCGTGCTGGACCCGGCGACGGCGGTTCACCGCATTCTGGCCACCATCGATTCGGGCCTCCCGGCCCAAGTCGTGGACCTCGTTCATGGCCGACATCGGTTCGCGTACCTCGCCAAGGCGGTGAGCGGCGAATTCGATGTCGACCGCTGCGATTACCTCTTGCGTGACGCCCACGCGACTGGAGTTCGCTACGGACTCTACGACCTCGACTGGCTTCTGCGCAGCCTTCGCTTCGCTCCGCAGACGTCGGCCGAAGACGTGGCGCCCGGTCTCGCGATCGATGGCGCCAAGGGTCTGCCCGCCATCGAAGCGTTCATCACCGCCCGCCTTTTCATGTTCCAGCAGGTGTACCAGCACAAGGCGACGCGCTCGGCCGAATGGATGATCCGAGCGATTTTGGCCCGCGCCGTCGCGGTGCTTCGGGACGGGGGGCGGCTCTCGGCCGCGCCCGCGGCCGTCATCGCCGCGGCCCGGGGCGAGCCCATTTCGCTCGGAGACTACCTCGAGCTCGATGACGGCGTCCTTTGGGGAGCCATGCATGCGTGGGAGGCGTGCGGCGACCCATCGCTTGCCGAACTATGCGGGAGAATTCGGGTTCGGGCGCTCTTCAAGACGCTTGAGCTTTTCGGTGAGCAGGCGAGCCCCGATGGACGCCTGCGTGCGCTCGTCGTCGCCCGAGACGTCGCGCGGCGGCGCGGGCTCGAGCCCGACTTGCACGTCGGGCTGGATGTGGCCGTCGATGAACCTTTTGGCACCGCGGAGGGTCCCGTTTGCGTGGTTTATGCGAAGGGGCCCGCAAGGCCGCTGCACGAAGTTTCGTTTCTGCTCGGGAGGCTGGCGGGACAAGTGCTTTCCCGCGTGCGCCTCGTCATGGTTCCTGAACTGCGCGAACCGGTTACGCATGCGCTTGGGTGCTGATCTCTCGCGGCCCATGGTTGCCATCGTTCCGGCCATCATCGCGGGCTGCGTTTTGACAGCCCGGGCCGTCACGGCACAACCTCAGAGCCCGCCCTATGGTCGCATCGACGGCGACATTTCGCTTGTCGCCGCCGTGGGCGGCGTCTTGTCGCCCGGCGGCCCGCGGATGGAAGCCGAGGTCAGGGCTCGTTATCTCGACACCGTCGGTACCTACGCAACCTACGAGGACGGCGCCCTGCTCGATACGGGGGCCGCGCCGCGTCGCGTGCTGGCCGGCGGCCTCGAGCTCCGTCCTCTCTTTCTGGGACGTTGGCTGCAGGGGCTGGAGAAGGCAGGGCCGCGGCTCGATCTGCTCGTCGATTCCCTTGGACTCGAGCTTGGCGCAACGCTCGCTCAACCAAAAAGCGCCCCTTTCGCATCGCGCGCGGGCTTCGAGGTCGCCCTGGGCGTCGAGTTTCCGCTGTTTGCGACCGCCACAGGCCCCTTCGTCGGCGTGCGCGGTGGCTTGCGCTGGAGCGAAGATGCCTTGGTGGGCAGTGCAGTCCGCGACGCGGGCGACCGCGCCGCCTACTTGGCCGTTACGATAGCCTGGCATCAGCTTTTCACGGCTCACGTCATCGACCTCAACGATGAAGCGCCGCGGTAAATCGAACCCCAGCCTCACGCTGATGAGTCTGCGAGCGAACCTGCTTCTGAAGTTCCACGGCTTGCCGAGGTCCGGGCTCTCCGTCGCGCGCGGCTCACCCACAGGTCGCGGCTGCAGCGTTTGAATCGGGCTTTCGGGTGAAGGCCTGGGAGCGCCACGCCTTTCCCTCGAACGGCAACAGCGCGGTCGCTCCCGCGATTGAGAGCGCTTGCGCGATCCTAGCGCTCCGGGCCCTGGCGCGCGATGGCGAGGTTGACGAGGTTAGCCAGGGCGCAGTTGTTCGCCTGTCGATGCATCGCATCGATGGTCTCCGGGTCGGTAACCTGCCGTTCGCCTGCGGAAATGACCAATCCGTCGCCGCTGCGGCGGAGACGAAGGAGCTCTCGGTTCGTCTTGAGATCGAAGAGGTGGACGCGGGCAGGGTGCGGAACGAGCTGCAGCGCGTCCTCCTGCACCGGGCCTCCGTCCGCCGGCCTGGGCGCCTCCGCGACGTCTTCGTCGAGCACGAGGAGAAAGAACTCCGACCGCTGGACGACGTCGATGGCGAGCGGAATTTCCTCTCGCATCGCCTTGTCGTATTGCTCCGTGAAGACCCGCAGCCGCATCGCGTCGTCGGCGTCCTTCACCTCACGGACCCATGAATCGGTCAAGATTCGCGTCGCGGCGTACACCTGTCCGAGGTTCCAGGGCTGTTCGGCGAAGGCGCCACCACCGGTGGGATCACCGCGGGTTCCGCGCTCGTTCGGCTCGCGCAGAAGGCAGGCGGCGAACGCATCCTTTTTGGCGTCGGCGGCCAGTGCGCGGATGCTTTCGGGGCTCGCCGCGTCAGCCACGCGCATGCGAAGGTAAAGACCCGGACGCGTGCGAAATGGGCTCCGCAGAACGTCGTCGTCCACGCGGTCGCCTGCGTAATCTCGGGCCGAAGCCAGCACGTCGTGCTCAAGGCGATCCCGCAATGGAAACCAGGTCGCGCCAAGCGTTGCCTCGACGGCCCGCTGTTTGGCGAGCAACGCGCTTTGGTTCGATTTCAGTTCGCGCGAGCTGATGACTGAATGGGCCACGAGCGCCGCTACGATAGCGCCCGCAGCGACGAGCCCAGCTTGCATCGTCCACTTGTCGCCCCGGCGCGAGCGCTCCTCGCGCACCTGCGCGATGCTCGGTAGGCCCCGTGGCCCCTTCCTCAGCACGCCGCGCATCGAAGAGGCTTTTTCCCCGGCCGCGGCTTCCGCGCGACGACCCTCCGCGGTCGGTCGGTCAGCGCCCCGCCGTTTTCGGAAGGTTGTTGACCATGAAGCTGACGTTCGGAAAGCCAGCGAATGCCGCGGTCTGAAACACGCTCTTCACGACGACGGCTTTGATGTTCTGATCGATCTCGAGCATCACGACGCCCGGGAAGTCCTTGTTCGGGTGCGTTTGCTTCCATAGCTCGCGCTTCGACTTCAGAATGTTGAAGAGCTCGTCGATGCGCTGCATCCGATCCGACTCTTCGACAGCGCGTGTGTTGCCGGAAGGGGCGCCGTCCACGAGAATCTCGCTGCCGACGACCGCCACGATCGGTGCGTCGATCATGTCGAGCGTGTTCTCGGCCTTGGGCAGGTTCAGGCCCTTCGCGATCGGCGTTTCTCCGCTCGCGCTGAACGTCATCAAGAGGAAAACGACCGTTACGACGAGAAAGTCGATCATGCTCGTCAGAGACAGCGATGCGTTCGTAGAACGCCCGCCGCCGCCAGCGACTTTCCTCTCGACGAACTCCAGCCCCACATGATGCATGAGGCGTCGACCGGGCTGATAAATGGCCATGTCCGAGGCTCCGCGAATTTCCGAAACGGCGCGCGGTGCCTAGGGCAACCGCGCAAAAAGGGTAGACAGACGACCTCGCCGCCGAGTTCCCGGCGAATGCGCTTCCGGCGTTCAGTTTACCGCAAAGGTGATGTTGAACGCCGGGACTTTCTCGGTCTTCGGCCCAACCTGCATCTCGCGGTGCGTCTGGTAGATGGCGTCGATGACCCCGATGATGAACTTGAACTCGGTCTTGTTGTCGGTGTGCAGGATCGCCTGATCGAGTTTGTGGTCGGTCGGGTTCGAATGTTGGCCCTTGGCCTTCCACTCGCTGTCGATTTTGTCGGCGAGGTCCGGAAAACGAATGACCTCCGTCGATCCTTGTTGGGTGACGACGTCCTTTCGCGGGACATCGATCGAATCGACCGTCGTGCTGCCCTGCTTCCAGATGAGGACGAACTTGTCTTCGGATCGCATCTCCAAGTGGAGTTGCTTTTCCGGTTCCACCGGCACTTGCTCGACATCGGGGCGTGGTGGTCCGGGGACTTGGGCGTCCGCATTGATGCGCGCCATGTGAGTCCACACCGCCGTGATGAGCAGGAACGAGATGGTCACCATCAAGAGGTCGATCATCGGGATCATGTTGATCTCCGAATCCACCCTCTTTCGCCCACCGCCACCGCCTCCGCCGACGTCAACGCCGCCCATGATCTTCTCCGCTTTGCATCGTGCGGGTCGCGGGACCCACCCGAGGTGGGCTCCGCGACGCCTTTTTCCCGACTCGAGGTCTTTTCGCGTCGCTTGTCAGCCGGCGAGGCCGGCCAAGCTGACTTTCTGCCGATTGGTGACGACCAAGTTGAGGACCTGGACGCTCGCCTCGTTGATGTCGTCCTCAAGCGACTGGGTCTTGCCGTTCAGAACAGCGAAGGCGACGAGACCGATGATCGCGACGATGAGTCCGAAGGCCGTGCAATTCATGGCCTCGGAGATCCCCTCGGCGAGGATGCGCGCCTTCTGGCTCGGGTCGACGCTCTCGCCTGAAACGGCGCCGAAGCTCACGATGAGGCCCGACACCGTGCCGAGCAGACCGCTCAACATCGAAAGGTTCGCGAGGAGCGCGAGGTACCCTGTGCGTTTTGCGATCCGCGGTACCTCGCGGAGGGCGGATTCGTCCATGGCGGCCTGGACTTCTTCGTCCGGTCGATTGACCTTGACAAGCCCCGCCTGAACGATTCGGGCAAGGGGAGCGTTGGCCGCCGAGCACATCTTCACGGCCTTCGCGATGTCGCCTGCGAGGATGCACTTTTGCATCGTCGCAAGGAAAACCTCTTTATTTATCGAAGCGCCGTAAAGGTAGAGAGCCCTTTCGACGATCACGCCCACGGTCAGAATGGACCAGAAGAGGATCACGTACATCCCCCAACCGCCATCCTTGAAATGCTTCCACGCTGCAGCCATCGAACCGTCCTCCGTCTGGTTTTGTCGGGCGCGTTTTTTCGCGCCTCCCGTCTTCGCGGCCTCGGCTCGATCCGAAACCGACGAAGACGTGTGAGCGAGCCGTTTACCTCGAGCTGTTTCCGATTGTCGACCCGGGCGTATCACCGGCGTCGAGGGTGCGCGACGTTATCCGAACGAGTCAGAGTCAAGCAAGCCGCTTGGGGGGGACCGTGAAACGGTGTGGCTTCTTCGCGTGTGCGAATTTGCGATCCGAATGCGGCCCTCGCACAGGACCACGCGAGCCTGACAGGTGAGGCCAAAGGGCGTCAAGGGAGTTTGGACCAGGAAAAGCGTTGGAGACGTCGCGGAGCCTCACAATCACGTACAAGATCGGTTAATTCACCGAACTTTGCACCGTGGATGCACGGAGTAGCTCGGGCGTTCGCGTGGGGTGGGGAACTCGACCGGTCCCGGCGGGCCTGTCCTTGAAGCGCACGACCTCCGCCTTTGTCTTGCTAGAGGGGTTTCATCGGCCGCGTCCCCCTCCGCGAGGCGTCGCCGGCGCGCGGCGCGGCCCGGCGTCGCGCGGTAGTGCGTGGAAGTCGCTCAGCTCTCGCAGAAGCGGCCGCAGCACGAAGAGGACCGATCTGCGTCGCGCGGCCCGCGGCGGGCCCTTGGGGTTCTCGGCCGTCTCGCCGGGTGAATCGGCGGTCTCGGCTGACGGGCGTGCGTCTCGCTCGGGACGCGGGGTGGCGCTTCTTGCGGGTCGGCGGTCGCCGCATCGCGGGGAGCCCGTCTTTGCGTAGCGCCGTTCACCCCACATCGCCGACGCCCCGAGCTGGGCGGAGGCCGCGCCTTCGTTCGAATCGTTGGTGGTCGGACGCGATAATCGGGGTGACAAGCGGGCGGACGAGGCGGTATGGTCGTGCTTAGCGTTGGTGTGGAGCCTCTGGCCGCCTCCTTCGGGCGGCGCATCCGCCCTGATGTGAATCGAAGATCTTCGACGAGCGGTGCGCGCACAGTTTCGTTCGTTGCGCGGGTGGTGAAAGCGCCGTGCGCGTGGGACGCTGGCCCGCGGGCGCTGGGGGCAAATGCTGCGATTCTCCAATTGCGTGTTTCCAAGGGCGTGCCGTTATACTGGCCGCGTGCAGGTCGAACGAATCCGAGGCGCCCATCAAGCGCCGGTCGATCGGACATCAGAAAGGAGCGGCGGGGAATGTTGGTGGTCCTAGTTGCGGAGCAGGCGGCACAGGCCGCGGGCGGGAGCGGGGGCCTGATGGGTGCCTTCAAAGAGAAGCCCACGTTCCTGGTGGCCAATCTCATCGTGAGTGCCGTCGTGGTCGCGATGATCATCGAGCGGGTCGCGTTCCAGCTCTCCAAATACAGCGTGAACTCGAAGGAGTTCTTTGCGCAGATCAAGAAGCTCGTGACCGCCGGAAATATCGATCGCGCGATCAAGCTTTGCGACGCGGGAGACTATCCGACGCTTCAGCTCGTCAAAGCCGGGCTGACGCACGCCAACAAAGGTCCGGACGAGATCGACGCGGCCATGAGCGAAAAGATGGGTGAGCTAAGGCCTGCGGTGGACAAGCGTGTCGGCTCGCTTTGGTCGCTTGCCAACATCGCGACCCTCATTGGGCTCCTCGGCACGGTGACGGGCCTCATCACGACGTTCAACGCCGTTTCGGACCCGCGCCTCTCGGCGGCTCAGCGGCAGGCGCAGCTCTCGCTCGGAATCTCTGAGGCCATGTACAACACGGCGTTCGGACTCGGGATTGCCGTGACCTGTATGATCGCGCACCTCTTTCTCCACCAGCGTGCCAAGAACATCCAACACGACTTGGACGCGACGCAGGAGCGCGTCTTTAATTTGCTGACCATTCAGACGCGGCCCGGCAGTTACTGATCGCGACGGAGCCGGCGATGACCGAGACCGAAAAGCTGAGCGCGGCGCAGCGGAGCCGGGTCCGTCGGCTCTCGACCCCGAGGGAGCTTTCCCCGGACGAAGAGGGTGGCGAGCTCAACATCGTGCCATTTCTCGACATCATCACGAACGTGTTGATGTTCGTCCTCGCGACGATTTCCGTGACATTCACGACGATGATCGACTCGCAACCGCCGCGCGCGAGCGGTTCGAGCTCCCGCCCCCCCACGAAGCCCTCGCTGTCGTTGAACATCATCGTCATCGACAAGGGCTTCATCGTCTCCGCCTTCGGCCAACGGATTGGGGAGGGCTGTCAGGGACCTGGCTCTGGAGTCGCCGTCGGTCTGAAGACAGGGGACGGGCAGCAGGACTACGATTATGGCTCGCTCTCCGCTTGTGCGAGGCGGCTGAAGAATCAGGTCGCCGAGGCGGCTGACGAAACAGCGGCGACGGTCACGGCGAACAAGGACATCCCCTACCAGGTGATCATCAGCACGATCGATGCCATACGGCGGAGCGACGACGGTCAGGAGCTTTTCCCCGACATCAACTTCGGAGTTCCCAAGTAGCCATGAGCGAACCGCCCGTCGAGACGGACAAGCCCGTGACGCGGCCGCCACGGCAAAAGCCCGCGAGCCTCGCCGTCTACAAGCGCGAGCTTCGGAAGGCGATTGCTCGGAACCGCCTCGAACCCGAAATCAATTTTCTGAACATCACGGCGATGATGGACATGATGACCATCATCCTCGTCTTCTTGCTGAAAAGCCTGAGCACGTCGACGGCGTCCTTACCCCAGTCGCAGGACCTGCAACTTCCGAAGAGTGTGCTCACGACGGAGCCCAATGCCGAGCCCGAGGGGTTGCCGGTGCTCGTCTCGAAATCACAGATCATCGTCGGCGAGTCCGTCGTGTGTCCGGTGCCACCCGATGCCGCCGAGTACGGCGTCGAAGCCAAGTACAAGCGGGGGTCGCGTAACGACTATTTCATCGTTCCGCTCGGCGGGGCACTCCAGGCGTGGCGCGAGGCAGATAAACAAATTCGTGCGAGGACGGGTAAAGACCCAAACCACAGCGAGGCGATCCTCATCGCGGATTCATCGACGCCCTATCGCCTGCTGACCGAGGTCATGTACACCCTGGGCCAATCGGAGTTCTCGCAGTTTCACCTCATGGTGCTCCAAGGTGCAAAAGCGGGCGCGACGCCGAGAGCGAGCGGAAACTAGAGTCCCAGGAGTGCCGTTGGTCGCTGCGGCGCAGCGTAAAACCGCCGCATGGACACGTTCATCACCAGGCCGACGCCGATGAGCACCGTCATCACGCTCGAGCCCCCATAAGAAAAAAGGGGCAGCGTCACGCCCACGACCGGCAGCAAGCCTGTGACCATTCCCAGGTTGAACACGGCGTGCCAGAAGATGATGCTGCCGACGCCGACCGCGAGAACCGCGCCGAAGCGGTCCTTGGCCATGGACGCCACCCGCAAGCACCAGAGCACGAGCATGGCGTAAAGAGTGACGAGCGCGAAGCTCCCGACGAACCCCCACTCCTCAGCGAAAACGGGGAACGGAAAGTCGCTATGCTGTTCGTGCAGGAACATGAACTGATTCTGCGAGCCCTTCATGAAGCCCTGCCCCAGCCACCCCCCGTTTCCGACGGCAATTCGGGCCTCGTGCGGGTCCCAGTTGTATCCGAGGATGTTTTGATTCGGGTTGAGCCAAGCGTTGATCCGCTCGTTTTGGTAGCCGCGGAGCGCATGACTCCAGAAGAGGACGGCTGCTCCGGTCACGACGATGCCGAGCGCCAGCACGCTTTTGCCACGGAGCCGCATCAGGGAGCAGATCGACGCGAAGACGAGCACCAGAATCAATCCCGTACCAAGGTCGGGCTGCAGCATCACCAGAGCGGTCGGGATCGTCGTGATGATGGCGGGTACCACGAGATCCCTCAGCGTCCTACCATCGCTCTTCGGGTCATCGTGCAAATACTTCGCGAGCGCGATGACCAGGAACAGTTTCATGAACTCGCTCGGTTGGAAGCTGTACGAGCCGATGTAGATCCACCTTGAGCTTCCGCGGATCTCGCGTCCGAGGATGAAGACGAGCAGCAGCAGGACGACACCCACCGCGTAAAGGGCATACCCGAGCCGCTCGTAGTGCCGATAGTCGATGCCGGCCACGACCGTCGCGAGGATCCCGCCCGCGACGAGCCAGTAGATTTGCTGGATGTAATCCTCGGCGTGAGCGCCGCGTGCGACGCTGGTTGCAGAATACAGATTGATGACACCGACGACGGCGAGTGCGGCCACCGCGATGAAGAGCGTCCAGTCGAAGTGCTCGCGCGCTCGGCCCCAGAGCTGCCCGTCGGTATCCGCCCGGAGCCTCAAGGGCGGCCCGGAGCCTTGGCTTTCGGCATCGAAGCCTTGGCCGATGGCGCGTGTCCCAGTCGAGCCGACTGGAGCCGCTCGTACTCGCGAACGATCTGCATGGCGACTGGCACGGCCACCTCGGGTCCCGAACCGCCGTGCTCGACGAGAACGGTCACCGCGACTTCGGGCGAGTGCGCCGGCGCAAAGCTCGAGAACCAAGCATGGTTCTGCGACAGAAACCACGCGGTCTTGGCGTCGTCGTCCTTCTTCGCGATGTAGCCAGTTTGCGCCGTTCCGGTCTTGCCTGCGACGTCGAGCGATGGGTCGCGGGCCGGATAAGCCGTACCGTTTGCGTCGTTGACCACCTCGTACAGTGCGTCGGCCACGAGACGAAGGTTGTCGGGGTCGACGGCCACCTGTCGGCGTATGCGCGGGGGGAACTCCTGAACGACGGCCCCGTCGCTGGTCTCCACGGCTCGGACGATCTGCGGCTGGTAGAGCGTTCCGCCGTTTGCGATGGCCGAGTACGCCAGCGCGAGCTGGAGCGGCGTCACGGTGACATCACCTTCGCCGATCGCCATGTTGAGAGTGAATCCGACTCGGAATTGCCCACGGTAGCGCAAGGCATACCAAGATCGCGTCGGAATGCGGCCGGGTGCCTCTGGATTGATGCCGAGTCCGGTCCTCTCACCGAGTCCGAAAGCTTGGGAGACGCGCGCGATGCGGTCCATGCCCACCATCTCGGCGAGGTGAAAGAAGTAAACATTGCAGGATCGTGCAATCGCCTCGTGCAATCGCACGGGACCATGGACGTGGCTGCAGCGAAACGTGCGGCGGCCGAACGTGACGAAGCCTTCGCACTTTTCGACGTGGTCCGGGTCGACGATATGGTCTTCGAGCGCGGCGAGGGCGCTGAACGGTTTCATCGTCGATCCCGGTTGGAATGCTCCGCTCATCGTCTTGTCGAGCATTGGGCGGAGCGGGTCGGCATAAAGGCGGTTGAACGCTTCGCGCACCCGAGTGTGCCCTCCACCGCCCGAAAGGTCGTTCGGATCGAAGTCGGGCTTCGAGTAGAGGGCGAGGAGTCTCCCGGTTCGTACGTCGATGACGACGACGGCTCCCGCCGCGTGCGGTCGCATGGCGCGTTCGATGGCCTGCTCGAGGTCCACGTCGACCGAAAGTCGGAGGTCTCGGCCCGGAATGGGCTCGAGCCCCGGCGGCGCGTCGATGAGCCGCTCCGCCTCGGGTCCCGAACGGTAGCGGCCGCGCGCATCGACGACTCTCTTCTCCCACCCGCGTTGGCCGCGCAAGTAGGACTCCCACGCGCGCTCGATTCCCGTCGCACCCACCGAATCGCCGCCGGCGTAATCGAGAGGGTTGAGCCGCTGCTGCTCGTCGCGCGACAGGTCTTCGTAACCAGTCGGTCGATACTTGGAGAGCGTGTCGGCATCGATCTCCGCCACATATCCGAGCATGTGGGCGGCCAAATTCTTGTACGGATAGAACCGGACGGGGACGCCCACCACATCGACCCCGGCGAGCTCGTCACGGTGCTGTTTGAGCTCCGAGACCGCGTCTCGTGGAACATCCTCACGGACCAGAATCGGCGTTCGCCAGCACGGGGACTTATCGTCATCGTTGACGCATGCTGCCCGAATGCGCGACTCGAAATTGCGACGCTCCTCGGGGTTCAGGCGAAGGACATCGGCCAGTCGGCCCCACGAATCCGGGTCGTGCGCGACGGGCTGGCCATTTCGGTATCTAACGGGTCGGGCGCTCGGCATCACACGTCCGGGGACGATCTCGACGTCGTACGACGGGCGGCTGGATGCCAGCACTTTGCCGCCCGTGTCGCGGATCACCCCGCGGGTCGTAGGCAGCACGACGCGTCGAATGATGTTTTCGTGCGCGATGGCGGTGTATTCCGTCCCATCGACCACTTGGAGTTGGAATAGCCGGACGATCACGGCCCCGAACGCAAGCAGGGCCGTCAACGCCATCCACTTGTAGCGCCGGCGAAACTCGCCCACGTCGGAACGCGCGAAGAGAAGCTGTGTCACGCTCCGGCCTCGGCCCGTGGAGCGCCTCCGGCGGCGCTGTCAATCGCCTCGGCCGCTCGGAAGACCAGGGGCGCGATGGCCGCAGTCGCAATGGCTTGCGGCAGCGCCAGTGGATAGAGCGACCGTGGTACCCATGCGTCTCGTCCGAAAATGGCGAGCAACACGAGCACCATCGTGCTCTGGAGAATCGAAAACGCAAAGACGAGGAGCACCTGCATCCAAGTCGTCTGCGCAGCAAGGCGCACGCCCGCCGCGCGCGATAGAACGAACGTCGCGACGTACGTGAACGTGAAGAGCCCGACCGGGGCAATACCCAGAACGTCGGTGGCGTATCCCAGTACGAACGCGACCGCAGCCCCCCGGGCAAGAGAATATTCGTGGACTCCCATGAACAGAATGAGCGGGAGAACCAGCGCCGGAATCGGACGGCTCGGATGGACGCGTCCGAATGACAGCAGCGCAGCGTAGCCGACCAGCACAGCGGCAGGCAGCGCAAAGTCCACGCGAAATGTCGTGATGGCCTTCGGATGGCCCGCTGCGCGGCGCACCGCGCGGGAGAGATCCAGGGTCGCGGCGATGACCCAAATAGCCACTGCGACGGCCAACGTTACGTGATCGAGAAGACGAAACACGTTCGCCTGGGCGAGCAAAAGCCCGAGGCCGACGACGAGAAAGGCGACGTTGCGCATCAGGGCTTCCCGCGTGGGCCAGGAGAAAGCGACGTCCCGGCGGAGCTCGTCGACTCCTCCCCCGCGTTCGTGATGAGGATGAGAACGTCGTCGAGTCGGGAGAAGTCGATCGTGGGCGATGCGTCGACATCCTGGTCCCGCCCGAGTTCACGCTTTACGACGCGCGTCACGCGAGCGACGGGAATGCCGCGAGGAAACCAGCGACCCTTGCCGCTCGTGACCAGGAGATCGCCGATCTCGACTTCGTCGCGCGAGTCCACCATCTCGACTTTGCACCCGTAGCGCGCCGGGTCTCCTGTCCCCCGCACGAATCCGCGCGCGTGGGTCCTCTCGTCTTCGACGTCCACCCCGAAAGCAGCATCCACGGCGAGCTGAACGTCGGCCGTGTCGCCCGCGACGTGCAGGATCATGCCGACGACCCCGTCGGGCGCGACAACCGGCATGTGCGGGCGTACCTCCCGCGCTCCCTTGTCGACGACGACACGGGTGACGCGGAAAAACTCCGAATAGTCTTTGCCGACCACCTCCGCGCTGACCGCGTCGCCCGGTGCCGAGTCCTTCAGCTGAAGCAGGCGTTTGAGCTGTCGATTCTCCGTTTGCGCTTGTTCGAGGGCATGCACACGTTCGCGGAGGCGCGCATTGTCGTATGCGAGCCGCTCGTTGTCGTGCTTCACGTCGACGAGGTAAACGTAGGCGTCCCAGACATCGCTCACGCCGCGCGCCAGGTTCGCCGCCGTGACTTCGAGGGGACCGGTTACGCGCAGCAATGCTCGGTCAAACCCGCTCTGGCTCTCGGGCGACTTCATGTTCGCCTTCAGCACGAAGAAGGGCACCGCGAGCAGTAGGCCGACGATGACCAAGTCGCGGTAGCGTTTGAACGCAGCTGACACGGCGGGTTCCTACATCATCGCCGTCGAGCGCGGAGCGTCGCTCAAGCGATCGTGACCTCTTTCAGGAGCTCAATGTGATCGAGCGCTTTGCCGCTCCCGAGCACGACCGCACTGATTGGATCGTCGCAGACCATGACCGGCAGTCCGGTTTCCTCGCGAAGCAGCACGTCAAGGTTGCGGAGCAGCGCCCCGCCGCCGGTCAAGACGATCCCCTTGTCCACGATGTCCGCAGCGAGCTCCGGTGGCGTCTTCTCGAGGGCGGTCAGTACAGCCTCGACGATCGCGTGGATGGGTTCTGTCAGGGCTTCTCGGATTTCGTCGCTGTTGACGACGACGGTCTTCGGAACACCGGCAACCAGATCGCGTCCCTTCACTTCGGTCGTCAATTGTTTCTCGACCGGGTAAGCGTTCCCAATCTGGATCTTGATTCGTTCGGCCGTTTGCTCGCCGATCGCAAGGTTATATTTACGCTTCAAGTATGCGGCGATGGCTTCGTCCATCTTGTCGCCGCCCACGCGAACGCTCTGGGAATAGACGATGCCCTTCAGCGAGATGACGGCAACTTCCGTCGTGCCGCCACCGATGTCTACGATCATGTTGCCGCTGGGCTCGGTGATGGGCAACCCGGCACCGATGGCTGCGGCCATGGGCTCCTCGATGAGATAGACGTCGCGCGCGCCGGCGCTCTCCGCGCTCTCCTTCACCGCGCGTTTCTCCACTTCGGTGATCCCGAAGGGGACGCAAATGATGATGCGAGGTTTCACCAGCGTTCGACGGCTATGGGCACGCGCAATGAAATACCGAAGCATGGCTTCGGTGATCTCGAAGTCTGCAATGACTCCATCTCTTAGCGGGCGCACGGCCCGGATGTTGCCTGGCGTTCGGCCGAGCATTTCCTTTGCTTCGCGTCCGACCGCAAGGACCGTCGTTCCTCCACGAGCGTCTCGCTGAACGGCGACGACGGAGGGCTCGCACGAGACGATCCCTTTGCCCTTCACGTAAATCAGCGTGTTTGCGGTACCGAGATCAATCGCCAGATCGTTCGAGAACAGGCCGTGAAGCCAGTCGAAGATCATCGCGCGCTCCTTGCCGCGGGTGCCATCCACTTCACCCGACGAGCGGCCCTAGTGCCGCGAGGGGAGAGAGGGTAGACGGACAACGCAGGGCACCGTGGGTTTCCTGGTCGAGCCCAGGGGGAAGCCGCTTCTACCACAGGCCGGGCCGGTGTCCATGGGGCCGAAACGGAGGGCCTGCGCAAATGCATAGGTCCCAGGGACTCGGCCCGACGTCCGACGGCACGCACGGCCTGCGCGTCAGCCCTTCGAAATCTTGCCTTCCTTGTGTGCGAAGTGCTTGCGGCACACCGGGCAGAACTTCTTCAGCTCGAACTTCTCGGACATCGTCCGCTTGTTCTTTGTCGTCGTGTAGTTGGCGCGGCCGCAATTGCCGCACGTCATCTTGATGAGGTCTCGCATGGGAACGTCGGCGCCTTTCCGCGGTGGGAATCGCGCGGAGGGGGGAGATTACGCACGGACTTGAGTGCGTCAAGCCCGCATCGTTTCATCGGAACGCGGCGCTAGTCGTCGTCGTCGCCATAGTCGAATCGGTTGCCACGCGGGTGGTCGTCGCGTTCCGTCTTTTTCTTTCGCGGGCCACCGCCATCGTCGAAGGAGCGCTTCCGCTTTTCCTCGTGCGCAGGCTTGCGGTGGGCCGGGCCGCTGCCGGTGGTCGCCCCGAATGACGGCTGGAATGGGGCCCCGAATCCGGCGCCGCCGCCCTCGGGTCGAGCCGGACGCTCTCCCTTCGGGTGGGCGAGATTCACAACGAGACGCCTTCCCCGGAGGTCCGCCGTGCGGAGCGCGTCGGCAGCGCTCTTCGCCGCCTCCGCACTGGCCATGGTCACAAACCCGAAGCCGCGCTTTCGCCCGTCCGGGTCCATCGGCAAGTGGACCCGCACGACGCTGTCCGCGACGGCGCCATTGACGAGAAGCTGAACTTCTTCCTGGGTTGCGTCGTACGGCAGATTGCCGACGTAGAGCGTCCGGTCTGGCGCCTGCGGACCGCCGCCGGGTGCCCGCGGGCCCGGAGGGCCGGAGCCGCGTGGCGCGCCGGGGGCGTCGCCGCGCTTCGGCGGTTCCGCCTGAAACGGACGCACGGAAATCGACTTGCCCGCCTGCATCGAACCGTCGAGCGCGTCTCTCGCCGCCTGCGCTTCTTGGGGCGTCGCCAACGTCACGAAACCGAATCCGCGCGGTCGTCCCGTCGTTCGATCCTTCGGCAAACTGACGCTTACGACTTTGCCGCCCGTCGCTTCGAAGAGTTGCTTGAGCACGTCTTCTGAGACGCTGTCGGGCAAACCTGCCACAAACAGCTTCGCTTCCTCGTTCGCCATACGATAATTCACGACCTCCATCCGTTTCGCTGATGCAGAGCGAGCCGCCGATGGCGAGCCGGGACGCAGCACGCGAGGCGGATGATCTCTGAGCTAGTGTCCACGATATCTAGCACAGGCCCCTCGTCAACTCTCCCCCGGTATCGCACTTGCTACCGCCCCTCCCCGCCCTCGCGCGAGGGGGATGGCGATGACGAAGCTCGCGCCCCGCCCGGAGGTCATGCTCGGGGAGGGGTCGGCCGTGCCTTCGACCCAGGCGCGTCCCCCGTGGCTCTCGACGATGTGCTTCACGAGCGCGAGGCCGATGCCGCTTCCCCGGACGGGCACGCCCGAGCCGGGAGTGTGAGCGGTGGCGCCACGTACGAACCGTTCAAAAATGCGCTCACGGTCCTCCGGGGCGACCCCCGGTCCGTGGTCCGTGACACGAACGACGATGGATCCGTTCTCGCGTTTTGCCTGTACCTCGACCACTCCTGAGCCTGGCGCGTACTTCAGCGCATTGTCGATAAGATTGATGACGGCGAGTTGGATGGCGCGCTCGTCGACGGTCGCGCGCGGAAGCGCCGGGTCGATGCTGGCCTCGAGGTCGATTCCTTCGCGCTCGGCCCGGTATCGATACACGCTGACGGCTTTCGAGACCGCGTCGGCAACGCTGCCGTCGGCGAAGTCGTATGCCTGCCTGCCGCGCTCGACGCGCGCAAAGTCGAGGACGTTCTCGATGAGCGACGAGAGCCGTTCGCTTTCGCTGACGATGATGTCCAAGTATTCGTGTTTCTTCGTGTCGCTCGCGACCCGTCCCGACTGCAGCATCTCGGCAAACATGCGCACGAGCGCGAGCGGTGTCTTCAGCTCGTGGCTCACGTTCGCCACGAAGTCGCTCTTCAATGCCGACATCCGCCGCTCTCGTTCGGCGGCGAGCAGGATCGTCGCCACGCCCAAGACGATGACGACGCACGAGAGCAGGACCATCACGAGCTCCAGCATGGCTCGATTGCGCACACGAGCGGTGAGCTCATCGCTTGCGCTCGGCGAGACTTGCACGCGCCAGCCATAGAGCGTCGTCGGAAAGCGAACCCCCACCGTAAACTCGCCGCTTCGGAGTGGCGGCCCGAAGATGATCCGGCCGTCTTCGTCGACGACGTTGACGCGGCTTCGTGTCGCGGCCTCGGAAAAAAGCGAGGGCATCGTGTCCCGGACGATTCGACCGATGTCATGCCAGGCGACGACCAGGTAGCGCCGAGGGTTCATGGATGAAGGCGCGGCATCGGATGCCCCGGGAACGATTCGCTGCCAGTAGCTCACGAGATAATTTTGGCCGCGGTATTCGCGATGCAAATGGCGGAGCTCGTCGGGGGGTTGCTTGGCGAGGTCCATGTCGTCGCTCATGCGACCGACGAGCAATCGTCGAAAGGCTTCCTCTTCGGCGAACGCTCCGCCGGCGCGGGACGCGAAGGCAACGACGGTCTTGGCTTCGTCGACGACGAGGATTGCGCGCACGGTGGGCGTCTCGCGCTGCGCCGTAGGGATCCATCGCTGGGTGAGATCGTTCAATCGGGCGGGATCTGCGATCGCGAAGACGACGCTATCCTGCTCGACGATGCGCTTGTCCAAGCGATCCGCCTTTTCGTTGGCGAGGCCGAGCGTCGCCTCGAGCACGGATTGTTGCGTCAGCCGCTCGACCTGAAGGGTCGTCCGAAACGTGAAGTAGGCGAGGATTCCCGCAGCGGCCAAGACGGCCGGGAGCAAGACGAAGCTCGCAAGTCTCTCCCGCCGTCGCGCCATGGGTCGGCTCGATATCTACATCATCCACATCGCGCTGGTCGCCGGCGGGACGTCGACGCGCACGTTCAGGTCCGTCGGAGGCCGATTCGCTCGGAATCGAGGGCGCCACGGGCCGCGACGAAGTCCGCAAGCTGCTCTGCGATGTACGTCAGGGCGTTCGCGTCCGAGTCGGTGAATGGCTGCTCGTCGATTGGATTGAACAGTTCAATGGCTCCGAGAAAGCGACCTGCTTGCATGGACGGGGCGACCAGCACGCTCTTTGCTCCGCCCAGCTCGGTGTAGCGCTCGAGGGTCCGTGCCTGATGGTTTGACTTGGCGGCGATGACGATGGCAGCTCGACGCCTCATGGCCATCGCCAGCATGGGGTCACTTTCCGGGTGGCGACGCCCCAAGAGTGCCGCGGCGATCGACCCACGCGTGTTTGTGACGACGAACTCGCGGCGGTCGATGTCGTAGAGATGCACGAGTCCCGCCTGGGATGGAAGCTTGCTCATGCCGATCGTGAGGCAAAGCTCGCCGCCTTCGATGGCATCGCGCATGAAGTGGAGCTCGTGCATCGCCTCGAAGAGATCGGCGATCAACTCTTCCCCGGCGATCCGGACGCCTGGCGGACGCGATGAACGAGCCGGCGGAGGAACGGGGAATGTCGGGGCGAAATCGGAAGCCGCGTGCGCCGGCGGTCCGTCGGTACGTCGGCCGGGTTCGCGTGGCGAGAGCTCGGGCGGATCGCCCATCGGGTTCGCGTGGGTCGGGATGTTCACGCCCTGATCCGGTTCGGCGCTCGGGCCCGAGGCCGGCCCCGTCGCCAGCGCACGAACCGGGGCGCCGGGGACCTGGCCCGGCGGGGACGCGGTGGCCGCTACGGGACTGACGCTCGCTTCCTTTGGCGGCTCGGCATGGTTCCACATGCCATCGACTTCATTCTCCCCGGCAGGGTGCGGCGAATCGGCACCATCCGGTTGGGGAGCGCCGGCGCTGGACGTTGGGGTTGGGAAGGGCGGATGCCACGTCGCATCGACGCCTGGGACGCTTTCGGTTCGGTCGAGCCGTTCGGTCCGATGCGGGTGCGCGATGGGCTCGATACCTGGGATGCTTTCGGTTCGGTCGAGCCGTTCAGTCCGATGCGGCGCGGCTCCCACACGGGACACGCCGCCGCCCGTGGGTGGCTCGCTCCGGTGCAGCGTGGCGTTCGTTTCGGCCGCGCTTGCGACTTGTCGGGGGTCGGAAGCGTGTAACTCCGCACGCTCCGTTCCGGTTTCGACCGCGCGCGGGCCGGCGACGGCGGGCACGGGACTCGTCCCCGACCCAAAGAAGAGCGTCGACGTGCCGAATGCGGGCCTGGGAGCAGGCGGCGGTGGAGTGGGCTCGAGAGGCTGCCGGGCCCTCCGCGGAAACGCGATGACGGGCTCGCCGCGCCAATCCTTCCAAACGAGGGTCGTGATCGGAGGCTCGGGCGCCATCCCCCGAGCTGGGGCGCCGAACGCTGCGAGCTGAACGAGTTTGCCGACGGGCAGCCGGCTGAGCGAGCCGCGAATGAGGTCAAGCTGAGTAAGAAGGAACATCGCCGCGTTCGATTCCGATGTCCCCGCCGCGATTCGGTAGACGTACTCGCGGTAGGTCATGGGCAACGCGGCCGTTCGCTCTTCCTCGCGCTTAAAAACGATTTGGGGTGCGGCACTCCCGCCCGTCGTCACGGGCGGCGGGTCGGTGAAGGGCGGCAGCGCGGGCGACGCGCCAACCGAAGGAGCAAACTCGGGGGTGAGGAATGGCGCCGCCGCAGAAAAGTGGGCTCCCGAGGGCCCCGACGCGAGGGCAGTCGAGCCTCGAGGGCCGGCCGCCGACGGCCCAGGGGCGGTTCCGGCTGGTGGGGGCGGACTGGTCGAAAAAAGGGTGGTGCCCGGAGAGGGGAGCCCAGGGGCGGTTCCGGCTGGTGGGGGCGGACTGGTCGAAAAGAGGGTGGTGCCCGGAGAGGGGGGCCCAGAGGCGGTTCCGGCCGGTGGGGGCGGACTGGTTGAAAAAAAGGTGGTGCCCGGGGAGGGGGCCGCGCTGGCGGTTCCGGCCGGTGGGGGCGGACTGGTTGAAAAAAAGGTGGTGCCCGGGGAGGGGGCCGCGCTGGCGGTTCCGGCCGGTGGGGGCGGGCTGGTCGAAAAAAGGGTCGTTCTCGGCGAGAGCGGAGGGTTGCCTGGCATCGGCTCATCGACGGACACAGCTGGGGGAGGCGGGCTGGTCGAGAAGAGCGTGGTGCGCGCTATCCCTCGGCCCGCTCCAGGACCGTTTGCGGACGAGACGACCGGTTCAGGGACGGGAACACTCGAGCGACGCGAGAGAGGCGGGCTCGACGGAGAAGGGCGGGGCGGCGAGCTCGGCACGAAAGAGGGCAACCCATTCGTGTCGATCGTGACGCGTGCTGGTTCGCCTTCGCTCGGCGGTCGCGGGCCTGACGACTTCGACGCAAGAGCGGCGGGATCCGTCGGCCCGGCCGCCGCCTCCTCGGCTTCCGGTGCCGGTCGAGGCCGCACGCTGTAGCGGGTTCGGGATCCCGGATCGATCGCACGGCACCCGTCCTCGCCGATTTCGACGATAAATCCGCTGATCGAAGCATCTTGCCCCCGCGCGGTTCGTGTGATCTCGATGGCCCGCTGCCAGCTCTCGGCCTCGACGCGAACGGCTTCCGGCTTGGTGTTGCCGGGCGACGTGACCTCGACGAGCCAGTGCATGCGCCGCTTCGCCTTTCCGCGCGTTGGGCACGACGCCGGTGCCCGATTAAATTCTTACCAGGGCGGCATCGACCCGGTCAACGCGACGCACGCGTGCTTCAGGGGTTTCACGAAAGAAAAAAAAGCGTGAGCCATTTTTCATTCGGCGCGAAGACCGTCCGCGGGCCGAAGCTTGGCCGCGTAGACGGCGGGGAAGACCGTTGCGATCAGGCAGATCATGAGCGCCACGACCGCCGGAATGACGAATTCCATCGGGCGAAGCGACACCGGAAGGTGGGAGATGAAATACACTTTGGGATCCAGCGGAAACCCGTAGGCGAGCAGAAACCGGCACGACACCCATCCAATGAGCACGCCGATCGCCGTTCCAAGCAATCCGATGAAGGCGCCCTGGTAGAGGAAAATCCGGAGGATGGCGTCGTTCTTCGCGCCGATCGCCTTGAGAAGTGCGATTTCCTTCTTTTTCTCGAGGACGACCATGATGAGCGTTGCGATGACCGTGCACGCGGCGACGAGGATAATGAGGCCGAGCACGAAGCTCATGCCGATCTGCTGGATGAGCAGCGCCGTAAAGAGGCCGTGGTTCAACTCACGCCAATCCATCGTGTGGTAGATGCCATTGTCGAGAAGACGGTCGATCGTCATCCCGATGGCGTGAGCATGATCGATGTCGTTCACTTTCATTTCGACACCCGTCACGCTGTCGCCGTACTCGTAGAAAGCTTGGGCTTCGTAGAGGTCCGTGTATACGAGCTTAGAATCGTACTGGTCGAAGCCGGCCTCGAAGATCGCGATCACCCTGAACTGTTTCGCGATGGGGGAGCGGGCTCCCGCACCGAACGACACGCCAATTTGCGGCGACGTCACCTGGACGCAATCGCCGAGTCCGACCGTGAGCTGTTTGGCGAGTGTACGCCCGACGACGATGCCGGGCATCCGGGCCACTTCCTCAGGGCTTTTGCACGGGTCGGGGTCGATCGAATCCGGCACATAGTCTTCGTCGGGCAGTTTGCTTGCATACCCGCCGTCCGGCGTCACGTCGCCACGTAACGTCGGCTTCGGGGCTGGAGCCGGGGGAGGCTCGTCGTCGGCCTCTGGCCCGCCTTGCGCCCCCGCGGATTTGGCTGCCCCTCCGTCGGCGTGCCGCATTTCTTCGTCGACCTCGCGCTTCATCCACTGGAGGAGCGAATCCGGCTGGGCGCTTGCCCGCGGCGCCGCCAGGTCGACCTCACTTCGGAGGGCGTCGAGGGGGCGCTGGGGAGGCGCGGCCTCGGGTCTGCGAAGTCCCGCCAGGCTTCCATCGACGATGTGCTTCGGCAAATCGAGTACGCTCGGCATGAGCTCCGGGTCGACGCCTTTGAGCAAGACGCCCGTTGCGGTCCGATCGCCATGAGTGACCATCATGGGGTTGATGACGAATGGAGCTACGCCCGTCACACCCGGCACGTGCTCGACCTTCTTCATGATGTCTCGGTATTCTCGAAAATCGATCGAGTACTTGAGCACGAGCACGTGCGCGTTGACCCCGAGCACCTTCTCTCGAAACTGGTCTTGAAAGCCACCCGTGACGCTCATGACGATGGTGAGCGCCGCGACCCCGAGGGTAACGCCGCCGATTGCAAGCGCCGTACTGATGGACACCATGTTGCGCTTCTTCGAGCGCAGGTAGCGGAGCGCGATGGTGAAAGGATATCCCATGGAGAGATGGCCGACGGGTAGGCGGTGCGCCGCCGACACCCGAGCGAGACCGATAGGCGAGGCCGCCTCGTACCATACGGGTCGAACGCGCGCCCGCCGGTGGATGTTTCGCGGTCAGGCCTCGGAAGGGCTGTCAGGAAGAGCTTGGGCATTGAGAAACGGAAAGGGGCTCGACTGCCCACGACACCATTGGGGTACTGCTCCGACAATGGCTCGACTACGCTGGCCGCGTGAGGATTCATGACGGACGAGCCCAAGCCGCCGCGTCGAGACGATGCGGATCCCCCGCTTGCGAGGGCCCCAACCCTGACGGCGTCGACCATCGATCTGCCTCCCGCGGTACGCCGGACCGGCGCTGACGTGGGTGTCGCACCCGCAGACGGGGTTGACCCCTACGTGAGTAAGACAATCGACGGTCGATATGTCGTCGAACGCTTTCTCGGCGAGGGTGGCATGGGGGTCGTCTATGCCGGTCGGCACAAGCTCATCGGCAAACGCGTGGCGATCAAGGTCCTGCGCCGGGACATGGCCAACGACGCAGAGCTCAACGAGCGCTTCTTGCAGGAAGCACGGGCTGCGAGCGCCATCGGCAACCCGCACATCGTCGACATCAGCGACTTCGGACAGCTTCCGGATGGCTCGACGTACTTCGTCATGGAGCTTCTCGAGGGAAAGAGCCTTGGCGCGGCGCTCCTGGAGGCGAACGGACCGCTCTCGGTATCGCGCCTTTGCCATATTGCCGAACAGATCGCTCAGGGCCTCGGAGCGGCGCACGCAGCGACGATCGTCCACCGTGACCTCAAACCAGACAATGTGATGCTCGTGTCCCGAGGAGCCGAGAGCGATTTCGTCAAAATCTTGGATTTCGGCATCGCCAAGGTGGGCAGCGGGACCAAAAAGATGACCCGAGCCGGCAGCGTTTTCGGGACCCCGCACTACATGAGCCCAGAGCAAGCGGCCGGCGCCGCGGTCGACCATCGAACGGACATCTACGCTCTGGGCGTCATCATGTACGAGATGGTCAGCGGGAAAGTGCCGTTCGACGCCGATAACTTCATGGGCATTCTGACCCAGCACATTTACAAAGCTCCCGCTCCGTTCCGGACCCTCGAACCCGTCGTCGAAGTTTCGGCCGGTCTCGAGGCGATTGTGTTGAAGTGTCTGTCGAAGAACCCCGACGGGCGGTACGCCACGATGGACGACCTCGTCACGGATCTCGAACGGCTCGAGCGCGGAGAGCAGCCGGGCGCCATGGCCGAGATGACGGCACGGTCTGGATCGAACCTGCCGCCCGACTATTTTCACTCGGCCGCTGCCCTGCCTGCACCCGTTGCAGCGCAGCCGGCCCGGTCGAGAAGGCGCTGGCCACTCGTCACGGCCGTCAGCGCCATGGGCATCGTCGGTGGCTTGGCCGGCATGAGCCTCGTCTCGCGCCGTCCGATCGGCCGCGCTCAGGGGCGCCCGACCGTGGTCGCGGCGCCCGATCAGGTTGATCCATCGGGGTCGGCCTCGGCCTCGCTCGTCGTGCCACCGGCTTCCACCGCGGCGCTCGCCGGCGGTCCGTCCGTCCAGCTGGCGCCCGTCACAGCGGCGCTCACGACGGAAGTGCTCGTCAGCGTGACACCGAACGACGCGACCATCGCACGCGACGGGGCGGAGCTCGGTGGACCGCCGATCGCGATCCATCTGGCGGATGGCGAGGTGGCTTCTCTCGTCATCTCGCGCAGGGGTTACAAGACGAAGACCGTGAAGGTGGACGCCAGCCAACCAAAAGCAACCTTTTCGCTCGATCCCTTGCCGTTGCCCCCGGCCACCAAAGCAGCAGCGCCGCCGGACCCGCCCCGCCCCGCCCCGGGTGGAATCGACGATGTCGGGGACCCGTTCGCCAACAAGAAGCCGACACCGTAGAGCCGTAGAGCCGTCTCGGCACATGGCCTCAGCCGGGAAGACCCTCAGCGCCTCAGCCGGGCCAGAGCCTCCAGCCAGCCGGGGTGAAAGCCGAGATGAGGGCTGTCTCACCCCACGGACAATCGGCGGAACGGGCGTCATCCTCACCGGGATCGCCAGGTCTGGCGCGACGAACGGGTCTTTTCAATCGCCGCTCTTCGCGAACTGGGAACCATTCCAGCTGTAGCGAACGCTCGAAACGGAGCCCCAGGGCAAGAGAAGCGGCTCGACGTCGCCGCCGCGGTCCGCTTGCTGTGACCAGGGATACGTCTTGGCCGTCCAACCAAACGCGCGACCCTTTTCGGCAAGAATGTCGAACGAACGACCTCCCGGAGAGGGGACGAACTGCACGAGCCCTTGCACGCGCTTGCGGCCCTGCTCGCGTCCAGATTCGATCCCGAAGATGCGCGTTATCGTACCGCCATCGTCGACTTGGTAGACGAGCAACAGCTCGGAATCGAATGGGGCGTGGTCGACATTCAGATGGCGCACCCCCCGAACGACAAGATCGGCATCGCCATCGCCGGTGAGGTCGCGCGCCGACAGGTCCTTCACGTCCGCTGCGTCGGCAAACGGGCTGAGTGTCGTGTACGAATACCCCGTTCCGCCCTTGAAGCCGGGGCCGAGGACGACGATGTCGCGGCCGATGAGCAACACGCGTTCCGGGTGATCATCTCCGGTCACTTGGACCTGAAGGTCGACCTTGGGGCGCACCTCCGCGCTGAGCCCGCGATCTCTCCGAAAGGCATCGAGGACCTGCGCGGACAGATCGCCGCCGCGCGTGACCGCAGGCGTTGGGGGCTCGGCCGGGCGGGGGGGGGCCGCCTCGTCGTCCGCTTCGCCCGCCCCCGCCGACCCCGGACGCGCCTCGGGCTGCAGCACCTCCTTCGCTTTCGCGAACCGCGACCCGTCCCAGCGCCAGGTCTGCGTTCGGACGGCGCCCCAAGGCAATAGGATCGGCTCGACTTCGCTCGATATCGGCTCCTTGTACGAGGCAGCGTCCCAGCCTGTGGCGGGTTCGACCGACACCTCGATTTCGCCGCGGCCGAGTCGAACAACGTTATCGATGCGTCGATCCGATTGCCGGACCTCGATCTCGTGCGCAAATGTGACGCGCGGAGCCGTTGTCGCGTCCATTGCACTCAGCACTTCGAGCGTCTCTCGCGTTCCGTCGCCGACGCCCTCTCGCCGACGCACGATGACGTCTGCGTGTCCACGTCCGGCGACGTCGCGCACTTCGATCTTGACGAGCTCGCCCGCAAGCTCCCGAAAGAAAAACCCCGTTCCGCCGAGATAAGAGGTTCCGCAAATGGTTAAGTAACGGTCGAAGACGGCCACCCGCTCGCGCACGCCGTCTCCTGTGAGGTCGGCCACCGATTCGGCGATGGGAGCGGTCTTGGCGAGGCCCTTCGGCCCGAGAAGCTGTTCGATCATCGAGAGCTCCGGCTCGCTTGGGATCCATGGCATCGCGGTCGGATGCGCGGCGTCGCCTGGCCCGGTTGCAATGACGTTTTCGCCGCTTGCATACCGCGCGACACCATGGATGCCCACGCGCGTCGTGCGTGCCGCTGGAAGGGCGATCCAGGGGATGGCCGCTTCGAGGGTGTAACCGCCGGCGGTCGTCGCTTCGACGATCTTTGCGCCGCCCACCGTGGCGCGGCGTCCGAACCGGACGGCGCCCTCACTTTCGCCTGGTTTGCCGGGATAGATCCCGAGTTCGTAGGGAGCGTACGAGCCGCCAGGCTCGGGTACCGCGAGAAGCAGTGACACGTGACTTTGCCCTGCAACGAACGACGGGTCGTTGACCTCCGCGCCCACGTAGAGCTTGACCTCGTCGTAGAGCAAGCCGACCGTCATCGAAGTGGTCGCTCCGGATCCCGCGACGACCACGTCGGCCTTCGCGAGCGGCGGCCATTCGCCGAGGACGCCGTCGAGCTTGACCGGCTTGTCCTTTTCCAGGTGCTCGAGTCGCAAATCGTCTGCTGACGCTTCGGTCGACCCTCCGCCGCCGCCGTTCAGCGTCTGGATACCGTGGGCCGCTGCATACCGGCTGAAGTCGGGGTCCGAGTCATCATGGGCGTTCATGGCCCCGGAACCTGCTCGTGAGGCCCCGCCGCACGCCGAAGCGATCAAGGCCATCGCGAACACCGCCGGGCGCATGGCGGCCACGATACCACCGCTCTCGGAGGAGCAGTCCCCCGGCGGGCTCGCAACAAAGACCCCGCGGTCGCGGCTGACGCCGCGGAACATGGCGTGGGCAACCGTCGGGGCGCTTGGCTCCCTTGTGCGTGACCCGCTCCGTGTCCGCCCCCGGACTGGTCCTCGTCAAGGCCCCTCGAGCTGACCGTCAAGCCCCCCAAAGGGGGTGGGTCCCTGCCGTGCGGCCGTTTCGGTCGCCTGAACGGACACTTACCGTCCCGCTTTACGCTTTTCGGAGGCTTGCTGCTCAGCCTCGAGCTCCTCGAGCGCCGCGGCCAGCTCTTCCTGCTCGTTCTTCGTTGCCGACACCGGTGCTTCGACGCGCGCCTGGACAGGCGGCGCCGGCACGGCCGCTTCTTCGGGAGGCAGCATACCCATCTTCCGCTTGAGGGCGGTCAAATCGTCGTCCGCGCTGTGTGTGCGCTCGAGCTGCTGGAACTGCGTGGCGAGCGTGTCGCCCGACAAGTCCTGGGCCAGATCGGCCTGTGCTTCGGCTTCGGCTTCGATCTGGTCGATCTTTTGCGTCATGCGATCGAAGGTTTCAAACGCGCTTTGATCGCGCAGCCCGCTCATCGTCTCCTGGATCGCCTTCTGAGCTTCCGCACGTTTCTTTCGGGCGATGAGGACGTTGCGCTTGCGCTTGGCCTCTTCGATTTTGTCGTTGAGGAGGCGCAGCGCCGTCTTGAGCTGATCGACCGCGGTCTTTTGCTTCGTCCACTGGTCCTGCAGCGTCTTCGCGATCTCGTCGTATTCTCGCTTGCGCGCGAGCGCTTCCTTGGCCAGCACCTCGTTGCCGGCGCGGAGTGCCATCATCGCGCGCCGTTCCCACTCCTGGGCGTTGGCCGCTTCTTGCTCGAACTGTTTGGCGAGGCGCTTCTCGTCAGCAATCGACGCGGCGACTTGCTTCTTCGCCTCGACGAGCTGGTTGTTCATGTCCAAAACGACCTGATTCAGCATCTTCTCGGGGTCTTCCGAGCGGCTGATCAAATCGTTGAGGTTGCTTCTGATGAGCTGTGCCAGGCGGCTGAAAATGCCCATACCTCTCTCCTCAGCGGGGACTGGTCTTCAGGCCGTCACGGGCCATTCGTGCAAGCTCGGGCAGCTGCTGCGCAAGAACGACGTCGATCTCGTCGAGCACGGCCTCGAGCTCGTTGAAGTCGAGGTTTTCGAGCTCGAGAGCGCTCGAAAGGACGACCCGATCATCGTCGATACCGTAACTCGCGTGAACGAGCTGCCGAGCGTTCAACTCGAGCAACTTCCGGAGGAGGGGGCCCGGGTTTGCGCCCTTTTCGAGGTCCCCGATATGGACGCGAACGACGACGAGCGGAGGGTCCACCCGAACTGCCGCGGGCGGCATACCCCCGCTCGTTTCGACGAGAAACGTGCCGACCTCACCGTCTAGCGTGCGATAGCTCCGCTTGAGGCGGAGCAGGTAGGCTTCGACATCCTTTTCGCTTCGCATGGGGTCGACCTTAGTTCGTTCGGTCGACAGGCACTAGGCGTTTCCCGTAGGCAACGGCGGGCCAGGCACGAGCCGTTTCCCGCTGCTGGCGAGCACCGCGAAGCCCGCCCTTCGCGCGCGCCCTGGTCCTGCTGGCCTTCCGGCCTACCGCTTCCGGCGAGCACGGTGCCCCCCCGTTTGTTGCAGATCCGTGTGGCGCGCTTAAGTGTAGAGGTAGCCATGTCTGCTCCGGCACCGCGCCGCCCTGCCCGTCCCCAGCTCTTCTTGCCCTTGGCCGTCGCCACACTCGGGGCGATCTTTGCGGCTCAAACGATTGGCCGCGACCCGCGCTACTTCGTACCCCTCCTCGGCTTTGGGGCCCTCTTTCTCGTCCCGGCCGTTTTGAGCCGACTGCGGATGCGCAGACTGTTGATTTCGGGAGACGTCGAGCGGGTCATCGGCACCTGGCAAGGATCGATCGAGCGCGTGCCGCACCGGGAGACGATGGCGCCCCTGCTTCAGGCCACGGCATACGCCGCGTACGGTTGGATAGACGCAGGACGCCGTGCGCTCGATCGCTCGGCGCGTGGCCCGGCGTGGGACGCCGCCCTCGAACAGCGACTTTTTGTCGAGACGCTGCTCGACACCTTCGAAGGCGATCGTGAGACCGCCATTCGCAAGGCTTCGGTGCTCGAGGATCTCCCGATGCCGTCAGCCGGCATTTTGGCACGTCGGCGGATCGCGCTCCTTCGCAAAGGCCTTGGCGCGCTCACGCGCGCATTTGCTCACGTCAGCCGCGCGGGCGACGCCCACGTCCTCTCGCGGGCTGCGGCAGCCTCCCCGCTCGTCCATTGGGCCATGCGGTATGCGTCCGCGGTTGTCGCCCTCGACCATGGCCGAGGCCGCGACGTGGCTGACCTTCTTTCCGGCGCGCCCCACTGGCCCGCGCAAAGCGCATTTAGCACGTATCATCGTGAGCTTCTCGCTCGGGCTGTCGCAGTCTGACGGCGCTGACGCCTCGGGCCCGAGGCCAGCGCTCCGATCCGGTGGCCGGCTGAGGTCGCCGTCGACATTCGCGGGGCATCTTCTCTCTCGCAAAGGATCCGCGGGACCGGCGTCAGCCGACGAGTGCTCTGAGCGGCTGCCGGCGATGTGAGCAACTGGCGTCAGGTGTCCCACGCCTTGGCCGACCCGGCGTTGGGCATCGCTCGGCCCTCGTCCATGTTAACCTGCCGCGGATGGACACCGCGCGCGCTGACCGCGTGCCGCAAGTCGCCAAGTACGAGATCCTCGAGGAGATCGGGCGAGGGGGCATGGCCACGGTGTACCGGGCGCTTGACCCCCGACTCGGGCGCGAGGTCGCGCTCAAAGTCATCCATCCGCATTTGCGTGATTCGGCTGAAGTGGCCCTCCGCTTTCACACCGAAGCCAAGGCCGTCGCGAAGCTCCGGCACCCCAACATCGTGGAAGTGTTCGACGTCAGCGGGTCCGACGAGCGCGACCAGTACCTGGTCGTGGAGCTCGTGCGCGGAACGACGCTGCGACGGCTGATGCAGGAGCATGGCCCTTTTCCGCCCGAAATTGCCGGCGCCCTCGCTCTTCCGCTGCTCGACGCCCTCTCCCACGCCCATGCCTCCGGCGTCATTCATCGCGACATCAAGCCCGAAAATGTTCTGGTCGACCAGTGCACCTCCGCTCCGGCCGGCGCGTCGGAACGCAGGAAGCGTGTCACCGTCAAACTCACCGATTTCGGCATCGCCAAGCTCCTCGACGCCCAGGGGGTGACATCGACCGGCCAGGTGCTTGGGAGTCCGGCGCACATGGCGCCCGAGCAGATTGAAGGCGGGGAAGTCGACGCGCGATCGGACGTCTTCGGCCTAGGCGTCCTCTTTTACGACTGCATCGTCGGCCACTTGCCTTTCGAGGGGGCCAATCCGGCCCAAGTGCTTCGTGGCGTGCTCGAAGGACGGTACCCGCCTGCACAGAGCGAGGTCCCGCGCGTCGGCTCGCGATGGAGCGAGATCGTCGATCGCGCGCTCGCTCATTCTCGCGAAGCGCGCTTCCCGACCGCCCATGCCCTGCGCGACGCCGTGGGAGCGGAGTTGGATCGGCTCGGGTTTACGGAGCCCGAGAGGGAGCTCGAGGCTTGGATGGGCGATCCCGTTGCATACGGCGCCGCACATGCGTCTCGCGTGGTCGCGCGGCTTTGTGAGTGTGCAGACGCGGCGCGCCGTCGAGGTGACGCCCTGGGAGCCGCGGCGGATTACAACCGCGCGCTCGCGAACGCACCTCATGATCCGCACCTCCTCCGCATTGTCGCGCGGATGAACCAGGCGGAGGCTCGCCGGCGAGCTTTCGGACGTGCGGCGTTGGCCCTCGCGATGGCAGTCGGGGTCTGCGGCGCGGGCGGGGCTCTGTCCCTTGTCGTTCGCGGCGGACGCGGTCACCCTGACCGCACCCCGCAGTCCCCCTCCGGATTCGCGTTGTCCGCGCGGATTCCGGAGGCTCGTCGAGGCGACCCCGCCGAACCGGCAAAGACGGCGGCTCCGGAGGCCGTGGCCGCGGCGGCAGTGCCCCATGTACGTGAGGTCGTTCAGCGGCACGTCATCGGTCGACAATTGACGCTCGACCTCACGCCTCCCATGGGCCTCACGGTCACCGTGGACGGCGAGCCGTCGCGGTCGGTGACCACGGGCGATGCGCTCGCCGTCGACTCCAGCGCGCACTCGCTTGTCTTCGATTGTCCGGTTTGCATCTCGGTCCGATTGGCCCTGGCGGCCGGCGATCGCGACGACACGCTCGTCGTCGCGGTACCGGTCAAGCCCGCCACGCTCGTCATCGAAGGGGACGCGGACAATAGCTATCAGATCATCCAGCACCCGGAGCTGTCCGTACGCCCGGGTACGAATACGATTCCACTGAAGAGCGCCTTCGAGCGCATCGCCGTGCGCCAAATCGAGACAGGTGTCTCTGTCGCCGTACGTCTCGAAGCCGGAAAGACCATGCGCGCCTCGTTCGCACCGTAATTTACGCACCGTAATTTCGGTCGAAAAAGGAGTTGCAGCGGTAGAGTGGCTCGGTGGATCGTTGGCGCGTGCGCCACGCGCTGCTCCGGCTCGTCGCCCCATGGATCGCGCTGGTCTCCATGGGCCTCTTCGCCGAAGCCCGGGCAGACCCCTCGGCGGAGCTCGAAAAGGCACACAGCGCCTACGTCGCACACAAATATGCGGACGCCGAGGTGCGCCTGCGAGCGCTCCTCGACCCCAAGACCGGCACACCTGGGGATCCGGATGCAGTCGCCGACGCGAGGATGTACCTGGGCGCTGTACTCGTTGCCGAACAGAGACGCGAAGAGGCGGACGCCGTTTTCCTGCAGCTCTTGAACGACCGGCCTGACTATCAGCCCGACCCTCTTCGCGTGAGCCTACAAGCGATCAACGCGTTGATTGATGCACGAACGGCCCACCGTGAGCGGTTCGCCGCACTCGAGGCCGATCGTGTGCGCAAAGCGCAGGAGGCCAAGGCGAGGGTCGAAGCCGAAAGGCAGCGCGCGGCCTCGCGCCTGGCGATGCTCGAGAGGCTCGCCGGCGAAGAGGTCGTCGTCGAGCGCCATTCCCGCTGGATGGCCACGATCCCGTTCGGCGTCGGCCAGTTTCAGAACGGGCAAATTGCGCTCGGCGCCACCTTGCTGGCCGGCGAGTCCGTGCTGGGTGCGGGCGCGGTCGTCGGCGCGATACTGACCTTGTATAACTACGGTCAAGTCAATCGAGCGCTCGTCCGTGGGGACGGAACGGCTCTCGGCTACCAGACGCGCTTATTTCTGGCCGCGGATGTCGGAGACGCTTTTGCTGGGGCCTTCGCGCTCGCCGCCATCGGTGGCGTCATCCACGCCCAACTCACCTTCGTCCGAGACCGTGTCGAGATCCACAAGCGGACGATTCCTCCGCTGTCTCTGGTCCCTTTCGTCGGGCCCGGCGTCGTCGGGTTCGGTGGAACGTTCTGACCGTCGAGGCGGGCGGACGCCTCGGCGTCGCGAGCCAACGGGGGAGGGCGTCGTTGCGACCGCGACCCGAGTGAAGTCGCCCGGGGCTTTCCGGGTTCGGTGTCGACGGCCACCTCCGTCGGGAACTAAACTGCAGGAGGCTCGCCCAGGCGAGCCCAGCCTTGTGAGGTAAAGTGCGTCAATCGGTTTGTTTCGCTTCTTTGGCATTTTTCGCGTTGGGTGGATTTGCGGGTTGCGCAGCCGCCACGAGCACCGCTTCGTCGACCGGCACGATCTCGTCGCAAACCAGCACGGGAACGACAGCGACAGGCGGGACCGAGAGTGGCTCGGGCCTATCGTCGACTTCGGGCTCGCAGAGCAGTTCCAGCACCGGTCCGGGCACTGGTTCGAGCACCGTGAGCTCGACATCGACCGCGTCGGCCGCTTGTACGTTCGAGGATGGCGCGGCACCGACCGGGACGTTTCCGTTTCCCCAAACGAAAGCCCAGAAAAACGGCTGCGTCATTTCGACGGCCGTCGCGACGAGCAAGATCTGCGGAGCGTACGGCGAGTGGTATTCGGGCATGACCGTGGCCGACGCGTCGTCCGGGGGGCAGCGGGTGATCGATCCCACGCGTTCGAACGGCACGACCTCCGAAGGCATCGCGTACGGCATGCTGATTGCCGTTTACATGGGCGACAAGCCGACCTTCGACGCGTTCTGGAAGTACGCCCAAGCGCACATGGTCAATGGATTGATGTCTTGGCACCTGACTTCGACCGGCAGCGTCGACAACAGCGATGGCGACGGAAGCAACTCCGCGTCGGACGCCGACGAAGACATGGCCTGGTCGCTGCTCATGGCCGACAAGCAGTGGCCCGGAGGGACGTACGGAACCTCCGCGACGAGCCTGATCGCGGCCATCAAGAGCGGCGATGTCAACGGGTCGGGCCAAATCGTCGATGGCTGCTGCTTCGGGGCGAGCGCCACGCACCCCGACTACGCAGCGCCAAATTACTATGCTGCCTTCAATTTCGCGACGAGCGTGGCCGCGGAATACACGTTGCTCGAGAGCAGCGCGAGCTCCGTCGGGCTCATCCCCGACAGCGTGGGCGGGAGCGACTTTGCCTACGACGCGTGCCGCGCGCCGTGGCGGGTTGGACTCGACTACTGCTGGAACGGCTCGCGCAACGGAAACCAGGCCTTCTTGAGCAAGATGGTCGCCACCCTCATGTCCACCGCGCAGACGCTCGGCGGCGCGGCCAAGCTCGAATTGCCCCTTCTCGTCAGCTCCGGGCAGCCGGATACGGCCAGCTCGCCGGCCGTGACCGGCGCCATCATCGGTCCGGCCGCCGTCGGGGCGATGATGAGCGCGAGCAACCAATCGTACATCGACCAATCAGCGACATTTCTGGCGACCTACATCGGCCGCGCAAGCATGTCAGGAATCTACGGGGCCAACGGTGACTACTTCGGGAGCACGGTGGGCCTCATTGGCCTTCTGGCCATCACGGGCAACTTCAACGACTTCACGAATCCGTGACGGGCGCCCGTCGTCGGGGCGATTTCGAGGCGCAGGGGTCGGCCTCAAAACGCTTCGCGCACGAAGAGGTCCTCGAGGCTTTCGCGCTTCGGCGTGACACTTTGCAAGCGTGCGCCCTCCGCAAACGCTTGCTCGACCACGGCACGGACTTCGGCGTCTCCCTCGACCTCGAGGACGAGAGCGTCGCCCGTGGCGCGGGCGGCTGTGGCCAAGGGAGCGAGCGCGAGGCGCAATCGCTCGCTGACCCCGGACAGCGCAATCTCCTTGCGCCGCCTTTTCGCGGCCAGGAGATCGCCGAGGCTGCCCGAAAGGACGACCTCCCCTTTTTTAAGGATGCAGACCCGATCGCAAAGAAGCTCGACGTCGCTCAGAATATGGCTCGAAAAAAATACAGTGCGCCCGCGATGCCGCTCCTCGACGATGAGGTCTCTCACGTCTTTGCGCCCCACCGGATCGAGGCCGCTCATTGGTTCGTCGAGGATGAGCACTTCCGGGTCGTGGACGACCGACGCGGCGAGGGCCACACGCTGGAGCATGCCCTTCGAAAAAGTTCGCGTGGCCCGGTCGATGGCGTATCCGACGCCCAGCCGATCGATGGCCCGTTCGGTGCTCTCGCGCAGCACCCTTCCGTGCAGCCCGGATAAGCGTCCGCAGAGCGAAACGAACTCCCGGGGCGTCAAGTACGGATAGATGTACGGGTTTTCGGGGAGAAAGCCGACGCGGGCCATTCCGTCCGGCGACGGGATGCGAAAGCCGAGGATCTCAAGCAATCCCCGCGTCGGTGCGACGAGGCCCGTCAGCATCTTGATCGTCGTCGTCTTGCCCGCGCCGTTCGGGCCGAGGAACCCGAAGATCTCACCGCGCTCGACTTCGAACGAGACGTTTCGGACTGCGTCGACGCGCCTGCCCGTGAACGGCTTACGGTACTGCTTGGCCACGTTCGATGCCCGGAGGACAGCTTCGTCGCTCACGCCTTCTTCTCCTCCGGTCTCCCCTCGGCTGGGGGATAGCGGTCGGGCTGCTCGTACTCGTGCAGTTTGTATTGAATCTTGCGCGGGCTTACGCCGAGCACGGTCGCGGCCTTCGACGTCGACCCGCCACAGGCCTCGAGCGTCTTCAGAATGGCATAGCGTTCCAGATCGGCGATGGTGGACCCAGGAATGGGGGGAGGCCCGTCGCGCTGCTCGGAAGGTACGACGTTCGCAGGCAAATGCTTTCTTTCGACGCGGTGATCGTCGCAAAGGACAACTGCCCGTTCGACCACGTTCTCGAGCTCGCGGACGTTTCCAGGCCACCGGTATTCGAAGAGCGTTCGCAAAGCATCGTCGGCGAATGTGTCGACGGTCTTGCCATTTTCTGCCGCATAGCGGCGGAGAAAGAAGCTGGCGAGTGCTGGAATGTCGCCGCGACGCTCTCGCAGCGGGGGCAAATCGATCGTGACGACGTTGAGCCTGTAAAAGAGGTCCTCACGGAACGACCCCTTGCGGATCTCGGCGCCGAGGTCGCGATTGGTTGCCGCGATGATACGAACGTCGACACGCAGCGTCTCGTTGCCACCGACGCGTTCGAAAGCCTTCTCCTGCAGAAACCGCAGGAGCTTCACTTGGACCGCGCCCGGCACTTCTCCGATCTCGTCGAGAAAAAGCGTTCCTCCGTCGGCAAGGCGGAAGCGTCCTTCCCGGCGGGCGACGGCGCCGGTGAATGCGCCGCGTTCGTGGCCGAAGAGCTCCGACTCGAGAAGCGATTCGCTCAGCGCGGCGCAATGCAAACGCACGAACGGCGCCTGCGCCCGCGGACTCGCCCCGTGAATGGCCTCGGCGATGAGCTCTTTCCCCGTACCGCTTTCGCCGGTGATGAGCACGCTGGCCTTGCTGGGCCCGACTTGAGCGACGAGCTCGAGCACGGCATCCATTTTCGGGTCACTCGATACGATATGGCTGAACGCGTTTCTTTCGCGCAGCCGATCTCGCAGACGCTGGGCCTCCTGCACGAGGCGGGCCTTGTCCATCGCTCGCTCGACCACGGCGCCGAGGGCTTCTGGGTCGAGCGGCTTGAGCAAATAGTTCTCGGCGCCCTTCTTCATCGCCTCGACGGCACTCGAGATCGTGCCGAAGGCGGTCATGACGACGAAGGCCGCGCCGGGCACCGCGACGCGCGCCTTCTCCATGAACGCGATGCCGTCGAGACCGGGCATCTTCAAATCTGTCAGGATGACGTCGGGTCCGAACTCTTCGAGCTTGCCGAGCGCCTTGAATCCGTCGGCCGCCGTTTCGGTCGCGTAACCTTCTTCGCGCAAGATCTCGCTGAGCGCGGCGCGTGCGTTCGACTCGTCGTCCACGATGAGAATGCGACCGCGTGTGGGCATGGGGCTCTGCTCTCCTGAGATTAGCGACGTCGGAGGCTTCTTGCGAAAGTCACGAGTTTGGACATCGAGGCGCGAAACCCTTGTGGAGAACCCATCGAAATTGGTGGTAGAAGCCGTAGTGCGGGGCGTGGGCAGGACCCGAAGTGAGTGTCCGGTCGAAGACGCCTCGCTTGGAGAGAGCATGAGTCGCTCCCCTGCGTCGATTTCAATCGTGGCGATGGTTGTGCTTCTGGTCCGGGTCACGTGGCCCGGGACCGTCTATGCGCAGGCGACACGTTCGGGCAGCGGCGGCAGCCCGGATACGCCAGCCGCGGCCCCCGCGTCCAGCAGCCTGCCCCCTTCCGGATCGAGCGGCGCCCCCGTGGGCGGGGGTCCGCCCTCGACTGCAGGTACCGGTGCCGATGGCGGCGCGCCGGCTTCTGACGAAGAGCCCGAGGGCACCGCAGCAGCCCCCGACGAGCCGGCCCAGGAGGCGCCTGTCGAGGCCCCGCCATCGGAGGACTGGGCCGAGCGGGACCGCGACATCAACGAGTCGAATACGGTAACGGGCGGGGTTGGGCTGCTCCGGACCCAGCACGCAGAGAGCGGGGCCCCTGGCCAGTTTCGGATCGGGTTCGTGGGCGAGTGGTTCTCCGCGGGCTTCTTGTGCACGACGAAGTTCCCATGCGCGAATCCGAATGGAACCGGTCCGGCCTTGACGAGCGACGACATGGACCACGTCGGTGGAACATTGTCACTCGGCGCGTCGATCGTGAAGCTCGGTGCGGGCGTCCTCGAAGCTTATGCTTCGACGAGCGCCTACGCGAACAGCGATTCGGCAAACCGACCGGGCCTCCTTCAGGTCCTCGGCGACTCGAACCTCGCGGTGAAGTATGCGGCGCCCATCGGCGATGTGCTGCGGCTCGGGCTCTTTTCGGAGCTCTGGCTCATCAACACGACGGGCTCGGTCGGTTTGGACAGCAGCGGAACGAGCGCGAAATTCGGCGGCATTGCAACGGGCGATCTGCGGGGCCTGAAGGCGCACGTGCCGCTTCGCTTCAGCTTCAATTTGGTCTACTCGCTCGACAACACGGCAGAGGTCATCGCTCAGACCGAGATCGACCGCGGCCAGCCGATCACGCGCATCGAGCGGTATGGTCTCGGAGTCAACCGCGTCGACCACTTCGATTTTTTCCTCGGAGCCGAAGGGTTGCTGGTCGACGAACGTGTCCGGCCTTTCATTGAGGCGCACGTTCTCGTGCCGACCAATCGGCAGGGTTACGCGTGCAAGGTGGTGAATAGAGTTCCGAGTAACCCGAGCAACGACGACTGCCTCGCGCTCGACTCGGTCGTGCCGTCGACCTTGACTTTGGGCAGCCGATTTTTCCCCTGGAAGCGCGGATTCTCGCTGCTTGCCGCGCTCGACATCGGTCTGACGGGCACGGCCAACTTCATCGAGGAGATCCAGCCCGTGCCGCCCTGGACGCTCTACTTTGGGGCCGGCTGGGCCGTGGACACCTGGGATCGACCACCTGTCGTGAAAAACGTCGGTGTCGAAGGGGCGAAGCCCGTGGTCCATCTCGTCGGCTTCGTACACGAGAAGGATAAGAACGACCCCGTCGTTGGAGCGACCGTGTCTTATCACGATCACGCCGATCTATGGCCGCTCGCAACCGGTCCTGATGGAAAATTCGGCGGGGACGTTCCCCCCGGCGACTACACGGTCGACCTCAAAGCGGACGGCTACAAGCCAGGCCAATGCGCCGTCGGTGCCCAGGCCGCAAAGCCAGGCGCAGAATTCGACGTCGACTGCCCCCTCGATGCCATGCCTCGCGTGGGGTCCGTCGTGGGCCACGTGCGCGATGCCGAGTCAAACCAGCCCTTGGCCGGCGTGCAGGTCGCTTTGACCGACGTTCAGCACAAAGAGCTCCGGCTCAGCACGGACGTTTCGGGCGCCTTCCGTCTCGACGGGGCTGCACCCGGCCTCGCGCAGCTGAGTGTGATTTCGGACGGATACCTGGCGATGGTGTCCCCGGTGGACGTCAAAGCCCGGCAAGAGACGACCGTCGACCTGCTGCTTCGGCCGCAGCCCAAGCAGCCGAAGGTTCAGCTGACGGCCAAAGAAATCACGATTCGCGACCAGATCCAGTTTGCTCTGGACAGCGCCGTCATCCTGCCCCAGTCGTTCGGCCTCTTGACGGAAGTTGCCGACACGCTCATCAGGCACCCTGAAATAAGGCGGGTCGAAGTTCAGGGCCATACGGACAACAGCGGAACCGCCGAGCATAACCACGCGTTGAGCGATGAACGCGCCGAAGCCGTTCGAGCGTGGCTCGTCCAGCACGGCGTTGTCGCCGACCGATTGACCGCCCACGGCTACGGCCAGGACAATCCCCTCGTTCCGAACGTCACGGCCTCGAACCGAGCGCGCAACCGTCGCGTTCAATTCATCATTGTCGAGCGCGCCGGCGCAGAGTCCCCCCGTCCCCCCGCGTCTGGAGCGACCGCTCCAGGCGCGCCGGCCGGGCCGGGAGCTCCCGGTGTACCGGGAGCGGCCGGTTCATCGACCCCTCCGCCGCGAAAACTCAATCCACTGCCGGGCTTTTGACGACCGGGGAGAGCCACCCATTTCGCTCGGCCGGCCCTTGCAAGCCGAGCGGGTTGGTCGGGCGACGGCCGCCGGTCGACGGCCGCCGTGCGTCGTAGCCAGAGCCCGCACGCGCTCCGCAGCCGCCGGGTGTCTCCTTCGGAGGAGGGTGCGGCGGACCTTCCGACGGGCTGGTCCCACGGTAAGCCGAGATACCTGAGGCGCGACACGCCTTCGGTGCTTTTGGCGCGCCGTTCCTGTCGCGCTTCTCCAATCTGGGTTAGGGTCGCGTCGTCCGCCTCGGCCGAATTCCGGTAGAGGCGCCGAGGGTCGAAGTACTGCGCCGCTTGCGAAGACCAATTCGAGAGAGTAGGTTGACGCGCCCTGTTTGGTGGTTTTGAAGAGCGCGGGACCCCAATCCGGGGCCCGCGTTTTTTTTTTGCGTCGGCGCGGCCACTGCGAGGAACTTGGGATCATGTCGAACACGAGCGTCATGCTGCACGGAATCGATCGCGACGCGTTGCTGCGCGTCGTCGCCCCGATCGTGCACGCCCACGGCGCCGAGGTGGTTGACGCCGAGTTCCGCCCAGAAAGGGGAGGCTGGGTGTTGCGGCTTTACGTCGAAAAGCAGGGCTCTGCCGAGGGCCTTTGGTCCACCCGCGACGCCGCCGTCGACTTGGAGCTCTGCGCCGGTGTGTCGCGCGATCTCAGCCCGGCGCTCGACGTCGCGGAATTGATCCCGCACCCCTACCATCTCGAAGTCAGCTCTCCCGGGGTCGAACGTCCGTTGCGTTCGGAGAAGGATTTCGTGCGCTTCACGGGGGAGCGCGCGAAGATCAAATTGCGCGATTCGCTCGCTGCCGGTCAGCGCGTCCTCATCGGCGTGCTAGACGGCGTGGTGGAAGGCGAGGTTCGCGTTCGCGAGGGCAAGAGGGTGCACGGGCTGCCCTTGCACCAGATCGAGAGCGCGCGTCTCGTGTTCGAGTTTGGAGTGAATACCTCGCAGTCGCGTCACAAGGCGCGCGTCCGGCGAGACGTGCGCGACGACGCGACGGCCGTGCCGCGCGCCGCGCGCCGCGGCGGAGTGGGCAAGAGGCACTGAGGGCAACATGGCGATTCAACAACAGCAGACCAGTACGGGCGATTTGACCCTGCTCCAAGCGATCGAAATGGTCGCCAAAGACAAGGGGATCGACAAAGCGCGTCTCGTCAAGACCGTCGAAGAAGCGATTCTCAAGGCGGCGCAGAGCGTGTTCGGAGCCAATCGCGAGCTTGAGGCGCGTTTCAACGAGGACACGGGGCAGGTCGACCTCTTTCAGTACATGACCGTCGTAGAGGATGTAGCGGACGACGATCGCGAGATTGCAATCGAGGACGCTCAGCGTCTCGGGCTCGAAGCGGAGATGGGCGAGGAGCTCGGTTTCCAGATTTTCTGGCACCCGTCGGACGCGAAGAAAGCCGCGGACCAGGACAAAGACTACGGCGACATTTTGCGGGTGAAGCAAGCTCGTCAGGCATTCGGACGCATCGCAGCGCAGACGGCGAAGCAAGTGCTCATCCAGCGGGTGCGTGACGAGGAGCGCGACCTCATCTTCAACGAGTTCAAGGATCGCAAAGGCGAGCTCATCAAAGGGGTCGTGCGCCGGTTCGAAAAGGGAAACAACCTCATCGTCGATCTCGGTCGAACCGAGGGCATTCTTCCGTTTCGCGAGCAGACTCCCCGCGAAACGTACCGTCCGGGCGATCGAATCATCGCGTACGTCAAAGACATCGACCGAGAGGCACGCGGACCGCAGGTCATTCTTTCTCGGAGCGATCCGCGTCTCGTCGAGAAGCTCTTCGAGGCGGAGGTTCCCGAGATTTACGAGGGCATCGTCAAGATCGTGGCCTGTGCGCGCGAGCCGGGCGCGCGCTCCAAAATCGCGGTCACGAGCCGCGACGCGGACGTCGATCCGGTCGGCGCATGCGTCGGCATGAAGGGCGCTCGCGTGCAAGCTGTCGTCCAGGAGCTCCGTGGCGAGAAAATCGACATCGTCCCCTTCGATCGCGACCCTGCGCGCTTTGTTTGCGCTGCCATTCAGCCCGCCGAGGTGAGCAAGGTGATCGTCGACGAGGCCGACGGCCGGATGGAATTGGTTGTGCCCGACGAAAAACTCTCGCTTGCGATCGGCCGCAAAGGGCAGAACGTACGTCTTGCGGCGCAGCTGTCGGGCTGGAAGCTCGACATCATCAGCGAAACGAAATTCAAGCAGATGGAGGAAGAGGCCGTCGCCCAGCTTCAGCAAATCGAGGGTGTGTCGGATGCCATCTCGCGCAGCATGTACAGGCTGGGCTTCCGTACGCTCGAGGAGCTGGCCGAGGCGAGCGAACAAGAGCTCGCCACGATTCCCGGTCTTGGCGGAGCGGAAGCGGCCGCTCGCGTACGGACGAATGCCGAGACAACGATGGAGCGACTTCGCCAGGATCGGATCCGCGCGGCATCGACTCGCACCGAGACCCTCACCGAGCGCGAGCGCCTCCTTTTCATCCGCGGCGTAGGCGAGCGCACGGTGCAGCTCCTCGAGGACGCAGGCTACCGGACCGTCGAGGAAATCCTGCGTGAGGACGAAGAGAAGCTTGCCATCAAGACCGGCCTGGGGATCAAGAAGGCGCGTGCGATAAAGCAGGGCGCAGAACACTTCCTTTCTGGCGAAGCGAAGGCCATCGAGGCGGCGCGTCGAGAGGCCGTGGCCAAGGCCCGTGAAGCGTCGGCACAACCTTCGTGATGCAGCGAGGAGATGAAGCGATGACGAACGTGGATCCGCACGAACCGAAGGGCAAGCCGGCGCGTACGTGCGTCGGCTGCGGCGCCCGCGAAAGTGCGGAGGAGCTCTTGCGGCTCGTCGCCTCCGGTGACGAAGTCGCTTTCGATCTCGCGGGCAAATCGTTCGGCCGTGGCGTGCACGTACACGCGCGGGCGGCGTGTATTGCGAAGGCCCCCCGCGGCATTGCGCGTTCGCTTCGTCGGGAGCCGCACGTCGATGCTGCCAAACTCGGCCAGAGTCTCGTCGACTCGTGCGACCGCAGAATGTCCGGGCTGATCCTGGCGGCGTATCGCCTGCGGGCGGTCGCCGTGGGGGCAGATGCGGCTCTGGATGCCCTTGCCCGCGCAAGGGCGAGCGTCGACCCGCACGTCGTTGCGGTCGTCGCGGTCGACGCCGGAAGCATTGCCGTACGGGCAGAGCTGACGCGTGCCGCCGCCGACGGGCGGGTCATCGCCTGGAGTACGAAAGAGGCCCTCGGGGCCTTGCTTGGCGAACAAGCGGTCGCAGTTTGTGCGGTCCGGCACGGGCCAATCGGCGTGGAACTCAAAAAAATGCGCGCTGCAGCCGACGCGGGGGCGACAGCGACGAGAGAAGGTGCGACATGCAGCAGACGTCCGGAGGCTCGATGAGCGGAAAGGTTCGCATCTACGAGGTGGCAAAGCAGCTAAACCTCGACCCGAAGCAGGTCGTCGGGCTCTTTCAGGCGATTGGTGTCGCCGACGTGCGCAATCACATGAGCTCCGTCGAGCCGGAAGCGATCGAGCGAGTCAAGCGCCACCTGGAAAAGCAACGCACGCACGATGTCGTCGAGGAACGCGTGCGGTTCGGCGTCGTCAAGCGCCGCTCGGTGGCCAAGCCGGGAGCGCCCGCGCCTTCCGAAGTCCCCTCGAGCCCGCAGCTACCTGCTTCGGCGCCGTCGTTGCGTTCGCTCGACGACGTCGCCGTTCCTGCTCACGAACCCAACGGGCGCCCGGTCACCGAAGCGCCGCCTTCACGGGAATCTCGTGAGTCGAGCAACGAAAACCGCCAGGTCCTGGAGCACGAAGCCGCCCCCATGTCGATTCCCGAGGAGCACTCGATCGTCCGTCCCGTCGAGTTGCCGCCGCCACCACCACCCCCGCCGCCGCCGCCTCCCGCCGTCGAAGCGCGCGAGTCTCGCGATCTTCGCCCGGAACCTCACGACGAGCCCATCGTCGCGGAACCCGCACCCGCGCCTGCGCCCGTTGTCGTCGTCGCGCCGCCGCCTCCCGCCGCGCCGCCGGCGTTGGCAGAACGCGCCACGGACGACGCCGTCGCCGCGGCCGTGCCGGCTCCGGCGGTCGTTCGCGAGCCCACGCCGATTCCGGCGCCGGTCGCCCCGCCGACCCCCGCTGCCGTTCCCGCGGCTGCGGCCGCCCCCGTCCCGCAAGTCTCCAGCGAGATGCCCGCCCCGCGTCCCAGCCCGGGGCCGAAGACCGGCGTCGAGTACTGGGGCGGTCGACCGGGAGTTCCGATGCCGGCGCCGAGCGCAGCTGCGAGCGCGCGGGCCGCATCGACGCAGCCCAACATGCCCCGACGCGTTCAGTACGATCCCCGCGCCGGCAACGCGGGTGGTCCGGGCGTCCGACGCGACGTGCGGGCGCCCGGCCAGCAGCCCGGCCGCCCGATGATGGGGCGTACGCCCGGAGGCGCAGGAGGCCGCCGTCCGATGGGTCCTCTGCCGCCGCGGCGGCCGCCCATGATCTCCACGCAGGAGATGAGCGCCCACAAGAAGGTCATTCGAATCGAGAGCGACGTGACGCTGCAGACCATGGCGCAGCGGATGAGCCTCAAGGCGACCGAGCTCTTGATGAAGCTCTTGTCGATGGGCATGAGCAACGTCCACATCAACACGACGCTCGACGCCGACACGGCCAAGATTCTGGCGAGCGAGTTCGGCTGGGAAGTCGAAGACGTCGGCAAGAGCGAAGCGCAAACGATCGCCGAAGCACGCGGAGAAGAGGAGATCGCGGTCGAGGTCGAAACGACCGCGCAGCGCCCGCCGGTCGTCACGGTGATGGGTCACGTCGACCATGGAAAGACGAGCTTGCTCGACCGCATCCGAAAGGCCAATGTCGCTGCCGGCGAGGCAGGCGGCATCACCCAGCACATCGGTGCGTACAAGGTTGAAACCAAGCACGGCACAGTCGTCTTCCTCGACACACCGGGGCATGAAGCATTTACCCAGATGCGGGCGCGGGGCGCGAGCGTCACCGACATTGTCGTCCTCGTCGTCGCCGCGGACGATGGCGTCATGCCTCAGACGAAAGAGGCGATCGCGCACGCGAAAGCCGCGAAAGTGCCACTTATCGTGGCGGTCAACAAAGTCGACAAGCCCCAAGCCGATGTCGAGCGTGTCAAGCGGGAGTTGGTCGAGCAAGGCCTCGTCCCCGAAGAGTGGGGTGGCGACACGCTGTTTGTGAATGTGAGCGCCGTGACCGGTGAAGGGGTCGATCGGTTGCTCGAAGCCATTCAGCTGCAGAGCGAGCTGCTGGAGCTTCGCGCCAATGCCAAGCGGCCTGCGAGCGGTACGGTCCTCGAGGCCCTGCTCGATCGAGGTCGCGGTCCCGTAGCACGCGTGCTCGTACAGGACGGAACCCTTCGAGTAGGCGATTTCGTGTTGGCCGGTGCCGGCTTCGGCAAAGTTCGTGCAATGACCAACGAGCACGGCAAGCAGGTCCAGGAGGCGCCTCCGGCGACTCCTGTCGAAATCCTCGGCTTGAACGAAGTTCCCAACGCGGGTGATCGCATGGATGCGGTCAAGGATCCGAAGAAGGCGCAGGAGGTCGCGGAGAGTCGCAAAGGCAAGATGGCCAAGAGCCTCATCCCGTCGACCGCGAAGGTGTCGCTGGAAGAGCTCTCGAAGCGTATCGCCGAGAGCGGGCAGCAAGAGCTGCGGGTCATCATCAAGGGCGACGTGCAGGGGTCGGTGGAGGCCTTGGCCGAGGCTCTCGCGAAGCTGTCCGGCGACAAGGTGAGACTCGCGATCATCCATGCTGCGGTCGGCGCCATCACCGAGGGCGACGTCAACCTCGCGATCGCGTCGAAGGCGGTCGTCATCGGATTCAATGTTCGCCCCGCCGGCAAGGCGACGTCGTTGGCCGAAGAGAACAAGATCGAGATCCGCCTCTATTCGATCATCTACAACGCACTCGAGGACGTGAAGGGGGCGATGGAAGGCCTGCTGCCGCCGACGCTTGTCGAGAAGCAGTACGGTCGCGCGGAAGTGCGACAGATCTTCAAGGTCAAGGGCGTTGCGGTGGCGGGCTGCTACGTCACCGAAGGCAAGATCGTTCGCAACGCCAAGCTCCGTCTCATCCGCGAAGGCGTGGTGACCTGGGACGGCAAGATCGCGAGCCTCAAACGATTCAAGGACGACGCCCGCGACGTCGCCGAGGGGTTCGAGTGCGGCATCAGCCTTGAGAACTTCAACGATCTCAAGGAGAAAGATATTCTCGAATGCTACGAGGTCGAGGAAATCCCGCAGAAGCTTTGATGGCGAATGTTCGTCGGTGTCCTTCGGTTGACCTTTCACATTCCCCATGCGCGGTCGCTCAAGGACAAGCGCCGAGTCGTCCAAAGACTGAGAGACCGGGTGCGTTCGCGTTTCGACGTCTCCATCGCGGAAGTCGAAGCTCAGGACCTGCACCAGCGGGCCGTCTTCGGTGTTTGCGTCGTATCGGGCGACGCCGCAGTGTGTGACTCGGTGCTCGAGCAAGTTGCGCACGCGGCGGAACTTTCCGAGGACGCCGTGCTGACGGACCGAGCGACCGAGATCGTCACGGTTGGGGCGGATCTGTATGGCGGCAGCCATCATGGCCGCTGAGCCCGGTACGCGCGCGCGGCGCGTGGGCGAAGGCCTGCGCGAAGAGCTTTCGAAGCTCCTCGCGAATGACGTCAAGGATCCTGGCGCAGTGGGGGCGGTGATCACCCGCGTCGAAATGACGCTGGATCTGCGCGCTGCCCGGGTCTACGTCCGAACGTTGGTTGCGGGCGACGACTCCACTCGTCGGCGGGCGCTCATGGGCGCGTTTCGGCGCGCCTCGGGGATGCTCCGGCGGGAGGCGACTCGGCGGTTGGCCCTCCGGTATGCGCCCGAGCTTCGTTTCGTCTATGACGACGGAACCGACGCAACGACGCGCATCGAGGTCCTGCTGGACGAGATCGCCGAGCAGCGGCGCGGCCGTTGACCTGTCCTTCAGCGAAGCTTCGTCACATACCAGGCCCCCCGCCACGCGGTCATCTCTCGGATGGGAAGCATTCGTGTTCGCCCGTCGACGACGAACGTCAGACGCGATTCGCGGATGGTCCAGAGCGGTTTCCTCCAGCCGTGCCGCTTGGGGGTCTCCTGGACCATGGCTCTCCCCATTTCGAACGATACGAACTTGGCTCGGTCGAAGTCCGGGTAGCGCCGCGAGAGGACGCGGATCGCGCGCCGGAACGGGGACGCGACGCGCTTCTCCCATTCTTTGCCGGGGTCGCTGCCTTCGCGTGTGGCAACCCAACCGTCGCGAGGGAAGAGTACATCAGTCGCAAGCTGGGCGTCGTTGCGGGAGATGGCCTCGAGCAGGTGTTTGCCCCGTCCGGTAAGCTCCTCGTCAGGGCCCTGCGGAATCGCTTCGTCGGACGGAGTCGATGCATCCGGCGAAGCGAGCGAGGCTTGTGCGTCCGAGCTCCCGTCGGCCGCATTGGCGATGCCGTTCGCGACGCCCATGCTCCGACAACCCGGGACGAGGGTCGCGACCAGAATGCCAGCCATGCCCCGCCACGTCCCCGCAGCGACTCTCATGCCAACATGGGCAGTGTCACGAGGTCCACGTGCAAAACCTCGTCGAACGCCCTGATCTCTTGCAGGCACGCTTCCGTCGGCCGAAGAAGGAGCCTCGCCTTCGCGCAAGCGGCGACACCGCCTTCGAAGACCGTGTTCGAGACCTCTTCGACATTGATGCCATGGCGCTTGAGGACGGCGAGGACGTGAGCGAACGTCCCGACCTTGTCCATCATCCGGATGACCAGTTGAAATCGCGCCGCGGTGGAGGTCGATACGTTGACGACGTTCGGAACGGTCGCTTCGAGCAAGAAGGATCGAATGATCCGAACGGTCTCCGCAGCGATGGCCAACTGCGCCTGGTCGGTGGCAGCCGCGATGTGCGGGGTCCCATAGACGAGGCCGCCGGACGGATACGCCCGGAACATCTCGGGGCTCGCAAAGGTCCGTGTCCCGCGCGGTTCATCCGGATAAACGTCCAAACCGACCCGCAACCCCCGCTTCTCCACGGCCTCGAGCATGGCCCCGTAGTCGACGAGATCGGCACGCGCCGCGTTGATGAAAATGGCGCGGTCCGCAAGCATACCGATGACGCGGCGGCTGACGATCTGCCTCGTTCGTTCGTTGAGCGCGAGATGGAGCGACAGCACGTGGCTCCGGGCGGCGAGCTCTTCGATTGAGGCGGCGTGGGTGACGCCGAGCTCGGCCGCGCGCGCCGCGCTCAACGACCGGCTCCAGACGATGGGCACGAGTCCGAAACCGCGGGCCCGGTGCACGACCTCGCGGCCGATCGCGCCGAACCCGGCCACCCCGAGGGTCTTGCCGTACAGGCCCTCGGCCTTTCCGTACTCATTGCGCTCCCAGCGCCCCGACCGCAGCGAGCCGAGCGCGTCTGGAATGCGCCGATCGAGTGCGATCATCAGTCCGAAAACGAGCTCGGCGACGGCCGACGCATTCTTGCCCGGACAACTGGCGACATAGATGCCGCGCTTGCTCGCGCTGCGGACGTCGATTGACCCGTGCTCGGCGCCGGCCCGGACGATGAGGTTCAGTTGTTTGGCATGCTCGATGGCGGCAGCGGTCACCTCCGTCGATCGGACGACCAGAATGCCGATCCCCGATAGCCGCTGCTCAAGGCTCTCCTTCGTCAGCTCGGGTTCGTAGACGACTTCGAGAGGCAGCGTGCGAAGCTCTTCGATCGCGCGCGGGTGAAGCTTGTCGGCAATGAGGAGCCGCATACGGCTGGCGATGGTAGCCGATTAAAGGAAAAACAGGGTGCCGCCCAAGCGGATGCCCACGCCCCGTGCTTCGATTTCGACGAGCAGCGGGGCCAATGCGCCTTGCGCATGGCGACTGAATTTCGCTTCGAAGGGTCCGCAAGGCGCATGGCGCTTGACTTGAACGTAAAGAGCGCCGTCGGTCCCAACGCGTGCGCCTTCGGCCTGAAAGGGCTCGCTCGTTCCATCGGTCAGGATGAGCTCGACCTCGTCGTTGTCGATGCGAAGGTGCTTCACGTTGTAAGGCGCGTCATCGACCGTGAAATACGCCCAATCGTAGCCGTTCGAGAGGATGTAACGGCCGCTCTCGGGATGACGGCGGATCCACGAATGCAGGGCTGCGGACAATCTGGGGTGATTCACCCTCTCTCCCGCGTGCCAGAAGCATCCGTGCGGGTCGAGGCGGATGGAGCTCTCTCGTGAGAGCCCGTCCGGATCAGCGCGCCGGAAGAAATCGGGATCATCGCCTGGACGCATGCCTGATGAAGGGTGTGGAACCTGGGTCGGTCCGGCAAGCCGGCTTGACGGGCCTACCGTCGGGTCCTACAAGCCGGGTGCGTTCAAAATAATTTGAAAACTTTGGAGGCGCAACGATGGCGTGGGACGGCATGGGCGCGTTCGTTCGAGCGCTCGAACAGCGCTCGGAGCTGGTCCGCATCGGGCGCCGCGTCGATCCGCGCCTTGAAGTCGCCGCGATCGCCGATCGCGTCATGAAAGCTGGGGGCCCCGCCCTCCTCTTCGAGAACGTGGCAGGTTCGCACTTTCCACTCGTCATCAACGCGTGGGGGTCGCGAGTACGAATGTCGCTCGCGCTCGGAGTCTCCGACTTCGAGGAACACGCACGCACCATTGCGGGGCTCGTGCAGCAACCGTCCCAGGAGGCGAGCGCGATCCTGCAACTCGCACGCAAACTTCCGGAGCTCGCCCACGTCCCACCGCGAACAAGCGCGCGCGGAGCCTGTCAGGACGTCGTGATGACGGGCGAACAAGTCGATCTCGGAATTTTGCCAATTCTCACCTCGTGGCCGAACGATGGCGGACCGTTCATCACGCTCCCGCAGGTGATTACGCGTGACCCAGAGAGTGGGACTCGAAACGTCGGTTGCTACCGAATGCAAAAGCTTGACCGAGCCACCACCGCGATGCACTGGCAGGTGCACAAGACCGGGGCGCGCCACTTCCGGCGCGCGAAAGAAATGGGTCTCAGCCGGCTGGAAGTCGCGGTTGCACTCGGTGGAGATCCGGCGTGCACCTACGCGGCCACCGCGCCGTTGCCCGATGGAATCGACGAGTGGATGTTCGCGGGGCTCTTACGTCGGCGCGCCGTTTCCACCGTCCCGTGCAAGGCGGTCGGCTTGGAGGTCCCCGCGGACGCCGACTTTGTCCTGGAGGGGTACGTCGATCCCCAAGAAGATCTCGCTCTCGAGGGGCCCTTCGGTGATCACACCGGCTACTACACGCCCGTCGACCGCTTTCCTCGCTTTCACGTCACGGCGCTGACCCATCGAGCCGATGCCGTGTACCCGGCCACGCTGGTCGGACCTCCTCCGATGGAGGATGCCTGGTTTGGCAAGGCCACCGAACGCCTCTTTCTCCCGCTCCTCAAACTGCTCTTTCCCGAGATCGTCGACATGAACCTGCCGGTCGAGGGCGCGTTCCACAACCTTGCGCTGATTTCGATGAAAAAGCAGTATCCTCACCACGCCGCGCGGCTGGCGCACGGGATCTGGGGAGCCGGTCAGATGACCTTTTCGAAAGTCATCTGCGTCGTGGACGAAGACGTCAATGTGCAGGATCTCGGCGAGGTCGCCTGGCGCTTGCTCGCGAATCTCGATCCGAGGCGTGACCTCGCGTTCGTCGACGGGCCGATCGATCAGCTGGATCATGGAGCCAATCAAGCTCTCTGGGGAAGCAAGGTCTGCATCGACGGGACGCGCAAGTGGCGAGAGGAAGGCTACGAGCGCATTTGGCCGGAGCCATGTCGCATGAGCAGCGAAGTGATCGCCCGGGTGGATCAGATGTGGCCGGAGCTCCACATCGACGACCGGATTGCCGCACCCTCACACACGAATGGTGCTCCCTTGCACCTGTCTCCGGTGGCGCGAATTTTGGCCGCCGCGCGCGAACTTCTCGAGAGGGCCCGAGCGTGACCGAGCTTCCGGTTGCCGACGTGCAGGCTCGCCGTGGCGGAGAGAGAGCCCATGCATGGGCGGCCCAGAGCATGTTCGATCGCATTGCACCGACCTACGACCGACTGAATCGACTTCTCTCCGTAGGCATCGATGCGCGGTGGCGAGCTCGTGCGATCGACGCGCTGGCAGGCTCGCCGTCCGGTGCGGTTCTCGATCTCTGTGCCGGGACGATGGATCTTTCTGCACTTCTCCATCGCGCTCGGCCCGATGATCGCATCGTGGCTCTTGATTTCTCCGCGTCCATGCTCGAGGCCGGTCGACACAAGGCTCCGCGGGCCGAGGTGATCGTTGCGGACGCTTCGGACTTGCCCTTCGGCGACCAGACGTTTGCGGCCGTCCTGTGTGCCTTCGGAATGCGAAATCTCGCCGATCTCGCCCGAGGACTTCACGAGGTTCGCCGCATCCTTCGCCCCGGTGGCGTGTTCGTCACGCTCGAGTTCTTTCGCCCTGATCGAGCCGTGACGCGTGCCTTCCACGCCGCCTATGCCCGCCTGGTCCTACCGACGGTCGGAGGGCTCGTCTCCGGCGACCGGGGGGCCTACGCTTACCTGGCGCGCAGCATCGCGCGATTTTTCACGCGCGAGCAGTATGAACGCGCCGTGCGGGACGCGGGTTTCGAGTCGCTATCGAGCCTCGATTTGACCTGGGGCGTCGCGTCCATCGTGCGCGGGGAGGCGCCGAGATGAGGAAAAAGATCGTGGTCGGGGTGACCGGCGCGAGCGGTGCGCCCTATGCCCACCGCCTACTTCGGGTTCTCGCCGGGCGTGACGATGTCGAGGTCGGCGTTTGCATGTCACAGACGGCTCCCGACGTATGGGCCCTCGAATGCGGCGGCAACCTGCGCGATGCGATTGACGTTCCGGTCTGGGGCGTTCGCGATTATCGAGCCCCCTTTGCGAGCGGCAGCGCGGGTTGGAACGCGATGGTTGTGGTCCCGTGCTCGATGGGCACTGCAGCGCGCATCGCGCACGGAATCTCCGATACGCTGCTCACCCGAGCTGCCGACGTCATGTTGAAAGAGCGCCGCACGCTCGTCCTTGTTCCCCGCGAAACACCGCTCAGCGTCATTCACCTCGAGAACCTGACGCAGCTTGCGCGGGCGGGCGCGCTCGTTCTGCCCGCCATGCCGTCGTTTTATGCGAGGCCGACCACGCTGGAGCAAGCGATCGATACGGTCGTCGGCCGCGTCTTGGATCACCTCGGGGTCAAAAACGAGTTGCTTCGCCGTTGGGGCACCTCGTGAGCGCGCTCATCGACCGCGCGCTTGCCGCCTGCGGCCTCGATCGCACGCTCGTCGCCCGCCGGGAGGGACGCCTGGACGGCGCCGAGGTCGATCGTTTGCGGAGCGCCGATCTGCTCGTTCTCGGCGCTCTCGCCGACCGTGTCCGTACCGAGGAAGTGGGCGTCGAGGTTCGCATCTTCACTGGGGAACCTCCGTCGAGCGACGCTCCTCTCGTCGTGTTTCCCGAAGGCGATCGGGACCCCACCGGCCTCGAGCTGCTTCGCGAAGTTGCGCTCGCGCGAATCGTGGGGCCGAACCGGTGCCGGGTTCGCATCGATTGGACGCGGTGCGGCTTGGAGCTCGCCCAGGTGTCGCTCGGCTTCGGTGCGGACGAACTCGTCGGTCGCATCGCAACGAAGCGTGGCTTGCTCATCGGGGGCGACGAACTCGTCGGGGTTGGCAAGAAGAGTCGCCGCGAGCTTGCGCACGACGTCAAGCGCAGGGAGCTTGCCGGTTACGTTCGACGCGCAGGGCGCGTGCCCGTGTTCGTCGGACCTGACGGCCGCCCGGAGGCCTTCGTCGAAGCCACCCCCATCCTGGAAACGACATGACGATTGAAGCCATTGGCCAGAAGGTCGAGCGCGCCGAACGACTCACCGCCGAGGAAGGGCTCGCCCTCTTTTGCCACCCCGACGTCGTGGCAATCGGCCAGCTCGCCAACCGCGTGCGCGAGCGGCTCCACGGCGATCGGACGTATTTCAATCGAAACATGCGTATCGAAGTGACAAACGTGTGCGTCGCCTCTTGCCTGTTCTGCTCCTTTGCAAAGCTCGAAGAAGGCGCCCCTGGTGCGCGAACCCTGACGCTCGAAGAAGCATGGCGAGAGCTCGAAGTTCGTATGGATGATCCGCCGGCGGAGATCCACATCGTCAACGGCCTGCATCCAGGCCTCCCCTTTTCGTACTACGAGGAGTTGCTGGCGGGGTTCAAACGGATAAAGCCAGACATTCACCTCAAGTGCTTTACGGCGGTCGAAATCCACTTCTTCGCCCGTCACTACGGGATGACCTACAGCCAAGTGCTCGATCGCCTGGTGCGATCAGGGCTCGATAGCTTGCCTGGCGGCGGCGCAGAGATTTTTCATCCCGACGTGCGAACGCGAATCGCCCACGACAAGGCCACCGCCGACGAGTACCTCGCGGTCCACCGCTCCGCCCACGCGCTTGGCATACGCACGAACTCGACCATGCTGTATGGGCACATCGAGACGTTCGAACATCGAGTGGACCATCTGCTTAGGCTGAGGGCCCTGCAAGACGAAACCGGCGGCCTACAGGCATTCATCCCGCTTGCCTTCCATCCCGACGGAAACACCATGCGAAACTTGCCCGCGCCGACCGCGGTCGACGCCCTGCGCACCGTGGCCGTCTCGCGTCTGCTTCTGGACAACGTGCCGCACATCAAGGCCTACTGGGTGAGCATGACTCCCGAGGTCGCGCAGATCGCCCAGCGATTCGGCGCCGACGACATGGATGGCACGATCGTGCACGAGTCCATTTATCGCGCAGCGGGGTCGCGATCGCCGGTGTCGCTGACCGTCGAAGGATTGGTGCGGTTGATTCAGGAGGCAGGGCGCGTCCCGATCGAGCGCGACACGCTCTACCGGGTCGTGGAGGAGCATCCGCGCGCCGCAGTCCCCGAAGCCGCCCTCAAGGTGCGCGACCGAAATGCCCATAAGCATCTGGAGGTCGTGTCGTGATCGAATCTCGTCAGCTACGCGCCGCAGCCGTTGGGTACCTCAACGCCAGGCCCCTTTACGAGGGGCTCGATCGGGAGCCTGCGTCGTCGCGCATTCGACTCGAGTGCGCCATCCCGAGCGAGGTTGCGCGTCGCATCGCGGAGGACGAAGCGGATGTTGCGCTCATGCCGGTCGCGGCGGCTGCGTCGGTCGGCGGCTTGAGAATGGTTCGAGGATGTGCCATCGGCTCACGCGGCGCCGTGCGGAGCATCCTGATCGTCGGTGAGCAACCGATCGACACGCTCACCGAGCTCTCGGTGGATCTCTCGTCGCGGACCAGCGTGGTCTTGGCAAGGCTGGTCCTGCGCGAACGTTCGAGGCGCGGCGAACCCCGACTTTTCGGCTGCAGCCCCCGGGAGGCCATTCGGAGCGTGTCGGCAACGCGTGGCGCGCTCGTCATCGGCGATCCGGCTCTGGAAATCGAGGGTCGATTCCCCCACGTGCTCGACCTCGGCAGCGCCTGGTTCGAACGAACGGGCCTGCCGTTCGTATTCGCAGCGTGGTTCGGACGCGAAGCGTCGCTCTCGGCAGCGGACGAGCGATGGCTCGGTGCGGCAAAAGCAGCCGGTCTCGAGCGGCGCGATGCCATCGCAGACGCGCACGCGGCCGAGACCGGATTGCCGGCCTCGTCCCTTCGCGCCTACCTTCGAGACGCGATTCGCTACGAATTCGGTGACGAAGAGCGCCGGGGCCTGGAGCGGTTCTACGACGAGGCCGCCCGCGCGGGGTTGCTGCCCCGCTCGAGCGTGCGTTTTTTCGATGAAGACCGGAGCCGGGTCCTGCCGCGGCCAGCGCTCGACACGCTGCTGTCGCGGGCGGCCGACGGTGAGCGCTTGAGCGCGGCCGAAGGCGAGCGACTGGCGGATGAGGCATCGTTTTTCGACCTTGGGCTGGCGGCCGACATGGTGCGGCGGCGCAAACACCCGCACGATGTCGTGACGTACATCGTTGACCGGAACGTCAACTATACGAACGTGTGCACGACGAGCTGCCGGTTCTGTGCCTTCTACCGTCCACTGGGCCATCCGGAGAGCTGGGTCCTGTCCCGACAGGATCTCTCGAAGAAACTTCAAGAGGTCGTCGACGCCGGTGGCGTACAGATTCTCCTCCAGGGCGGACTCCACCCCGAGCTTCGGATCGAGTGGTACGAGGACCTCTTTCGATGGATCAAACGCGAGTTCCAGCTCGGGCTGCACGCGCTATCGCCCGAAGAGATCTTGCACATCGCGAGGTTGGAGGGACTCGATGTTCAAGGCGTACTCGAAAGGCTCCGGCGCGCCGGACTCGATAGCGTTCCCGGCGGAGGCGCCGAGATCTTGGTCGACCGCGTAAGACGGAAGATTGCCAAGGCCAAGTGCACCAGCGACGAATGGTTGGGCGTCATGCGGGTCGCGCATCATATGGGCCTGCGCTCGAGCGCAACGATGATGTACGGCACGATCGACAGCGCGCGCGATCGCGTGGCCCACCTCGTGAAGATACGGGACCTGCAGGACGAGACGGCAGGTTTCACGGCTTTCTTTTGCTGGGACTTCCAGCACGAACGCGGCACGCACATCGAGCCGGGTGAAAACGGAACGGTGCTCTATCTGCGGCAGCAGGCCATTGCCCGACTCCTTCTGGACAATGTGGACCACGTTGGCGCGTCGTGGGTAACCCAGGGGCCAGAGGTGGGGCAAGTCGCCCTTCGCTTCGGCGCGGATGACTTCGGCAGCGTGATGTTCGAGGAGAACGTCGTCTCGAGCGCGGGTACGACGTTTGGCATGAACGCCGATGCCATGGAGCGGCGCATTCGTGCTGCCGGGTTTCGCGCTGCCCGTCGGAACGTGCACTACGACTGGCTGACGATCCCTTCCTGAATTCGAACGCCCGATGCGCGCTCTTCACGCCGACGCGATTTTCACCGGAGACGCGGGCGTCTTACGGGACGCCGCGGTCGTCGTTGACGAACACGGCGAAATCATGGCCGTCGGCGCAGCCGATGGCGTTCTTCCATCCTTCGCAGGGCTCGTCGTCGAGCGCTTTCGCGGCGTCGTTCTCCCGGGACTCGTCAACGCCCACACCCACCTCGAGCTCAGCGCATTGCACGGGCAAGTGCCTGGCGGCGCGGGCTTCGTCTCGTGGGTCGAGCACCTCATCGGCGCACGACTCGAGATGCACCCTGAAGCCGACGCCGCTGCGATCGAACGAGCCGTGGCGGACCTCGATTCGTACGGAACCGTCGCCGTCGGCGAAGTGACGAACTCGCTTGTCGCGGTTCGAGCGCTGGCTCGACGCGGATTTGTCGGATGCATTTTCCACGAAGTGTTCGGCGTCGACCGCGCTTCGGTCGAGCGGCGAATGACGGAGCTCCCGCGCGTGCTAGAGGAGCATGTCGGCACGTGGCCCACGCCGGATCTCGCGTACTCGCCGACGCCGCACACGCTCTACACGACTCATGTGAGCGCCGTCGCAAGGTTGCTGCGCGAAGCTTACGACGGACGCCGCCGAGTGAGCGTTCACATCGCCGAGCACGCCGCCGAGCGCCGATTTCTTGAGCACGGCGACGGGCCGGTGGCGCGCTGGTACGAATCTCGACTTCGGCTGGCGCGAGATACGCTCGAATGGCCGGGCAAGCCTTCGATTCCATTTGCCGACGAGCTCGGGGCGCTCGCCCCGAACGTCGTCTGCGTCCATCTGACCGATGCCCGCAAAGACGAGCTGGAGACCGTCGCGCGCCGGGGCGCCGCCGTCGTTTTTTGTCCGCGCTCCAACCTCTTCATCGAAGCCCGACTCCCGCCGCTTCTTTCTGCTCGCGCCGTCGGGCTATGGCCGGCCCTTGGGACCGACTCGCTCGCGTCGAACGCGTCGCTCGATGTCCTCTCGGAAGCGCGGGCCCTCGCGGACCGATTTCCAACGATTCCCGCGGTCGACTTGCTGCGGATGGCGACCTGGGCCGGGGCGATGGCGCTCGGCCGAGATGACGTCGGTCGAATTGCCCGGGGCTCGCGACCGGGTTTGCTGCTCATCGAGGGGCATCCCAGCGCCGACCCTTGCGCCTTCGTTCTGGCGAACGTCCGTGCGCCTCGCCGATGGCTCGTACGCCGTGGCGGAGGAACCCAATGACCCTTTCAGGCGCGGGGAGATCGACGAACCTGTTGGCGCGTGCCCGGACGTACGGGTCGCTTGTGGCGTTTGCCCATACGATCTTCGCCATGCCGTTTGCGGCCAGCGCGGGTGTTCTCTCGCTGGCGGTTCCTCACCGCAGCCTCACGGCTTGGCGCGTTGCGGGCATGGTCGTATGCATGGCCTGCGCTCGAACGAGCGCCATGGCTTTCAACCGCTGGGCCGATCGGGATATCGATGCGAAGAACCCGCGGACGCGGGGCCGTCACATTCCCGCTGGCACCGTGTCACCGGGCGAGGCATTGGTCTTGGCGGTTGTCAGCGGAATCGGGTTTCTCGCCGCCGCGGCCGCTCTCGGTCGGTGGCCTGCCGTTCTAGCCCCTGCCGTTCTCGCGGTTCTCCTCGGCTATTCGTATGCGAAGCGGTTCACGTGGGGTGCTCATGCGTGGCTCGGGTTCGCGCTGTCACTGGCCCCGGGAGGCGTTTGGATTGCCATGGGTGCCTTTCCGGACACGGCCATCGTGCTGCTGATGGCCGCTGTCGTCACATGGTTACTCGGCTTCGACGTCCTTTACTCGCTTCAGGACGAGCATTTCGATCGCGAAGCCGGCCTCCGATCCATTCCCGCACATTTCGGGACCGCGGGCGCCCTCGCGATAAGCGGCGGCGCCCATGTGCTGACTGTCCTTGCTCTCGCCGGCTGTGGGGTCGCCCTTCACCGCGGCATCCCCTATGGGCTGGGGGTGGCAATTTGCGGAGCACTCCTCTTTTACGAGCACTCGCTCGTCCATCGGCGCGGTCTCGTCGCGATCAACCGGGCATTTTTCGACGTCAACGCGTGGGTGAGCGTCGCCTTCTTCGCGTTCGTGGTCGCTGATGAAATCCTCCGCTCGACAGGGGCGCAGAGAACGTGACCTAAAGGCCTCGCGACATTCGACTTCGGCCGCCGTCGCACCGCGGCCCTTCGTGCGGCTGGCGGATCGCCGCGGCCGGATGGTGCCTGGCCTACGGTGCCCCCGAATGGGTCGGTGGCCGTGTGCGGGCGTGCCGTTGTCAAATTCGCGCCGTCGCAACCGCCGACGGCCGTGCGAGGCCAAGACGGGCCCGTGCGAGGTGAGGTTCAGTCAGTGCGTCGAGCACTTCATGAGGCACATCAAATCGCCGTTGCAGCCGCAGTCGCCTGTTTTTTTGGCGGGCGGAGGCGAGGGGGAGGCAGGGGCAGGCGCCGGTTCGGCGGCCGCGTTGGGGCCCGGGGCCGTGGCCTTTGCAGTCTGCGGACGGACGCCGCCACCGGAGCCGCCGCCCGTCACGTGCGGCTTTCCGAAGCCCATCGCGGCCGATGACGGGGCCGCCGAGGCGGCCTGGGCCGCGATCGTGTCGAACGTTGGAGGGGCCGAAGGGGTCGTTTCGCGTTCGGCTTCGGCGCTGGCGGCCGGCGCGGAAGCCGCCGCCGTCGGCCCTGCGCTCACCGCCGCCCCCGCGGCACTGTTGGCCCCCACCCTCACGCCAATGACGAGTACCGCCACGATGACGAGAAGCCCGACGGCACTCATCCCGATGAAAAGAGGCAGCCTGCTCTTTTCGTTCGCGTCGCTCAGGGGGGACTCGAACGCTCCAAAGGGCGCCGAGATCGGCGGGATGGCTCCGAGTGGGGGTACATGGCCGGACGCGTCGCGTGCCTGCGGGCGCATCGACTCGGTTTTCGCAGCAAGGGCCTTGAGGTCGATGAGGCCGGAGTCGTCCGAGGACATGGCGGACGTGGCCGAGGGGGCACGCTGATCTGCGTTCTGGGTGAGCACGGCGAGCGAAAAAAGAACAGAATTCTCGTTGCGCTCACCGGTCCGCTTGTTCGTCGCATCGTCGACGGCGGAGCCGTTCGATGCCTCGGCCAAAGTGGGGGCACTGGTTTCGACATCGAGTGCACCGAGCCCATCGTCGGCTCGCGAGGCAAAGAGGTCACGCGCTCGCGTCTCGCGCCTGACGACAGCCGCTCGCTTGGCCTCGGGCCGAGCAGCCACCGCAGGCATGGGATCCGCTGGATCGGCCACAGCTGAAGGAGCGGCAGTTCCGGGCTCCCCCTGACCGCGGAAGATGCGCGTTGCGCCCTCACCGCCATCGTCCTTATGAGAGCGCAGCCGATCAGGCTCTTCTCGGCTGGTCGGATGCGAGGGGGCCGCATCGCCCCCCAGCCCATTCTGTGTCGCGCTCGGCGGAGGTGGCGGTGGGGCTTGCTCGGTTCCGTGAAGCGCCGCCAAGATGGCCTCGACCTCGCCGAGAGCTTTCCAGTCGTCCATCCCGTCAGTCCAGATGTACGTATCCTGCGTCACCGTGCCCGTGTGATAAGCGTCGACGACCTCAGCCAGGGTCATCGTGCGTTGGTCGCCTTCGGCGACGTTCACGTGCCACTGCGAAATGTCGGGCGCCCCCACGGCGTTGGAGCTCGCCGCGCCCGCGGGGGAGTCGACCGCCGGCGCGGATGGGGGGGAGCCCCCGTTCGCGGCTGCCGCACCCGTGCCGTCGACCACCATCGTAGCGCCGCACTTGCGGCATCGAATTTTGGCGACCTTGCCTTGGACCTTCTCGTCGGCGACGTTGTACTTGGAGTGGCAGGACTGGCAGGTGATCTTCATGTGCGCTCGGTAGGTGCTGTCAGAGTGTACCTCGAGGCCATTCTTCTTGCCTGCTTTTGCCGGGACGGTGGCGAGCGCTTTCAGCGCGCCGCTACCTCCGCGCGGCAGCCCGCAGGTCTTCGCCGCGAACGAATTTCGCTTCCGTCTGGATCTGCGCGGTCAGCATGCCGCGCTGCGGCTCGCCCGCCTGGCCCGGCTCGGGTGGACTGCTGCCTTGCGAGAAAAGGAGCATCAGCCGCTCCTGCATCGCCGCCTGCCGCGCCACGATCTCGCCGCGGACGAGCTCGATTTCTCCGTGCGCCTCGGCGTTGAACTGCGTGAGCGTCGCACCTTTCGGCACGCCTGCGAGTTCGGTGGTGCTGTTGGCCGCGTACGCTTTCATGTCCATTGTTAAATGGACTCGTTCGCCTTCGATGCTTTTAACGCGGTAGGCACGGTATGCGATGACGTCCAAGCCCGACCACGGCATCCGCGTCTCGGCAATCCACTGCGCGCCCTCGCCGATCGGCGAGGGCGGCAGCGGAACGGTCACGATCGCAAGTGCTCCGGTTGCGCTCTGGGCGATCCGAACGAGCTCTGGTTGCGATGATTTGCCTGGTTGGGTGCGAAGATCAGTCTCTCGGCCGTCGGCCATAAGCTCGACTCGAAGCTGGGTGCCCTCGAGCGACGCGATATCTTTCTCGATGCCCGGAGGCAGCTGTCCGTACTGCTCTTTTGCGGGCGACGCGGCTCGCACGGTTCCGACGAGCCAGCCTGGTCCGCCCTCGTCCTTCTTTGCAGGCCCGAGCACCAAACTCAAGTCGATGGTCGGCATGGCCGAGCGTGGACCCATCTGCATCGCAACCTCGAGGACCGCGGGTCCGTATGAGGCCGTCAGGGCTCCGTCCGGACCTGCTTCGGCCCGCACGAGCGAGATCTTCGGGTCCCCGCCGGCCGAGACGACGTCGAGCTTCGTCGGAACGCCCTTGGCGTGCCGCTGATCGGCGGCGCCGGGGGCGAAGAGTCCTTCCGGAGGGGGGCCGGTGTCGGAACCGCTGGAGGCCGCGGCCGCGGCTTTGAGGGCCTTTTCGAGCTTCGGATCGGCAGCCGCATACTTGTCCGTGCCGGTGTCCGCCTCGGATCGAGCATTGTCCGGGCCCGGCTTCTTCTGTTCGCAGGCCGCAACGCCAAAAAGTGCGATTCCGAGAGCAAACGCTTGGGCTCGGAAGATAGGGCTCATGGCCGCTCTTTATCACACGCGCACGATGTGCAAGAAACCGCGCGGAGGCGGGCGACGGTGCCGGCGGGGCTTCCCGGCGTTGGGCGTGGCCGGTGATCGCGGAGTCGTCCTCCGCTTCATCGTCCGCGAGCACCCGAACATTCGAGAGGTCGCCTTCGCGCGGAGCGATGTCCCATGATTCTTTCGGCCATTGCAATTCGGCCATTGCAATCCAGACAGGGGCCAAACGGCCCCGGCCGGACGCGCCAACGGCACCCCCGATGCCCCCGTCCGACGTCAACGGCATCGGCGAAGTCCCGAGCTTTTTGGAATCTGGGCACCACTCTGGACGGCCCCCCGCGCGTGCCGGGACCAGAGCCGGCTTTACGGAAACGGTCGTGACGCGAAGTCCTTCTTGTAGCTCTCCTTGTAGAGGTCATGACATTGCTTGCATGAGGCTTTGACACCGGCGAGATCCTGCTTGCCGGCCGCGGTCGCACCCGCCGTCAAATCCTGGCCGGCCAGCGGCGCGCCCACGTTGGGTTTCATCCATTTGCCAAGTGGGGTCGTCGGTTCGCTGGCGCCGGCGAGGCCGGCGCACAGGACTACGACGCAGGGTAGGGCGACACGCAGAACGTTTCTCATCATGGGCTGGTCTCTCTTTTTGGACGACTTGGACGACGCAGGGGAGGAGGGCATCGAAACGCGACACAGCCGCAAGATGCGGCTAGGGCCCCGTTACTCCGACCGGGCAAGCAACGCCAGTCCCTCCGAGGCCACAATATCCGTTCGGGTTCTTGGCGAGGTACTGCTGATGATACTCCTCGGCATAATAGAAGTCCGGCGCCGTGATGATTTCCGTTGTGATGCGACCGATGCCTGCTTCGCGAAGACGCGTGTCGTAAGCCGCGCGGGAGGAGAGCGCGGCTTTTTCCTGCGCTGGGTCGTAGAAGTAGATGCCTGAGCGATATTGCGTCCCCGCATCGTTTCCCTGACGCATGCCCTGGGTGGGGTCATGATTTTCCCAAAAAGCGCACAATAGGGTTTCGTACGCGGTCTTCTGGGGATCGAACACAATCCGCACCACCTCCGCGTGTCCAGTCCTCCCCGAGCACACCTCTCGATAGGTAGGATTGGGTGTGAACCCTGCCGCGTAACCAACCTGGGTTGAGAACACGCCCTCGATGACCCAGAACATTCGCTCGGCGCCCCAAAAACACCCCATCCCGAACATGGCAAGGCGCATGTTGGGAGGAAAGGGCGGTTCAAGCGGCGTCCCGAGCACCGCGTGCTGCCCTGCCACGTGAATCGGCTCCGCGCGTCCGGGAAGTGCCTGGTCCGGCGACGGTATCTTCGCTTGGTCATTCTTCGAAAACCACATGGTGCGTACAGTCTGGCACGACTGGGCTGGCTTGCATGCGTGCGTTGATTGTGATCGCGAGCCGTCGCTGAGGTCGTCCACCCGTCCTCGCGACGGCGCAGCTCGAACCGATGCGTACGCGCACGCGCCCCGTACGGGGTCGCATGCGACTTGCAAAAGCCGCCTGGCATCGAGCAGCTGGGCGGGCGGGTGCCATGCCTGTGATGACCAAGCTCCGGGCCGCCCGTCTTGTGTCGCCGGGATCAGTTGGGCCGAAGACAAGCTCAAGGCTCGACGACGCCCGACGTATCCTCACCGCTCGATGACGCCCGGACACGCGGACGTCGGGGGCTGATGGGCGGGCGCTTCGATGCGGGCCCGCTCTGGCTGTCCCCACGCGGCCAAAAGGGCGAAATGTTCGAACGAGCATGGCAGAATGTCGACGGACGCGACGCGTCGCGTTCGCAGGTCGAGCCCCCGCGCGATCTGCGCGTCGCGGCGGTCCCAGGTCGATGTCCCCGGGGCCGTCCTCCAACGGCCGGGAAGGGACGCCGCCCAGACGACGCCCGCGAGCCCCGCGACGCCCGCGACGGCCACCCGGGAAATACGCCAGGTCGCCGCGCCGTGTGCGACGGCGTCGCTCCCGAGCCCGATCAGCAGCCACCACAAGGCGGTCAGCGCCCGCTCCGGATGGTGGGTCGGCGCACCGTCGCGCACGTCACCGAGGATGAGAAACGCGAGGACGCTGAGCATGGCCAGCGAGGTCGGTAGCCACCGGCGGCGGTACGTCGCCGAGCCGATCAAGGCCGTCAGCGCAACAAGGCCGAGGCCAAACGCTTCGGGGGTCTCCCGGACGAGAGCCCGCGGATAATCAAGTAGCTTCTCTCGAAGGGGCATGTGAACCGAACCGGAGGCGCGCCGGAAGGCGCTGACGCGGTCCAGGAAGTGCAGCGCGCTGCCGTGGGCATGGCTGTTCCAGGCCATCCACAAGGCGATTCCTGCCATTGCGATGAAGCCCTGAACGATCTCGCGGGCCGCATGGTCGCGCGGAGTCGCGAAGCCCCGCCGCGTGGCCGAGGCGAGCGAGAAGGCGGCGAAGACCGCGCAGGCCGGCCAGGTCTCATAACGCGCAAGCGATGCCGCGAGAAGAGCGCCTGCGCAGAAGGGCCGAGCCGCTGGGTTGCCGAACGCCAGCATGGCCGCCGCAGCGATCGCCCCGGCCCAGGCTTCTGGGACCGTGGCTACGCCCAGCCAAGCATTCCAAGGAATCGCCATCGCCACCGCGCTGGCGACGAAGCTCGTGCGGCGCGACGCGCCCCCTGCGCGAAGGGCAGCATAGGGCGCAGCCGTGGACGCGATCCCAAGAACGACCGCGACTGCCCGCGCCGCGCCGAGCGATCGACCGCAAAGGATCATGGCTGCCCCGCTCACCCAGAACGGCAGAGGCAACCAGCTCGTTCCACTCGGATCGAACCGGGGGTGATGGGCGAACTCCTCGGCAATCACCGTTCGCGCATAATCGTCGTCGGAGACATGCGAGAAGCCGTGCGCGAGAACGTACGCGCCGATGAGTCCCTTCAGCAAGAAGAGGACGCTCAGGTCGACCAAGGCCAGGGGCCACCGGCGCGTGACGCGACTGGATGGCTCTTCCGACGTCGCTGCCGCTGCAGCCGTCGTCACTGCCCGCCGGTCGGCGTTGGCATCTCGGTGTGGGACGAAGGGGACGAAGGGGGCGTCTTCGACTTGTCGCTTTTGACGCGAGTTCCCTCGTTGCCTTTGCCTTTCCGCTGTTCGTCGACGATGCGGGCCTTGAGATCGCGGTCACCCGACGACGACACGTAGGCCAGAGTCACGCTGGTCAACATGAAAATTCCCGCGCAAATCGCCGTGGCGCGCGTCAGGATGTTTCCGGCCCCTCGCCCTCCGAACACCTGCTGCGCAGCTCCCCCCCCGAGCGCCGCACCCATGCCGCCCCCCTTACCTTGCTGAAGGAGGACGACGAGCATCAGGAAGCAGCACACGAAGATGTGAACGATGTCCAGGAACGTCGTGAGCATGGGCGCAGCCGATACTAGCGGACGGCGAGTGATTCGGCGGCCCGAGCGATCGGCCCGAAGGTTGCGGCGTCGAGGCTCGCTCCGCCGACGAGAGCGCCGTCGACGTCCGGCGCCGCCAGCAGATCGCGCGCGTTGTCTGCCTTCACCGACCCTCCGTACAAAATGCGGGTTCGAGATGCGAGACCCGCCGACGAGGCATGCAGCCACGTCCGGATGGCCTGATGGACCGCCTGCGCTTCGGCCGGCCCCGCGGTCTTGCCAGTTCCGATGGCCCAGACTGGCTCGTAGGCAATGGCCACGGGTCGGTCGTCTTTGGCGATGATGGGCAGAAAGGCTTGCACTTGCCGCTCGACGACCTCAATGGTCCGGTCCGACTCGCGCTCGGCAAGGGTTTCCCCGACGCAGACGATGGGTATCAAACCGTTGCTCAGTGCGGAGGCTGCCTTCTCCGCGACGAAGGAGTCGGTCTCGCCGAAGATCTGCCGCCGTTCGCTGTGGCCGACGATGACCCAGCGACAGCCGGCTGCGGCGAGCATGGGCGCGGACACCTCTCCGGTGAATGCGCCCGAGTCTTTGGGGTAAAGGTTCTGGGCCGCAATCTCGACCCGGCTGCCGTCGCACTCATGCGCGCAGGCTGCGAGCGCCGTGAACGGCGGGGCCACGACAAGATCCACGTGCGGGACACTCGAGGCAAAGCGCACCACGGCGCCCGCGAGATCGACGCCCGTCGCCCCGCCGTGATGCATTTTCCAGTTGCCCGCGATGAGCGGGCGACGATTTTGATTCAAGTCGCCTCCGCAGAACGCAGGACTTCGATACCGGGCAGCTTTTTTCCCTCGATGAGCTCGAGCGAAGCGCCGCCGCCGGTCGAGATATGCTTGATCTTCTTTGCAACCGACTCGCCGGCCGCGTGCACGGCGGCCGCGCTGTCGCCGCCGCCGACGACCGTGAACGCCTTCGAGTCGGCAATCGCGTGGGCGATGCCAAACGTCCCGGAGGCAAATGGTTCCTTCTCGAACAGACCCATCGGACCGTTCCAGAAGATCGTCTTCGCGCCGACGAAGCGCTGGCCGAATTGCTCCACGCTCTTCGGACCGATGTCGAGTGCCATCGTCCCTTCAGGAACGTCGTCGACGCCCACGACGCGCCCGCTGCTCGCGCCGGTGCTCGAAGCGACGACCACGTCGACGGGCAAAACCACGTCGACGCCGTGTTCACGTGCCTTGTCGAGTAGGGTTCGCGCCAGGGCGAGCTTGTCGCCTTCGACGAGAGATGCCTGCATATTCTTCCCGCGGGCTGCCAAGAACGTGTTGGCCATCGCGCCCCCGATGACGAGGGCGTCGACGCGCTCGAGCAGCGACTCGACGACGGCGATCTTGTCGCTCACTTTGGCTCCGCCGAGCACCGCAACGTACGGCTTTTCGGGGGAGGTCACGATCCTCCCGAGAGATGCGATCTCCTTTTCGAGAAGAAACCCACATCCCCGGTCACGGTAGAGCTTTGCGAGGCCATGGACGCTTGCATGGGCCCTGTGAACCGAACCGAACGCGTCGTCCACGTAGATATCGGCAAGCTCCGAAAGGGCTCGGCAAAAGCCCTCGTCGTCCTTTTCCTCTTCGGGATGGAAACGCAAATTTTCGAGCAGGCAAACATCACCGGCTCGGAGGTCGTAGACGACCTTTTTCGCCGCATCGCCGATGCAGTCTTCGGGCAGCGATACGTCTCGACCGAGGAGCTCAGCCAGCCGCTTGGCGGCAGGCTCGAGCGTGTACTTCGGGTCTCGTCCCTTCTTCGGACGCCCGAGGTGGCTGGCGCAGACGAGTCGGGCACCCCGTTCGAGCGCGTGCTTGATCGTCGGCAGCGCTTCGCGAATGCGTGAGTCGTCGGTGATCGCCGCGCCGTCGAGTGGCACATTGAAGTCGACGCGAAGAAAGACGCGCTTGTTCTCGATGGGCAAATCCCGGACAGTCCGGATCCCCTGCAGCGGATTGGTGGTCATTTCGGCTGTCCCACCGGGTCAGAGCTTCGAGGCCACGAGCTGGGAGAGCTCCACCATGCGATTCGAAAAGCCCCACTCGTTGTCGTACCAGGCGAAGACCTTGGCGAAGTTGTCGCCGAGCACTTGCGTGACGGTCGCGTCGAACGTGGAGGAGTGCGGATCGCCGATGTAGTCACCCGACACGAGCGGGATGTCGACGTAGGCGAGGATGCCCTTCATCGGGCCTTCGGCCGCAGCCTGCATCGCGGCGTGAATCGTGTCTTTCGTCACGGTTTTCTCGGTCTCGAGGGTCAGGTCGATGAGGCTGACGTCCATCGTGGGAACCCGCACAGACTGCCCGTCGAACTTGCCCTTTAGAGCGGGGATGACTTCCGACAGCGCCTTGGCGGCGCCGGTCGAGGACGGAATCATGTTCACGGCGGCCGCGCGTGCCCGCCGCAGGTCGCCCTTCCGGTGGGGGATGTCGAGGACCGCCTGATCGTTCGTGTACGAGTGGATGGTCGTCATCAGCCCGCGCCGGACGCCGAAGCTGTCGAGCAGGACCTTGGCGACGGGGGCGAGACAGTTGGTCGTGCACGATCCGCACGAGATGACCGTGTGCTTCACCGGGTCGTAGGCCGCCGTGTTGACGCCGAGCACGATGGTCACGTCATGGCCCTTGGCCGGAGCACTGATGACGACCTTTTTGGCCCCTGCGCTCAGGTGGGCTGCGGCCTTCTCCTTGTCGGTGAAGAGCCCGGTGCACTCGAGAACGATGTCGACGCCGAGGTCCTTCCACGGCAGCTTGGTCGGGTCCTTCTCAGCGATGACCTTGGCTTTGGCGATGCCAAAGTCAATCGTGTTCTCGTGCACCCTCGACGGATGCTCAGCGCGGCCATGGACGCTATCGAAGTTATAGAGGTGGGCCAGAGTTTTTGCGTCGGTCAGGTCGTTGATGGCAACGAGCTCGAGATCTCGTACTTTCCGCTCGGCCATCGCGCGGACGATGCACCGGCCAATGCGGCCGAAGCCATTGATCGCGATTTTGGTGGACATGATGGGCTGCTCCTCGACTTAGTGCGCGGCACGCTAGTCTCGGCTCCTGTCGCCGGCAAGGTCTGCCAAGCCCGATTGCACGCGTAACACGGCCGAAACGACCGTCGTCTCCGCGCCGCGTCCGGGTGCGTGCGAAGGCGACGGTCCTTTCTGCCGCTTGTTTCGATTCTAGCTGCCGCTTGTCGCCGGCTTCGGAGGGCCGCCAAAGATGCTTGCGACCCGGCGCTTTTCCTTGCTCGCCTTGTCTTTCTCGGCGTAGGTCGGAATGACGAGCTTCTCACGCTTCGGAAGCTCGCGTCCCTCGAGGACGGCATGAATTTCCTCGGCGTCCAAAGTCTCCCGCTCGATGAGGCAGTCGGACAAGCGTTGAAGGTTTTCGCGGCTGGTCGTGAGGAGGTCCTTCACCTTCGTGTACTGGCGCTGGACGATCCCGCGGACCTCCTGATCGATCTCTTGAGCCGTCTGCTCCGAGTAATCCTGCGTGCGCTGCGCGTAGTCGCGACCGAGGAAAATGGACTCTTCCTTCTTTCCGTACGCGAGGGGTCCGAGCTTTTCGCTCATGCCCCATTCGCAGACCATCTTGTGCGCGATTTCGGTCGCTTTTTCAATGTCGTTGCCTGCGCCCGTCGTCATTCGTCCGAACATGATTTCTTCGGCAATGCGTCCGCCGAGGGCCACGGCAATGCTGCTCTCGGCCTGCTCCTTCGAAAGATTGTGCCGGTCGTCTTTCGGCAGGTACCAGGTGACGCCGAGCGCTGGGCCGCGCGGGATGATCGTCACCTTGTGCACCGGGTCGTGGTGGTTGATAAGGACGGAGATGAGCGTGTGCCCTGCCTCGTGGACCGCCGTCGTTCGTTTTTCCTCGTCGCTAATGACCATGGAACGTCGCTCGGTCCCCATGTAGACCTTGTCTTTCGCGAGCTCGAAGTCGGCCATGCTGACGGCGTCCTTGTCCTGGCGTGCGGCGAGCAAAGCGGCCTCGTTGACGAGGTTTTCGAGGTCGGCCCCCGAAAAGCCAGGGGTACCGCGCGCGAGCACCTCGAGGTCGACGTCGGGCGAAAGTGGCGTGCGCTTCGCGTGAACACGCAGAATCTCTTCCCGGCCTCGCACGTCGGGCCGAGGGACGGTGATGCGCCGGTCGAAGCGGCCTGGTCGCAAAATGGCCGGGTCGAGGACGTCCGGTCGGTTCGTGGCCGCGATGATGATGACGCCGTCGTTCGACTCGAACCCGTCCATCTCGACGAGAAGCTGGTTCAGCGTCTGCTCGCGCTCGTCGTGGCCGCCGCCGAGGCCGGCGCCGCGATGACGACCGACTGCATCGATCTCGTCGATGAAGATGATGCAGGGGGCGTGCTTCTTTCCCTGCTCGAAGAGGTCGCGGACCCGGCTTGCACCGACGCCGACGAACATCTCGACGAAGTCGGACCCGGAGATGGAGAAGAACGGAACTCCGGCTTCGCCTGCGATGGCCCGCGCCAATAGCGTCTTTCCGGTACCAGGAGGCCCAATCAGGAGGACCCCTTTTGGAATGCGTCCGCCCAGACGCTGGAACTTCTTTGGATCTTTGAGGAAAGCGATGATTTCCTCGACCTCGTCCTTGGCCTCGTCGATTCCCGCGACGTCGGCGAACGTCACCTTGTTCTGCGAATCGCTCAGCATGCGTGCCTTGGCTTTGCCGAAGGACATCGCCTTGCCGCCGCCCGCTTGAAGCTGGCGCATGAAGAGGAAAAACATGATGCCGATGAAGAGCATCGGCAGCAGCGTGACGAGCGTTGACGACCAGAACGGTGTCGAGTCCTCGCGCTCGAAATAAATCTTGAACTTCCCGTCCTTCGCGAGCGGATTGTTCTCCAGATCCTGCACGAGTGTTTCGTCGGCAACCGGTCCAAGCGTCTCCATCTGCAGACTCTTGCCGTCAACGATGTGCGTAAAGTCGTACTCGTGATCCTTTATGCGCACATCCGAGACTTGACCCTGATGGACCCAGGTGACGAACTCGCTGAAACTGACTTGCTGCTTCCGTTCGTCAGGCTGCAAAACCCGCCAGATCGCGACAAACATCACGATCAGGAGGACCCAGAGCAGCAGCGTCTTGTGCGATTGCTTCACGTCGACCTCGTCTTGGCTCGGCAGCCATACCCGGGAAAAGCCGTGGTGGGCGTGTCCGGTGCCATCGCTTTCCTATCTAAGATGCCTAACACCGAGGCTCGGTCGCATCCAGCTCGAGAGGGGCAATTTTGCCCCGGGCGTACGCTGAAGCGCCGACCACCTCATTCGCGTTCACTCCGAGTATCTGGTGCCGCAAAACTCGTCGGCCAAGGCGCAGATGTGATCCACGATGCGGGGGCCGATCCGCTCGAGCGTGGGCAAGATCTCCTGGCGGACGCGGGTGCGGAGAAATCGGGGATCGGCATTCGACGGGTCTACGCAATGCGGAATTCGGTGCCGCGCGACGTGGAGCTCGATGTCGAGTCGTCGAGCTCGTAACATCGGACGAATACGGTCGCCGTCGCGTGGAGGTAAGACCGCCAGGCCGCGCGATGTCGTCCCCCGCATGAGACGCATGACGAAGGTCTCGGCCCGATCGTCGGCGTGGTGACCCGTCGCGATGCGATCGGCGCCCGCCCTGGCCGCTGCGGCATGGAGAGCCTGCCAACGAGCGGAGCGCGCTCGCGCCTGCAGGTTGCCGCCCGAGGCGATCTCGATTCGCGTCCGGTCGAAGGGAACGTCCAAAGAGCGGGCGAAGTCTTGCGCGGCATCGAGCTCGGTTGAGCTCGCCGCGCGCAGACCGTGGTCGATGCCGTGTGCAAACAGCCCGAAGGCGAGCTTGCCGCGTAAGAGGGCCAACGTATGCAGAAGGGCCATTGAATCGGCTCCACCGCTTACCGCGATGAGCACGGTCGAGCCCCGTGGCACAAGCTGGTGCGCCTGCAGCGCATTTCGCACGAGCGTGATGAGTGTGGGCGGGTGTGAGCGCGGCATGGTTCAGATGGGTTCGGAGCTTCCGATTTCAACCGAGCTCGAAGGTCTTGCAGAAGTCGAAGCCGTCGCCGTCGGTCCGTTCGCGGCGTGGCGACGGGGGATAGCCGAGCGAACATCGTTGCCGCTCGCCGTCAAAGTGACTGCAGTCTTCGCAGCAATACCGCAAATCAAATCGGTTGATTTCGCTTCGCCAACGTTCGTCGACGGCGGTCCTCACGGCCGGCGCCTTCGGAGCGTGACCACGGCTTCGACGTGGCTGGTCTGAGGAAAGAGTTCGACCGCCGTCAACGATACCGGCTCGAACACCGCTTGCAGGATGGCCAGGTCGCGCCCGAGCGTCTGCGTGTCGCAAGCTACGTAGACGACGGACGTGATTCGACTGTCGACCAAGCGACGCGCCACGGCCCGTGCACCGGCGCGGGGTGGATCGAGCACGACGAGCTTGGTCGACGGGCTGAAGAGGTAAGTCTCCGCGTTCGCTTGGACGACGCGTGCCTTCACCGCTCGTACGCCAAAGTTGGCGCGCGCCGCCAGGCAGGCATGCGGGTCCGCTTCGACGCAGACGAGGTCGCCAACCTCTCTCGCCAGTAGGATGCTGAGGTTGCCCGCTCCGGCGTAGAGCTCGACGGCATGGTCCACCCGAAGGGCTGCGACCGCTGAGGCGACGACTCGAACGAGGGTTCGATTTCCTTGCTCGCTGGCTTGTGCAAAGCCTCCAGGGGCGAGCCTCAAGGGCCCGCCGTCGGCGCCGAGCATCCAAGGCGTGGGGTCGCCGATGTTGGCGGGACGATTGGCGCCCTCCAAGGTCAGCCGGGCGCCCGCAATATCGCCCTGGTGCACCGCTCGGTCGAGGCGCCCGAACGCGCTTGAGGCAAGCTCTCCTTTCCAGGCGATGTCGAGAACCGGCCGGCGGGATTCGCCGAGGGCGAGCAGCACGTCACCGCGACCGGACGACCCCGAAAGCAGCGGGGCGAGCAGGCGACGGGCGCGTTCGATTTCGGGGGCCAGCACGACACACGCGTCGACCTCGACCGGATCGTGCGTTTTGGCCTCGTGCATCCCGACGACGACCTTCCCCTGGGGACCGCATCGGACGTGGAGCCGAGCACGCGAGCGGTATCCGAGCGGCGCGGCCGGAGCGACCGATTCGATGGGGACATCCCGCCAATCGGCGGGAAGGGCCGATCGGAGGTGATCGACGTGCGCTTTCGCCTGGGCTTCGAAGGATAGATGCATCCAGTCGCACCCGCCGCATTGCGTTGACCAAGGACAGGCGGGCGCCACGCGATCGCTTCCCGGCGACAGAATCTCGAGCAATCGTCCGCGTGCCGGCCTCCTCGAAAGGTCGACTTCGAGGCGAGCTCGATCTCCGGGTGCGGTGTGCGGGACGAAGACCGCACGACGCTCGCCGGCGACATCGGCATGAGTCACTCCGTCCCCGCCGGGGGCCAAGGAAGCGATGGTGGTCTCCACGGCGAGCGGGCGCATGAGCGCGGGCGAACATGGCACGCATGCGTCGCGCGAGCGAGCCTGCGGCCTTCGGCATCATGCGACAGGTTGCTCGCTCGGTCGGCAATCGGCGGTCCCGTCGTCGGCCGTCGTCGTGATGCGTCCCCCGCCGGCCACGCGATCCTCGACGTAAAAGACCGCGATCTGCCCTCGCGTGACCGCCCGCGCCGGAGCGTCAAATTGCACGCGGGCGCGTCCGACGCCCGAGGCCGAGATCGATGCGTCTTCGCCGGTGTGGCGGTAGCGGACCCGTACCTTCGCCCGCAGAGGCAGCGTGAAACCTTCGGCCAGAACGACGTCGGTGAGCTCGGCAGAGCGGGACCCGAGCGCCTCCTCGCCTCCGAGATGGACTGTCGCGCGCTCCGCGTCGATGCGCGTCACGAACGCAGGTCTTCCGAGCGCCACGCCGAGACCCCGGCGCTGCCCGACCGTGAAGCGATGGATGCCTTCATGATTGCCGACGGTGCGCCCTGCTTCGTCCACGATCGGCCCGACGCGAAGACGTCCGGCGGCTCGTTCAGCAACGAAGTCCGCGTACGCGTGTGGTCCCGAGCCGGTGAAACAGAGCTCCTGGCTCTCGCCCTTGCCTGCACCGTACAGAGCGCGCGCCGCCGCCTCCGCGCGCACGGCGTCCTTGGTCGATTCCCCCAGCGGAAAGACGAGACGTTCGAGCCAGGCTCTGGGGCTTGCGTATAGAAAGTAACTCTGGTCCTTCGTGCGATCGGCACCCATCGCGAGGTGCGGAACGCCTCGCGCGTCGCGCACAATCCGGGCGTAATGACCCGTGGCGACCCGGCTCGCGTTCAGGCGTTCGGCGAGTGCAAAGAGCTCGGCGAGCTTCACCCCTCGGTTGCACGCGGTGCACGGACTGGGCGTTTCGCCGTCGAGATAAGCGTCGACGAAGGGCTCGACGACCGTACGCCGGAAGAGCTCGCGTCGGTCGAAGGTGAAATGGGCGAATCCGAGCGCGTCGGCCACCCGTTGGGCATCGTATTGGTCTTCGGGCGCGCAACAGCGACCGACCGACCCGTCGTTGGGGTAGTCCCACAAGTGGAGCGTGATTCCGACGACGTCGTGTCCCGCGTCGCGTAGCCGCGCCGCCGCAACAGACGAATCGACGCCGCCGCTCATCGCAACGAGGATTCTCTCGGCCATGAACGCTTCTTCTAGCCTGGGCTCACCCGAGCAGCTGCAGTCCTTCGCCTGATCGCCTATTTGAGCCGGCGAAGCTCGCGGGTGATGGCCTCGATGGCGTGGGCGTGCAGGCGACTGCCCCACGATTTCGAAAGTCCCAGCGAAGCCGCGGCTTGCTCGAGCGTCTCGTCTGCGAAGTAGTGTCGCTCGATCAAAGTCCGCAAACGGTCGGGCAACCCGGAGACTGCCGACTTCAGACGCTCGACGAGTTCGGCCTGCGCGACGAGCGCCTCCGGCGTCTCTTCCGGATCGGCGCGGGCGGTTCCATCCGCATCCGCCGTGGCGAGCGTCCCCATGGCGATGGCGGTCGCTATTCCGGCAAGGTACTCGCTCAGTCGCTCGTCAGCCGATTCGGGCGTCGGGGCGGGTTGGGCGGCGTCTTCCGCATCGTAGAATTCTTGGACCCGATCGGCCGCCGAGAGCGCACGAAGGTCGCGGTAAACGCGCCGGGGCAAGGAGCCCCACTGACGCACCCCGTCAATCATCGCCCCGCGGATGCGCAGGTTGGCCCAGCGGCGAAACGGAACGCCCCGGCCCGCATCGTACGATCGCGCGGCGCTGAGTAGCCCTTCGCGCCCAAACGACCGTAAGTCGTCGAGCGTGATCGAGCTCGCAGATAAACGCCGGGCAATTTGACGCGCGTTGAGTTCGACGAGGTCGAGCTCCGCATGAACCCGCCCGAGGACATCACTGGAGTCGAGCGAAGGTGACTTCACGGGGAAAGGACGATCCACCCTCCTTTGCACCGTCGTCAAGCCACTCTTCCGCTCGATGCCGCGGCTTGGTACGGTTGACGGTTCGCGCGATGGGAGTCGAGTCAGACCAGCAGTGCTCCACGACGCTCGACGCCATACCGCTTGCACACGTTCGCGATGCCTGGAGAAGCTGGTTGTCAGCCCTCGCTACGGATGCCGAGGCCGCTATGGCTGCGGCGCTCGCGTACGATTCGCTGCCTCCGGAGGCGCGCGATGCTTGGCTCGATACGCTCGTGACGGACGGAGGCTCGGTCGACGTGCCCGCGCTGGCCCTGTACGCGCCCCTTCTCGCCGTCGAGCTCGACGGACCGCGTCGCAGCCGGATCGAAGCGGCCATCGTAGCCGATCCGCGGCCGGTCGGACCGTCGTTCATCGGCGCCCGCGCGCTCCGCGGTGTGGGGTCCGATGGCGTCCACGCCTGCGTCATCGTCGCGCCCCTCTATTTGGAGTTCGTTCAAGTCCTTTCCTGTCGTTACACGCCGGCCGGGGGGTTTCTCGCCGTAAACCATGAACCGCTTCGCCACGCGCGGGACATCGCGCCCATCGAGGACGTTGCCGGCGTCGCCGTCGAGGCCACGCCGTTGCGAATCGTGATCGAAGAGCTCGCCCACGCGATCCTCGCGGACAAGCGCGAACAACGCGAAACGCCCCAGGCTCTGGCCTCGTTTGCCCACCTTTTCGCGCCGGATCTCGACCCCACCGAAGAAATCGCCCCCTCGCACCCTTGACCCAACTCGGATAAAAGTCCGGCCAGCCATGCCGGACCCGTTGGATCACAGATGCGGGACCTGCGCGCGTTTCGTCCGCGTGGTCGAGAGGGTCTCCGACACCGGAGAGGTCACCCGCAGCGGTGACTGCTTGCTCGGGGTCTGGCCGTCTCCGCTCTATGAGACGAGCAGCTGCTCACAGTGGGTGCGTCGTGGCGAATTCAAGCCGCGGGCGGGACCATCGCGACGGCTGCGAATGCGCCCCGGCCGCAGCTCCACGGCGGAGCCCGTCGACTCCATTCCGTTCACGCTTCCGGAGGATCTTCTCGAAATGGATGCTGAAGAGTTCAGAAGGGTGCTCTCGGAGGTGATTCGCGACGAGCTCGGCCTCGGTGATGTCGCGCTTGCGGGCAAGTGGGACGGCGGCGAGGTGATTCTCAGACCGGGGAAGGACGGGCTGCAGGAGAAGCGAATTTCGGTGGACTCCTTGTTTCACAAAGTCGTGATGATCCGCGATCGACTGCGCGTTCTCGAGCAGAAGATCAACGCCCACGCGAAGCTCGGAGATGACGAGAAGGTTCAGCTGCAGCAGTACGTCACCGCCTGTTACGGCTCGCTGACGACGTTCAATGTGCTCTTTGCCAATCGCGAAGATCAGTTCATCGGGCAAAAGGGCGACGAGTAGGCTGAGTGCTCTCTTTCGCCTGGGTTGCGCTGGCGAGGGGCTCGCTGTGCTCAGCGGTCGGCAAGACCTCGATCGTCGTGGCCTTCGTCGCGACGATGACGGGGTGCGGACGGCCGAGCCCGGCGGCCGCCCCCGCGCCGGCTGCGCCGGGGACTTCCGCGGTGCCGCTCGGTCCGGCTGTCGACTACGGGTTCGACTCCCTCGACGAGCGGCCCGTCGGTGCGGCGGCCCATCGCGGAAAGGTGACCGTCCTCAGCTTCGTGACGACCGCGAGCCTTCCCTCCCAGGCGCAGGTCGACTTTCTCGTCGCCATGGCGAGGCACGACGGCGAACGCGTAAACTACGCGGTCGTCGCGCTCGAATCTCGGGAAAATCGTGAACTCGTGGCGATCTATGGCAAGGCACTCTCGATTCCTTTTCCCTTGGCCATGGCCGACGCGCGCACCCTGGCCGGGCAGGGGCCCTTCGGTGACGTCGGTGGCGTCCCGGTGACCTTCGTGCTCGACCGCGAAGGTCGCATCGTGTGCCGGATCTCGGGGCGCGTCGCCAAGAGCGACGAGATTCGCAAGGCGATGGGCGGACTCTGAGCTCCTCGATGCGCGGATAGTCGAGCTTTCGTCGGCATCCTGAGGGGCGCCCCCGGGGCAAAAGAGGCTGGACGGCGTTGCCGCCGCGACTCTCGACCTTCAGTCGGCCTTCGGAGCCGATCGAAGCGACCGAAATCGATTTTGGAGCACGTTCAAACGCAGCAGAGAGTCGCCATCGGTGGCGGCGGTGTCGTTGCTCGGCGATCGAGCCTAGCGCTTGCCGAATTCAATGAACGTCTCCGACGAGCAGCGCAAAGGCTCCGACGAGCACCTCTTCGGGCGAGGCGCCCCCTTGCTGTGCGCTCCCGCTCCGATCGATCGTGAATCCGTGATCTCCGAAGACGAAGAGCAGCGTATGGGGGGCCAAGGTCTCCGTGTACCGAGCAATCACTTCGGCCGTTGCCTCCGCAATTTCCGGCAGCGCCTCGAGCACGTGCCCGCGCGAGGTCGAGACGCGCGTCTCCACGACGTCGAGCTTGTGGAGCTCACGCGGACCCACCCGCAACCGTCGGATGTACTCTGCCGTCCGTCCGCGTGGCGGTTGGGGGTCGGCATCGAGCTCGCCGGGCGAGCGAAGCGCTTCCACGCCTCGCGCAATCGTCTCGAGCTGCCGCATCGTTGTCGTCGGCAAAGCGCTCCACATGATGAGGTCGTCGGTCAGGACGGCCCGCGAACCCAGTCTCGAGCTGAGCTTCTCTTCGACGAGGCGTGAGATGTCCCAACGCATCGAATCGACGAGCAGCAGGCGAGTCGACCGAGCCCCATGCAGACGGGCGGTTCGGCCCGCGACTTCGTGGACATCGAGCACCATCCGAGGTCGCTTGGTCGTCGCGGCGAAAGTTGCCGAAGCCTCCGTGTAGCTGCGGACGAACGTCCTTCGGAATTCGTCGTGAGCGGCGCGGGCGCGAGGGTCATCGAGCCCCGCGGCGAGGGCGTTGGCCAACGGCACGTAGCTCTCCGCGAATATCCTTTCGAGGGCTCCAAGCGGCTGCGGGCCCCGTGCCGCCGTGAGCTGCAGGGTCCAAGCCCGCCATGGTTCTTCGCGGCTCGCAAAGAACGCGCCGGCTGCGGTCGCGGGCGGCCGCTCTGCGGGCGAATCAAGCGCCAGCGAAGAGTCGGCGGCCGACGCCGGAGGGGTCGCCATTCGATCGGCTTCGCGATCCGCACCGTTCGGCGGGCGCTCTGTCGTCTCGGGCTCGTCGCCTTGGATCAGCGCGGCATCGTTCGGCCGAACCCATGTGGGCGCCATGAGATGCCCGAGGGGAACAGGGTCGGTATAGGCGAGCGTCGTCCCGTCCCGTCCGTCGAGCAAAAGTACGATCGTTCGCTCGCGAGCCGCCCCAGCGAGAAAGCTCAGCGTGGCGCTGTCTTCCGGCTCGATCGCTCCCGTGGACCCGGCGTAGGCACGGAGCGGTCCGATCACGAGCGCAATCCCGATGGCGCCGCTCCGGCGCGCCCGGTGGAGCTGGTCGCGGAGGGCGGCATTCTTGCCGGTAGCGGGAACGAAGGGAGCGGCCGCTCCCCGTTCTCGGAGCGCCTTTTCGATCGCCTCGTCGATGGCTGCGCCGAGTCGTCCACGCAAGACGGGCCCGAGCGCGTCGATCACGACGACGAGGTATCCGGCCCCGTCGAGCTCCCTGCAGAGGGCGTCTCGCTCGAGCGCCGGCACGAAATGGACGCCGCCCTTCGGGGTCGAGCGCGCCTCCGTGAGCGGGAGATCGTCTTGGGCCGAAGTCTGATCCATGTGTTGGCCGACGTGATGTACACACGGCAAGCCCCCCGTGGCCCAATTTGTGACGGCTGGCGCAGTCGTTGACCCCGCGTCTGCGGATGTTATGTTCGAGCCTGTTCCCTCTGCCAGGTTCGTGATTTCCGGCATCACATGGATCCCGAACAACCACGAACCAGGGGGGTTATGACCGCTCGGTGTGCAAGCCGGGCCGACTTCTCGCGAAGCGGATCACTCGGAAGCCTAAAGCGCGGTCAGCGCTCCCCACCTAGCCGTTGGCTAGGGGTTCATGTCGTCCGGCACACGGCCCAGGCGGTAAGGAACGACTTCATCCTTGCGAAGCAGTAAACGCGGGCGTGTTCCTCTCCCGAGGAAGCGCTCGCGTTTCTTTGGCCGGACGAAGCCTCGTGGCACGATCCGTCGGCCTCGTCCCTCGGCGATCCGTCGGCCTCGTCCCTCGGCGATCCGTCGGCCTCGTCCCTCGGCGATCCGTCGGCCTCGTCCCTCGGCGATCCGTCGGCCTCGTCCCTCGGCGATTTCCTCGAAGTAACGGTTCGCAAACACGACCGGGCGCGTCCGGCTTTCGCACGCGCTCACGCGACACACGCAGGCATCTTTGCCTACATCCGGAAAGAAGGGGGAGCGGTATCGGTCGAGCCAGCCGGGCCTGTGAGGGGAGCGCCTACTCGAAAGAGAGTGTCGCCGCCTCGCCTGTGCGCGCAATTTGATCGTCGATGACGGCAAGCGCCGTCTTGCGGCGTGCGTCGGCCGCGTCGACCAGCGAATCGGACAAAAGGGCCTCGCCACCCAAATCCTGTCCGAGACTGTCGCGCAATGCGCTCTTGTCGAGCGCTCGAAGGGACGTGACGAACCCGCGGGAGAATCGGACGACGCGCCGCAAAAGATTCAGTTGACGAGCAAGAGCCGCGCGTGGCGGAGACTCGTAAAATGCCGCGTCATTATCCATGAAGAGCACCGTTCCCGTCGCTTCGTCGCGTGCGACGTTACCGCCACTCCACCGATCCCAGTTGGCCGTGACGTAGTCGAACACGAGCAGGGTCGACAGGTCGCGAGCGAGCGGGAGAGAAGGGGCAGGGATATTCACTTCGGTCTCGGTCAACCAGCGCTGCCACTTCGAACGCCATTCCGGTGCTTCGAGTGGGAGCTCTTCGTATCGGTCGATCCACGGGATCAGCGCCCCGCGGACCTCTCCGTTCGAGTCAGGCCGCACCTTTTGGTCGAAATCCGTTGCGGCGTCGGCGCTGCCGAAAGCTCGACGGAGCGCCTGGCCAACGAACGCGCGCGGCATCGCCAGAGGGACGTTCCTCACACCGAGCGCACGAGCGATTCGGTACGCCGCGATCTCGCTCTTGTAGCGGCGATCTCCGAGGGGAAGTGTCGAGCGTGGTTTGAAGGCCGCCGCGCGCCCATTCGCCAGACGCACTTTGAGCACGTAGGAGGTATGCCCGATGCTCCTCGCTGCGACCGGCGCCGAGTCGAGATAGGGGTCAGCCTCGGTGGGGGGGGCCTGCGCGACGATGACGTCGCCAGTGCGCAAAGCCGACGAGTCGGGGGCGGCCGCCATGGCCGCGCGCGGATCAAAGACCTCGGCCTGGGGTCGTCCTGGCGGGGCGACCGGGGCCGCTTCGACGAACGCGCTGGCGCGACTCGTGTCGGCTCCGACGGCGAGGCTTGGTTTCTCTTGCGTGTGCTGGCTCTGGGCGCAGTCCAGGCCCAGGAAAGCTCCGCTAAAGAACGCGCTCGCGCAAAAAAGCCTCCACTCTGGCATTGACGAGATCCGGCTGCTCGATGGGCGTGACGTGGGTTCCTCCCTTCACCATCAAGAGCTCTCCCCGAGGGATCGCCTCGGCCATCGCACGCGCGAGAAAGGCAGGCGTGAACGTATCCCGATCGCCCGCGACGACGAGCACGGGAACATCGATTTGCGTCAGCATGTCGCTGGCTGTGTGTCTCCCGGCGGCCCGAAGCATTCGCAGGAACAGCGGGAAATCCACGTGCGTCATGTGGAGCAAGTAAGGCAGCATATCTTCGGAGTGGACGCGGTCCGGATCGATCTCGCCCGCCTTCAGGGCCACACTCAGGGCCAGGCGGGGAGGCAAGCGGCTCCAGATGGCCCGAACGAGGTCCGGCGACCGCTCGACGACATCAAGCACCCGCGGCAAGATGAGATCGAGGAGCGGCACACCGTGGAAGGTGCTCGTCACATTGCCGAACGTTCCGCACAAGAGGACCAGGCCGCGGATGCCGTCGGGCCGCTGACGGTAGGCCTCGAGCGCCACCTGACAGCCCATCGAGTGTCCGAAGAGGACGCAAGGTGGGTCGCCGATATGGCGCCGCACCGTTCCCAAATCGTCGGCGAGAGCCGGGATGTCGACGCGATGGGGATCCGCCGGGGGAGCGCTGCGCCCGTGCCCGCGGTAGTGCCAGTGCACCACCGGCGTCAGAGGCGCGAGGCTGGACCACACGTACTTCCAAATGAAGCCGTCACAAAGGATGCCGTCGCTCAAGATTGAGTGAACCTGCCCGCGGGCGTGCTTCGCTCCTCGGGAGTGGACGTAAAGCCGCGTACCGTCCGCACCGAGTGCGAAGGACTCTTGATCGTCCGCGGGTCGATCCCTCAGCGCCGTTTGGCTTTCCGTCGTCAGCCCCCCTCCTCGTCGTCGCCGCCTTCCACGTCGTTGACGCTCGGCAGTTTTTTGATTTCGGTTCGCGAGATCTTCCACGCGCGCTGAACGACCCAGGAAAGCGAGCGGTCGAGGCGAGCAGCCTCCTCCTTGATCTCCTGGAGCATCGACTCGGGGAAGTACAGGCTTTGCTTGCGCTTATCGGTCTTCGAGCCGGGCAGTGTTGCCGTCGACTCCTTGTCACTCGTCGCCAAGGGGACCTCCTTCGGGTGAGCAGCGCGAAAGGTGCGGCGGCGCGCTGCGTTCGCCTGCACAAGAGTACCGCAACTATCGGCTGCCTTACGGCGAGGATCAAGCTGAGCAAGATCCCCACGTGCGGAGGGGGAATCCCCCCGCACCACCTTTACTACCTGGACCACCCCCTTTGGGCCAAGTCCGTCATCGCACGGTAGGTTGAGTACCCCAAAATGAACCGATCCTGGATGCCGGTCGTCCCCATATGTGCGGTCTTTGCCTTCTCGGGGGGCGCTTGCGTGACCGCCCTATCGCCGGGCAGTCGCCAGGCCCGCGGAGACACCCCCTACGCGGCGGCCGAGCAGCTCGGCCGCGTACTCGTCGAAGTCGAGAACGAGTACGTCGATCCGGTCGATCGCACCAAACTGCTGAATGGAGCGATGAAGGGCATGGTGGCGGAGCTCGATCCGCACTCGAGCTACATGCCGCCCGACGAATTCGCTGCTTTCGAGAGCGACACCGAAGGGCAGTTCGGCGGGATTGGAATCGAGGTCGAGACTCGGAACGACCAGCTCATCGTTCTGGCGCCCATCGAGGGGTCGCCGGCCGAGAGAGCTGGCATTCTCGCGGGCGACGCGATTGTGAGCGTCGACGGAAAAGATCCGACTGTCGAGCCGCTCGACAAATTGATCAAGGAGCTGCGCGGGACTCCTGGTTCTCACGTCCGAGTGGGGGTGCGGCGCGCCGGCGCCAGCGACGGGTTGACCTTCGACCTGACACGCGAAGTCATTCACGTTGCGAGCGTCGCGTCCAAGCTTCTCTCGAACCGGGTGGCCTACGTTCACATTCGACAGTTCCAAGAGCACACACACGACGAGCTCCTCGACGCTGCGGCACGTTTGCGGACGAGCGCCGGTGGACGACTCGCCGGCGTTGTGCTGGACTTGCGGACGGACCCAGGGGGACTCGTCGATCAGGCGGCCGAGGTTGCAGACGAGTTTCTCGACGGCGGCGTCATCTACACGACGCGCCATCGCGGTCAGGTCGTCGACGAGGTGCGGGCCCGTTCCGGGGGGGCCTTCAGCCGCATGCCGTGCGTCGTGCTCGTCAATCAATTCACGGCCAGTGCCTCGGAGCTCGTCGCAGGAGCGCTGCAGGATCAGCATCGCGCAACGGTGGTCGGTGAACCCACATTCGGAAAAGGCAGCGTGCAGGCCATCGTTGCGCTGCCCGGCGGTGCAGGCATGCGGCTGACGGTGGCGCGGTATTACACGCCGAGTGGCCATGCCATCCAGGCGGACGGGGTTCACCCCGATGTCGACGTCGAAACGAAACGAGTCGACGCAGCCCCGTCTTACCGTGAAAAGGACCTCGAAGGCCATTTGGCGGCGGAGGAAGGAAGTGGTGCGCCGACGCCGCCCAAGAGCATCGTCGTTCTCGCGCCGGATGCCGGTGATGCGATCCAGTCCTCTTCAGGCCGTGAAGCACGCAACGTCCCCGACGACCCGGAGAAAGGCAAAGACCCGGTCCTCCGCGTCGGCTGGCAAGTGCTCCGGCAGGCGATGGGCCGCGCGCCCGACCAACCGTGAACGGCGAGCGGCGAAGCTTCTCACACGCCGCCTGCGTCCAGACCGCCCCGTTCGAAGTGGTGGAATGGCGTGGCCGAACCGCTTGCAACGAATCGCGCCGCCGACACGCCCGCTATCGTCCCCGACGAGAGCGCGGAGAGCCAGAAGCGAGGCGCGTCGGCCACAATTTCGCCCGCGGCGAAAAGTCCAGGTACGCCTTCATCGGGCATGTCGGACAGCACCGTCCCGTCGCCGCGCGTGAGGATTCCCGTGTGGTCGAGAAGCGAAGTGGCCCCCGCACGGTCGGCCAGCGATTCCGGAGGGACGCCGAACAGCGAGCCAGGAATCTCGAGCGGTCGTCTGGAGGCGCCGACTGTTGCGGGAGCGTCGATCGTCAGCCGGAAAGCCAGCCGCGCGGCGGCGGGAAGCGCTGTTGCGAGCTCCGAATCCGACGGGGCATATTCGAGGCCGCCTCCGAGCAGTCCGCCCGCCGCCAGGACCACGGCTTGGGCTTCGAACGCGCCCTCCTCCTCGGTTTGCACGATGAAGTGTCCTTCGGCTCGTGCGACTCGCGTGGCCCGCGCCACGACGTGCGCAATGCCTGCGCCGGCATAGGCGCGCCGACTCGCCCGCTCGAACCGCAGGCCCGATGGGCCACCCGGAAGGCCCATGGCTTCGCCGCACGGAGCGCCCACGCGTTGGGTGAGCTCTTCGGCGCGAGCGCGATCGATGCCGAGCAGAGGCGGTAGGACGATGGCCGCCCACGAGCCTTCCGATCGTGCCAGGGCCTCGCGCAGTCTCGCAGCCAACCAGTCGCGGCGCGCCTCGTCGTCGTGGCGTTCGGCCAAATCCGCATCGGGTACGACTCGCTCGTCGGTCGTTCGAAGCACGGCGGCATCCAAGGGAAAGAATCGTTCGCCCCAGGCGCGCGCCAGGCCGTCGGCGTCCCATCCCGCTCGCGGACAGCGAACGACTGCGACGCGCCCACCCCTCGTCGGAGCTACGTCGAGCAGCGCGGCGTCGTGACCGCGGGCGCGCCGGACCAGCCCCGCCGTCGTGAGGAGCAGCGACCCGCGACTCGGAATGGCGTAACCTCCGAGCGTGTCGAGCGCGGTTCGTGCCTCTTCGTGAAGCGACGTATCGCTCGAAGCGGCGTGCTCCCAAGGTCCGAGGTCCAAGGCGCCGGTCGCAAGCGTTGAGGCGCCCGTTCCTCCGTCGAGAACCGTGACGCTCGCTCCGCTGCGAGCTGCGGCAAGCGCGGCGGCCGCACCAGCGACGCCCGCTCCGACGACGAGAACGGTGCGCCCTCGGCCTCCGCGCACGGTTGCCGCGAAGCTCACGTGACCTCGCCGAGCGAGGCCCGAACGTGGGCCGCCGTCAGCGCTTCCTGGCGCGCTTGCTGCGGGCCCAGGGCCACGATGCGGGCGCGCATTTGGTGCGCGATGAATTCTCGCGCCATCGTCCGACCCTCGGCTGGCTCGAAACCGAGCTCCTCGGCGACGATCTGACCACATCGGGCCGCGCATCGCATTCCGCCGCAGGCGCCGAGCCCGAGTCGCGTTCGCCGGGCGACGTCCTCCACGCTCTGTGCGAGCTCAGCGCGCACCGCGTGACGCACTTCGGCTTCGAGCACCGGCTCGCACGGGCAAGTGACGTCCAGCTCGCGCGGCCGTTGCGATCCCCGCTCGAGGATGTGCACGGCGCGCTCGCCATGTCGATACGCGAGACGGCGTGCGGCGACCGGGGTCACTCCGTAGCGTTCGGCCAGTGCCAGCGCATCGGGAACGCCCACGCCCCCCGGCAGGGCACGAGTGTGCGTCGTGCACGGCGTGCCGATGTCGAAATCGCGCGGCGCGACCACGTCGCTCAGCTCCTGAGCGAAGAGCCGGTAGCTCGCAAGCTTGCCTCCGATCATCGAATAGACACCCGGCACGCCACCCGGACCGTGGTCGACGACTCTGTGGTCTCGCGAGAGGCTGTCTTCGTTCGGCCCGTATTCGTACAGCGTCGCCCGCACACCCGCGTACGTTCCGATGGCGCGTGCCAGTCGGACGCTCGGCAGGACGCGCGCGACGCCTTGGATGAGGTAGCGCGCCTCTTCGCTCGTGGCCCGCACGTCGTCGAGATCCCCGTAATAGTCGTCGTCGGTCGTGCCGAGTACGCTGACGTTCTGCCAGGGCTCGAGGAAAATCTGACGTCCGTCGATGGCCTCGGAGAGAACGCCGTAATTCGTGATCCGCCTGTCGAGCACAACGTGGATCCCCTTGCCAGGGCGTACCCGGACGTCGCTCTGGGGCAGCCCGCCGAGCGAGGCCGTGATGGGCGCCCAAGCTCCCGTCGCATTGACGACGACGCGGGCGCGAACGCGATGGCGAGCGAAGCCCCGGCGGTGCCGCGCTTCGACGAGGTAGCGCGCACTCCCCCGTGGCACGCCGTAGCGAGCGATCGAAACGACTGGTGTGTGAACGTGCACCTGCGCGCCGTGCTCGACGGCATCGATGACGTTGAGGACGCAAAGCCGCGATCCATCGACCCCCCACTCGTCGAACGCGATGCCGCCGCAGAGTCCTCCCACGAGCCCTGGCTCGAGTCGCCGCAGATCCGCCTCGTCGAGCCGACAGTGCGGCTCGCCGCGTTTGAGCGGCTGGTAGTCGTCGTAGGCTCGGAAGTACGCGTCGACAAGTTCGAGCGCGAGGCGGGCCGTTGCACTCGAACGAAGCGGCATCAGAAAGGGAATGCGAAACAAAAGATGGGGTGCAATGCGCTGGATGTAGCCGGAGTCACGACAGGACGTCTCCGTCACGTGTGGTGCTTTGGATAGATAGCGAACCCCGCCGTGAATCATTCCGCTCGAGTTGCCGCTTGCGCCGAAAGCAATGTCATTTCGCTCGAAGAGCACGACCCGCAGTCCACGGAGCGCGAGGTCTCGCGCCACGCCGACGCCGTTGATGCCTCCGCCGATGACCACGACGTCCACCTCGTCCGCCGGGACGGATGGGTCAGCGAGGGCCATCGAAGTCGGACGTGGAGGGAGGGACGGAACCGGCTCGTCGGGCACCTTGCCGTTCTAGCACGCGTCGACAGCGCGCCCTCTTCCGCAACGCTTTGGGCGCCTGCCGGCATGGGGGACGTATCTTCGTTAGCAAGAGGTCGACAGCGCGCCCTCTTCCGCGCCGCTTTACACGTCGTCGTACGTCTCGTCGTCCTCGTCGCCGACCTCGGGCTCGTCCTCTCTCGCCTTCTTCTTTTTCTTCTTTCGCTCGAAGCGGTGGAGCACGCGGTCGACTTCGTCGAAGAGAACGCGGTTGCCGTCCTGCCGATGTTTGGCCACCCGCGCGGCGTATTTCGGCGCTTCCGCCAGAAAAACGCGCAAGAGGTCGGCATCGATGCGCGGAGACTCGAGCCCGTACCCGAGCTGCTCAAGGTAGCGCGCGTTCAGCACCTGCTCGTATTGAGCGCGTACGGGAATGCTCAAAATAGGCTTCCCGAGGTAGAGTCCTTCTCCAATGAGCGACAAGCCGCCGTTGCAAACGACAGCGGCTGCGGTGGCTAGATCTTCAACGAACCCCGTCTCGCTGAATTCCTTGATGGTGCAGTTGCCGCGCCTCGCGCTCCGACGCAGTCCGTAGACGATGAACTCGCGTTCGGAGACCCGTTCGAGCTGATCAAGTAAGTTGGAGTCGCTCGTCGAGGTTTGATAGACGAGCACGTGGTGGCCGGCCCGGGCGCGTGAGCCTGCCTCGAGAACCGTGTCGCGGACGATGGGTGGCACGAGGGTCGTGTTCTTGCGGAACCGACTTCGAATGGGAGGTTCGAAGAACGTCGTCACGATGTAGTGATCGCAACCGGGCAGCTTTGCCCGCACGAACGCCTTGGTCATCTGATGGTCGATTTTGACCCCTTGTTTCGCGAATCTGGGGAGTTTGCAACGGCTGATGATTTGTTGATTGTCGATCGAGACGATCGGGATTCGATGTCGCCGCGCGAACAAATAGGCAAACGAGTCGAAGTCGCTGATGACGGCGTCGGCGCGGAAGCCGGCTACCTTGGCGAAATAGGCGTTCACGTTCGCTGCGAGCATCCATGGCGCCGCCAGCATATTTCTCGCGAGCGTACCGTCACGGTCGACGCGATTGTTGACGTAGCGGATGGTGAGCCCGCGGATTTCGACGACATCTCGAAACGATTTGGAGAGCATGGCGTGGGCACGACCGCTGACGACGATCTTGACGTCGTGACCTTTTCCGACGAGGTGCTCGCAGACGACCTTGCTGCGGATCGCATGCCCCATCCCCTCGCCGACGACGCCGTAAAGAATCCGCATGGACCGGCTTCGTGCCAATCAGATCCGATCACCCGCGAATTCGAACCGACCAAGTGAGCTTCGCCAAGCTCTTCATCACGTTGGGGACGCGCTTGAAAAGATTGATGCTCGGAGGCCGCTTCTCGATGATGTGGACGGGAACTTCCTGGATGACGATGCCGCCACGGTCGGCACGGATGACGAACTCGCTGGCGAAGACGTCCTTGTCGACGAGGCACGCTCGTACGACGTCGAGCAGCGCGAGGCGTCGGAAGGCCTTCAGGCCGTGCGTGTCGGTGCCCCGAAATCCGAGGAGGACCTTGAGCAAGGTCGAGTAAGCGACGCTTGCCGCGTGGCGAACGAGCGGCCGCTCGTCCGCAGCTCCGACCGCGAGCTTGCTACCGATGACGAGGTCCGCCGCGCCGGTCTCGAGAATCTCGACGGCACGACGATGGAAATTGGTGTCGCAGAGGTCGATCTCGTCGCAGAGCACGAGGTCGCCGCGCGCCAGAAGGATGCCCTGTTTGAGCGCCTTTCCGTAGTTTGGCTCCCCCAGGCTGATGATCTTCACCTGGCCGTCGTTCGCATCGGCGTACTTTTCTGCGAGCTCGTGGCCAATGTCGACCGTGCGGTCCTTCGAGCCATTTTCAGCCAGGATGATCTCGTAGCTCCACCCGAGCGGCCTGAGTCGCTCGCGCAGATCGACGATGGACGCATGCAGGATCGCCTGCTCGTTGTAGATGGGGATGACGATCGAGATGTGCGGGTCCACGACTTGGGCTGCGGCTCGGGGTGATTGTGCGGCTGCCATGAAGGTTGCCTATTTACGAAATGGGTGTCCGTTTGGAAAGAAAGATACGTCCCGACGGACGCTGCCGTCGACCTCTCGCGCACGAGCCCCCCCGGTCAGCAGCCGGGCTTACCATGTCGAGACCAGGGCGCGAGCCTCGACGATGTTGTCTTCGATGGAGCAATAGGTCCAGCCGCCGTACCGTCCGACGGGCCACACGCCGCGCTTGCGCATAACCCCCGCGAGCCGTGCGTGCTCGGCCATCGAGCGTTTGGTGACGTGTACATAAGCAGGATCCATCACGACCGAGTGTTCGGCAACCAGGCGTTGATCTCGGAGAATGCCTTCGCGCTTCAGATCCCGAAGGACACGCTCGCGCGTTGCCGGTACATCGATTTCGGCGTCGTGAGGGAAACCAACCTCCACGTACAAGCTCAACCGGTCAGCATCGAAGATGTTGTCGTACCACCCGACGCGATAAAAGATCGTGTCGCGCGACGGGTAGTACACCCAATGCACGTCGCGGTCGCCCTTCGCATCGAACCCTAGATTGAAGACAAGCACTTTGTTCCACGCCCAGACCGAAGCGTCATGAGCCAGCCCACAGAGAGCCGCGAAGCGACTGAAGGGCGCGCTCGATGCGAGCCGCTCGAACCGGATCGCCCGTCGTCCGGTACGCGCGATCTTTCGCTCGAGGTCGACGCCGAGGAGGGGCTCGTCGAGCGCAATCGCGTCGCTCCTCACCGCGCTCGCCAGCGCCCGGACGTATTCGAACGCCCCTCCCTTCGGGTAAGTAAACGTCGCATTGTAGCTGGCGTTGTCGGGGCGCCGCATGTTTCGAATGACGTCGCTCAAGTCGGCATGGGGAAAAAATCGCCCCATCGCGTCCTTGTCGAGCGTGGCGAGGTCGCATGCATAGAGCTTCTCGTTATAGGGAAAGAGGAAGCGCTCGCAGATTGCGCGTCCGAAGCGCGCCTCGAGCATCTCTCTGAAGTTGCTCTCCGGTGGGGCGGCCGAGCGCGGCACGTCGCTCGATCGGGCGAAATAGAGATCGTAGAGGCAGTCGATGAAGTCTTCGCGCGGTAACTGATGAATGTTTTTCTGAAAAGGAAAATCGATTCGCATCCCGTCGAACGCGATGAACGTCCGTTTCTCGACCACGCGAATCTCTTGGCCCGGCATGCGGTCGCGCAGCCATTTCTCGATTCCGTCGTTTTTGAAATGAAAGAAATGGCCTGAATAATCCCAGACGAAACCGTCTTTGACGACGGTCTTACACCACCCGCCGATTTCCCGGTCGGCCTCGAGGACGAGGTAGTCGTCGTCCCCGTTCGAAGAGAGCGCGGCGGCGGTCGCCAGCCCCGTGACCCCGGCGCCGACGATCAGGGTACGAACGCTGCTTGACGCGGCCATGTCCATGGGGCGTACGTCAGGACGCCCGTCGTGCTCGCGGGTAGCTGCCCAAGTGCTTCACCATCGGGCATTTTTCACGGAGGCGCACGATGGCCCGGTCGATCCTCGCATCGTCGCGGTGGCCCTCGAGCTCGGCGAAAAAGACGTAATCCCACGGCTTCTCTCGGCTGGGCCGTGATTCGATTCGCGACAGGTTGACGGCCTCCTCGTCGAATACGGTCAGCGCACGAAGGAGTGCGCCGCGTCCGTGGCCATCGCGCAGGGTGAAGGCGACCGAGGTCTTGTCGTCTCCCGTGCGCGCGGCGTCCGTCGTGGAGACAATGGCGAAGCGCGTGTAATTTTCCGCGTGGTCTTGGATGCGTTCGCGCATGACAGGTAGGCCGTAGATTTCGGACGCAAAGCGGCTGGCGACGGCCGCGCCGCCCGGGTCCACCATCGCTTCGCGCACCGCGGCCGTTGTGGATGTGGATTGCACGAGCTGCGCACCGCCGACGTTCTTGGCAAGCCACAGACGGCACTGGCCGAGCGGTTGCGGGTGCGAGTAAACACGGGCAATCGAGGCCAGACTGGTCGCTCGCGTAAGCAAGCACTGCGCCACCTCGAGCTCGAACTCGGCGCGAATGAGCAGATCGTTGGCGATGAGCGCGTCGATGGCATTCGGCACCGATCCTTCGGTCGAGTTTTCGATCGGCAGGACGCCATCCTGAGCTTGCCTCCGCGTCACGGCGTCGAAGACACCCTCGAACGTCGTCGCCTCCAGATAGGTGGCCGCCAGGCCGAAGAAGGCGCGCGCTGCCGCGTGGGAAAAAGTGCCTTCCGGCCCGAGATAGGCGACCTTGAGAGGCTCTTGGAGCGCCAGGCACGCGCTCATCACTTCACGGTACACGGCGCGAATGGCATCGGCGGGAAAGCGCCCGGCCCGCGCAGCCAGCCGATCGAGAACAAGGCGTTCGCGTTCGGGGTCATAGGTCGGGAGGCGTGCGTCGCGCTTCTCCCGCGCGACGTCGGAGACGACGCGCGCGCGCTCGTCGAGAAGCTTGAGGATCCCGTCATCGAGTTCGTCGATGCGCTTTCGAAGGTCATCGAGGCTCACGGCGGCGCAACCTTAGCGCAGGGCGGTCGATGGGGGTAATGAAAGCCCGGGCGGCGCTGGCGTCCGGGATTCGATCGAGGTAGCGGCCTCGGTTTCGACCGAGAACGACGTAACGAAGAAGGAGTGACTGCGATGGCTGAAGGGTTGAACCGTGTGATGCTGCTCGGCAATATGGGGGCCGACCCCGAGCTGCGGGTGACCGCGGGTGGCCAGGCCGTGCTCAAGCTGCGCCTCGCCACCAACGAGACGTACCTCGACCGGAATAATGTCAGGCAAGAGCGAACGGAATGGCACCGCGTCACCATCTGGGGCCGCCGCGCCGAAGCACTCGGCAAGATTTTGCAAAAGGGAGATCTCCTTTTCGTCGAGGGTCGACTGCAGACGTCGAGCTACGAGAAAAATGGGGAGAAGCGCTATTCGACGGAAGTCGTGGCCGTGAACATCGTGCTCCCAGGGGCCGGTCGGGGCACTCGGCCCGAGGGAGCGCGCGCTGGCGAATCGCCGAGGGAGGTCAGCGGCCCGCCAGCTGGACGCGGTCGTCGCGACGTCGACGCGTCCGAGGGCCCGCCCGACGACGACATCGACCCCGGTCCCGCAAGCCCCGCGGGCGCCGAGGACGACATCCCGTTCTGATTTTTCGAAGGAAGGGCCGTGCGCCGTGGCTTGGGTCGTCTCGCGACGCGCCCGGTCGACCCCTTGCGAGGCCAGGGGGAAGAAGCTACGTTCCCGCTTCCGCCATGAAGGAAGGCATTCACCCCAACTATCCGGCCGCTCGCGTGAGCTGCGCATGTGGCAACACATTCGTGACGCGCTCGACCCGCGGAGACATCCAAGTCGACGTGTGCTCCGCTTGTCATCCCTTTTATACGGGAACGCAAAAGCTCATCGATACCGCCGGCCGGGTCGATCGATTCCGCAAGCGTTACGAGAAGAAGGCCAGTCTTCCGAAAGCCGCCGAAGCCGCGAAGTAGCAGCAGGGGGGAGCATGTCGAGCGGACAAGCGCGTCCGTACATCGGGGGCCAAGCCGTCCTCGAGGGCGTCATGATGCGCGCGCCGAAGGCCTTCGCCGTCGTCGTGAGGCGCCGCGACGGCAGCCTCCACGTTCGCGAGCGCGAGGTGCCGGCCCATGGCGAGGGCATCGCGCGTTGGCCTTTCGCGAGGGGACTCGCGTCTCTCGTCGAATCGCTGCGGTTAGGCAGCGAGGCGCTGCGTTTCAGCGTCGAGCAGCTCGAGAGCGACATGGACGGCGGTGCCGCCGGTTCCGGGCGAGGGTTGCGAGGAACGGTTTCCGCCCTTGGTGTCGCCCTCGTCGTTATAGCGACGCGAGACGGCGAGGCCGGGCCCCCGGCACCTCCATCGACCGCGAGCGCAGGCGCGCGAAGCCGGTACGCCATGCTCGCGCTCGTCGTCCTTTTTTTCGTCGCATTGCCGCAGGGCGCTGCGGCCGTCATCAATCGAATCTTTCACCTCGGCTACGCAGTCCAGAGCCCGGCTTTCCAGGCGATGACGGGTCTATTGAAGCTCAGCATCGTCATTGGCTACCTGCTGGCCATTCGGCGCGTGCCCGAGATTCGACGTGTCTTTCAGTACCACGGAGCGGAGCACAAGACGATCAGCACCTATGAAGCGGGCGAGCCCCTGACGGTCGAAAACGCCCGTCCGAAGACCACGTTCCATCCGCGCTGTGGCACCACCTTTCTCGTCATGGTCGCGCTCGTCTCGATCGTCATCTTTACGGCCGTCGGTGCACTCTTGCCCCGAATCCGAACGGGCAGCGTCGTGCTCGACAACGCCGTCTTCTTCGCCGAAAAGCTTCCTTTTCTTCCCGCCCTCGTCGCCTTGGCATTCGAGCTCCAACGTCTCTTCGCCCGTTATTGCACCCGCGGGCCTCTGCGCCTTCTTCTCTGGCCGGGTTTTTGGGTCCAAAAGATCACGACTGCGGAGCCCGATGACGCTCAGCTCGAGGTCGCCCTCGCCAGCTTGCGGGCCACGCTGTTTCGTCCGGGCAACGGCGGGCTGTCGCCTGGCCCGACCGAGGCTCGATTCTCGAGCTACGCGGCTCTCGTGGCGGGCGAAGCCAGCACTTCGCTGCCGTGATATTCGACCGGTCGAGCCGGTCGAGTTCCCGAGCATTCCTCCGCGGCGCCTCAGCAACCGGGCGCCTCGGTGGGTTATGCTAATCGCCAGGCCCCATGCTCCCGACCGACAGGCTCAAGCAGCTCGTGCACCGATATGGCGAGCTCGAAGAGCTTTTGTGCCGGCCGGATGTTCTCGCCGATCGGGGAAAGCTCCAGAAGCTCAATAAGGAACGGAGCGATCTCGAGGCGGTCGTCGGCGCGTTCGCCCGCTACCGCGAGCTCGAACGCAAGATCCAAGACGACGAGGAAGCCCTCGGCGACCCGGAGCTGCGCGAGCTTGCTCAGTCGGAGCTCCCTGGTCTCGTCGGCGAGCGCGCGGCCCTCGAGCAAGCGATTAACCTCCTTCTCTTGCCTCCGGACCCGCGCGACAAGAAAAATACGATTCTCGAGATCCGAAGCGGAGAAGGTGGGGAGGAAGCCGCGCTTTTCGCAGCCGACCTATTTCGCATGTACTCGCGATACGCAGAAGCCAAGGGCTGGAAAATCGAGATCCTGTCCTCGAGCGAGAGCGCGACGGGGGGCGTGAAGGAGTGCATCGCCCTCGTTACCGGGAAAGACGTCTATTCTCAGCTTCGGTTCGAGGGCGGCGTCCATCGCGTCCAGCGGGTACCAGCAACCGAACAGCAAGGCCGCATTCACACCTCGACGGCGACCGTGGCCGTTCTGCCCGAGGCGGACGAAGTCGACATTCACGTCGACGACAAGGACCTCGAGATCAGCATTGCGGCGAGCGGCGGGCCTGGCGGCCAGGGCGTGAACACGACAAACAGCGCCGTTCAGGTGCTGCACAAGCCGAGCGGAATTATCGTCAAGTGCCAGGACGAGCGTTCCCAACTCAAGAACAAGGCCAAAGCGCTCAAGGTCCTTCGCAGCCGCCTGCTCGACATCGAACGCGAGAGGCTCGACGCCGAAGAAGCGCAAACACGCCGCAGCATGGTGTCGACAGGCGAACGCTCGCAAAAGATCCGGACGTACAACTTTCCCCAGAATCGCGTGACCGATCACCGCATCCGCATGACGCTTGGCAAGCTGGACCGGGTCATCGAGGGCGATCTCGATGAGCTGGTCACGGCGCTTCGGACCCATTATCAGGCCGAGCGCCTCCATGCCGCAGGCGTGGCTCCCTCGGCGACGACTTTGCTCAGCGACGGCGGGGAGGCCGACGCGTGAAATGCGTGCTTCGGTCGACCGCGAAGCCCTCGTCGTCGGCATGACCCTGGTCCCCGGGCTGCTGTCGCGCAATCGAAGCTTCGCTCTCTTCGAAGATCCCGAAGTGCGCCGCGCTCGCGTACGGGCTGCATTGCTCCGGGGCATCGTGCGGCAGCTCGCGGGCGGCCACGGACGGGTTGAATCCCTGCAAATCGTCGCTCGCCCTGGTGATCGCGAGCTCCGTTATCGTGTCCCGGGCCTCCGGATCGATCGGCGGGCCCTGCTGACGGAAGCCGAATACGCTTGCGTCGCCTACCTGGCGGGGCGTGCGAGCGTGGGGGGGATTCAGGCGGACGACGAAGATCGAGCTCGTATCGAGGCGGCTCTCCGGCGCCTTTCGGCGGGCCTGAGGCTTCCCGAGGTCACGTAGCGCTTTTTCATAGGGCCATCGGAGTCAAGATATGTCGAGCTGTCTCTTCTGCAACATCGTCGCAAAGTCGGTTCCCGCTCAAATCGTTTTCGAGGACGCCCATACCGTCGCGTTCCGCGACATCCGGCCGGTGGCGCCGACGCACGTGCTCGTCGTGCCGAGGCGGCACATCACCGGAATCCATGGGTCCGGCCCCGAGGACGGCCCATGGCTTGGCCACTTGATGCTCACGGCCCGTGGCGTTGCCGAGCAACTCGGCTTGTCGGCCGCAGGCTACCGACTCGTCCTCAACGAAGGTGTCGACGGTGGGCAAAGCGTTCTCCACCTTCATTGCCACGTCCTCGGCGGCCGTCCGATGGCGTGGCCACCGGGGTAAATCGGGTCGGGGCCGCCGCTGACGGGGCGACCCCTTGCAAGGGCGGCGGGCAGTCGGGACGTCGTGGCTGCGGCAGCCGCAGGCTCAGGGTTCGATCGACGGGGTCAGTGCCCGTTCGATGGCATCGAGAATCGCGCGCTCTTCAGGCTCGACGGCGGGATCGCGGTCGCAGCGAAATGGGGCTGTCGCAGGGCGGGTGACGGAGCGAGGGTGGACGCGCAGCCACGCGCGCGTGATCTGTCCGAAGCGCCCCCGCGCCCCGATGAAGAGCGCGCTCAAATCCGGCCCGACCGCTCGCCGCGGCGCCGGGCGGATCTGCAGCAGGCGTCCGTCCGGCAGCATGGCCTCCAGCCCGGCAACCCCTTGATCGACGGGGTCTAGCCAGCGATCACGGATGCCGGGCGCGCCAAGCGCCAGCCAGTCCCCAACGTTCATCGCCGGAACACCGTTCAGTCCGAGCGTTAGCCCGGCATTGCCCAGGCGCCGCTCGACGTCTCGCAGATCGGCGGATGCCTCGATGGAGGCGAGAAGGCTTTCGCGGTCGAGGACGATGGACGGCTCGGCTGCCGCCAACGCAGATTCCTGCGCCCCGGCGTAAGTCGGAGCGAGCGCAATCGGTCGGTCCGACCTCGGTCCGAGCAGGTTTCCGGGATTGAGAATGCCTCGAGGATCGAACGCTTTCATCAACCCGCGCACGAGGTCGATTCCTGCCCCGAGCTCGGCGCCCAGTCGCGGAGCCTTGGAACGGCCGACTCCGTGGTGATGCGACAGCGTTGCACCTGCATCGACCGCGGCCGTCGACGCGGCGTGCCACGCACGGTCGTAGGTCCGTGCGCAAAGCGTGTCCCATTCGCCAGGGCCCCCCTTCGCGGCACCGGCGAACGAGAAGTAAATGCAACAACCGTCTGGATACGCATGGCTGAAGTGAGCCATGACGAAGGCATAAGCTCCGAGCGCACGCCGAACCCGATCGTAGACCCCCGCGAGCTTCGACCAGGGAGCCGCCACCTCCATCGTGTCGACGAAGGCGCCGGAGGCGAAGATCGGCGCCTGCCGATAACTGACGGAATACCGGTGCTCGAGCCATCGGCGCGCGGGCGTCTCGCCGTCCCACCTGCCGCCCGCTTGCTCGGCCAGTCGACGGGCGCGCTCCGCGTCGCGCGCGGGCCCTGGCCCCCCACCTTCGAAGATGACAAGCAACATCGCACCGCCGAGAAGGCGCGATCCGAGCCTCGAGTGGAGCAAGTCGTTGACGAGGCCGGGGTTCCGCAAGAGCGTGCGGAGCGCGGCTCCCCCGGATCCGGGCGCCGGGCCTTTCGAGGGACGATGCAGGGTGCCGTCGTGCGTACGGACGCGGCGCGCGAGCATGGCGTCGAAGGGATCGTAGAGCCGCGCGACGGCTGGGCGTAAGCCTTCCTGAAAGAGCGACCGCATCGCCAGCATGCCTTGCTCCATCGACCGAAAGGACCAGGCCGCAAAGCTGCGTGTCGTCGGCGCGGGGTGGAGACGCAAGACGGCGCTTGTGACGATGGCCATCGTTCCCTCGCTGCCGAGGACGAGCGAAGCGAGATCGGGCTCGCTCGTCCTTCGGCGCAGCTTGACGACTTTCCCTTCGCCGGTGACGCACTCGAGCGCGACGGTCATGTCCTCGATCTTCCCGTAGGCTCCGGAGCATTGTCCTGCGCTGCGCGTCGCGACCCATCCACCGACCGTGCTGCACATGATGGACGAGGGGTAATGGCCCAATGTGAAGCCGGCGCGATTCAGGTGTTGCTCGAGCGTCACGCCGAGCTGACCCGCTTCGACATCGACCGTCGGACCGCCCGCATCGATCGCCCGAACGCGGGACAGCCGCTTCAGATCCACCACGATTTGGGCTTCGGACGGCAGCACGCCGCCGCAGACTCCGCTTCCGGCGCCGAAGGGCACGATCGCAACGCCTGAGTCGTGCGCCCACGTGACGATTCTGGAAACCTCGCCGGTCGACTCAGGCCATACGATCGCGCCGGGTTTGTGGCGCCCGACGTCGCCTGCGCGGACCGCGATGTGGTGGCGCGGCCAGAGATCGCGAGCGTAAAAGAGGCGGTCTGCTTCTTTCGCGCTCGCCGCGATGCCGGGCAGCGCGCTTGTCAGCTCGTTGAATAGGTTCCCCACGAAGGGCGTGTATCAGCGTGTGAAGACGCGGTCGAGGATCGGCAACCCCTCGATTGTCCTTGGCGCGGGTAAGGCGCGTGCTCCGCCGCCCTCTTCCGGCGGTGTGTGGCCCAGACCCTCGGCAAGCGCTTCGCAGGTTGGGGCGCGACGGCCGCGACGCGGCCGTCGGGCGTGTGGCTCTTGCGCCGATCGCGACAACGCCGTAGCTCGGGCTACGCTTGGTTTTCGCTCATGTCGCCGTCTTCCCCGCCCGTGATCGATCGTCCCTTCCTCGAGGCCGTGCGCGCCGGCGCCCTCGTCGTCGACGGGGCCATGGGCACCCAGCTCTACGAGCGCGGCGTGCTCTACAGCGCGTGCTTCGAGGAGCTTAACACCTCTCGCCCTGAGCTCGTGGCGCGGGTGCACGAGGACTATCTGCGCGCTGGCGCTCAAGTCATCGAATCGAACACGTTCGGCGCGAACGCTCTCCGGCTCGAAAAATATGGCCTTGCGTCGCGTGTCCGCGAGCTCAACGCGGCCGGCGTTCGGCTGGCCCGCACGGCGGCGTCCAATCGCGCTTACGTGGTCGGTGCCCTTGGACCGAGCGGGTACTTTCTCGGCGATGCCGGTGGGGCCGGGGCGACGGACCTGGCCAAGGTGAGGAGCGTCCTCTTCGAACAGGCCCGTGCGCTTCTCGACGCGGGGGTCGACGCGTTGATCGTCGAGACGATTCGCCAAACCCCCGAGCTCCGCGTCGCCGTGGAGTCTGCCGTCGAGGCTTCCGAAGGACGCGTCCCCGTCATCGCGAGTGTGTCCTTCGACGAGAGCGGCCGGATGGCCGAGGGCACCCCCGCGTCCGAAATCGCCCGCCTCGTTCGGGAGCTTGGCGCAAGCGTCGTCGGGGTGAATTGCTCGGAAGGGCCGATGGGCGTGCTTGCGGCGGCCGAAACCATGATCTCTGCGGGTCTGCCCGTTTTCGCTGCCCCGAACGCCGGCCTGCCGCGACGGGTCGACGAGCGCATGGTCTACGTGTCGACGCCGGAATACTTCGGGGTCTACGCCCGCCGCATGTTCCGCGTCGGAGTGCGCCTTGTCGGCGGCTGTTGCGGTACGACGCCCGAACACGTTCGCCGCATCGCGGCGGCAGCCCGTATGGCGGGAGCGACCGGCAATCTGGAACCGCGAAGCGAAGAGGAAGGGACGAGGGATTCCCCGGCACCTCACCTCCGGTCGATTGCTTTGAGCGTTCCTGGGGCGCTCGACGCGCCGCCTCTCCCGGAACGGAGTGGCCTCGCGGCGAAAATCGTCCGCCGCAAATTCGTCACGTCCGTCGAAGTGAATCCCCCGGTAGGACTCGACCCATCGCGCGCCGTGCAGGCGGCGAAGTCACTGAGGGCCGCAGGCATTGACGCCGTCAACATCGCGGACGGCGCGCGAGCCCAGGCCAGGATGAGCAATCTCGCACTCGCAGTGCGCGTGGCTCGTGAGGCCGACATCGAAGTCATCCTGCACGTCTGCGGGCGCGATCGAAACCTCCTGGGGACGCTTGCCCATTTGCTCGGCGCCCACGACTTGGGCGTGAGAAATCTTGTCGTCATCACCGGCGATCCGCCGAAGATGGGAGATTTCCCCGATGCGACAGCCGTCTACGACCTCGACTCGGTCGGCATTCTCAAGCTCGCCGCTCGATTGAACCACGGCGTGGACCCTGGTGGAAAGCCGCTCGGGGCGACGACGCGTTTTCTCCTCGCGACCGGCGCCGAGCCGGCCGCGCTCAACTACGAGCGGGAGGTCGACCGACTCCGCCAAAAGAAAGACGCGGGCGCCGAGCTCGTCATGACGCAGCCTGTCTATTCGCCCGATGTGCTCGACCGATTCCTGCGCGACATAGCGCCTCTCGAGCTACCCGTCCTCGTCGGGATCCTCCCTCTCGCGAGCTACCGCAATGCCGAGTTTCTCCACAATGAGGTCCCCGGAATGCAGGTGCCGACGGAGATCCGCGAGCGAATGCGCAGGGCGGGGACCGGTGCGGCGGCGCGCAAAGAGGGGGTCGCCATCGCTCGCGAGATGCTTTCCTCCGTGCGCGGGCGTGTAGCGGGCGCCTATCTCATGCCGCCGCTCGAGCGCTACGATTTGGCTCTTGAAGTCCTCGACGGCTTCTTGGAACCATGAGAGGCGCGGGCGGTCGCGCGGCTGTCGTCGAACTCGCACTAGCGGTTGCAGCTTGTTCCAGGGGTTCGCGGGAAGACCCCGGCCTTTTGCAGCATGAAGACCGCGCGGGAGCCGCCGGGCAGGTGAGTGGTCGGACCGCAGCGGGCGCCTTGAGCTCCGCGTCGGCCCTGGTCCGGTCGCGCTGCGTCCCGCAGGGCCCGACGTTGGACCTCGCCGACAGCCGCGCACATGCGCTCAGCGACAGCTATCTCGATGTGGGTGACGCCCTCGTTTCCGGCTCTCTCACAGCCGTTGGTTTCGTTCATCCAGCTGTGGGGGGACGAACGGCGGCCGTCGCGATCGTCAGTGGGCCATCCAATCCAGGTATGCGAATCGTCGACCTTGGACCGACGCTCGGCGACGCTCCGCCGCCACGTCTCGCGCTCCGAGGAGACGAATGGCTCGCCGTCGCCTACGGCCTGCCGACGGAGGAAATTCGTCGGGAGCTCGACGTATATCGCATTCCACCCGGCGGCGAGGCCTCTGTGCGGCAGCTTCGCGTCTTCGAACAGCGCGATGACTCCTTCGGGTTTGACGTGGCGTCGCTCGGGTGGACGACCCTTGTCGTCTGGGATGAAGTGGCGGAAGGCCCCCGCGGCGTCGTGCGCGCTGCTGCGTTCGCTCCAGGTGACGCCGCGGCGACACCTGTCGCGCTGTCCCCGCCCGACGCGGATGTTGAGCTTCCTCGCGTCGTCGTGACGCCCCCCGGCTTCACGGTGCTTTGGGTCGCTCGCCAGCCGGACGCGAAGCCGGCGCTCGGCGACCGATCGGTGGCCGAGTCACCCGGCGAGACGGCGGCGTTCGGCTGGCTCGAATCGGTCGCTGTGGACGAGCACGGGGCTCGCACCGGCCCCTCGCACCGGCTGACCTCCCCTCGTGGACACGTGTCCGCCTATGACGTACAAAGACTTCCGGGGGAGGGGCCCCTGCTTGTCGTGGCGCGCGACGACGGCGAGACGGTGGATGGGTCGGGCGGGCTGCTCCTTCGGGTTGTGATCGACGGTGAGCGCATCGCCCCGCCGCTTGCCTTCGCGACCGACGGACTCGGGCGGGGAGGTCCCGAGCTCGTCGACGGCCCGTCCATTTGGCTCTCCTGGGTCGGTCCCGAGGAGAGCCTGCGGCTCATGCCACTCGATAGGACGGGCTCTCCCTTAGGGCCGCCGAGCGTCGAGGATGCGATGAACGACGCACGCCCCCTGGTGGCTTTGAGCGGGGCGCTCGAGGCGCTGCCCGATGCAGCGCGACAGACGGCCCGGCTCCTCGTGGCGTCTCCCGATGGCGCACCCGGCGGGCTCCGAGCGTTCGCTTGTGTGCCTTGACCACGCAAGTTGTCGTCGCAAGGCTTCCGTCCGCGTTTCCTTTCGACTACGTTTGCCGCGTGTCAGTCGCCGCCCGGCACGATCGCTTCGGTTTCGCGACGACGCGACGGCGCGAACGTCCGACCCGGGCCCATAGCTCAATCGGTCAGAGCCCCCGGCTCATAACCGGGCCGTTCCTGGTTCGAACCCAGGTGGGCCCACTGGTCGGTCCTGGACTGGCTTCACGGAGCAAGCCTCCGCACGAGGCAGCCCCCTCGAAACGGCCTTTGCGCGACTCACCCCGGACGCCGGATCTCCGTTGCGGTCGAGCGATTGCGGCTTGTGCGCCGCACCGAAACCCCGACCCTTTCCCTCGACATGCAGGTCACGGAACGGCGCATCGTCGCATCACGCGTGCCGCTGCGCTATGTACCTCGGCACCCTCTCTTCCTCGTTTGGGAGTGACGAATTGAGCATCCCCGACCAGATTCGCGCCCTCGAAAAGCTCGCGCACATCGACTCAGAACTCAAAGAACTCCAGGACCAGCTCTCGCAGGAGCGCTCGACGCTTGACGGTTTGAAGTCCGGCATCGGCAAGCTCGACGACAAGCTCTCCAGCGACCGCGCGGCCCTTGCTGTAATGGACAAGGGGCGAGGGGAGCTGATTCAAGATGTCCGGAACATGACCCAGCAGCTCGACCATTCGCGCGAGAAGCTGTCTCGGTCGAGAACCGAGCGGGAAGCGAATGCCGCGCAGCGCGAGCTCGAAGAGCTTCGAAAGCTCGTCCGCGACCGCGAAGACGAGATCGGCAAATTGACGGCCGACGCGGAAGGCGCGCGGCAGCAAATCGAAGCGACCGAAGCCGACCACCGGAAATTGCTCGGGGAGCTGAATGCTCGGGAAGGGGACATCAGCTCGAAGCTGCACGACGCCGAAGGCAAAGCGCGAGCGAAGCAGGCCGAGCGAGATGCAGCCGTCAAGGCGCTGCCGCCGCCCCTTTATCGTCGGTACGACATGATCCGTTCGAAGCGTGGGACGGCCATCGCGCAAACGACGGATGGCACCTGCAAGGCCTGTCACATGGCCCTTCCTCCGCAGCTCTTTCATCGCCTTCGACGGGAGCCCACCCTCGAGCAGTGTCCCTCGTGCAATCGCATCATCTATTTCGCAGCCCCGCCGTCTGCGGGAGCTCCCGCCTCTCAGGACCGAGGCTGAACGGACGTTTGCGGGCGTGAATTCTACGGTCGATCTTCGCAGGACCGAAGGGTCGAGGTAGTCTCATCGTGGTGTATCCCGGGCCGGTTCCGACATGAAGAGCTGCCCGAAGTGCCAGCGCGTCTTTCCGAATGACGCCGGCTTCTGTCCGGAGGACGGCACGGCATTGACGTCGGCGAGCAAGTCCCCGGTTGCGCCATCGGACGACGACGCGCGAATCGGTGCGAAGCTCTGCGGGCGCTACGAGATCCGACGGACAGTGGCCGACGGCGGCATGGGGCGGGTCTACGAAGCCATTGACAAGCAGAACGACTCGCGGGTCGCGCTCAAAATCTTGCACGACGACGTCGCCAAGGACGACGTGGCCCTGGAGCGATTCAAGCGAGAGTACGAGATCAGCGCACTCCTGCCACACGAGCACATCGTCCGCGTTCTCGATTTCCAGCGTGACCCGGTTTCGAACACCTGGGTGCTCGTCATGGAATTTCTCGATGGCGAGGAGCTCCGTTACACGCTCAAGCGCGAACGGATGCTTCCGCCCGAGCGACTCGTTCGGATGCTGTCGCACGTGGCCATCGGTATGGATGAAGCGCATGCGCGCGGCTTCATCCATCGTGATCTGAAGCCAGACAACCTGTTTCTCTGCGGCACGCGCGAGGGCGATACGGTCAAGATCCTCGACTTTGGCAGCGTGAAGGATACCGGGGGAAATCGAAAGAAGCTGACGGTGTTGGGCACGACCATCGGCAGCCCGTATTACATGGCACCCGAGCAAGCGCAGGGGCTTGAGACGCTCAACGCCCGCGCCGACGTATTTTCGCTCGCGGCGTTGGCTTACGAATGTGTGACAGGAACGGTGCCCTTCGTGGGCACGAATGGGCCGTCCATCTTACTGGCCATCTTGACCAAGGACCCAGATCCGCCGAGTACCAAGGCGGCGGTATCGAAGTACCGCATTCCCGATGAACTCGATGGTGTGTTCGAGCAGGGCCTGGCCAAGAACCCGAACATCCGAACGCCGACCGTTGGCGCATTGGCCGATGCGATCGGTCACGCCTACGGACTTGCCGGCGACCATCGACTTTGGGCCATCACGTCGCAGCGAGATCTCGCGCAACAAATTGCCGAGGCGCCCTCCGATCGAGCCGTTTCGAAGGTGGCCCCCCTCGCGGTCGCAGCCGACCCGTTCGCTCGGGCGAGTCCGGGTTCCGCATCTCTCGGTGAGCCACAGCCGACCGCCCCTCCGCGATCGGACGAGGTCTTCGTTGCGAATCCGGGAGACGACGCGGCACCGTCCGGCCCTGCTGTCGCAAAACCGAGTTGGCTCTTGCCGCTGATTGTCGGACTGCTGGCCCTGGTGGTCGGCGGTGCGGTGACATTGGCGGTCATGGGACACTGACCGAGCCCGCGTTCGCCGTATGCAGCCGCTGCGGATCCTGAGCTATAACGTTCGCTATTTTGGTCACGCGACGCGTGGTCTCGCAAGCACCCGCACGGCCATGAAGCGCATCGCCGACGCCATCGCGGCGCTCGAGCCGATGCCCACGATCGTGTGCTTGCAGGAGGTCGAGACGAGGTCGCTCCGCTCGACGCTCGCGCATCGAGGTGAAGAGACCCAGCTCGAACGCTTCATGCAAATGCTTTCTGGTTCGCTCTCGAAGGCGGAAAAGCCGGACGCTTACGACGCCTACTATTTCCCGGCTCACGCTTACCGCCTGTCGTCCCGCACGCACGTGTACACAACCGGTCTGGCCATCCTCGCGCACGCCGACTTCGCTGTGGATCATCACAACGCGGAGATGCCGCACGACATCACCCACCGCCGGTTGCATCCGATTCGGCGATTCAAGCAGACGCGCATCTGTGCGCATGCGCGCTTTCGCCACCGAACGCAGCGCGGGACCGGAGCCATTGACGTCTTCAACACCCACCTGAGCCTGCCTGCCGCGCTCGCCCGCGAGTTCTGGACCGAGCCGCGACGACTGGGCTGGGGCAAAAATCAACTCGAAGAAGCCCGCAATCTCGTCCGATTCGTCGAACGCGAGCGGGCAAGTGATCGCTTCGTCGTCGTCGGCGACTTCAATTCTTTGCCGGGTTCTCCGGTCTATCGCTTCCTCGTGGACGAGCACGGGTGGACCGACGCCTTTGCACATCGCTATCGGCTCAGCACCGAGGAACTGGCGAACTGGCCAACGGCGGGCTTCCTTCGCTTGAGAATGCACCTGGACCACGTCTTCACGGGCGTCGGGCTGAGGTGGCTCGATTTCGACGACACGCACCCCTACGGGGACCGGTCGGCGCTTTTCCACGGGCTCTCTGACCACATGCCGATGGTTGCCCGATGTCGGGTCGCTCGCGGTGATACCGTTCCGCCCACATGAGTAGGGCGCGTAAGCTCGAGGGCGGCACGCCTCCTCGAGCGTGAATGGCCCGCTCGAGACGGGACGCCGCACGATCGCTCGAAGGCATTCGATGAAAGGCGGACCGGTCCGCGCGGTCCGCCGTCACCCCGCCGATGAGGACGGCCGGCATCGCATCCAGACGACCGCCGTCGCAGCTACGCTTTTGGCCGATCCCGGAGCGTCCTTGTGTACGCTAAGAATGCCTCCATGTTGGCGACCGAAACATCTTCCGCGTTGACCGAGGGCATTCGCGTTACGGTCCGGAGCAGTTACGTGGTCGATCAATCGTTGCCCGCCGCGCGGCGCTACGTCTTCGCGTACACTGTGCAGATCGTGAACGAAGGGGGGGAGCCTGCCCAGCTCCGGACGAGGCATTGGATCATCACCGACGGAAACGGCAAGGTCGAGGAAGTGCGTGGGCCCGGCGTTGTGGGTAGGCAGCCCTATCTGCGGCCGGGCGAAGAGTTCGAATACACGAGCGGCTGCGTGCTGCAAACGCCTCGCGGCCAGATGCGCGGGACCTACCAGATGCAGCGGCCGGACGGACGTGAATTCGACGCCGTCATCGCCCCGTTTCTACTCGCCCAGCCTCATTCGCTCAATTAGCGCGAAAGGCCCGAGGGCCCCACTTACAGCGAGTTCGCGCAACGAGCGGGCGCGGCGCCCTGCCTGTCGCTGCGGGGACGACACCGAATCGAAAGCGATCCGGTCTTGGGCTAAGCCTCTGTCCATGGACGAGAGCACGTACGAGAATCTCGCGGACACGGCCTTTCGCACCATCGGTGACGGATTCGAGAATGTGGATCCGGAGATCGTCGATTGCGAGCTGGCCGGCGACGTCCTCACGCTAACCCTCCGCGACGGTCGCCGCTGCATCGTCAACACGCAGCGCCCGACTCGCCAAATCTGGCTTGCGGCAAATTCTCGCGCTTGGCACTTTTCGTGGGACGATCACGCAAAGCGCTGGCTCGACGACAAAGGCCGAGGTGAGGAACTCTTCGCGACCATTGCTCAGATCGTCAAAGGGGCCGTGGGCATCGACGTGGTCTTCGGATGACCACGGCTTTCGAGGCCATGGGTGGTGAGCCGGCCGTCCGCTCGGTGCTCCAGTCTCTCTACGACCGGCTCTTCATCGATCCCATGGTTGGCTTTCTTTTCGAGGGAAAGAATAAGGCTGCGATCGTCGAGGCCCAGGTTGCGTTCACCTCGGCATTTCTTGGGGGCAAAGCCCGCTACGAGGGCAAGCCGTTGCCCGAGGCCCACGCCGCCCTGCCGCTTCTTCCAGGTCACTTCGATCGCCGCCACCGCCTGCTCGAAGAGGTCCTTGCCGTCCACGGTGTTCCTGCCGAGGTTCGTCGACTGTGGCTTCAGATCGATGAGGCGCTGCGAACGAGCGTGCTTGCGACGGCAAGAGACGCCCGCGCGAGGACGCGCCAGCCGGAATGATCCATGACCGGAGCTCCGTGATGGATCCGCGAGGGCGACGGAGCCGCTTGGGTGACGGGAGCCGCGTGGATGACGGGAGCCGCGTGGATGACGGGAGCCGCGAGGGCGACGGAGCCGCGAGGGTGACGGAGCCGCGAGGGTGACGGAGCTACCCATATGATTTGCCTACAATATTCTCGCGACAGCGAATCTCCTGGCATATGTGTCGGGGAGGTGTCAGTGGAAGACGACATGGACGAGGCGAACACCAACCTCGATGAAGGCGTCGAAGGCGGCGACCGGCCACCTCACAGTTCCGTGGATGATCATTTGGCCACGACGAAGCTCCCGCCACTCGGTCGACCCCCGCTGCCACCCGCCCGAAGTCCATCTGTCTCGCCGTCGCGCCCGGTTTCTGGCACCCCGGCTCCTGGCGTCAGCGGCGCACAGGTGCCCGGCCAGGCTGAAGCCGCCAAGTCCGAACGGATCGAGGGTTCGCCGGCCCGCGTCGGGGCGGGGGTCCCGGCTCTACGACCGAGCTGGTGGCGCGGACTCGTCGAGTCGACGCGGCCGCCGTCCGATTCGGCTTCGGGACGGCTGGGTGGGCATCCCGATGACATGGTCCGACAACGTGCGGCGATGCTGGCCGCGTTCCTTGGGCTGTTCGCCATCTTTGCCGGGCTCATCATCGGTCTTCGTGACGCTCCCGCTTCGCTGTTCACAGAGCCGACGGTCGCCGCGGCCAGCGTGTTCGGCCGCGCACTGGTCGCGCTCGGACTGCTGGCAACCGGGGTGACCCTGATTCGGACAGCTGAACGCCTCTATTTCCCGACAGCCTCCGAATAGCCGGGCACGGGGCGCGCTGCGAGATTTGGCTGTTCGACGGAGCGGTTCCGGGCCGCCGGGTATCACCCGAACGGCTCGGGCTGCCGGCAGTCGGCCATACTTCACTCTGGGATAACCCGAGCGGTTGAGGGGCCGGGTGCACGATCAGTCCTGGGTGCCACAGACCGGCCTGCAATCCGGCTTCGGGATAGGAGAGCGGTTCAGTGGCGCGCGAACAGTCCGGTCGCGGGCCCCCACCGCGGCGCCCCGTCGCTCTTGACGACAAGAGACCGCTCACCTATCTACCTCGAGTCAGAACTCGAACGCATACGTAAGACGCATGCGTAAGACGTGGGTCAACGATGACCGATCACCTTCGCCTTCCCCTGGTTCGTGCCCCCGGTCCGCCACCGTCCGAATCGTCGTTGCTCGACGATTCGAGTGCTCCGAACGTGGGGGAAACGCTCGATCGTCGAGAATTGATGCAGATCGGTGATCTGGCAAGGGAAGCGGGCAAGACCGTTCGGGCCATCCATCTGTACGAAGAGTTGGGACTGTTGAGCCCCGCGGCGCGGTCCAAAGGTCGATTTCGGCTTTACGGCCAAGAGGCATTGCTGCGGATCCGCTGGATCAATCGCCTCCAAGCCATGGGGTTCAGCCTAGGCGACATCCAGACCGTCGTGCACGAGTGGGAACATGTCGAGAGCGCGTCCGGGGCCATGAAACGAATGCGGGAGGTTTATGCCCGCAAGCTCAAAGAGACTCAGGAGCTGAAGCGTCGATTGGAAGCGCTCGAATCCGACCTGTCGGCGACCCTCGACTACCTCGACACGTGCGACGTCTGTGACCCGCAGCGCCTGCTCAGCGCTTGCAACGAATGTGACCTCCACGACAAGCAAACGAACGTGCCGGAGCTCGTTCTAGGGTTCCGCGCCCACTAGGGCTCGTCCGCGATGAGTGTACGTCCGAACCGTTCACCCGACTCGACCAAGAGACCACGATGGCTCTGAAGCTCCCGATTTTCATGGACTACCACTCGACGACGCCGGTCGACCCGCGCGTCCTCGAAGAGATGATCCCGTATTTCACGACGAAATTCGGGAATGCCGCGAGCCGCAGCCACAAGTTCGGGTGGGAGGCCGAAGAGGCTGTCGACGTTGCGCGCGAGCGGATGGCCCGCCTGATCGGTGCAAAGGACAGCAAAGAGATCGTATTGACCAGTGGCGCCACCGAGAGCGACAACCTCGCCATCAAGGGCGTCGCTGAATTCTACAAGGACAAGGGCAACCACATCATCACGACGGTGACCGAGCACAAAGCGGTCCTCGATACGTGCAAGAGGCTCGAAAAAGCGGGCTTTGAGGTGACCTATCTGGGCGTCGGCAAGGACGGTCGAGTCGACCCGGACGACGTCCGACGTGCCATCAGGGAAAAAACGATCCTCGTCAGCGTCATGCTGGCCAATAACGAGATTGGCGCCGTGCAGCCGCTCGAGGAAATCGGCAAGATCACCCGCGATCGCGGGGTTCTCCTGCACAGTGACGCCGTCCAGGGAGTCGGCAAGGTCGCCTTCGACGTTCAGGCGATGAACGTCGACCTCGCGTCGCTCACGGCGCACAAAATCTATGGTCCGAAGGGCATCGGTGCGCTCTACGTTCGTCGGAGCCGTCCTCGTGTTCGCCTGGTTGCACAGATGGACGGCGGGGGTCACGAGCGAGGGATGAGGTCGGGCACGCTGGCGGTGCCGCTCATCGTCGGTTTTGGCAAGGCCTGCGAGGTCATGATGACCGACGCCAAGGTCGACAATGCGCGCCTGCTCGGCCTTCGCGACCGGCTGCGTGCGCGGATCATGGGTCGTCTCGACGAGGTTTACGTTAACGGTTCATGGGAGCATCGGCTGCCGGGCAACCTGAACCTCTCGTTCAATTTCGTCGAAGGCGAAGGCCTGCTGATGGCCATCAAGGACGTGGCCGTGAGCTCGGGCTCGGCCTGTACTTCGGCGAGTCTCGAACCAAGCTACGTTTTGCGCGCCCTCGGGGTCGGCGACGAGCTGGCGCATTCGAGCATCCGGTTCGGTCTCGGTCGGTTCAATACCGAGGAGGAGGTCGACTATGTCGGCGATCTCGTCGTGGACAAGGTCGAACGCCTGCGTGAGATCTCTCCACTTTACGAGATGCACAAGGACGGCATTGATCTGAAAAGCGTTCAGTGGGTCGCTCATTAGCGGCCGCAGCACACGAGGGAACGAAGCGTACCCCACCCACCCCATTCGAAATTTGGAAAACGAGCCATGGCATACAGCACCAAAGTCATCGAACATTACGAGAATCCGCGAAACGTAGGCACCCTTGACAAGGGCGACCCCAACGTGGGTACAGGTTTGGTCGGTGCGCCCGCTTGCGGTGACGTCATGCGGCTCCAGATCCGCGTCAGCGACGACGGAGTCATCGAAGACGCCAAGTTCAAGACCTTCGGGTGTGGTTCGGCCATTGCGAGCTCCTCGCTCGCAACAGAATGGATCAAGGGCAAGACCATCGACGAGGCGCAGGCGATCAAAAACTCTCAGATCGTCGAAGAGCTGAGCCTTCCCCCCGTGAAGATCCACTGCTCGGTCCTCGCCGAGGACGCGATCAAGAGCGCAATCGCTGACTATCGCAAAAAACAGCAGGAGCGTCGCGCGTTGGCCGGCGACGGCAAGGGATGACGCAGCAGACTGCGAACGAACGAACGTCGGATCCTACCTCCCTCGGTCTGACGGTCTCGCCGAAGGCGGTCGACGCCATTGCAAGGCAGCTTGCGAAGCGCGGGACTCCGGAGGCAGGTTTGCGTCTGGGTATCCGCGGAGGCGGATGCTCCGGCTTTTCCTACGTCATCGAGTTCCATGACGGTGCGCCGCGCGTCCGTGACCGCGTGTTCGACCATGTTGCGAGCGACGGGGCGAGGGTTCGCATCGTCGTGGACCCCAAGAGCCTCATCTATTTGAATGGCACCGTTCTCGATTGGGAGCAGTCCCTGATGCGGCAAGGCTTCAAATTCGTCAATCCGAACGAAAAAAGCGGCTGCGGGTGTGGCAGCTCGTTCTCCGTGTAGTCGATATTCTTTCAGTTGAGTGAGGGAAGGCCGGAGCGCCTTCCAACCGCTGCAATGGACCCGTTTGCAACCCTTGGAATCGTTCCCAGCTTCGAGGTCGACCTCGAAGCGTTGGAGAAGGCGCATCGCGAGCTCTCACGCGCCCTTCATCCCGACCGCTACGTCAACGCGAGCGCGACCGAGCGACGACAGGCGCTCGCGAGGGCAGTTGAGGCCAACGAGGCGTGGCGCGTCGTTCGCGATCCTGTGCGCCGGGCCGAAGCGCTCTTGACGCTGCGGGGCGTCATCGTCGGAGAGAACCGCGAGACCGTTGCTGATCCTGAGTTCCTGATGGACATGCTCGAGCAAAGAGAGCGCCTGGCCGAAGCAAAAGAGGCCCGCGATTTGTCGATGATTCGCCGGATGGCGGTCGCCGTCGATCGACGCAGACAGGAGATCGAGGCAGGACTGGCTGAGGGGTTTGCTCGGGGCGAAAGCGCATCGCTCCTGCACAAGCTCGCAGAGCTCCGCTTTTACCGGCGCTTTCTCGACGAGGTGAGCGCCATCGAAGACGAATTGGCGGCATAGATGGCACTGTTCGAAATTTTCGACCCCAAAGCTCCGCCGCGTCCCATCGGGATCGACCTCGGAACCACGAATTCTCTCGTGGCGTACGTGAAAAACGAACGGCCGGTGGCCATTGCCGACTGCGATCAGGAATTCCTCGTCCCGAGCGCCGTTTCGTATCTGCCAAGCGGTGAGGTCGTGGTCGGCCGGCGCGCCCTTCGCCTCGCGTCGGCATACCCGCGCGACACCATCGTGAGCGCCAAGCGCTTCATGGGTCGGGGCGCCGACGATCCGGAGACACGCCGACTGGGTCCCTATGAGTTCGTTTCCGGCACACCGGACGAAGCGAACGTCGTGCGATTCAAAGTCGCGGGCAATCGGCTGATCAGCCCTGTCGAGGTGAGCGCGGAGATCTTGCGAGCGCTGAAGGCCCAGGCCGAAGACGAGCTCCGAAGCATCGGAGGCGCGGTGATTACGGTGCCAGCCTACTTCGACGATGCGCAGCGTCAGGCGACGAGGGATGCCGGGCGTCTCGCCGGTCTCGAGGTTCTGCGCCTGCTGAACGAACCGACAGCTGCTGCACTGGCGTACGGACTCGAGAAAAGGCAAAATGGGACGTTTGCAGTTTACGACCTCGGGGGCGGAACGTTCGATGTCACGATTCTGGTGCTCGAAGACGGAGTGTTTCAGGTGCGTTCGACGGGTGGCGATAGCCAGCTCGGCGGCGACGACATGGATCGTGCGCTCGCCCACGAGCTGCTCGCATTCGTCGGGTTCGAGCCGGCGCGTCAAACGCCACAGGTCGTTCGCTGGGTACTTGACGAAGCACGAAAAGCAAAGCACGCATTGTCGACGGCTGACTCGGTCGAGGCGGAGGTTCCCGGCGAGCGTCATGTCACGATCACGCGCGCTCGATTCGAGCAGCTGATTCAGCCGTTGCTCGATCGAACAGGCGTCGCTTGTCGCCGCGCTCTGAAGGACGCAGGTCTCAAGGCCGGCGACCTCGATGGGGTCATTCTCGTCGGCGGTGCCACACGAGTTCCGGCGGTGCGCCGCTACGTTGGCGGGCTTTTCGGAAAGGAGCCCCTCGCGGACATCGATCCGGACCAGGTCGTTGCGCTCGGCGCCGCCGTTCAGGCTGATCTTCTCGCGGGCGAGGGGCGGAGCGACGACGTCTTGCTCCTCGACGTCATTCCCCTTTCGATCGGAATCGAAGTTGGTGGCGGCGTCGTCGACAAAGTCCTCCCGCGCAATTCCACGATTCCCTGCGCGGCCCGGTCGACGTACACGACCCAGGAGGACCAGCAGACCGGTTTCGAGATACACGTCGTTCAAGGCGAGCGAGAGCTCGTCGCGGACAATCGGAGTCTGGCGCGGTTCGTGTTGAAAGGCATCCCTCCCATGCCCGCTGGGATGGCCAGGCTGGAACTGACCCTCGAAGTCGACGCGGATGGGCTCCTCGGAGTGCACGCGAAGGAGCTCACGACGGGGATCGAGCAGTCGGTGACGGTGAAGCCGAGTTACGGCCTGAATGACGCCGCCGTCGAGCGCATGTTGCTCGATGCGCTCGATCACGGTGAGGAAGACCTGCAGCGGCGTCGACTCGCCGAGAATCGCGTGGATGGGGGCCGCATTCTCGGCGCCGCGACGAAGGCGTTGCGGGTCGACAAGGACCTCCTTCACGTGGGAGAAGAGGCCCGCATCGAGCAAGCGTGCGCCGCCCTCGAGGAGTCCCTCGAGGGTGACGATCCGCGTCGGATCCAGGCATGCATCGAAGCCCTCGATGATGCGACCAAGGCCTTTGCTGGACGGCGCATGAATCGAGCCATCGCGCGGGCCATCGGGGGTCGCAAGATGGACGTGGTGGAAAAGGCTGTCGAGCATGCCAAAGGCGTGGACGAAGCTCACGCCCGGTGACGGAGGCCCGGTGCGAATGGCGATCGTTCGGTTCAAAGGTTTCGGCGAAGTCGAAGTTCCGATCGGAACATCCATCCTGGAGGCCGCCGCACGGGCTCGTGTTCCGGAGGGGAGCGCCTGCGGGGGCGTCTGCGCCTGCTCGACGTGTCATGTCTATGTCGTGCAGGGTGCCGATCGGCTGAGCGACCAGGAGGACGACGAGGCCGACATCCTCGACAAGGCCTTCGACGTCCGGTCAACGTCCCGTCTCGGGTGCCAGTCGCGAATTGTGGAAGAGGGCGAGCTCGAGGTGGAGCTCACCCGTGAGACCGTACAGGCTTACGAAAACGAGCACCCGGCCGAACGGGGTCGATATACGAATCGAGTCCGAGCCTGAGCAGCCAAGGCGCCGAACACCTTCTTCGGATCGGCTTTCCTCGGCTTCTGGCCCCCCTCGCTGCGTGACTCCTTCTCAACAAGTCCTAGCATTCGACGCCGTCGTATCTCGCGATGGGTCGACCTTTGAAATCCTGCCTGCGCTGACCAAGAGGGCAAGGATCGCGTCCCCGTCCGCGCTGGCCGCTTCAGACGCGGATACCCGGCGCCGGATATTTCGCACAGACCTCTTTCACCTCGGCGGCAACGCGGGCGATGTTTTGCTCGTCACTTGGATGCAAGGTTACCCGATCGATCCACTCGGCAATGCGCAGCATGACGTCGGTGCCCATACCTCTCGTCGTCGTCGCAGGAGTGCCGATGCGAACACCGGACGGGTCGAAGGGCTTGCGTGTGTCGAACGGCACGCTGTTGTAGTTGAGAACGATGCCCGCCCGATCGAGCGCTTGCGCAAGCTCTTTGCCACTGATTTTCTTGCTCGTTACGTCGACGAGGAGCAAATGGTTGTCCGTACCACCGGTAATCACGCGAAATCCCCGGTCTTCTAGAGCCCGAGCGAGCATCCTCGCATTTTCGACGATTGCACGCGCGTAGGCCGTGAACTCAGGCCGTGCCGCTTCCTTTGCGGCAACCGCGATGGCGGCGGTCACGTGATTGTGAGGGCCGCCCTGCAGCCCTGGAAAGACCGCCTTGTCGATGGCCGCGGCGAGCTCCTTTTTGCAGAAGATCATTCCTCCGCGGGGGCCGCGAAACGTCTTGTGCGTCGTCGACGTGATGACGTCTGCGATTCCGAAGGGTGAGGAGTGTACGCCTGCAGCGATGAGCCCTGCGATGTGCGCCATGTCGACGACGAGCCGAGCGCCCACCTCGTCGGCGATGGCTCGGAAGGCCACGAAGTCGAGTGCCCGCGGATACGCCGTGGTGCCGCACCAGAGAAGCTTGGGTCGGTGCTGCCGCGCGAGATCGCGCACTTCGTCGAGATCCATCCGCTCGTCTGATCGCCGCACGCCGTACTGCACGCTCTTGAAGTACTTACCCGTGATTGAAACGGAATGGCCGTGCGTAAGGTGGCCGCCGGCCGGTAGCGCCAACCCCATGACTGTGTCGCCCGGCGCGCAGAATGCGAAATACACGGCCAGGTTCGCAGGACTGCCCGAGTAGGGCTGGACATTCACATGGAGAGCCGCCGCCGAGTCCGCGGCTCCTCTTCCACCGAAGAGTGATTTGAGCCGCCCGATCGCAAGCTCTTCGATGGCGTCGACCACTTCTTGGCCTTCGTAATAGCGCTTGTGAGCGTACCCTTCCGAGTACTTGTTGGTCAGTACCGACCCCGTCGCCTCCATCACGGCCCGAGAGGCGTAGTTCTCGCTGGCAATGAGACGAATCTTGTCGTGCTCCAGCCGATTCTCTTGCGCGATGAGGCGTGCGATTTCGGGGTCGGACTCGGCGAGCGGAGGGTCGAAAGCGGCCATGCGAAGGTTTTACCAGACCGGGTTCTTGGGTGCGATGTCGCATGCTAAAGCAGGCGCACGGTCGATGTTGCCGCTCGCGTTTGCCTTCGCCGCCTCGACGGCCACTACAATGGTTCAAGCCTCGGCCCTGTCACCTTCATCCGGTCCGTCCGTCGAGACCGCGAACAGCAGGCCCGCCTCGTCCGCTTCGCCGCCGCAGACGGGTACCGGGTCGCCCCCAGGGCCGGGGTCCGGAGCATCGGGATCATCCATCACGCCGCCGGAGAGCGCTGCGCCGTCGTCCCCGTCGGCGACGCCCTCGGCGGCCGAGCCCCCGTCCGGAGCGCCCGGGTCTTTCGCAAGCGCTGCGCCGCCCGCGCCGCCGGCCCAGTCGGCCGCCCCGCCGTCGTTGCCTCCGCCGTCGTTGCCTCCGCCGTCGTTGCCTCCGCCGTC